>CAVZBU010000015.1:0-143498 GCA_963773565.1 uncultured Gammaproteobacteria bacterium | reverse complement strand
CACTCGACGAGCTGCGCCGCGGTTGCGAGATAGATAACAGAGTCGGACCTGATCAAGGGCGCCAGCGTCGATTTCCAAGAGACCTTCGAGGCCGAGCGCAACAAGCTGGACGATTCAAGCCCGCGCCGCCTGCTGGCAGTGCTTGCCGAGATGCTCCAGCTGCTCGAGGGCCAGCAGCAGCAGCTGTTGCAGGGGGGCGCAACCTCAGCGACGATCTCGACAAGTTCTTCACCGTGTTTCGCGATCTCAACCGGCGCATCAACGCCCAGAGCCGGCGCCTTTCCGACGAGGTGGCCGACGACCTCAAGCTGGAAGGGGATCGGCAAGGCCGAGGTCAAGATTCAGTCGACCATCGACGAGCTGGGCTTCTGGGAGCCGCTCAAGCGCTTTGCCCAGCGCTATCGCGAATGGCGCGATTCCGGTCAGGCGCTACCCGGCGACGATTATCTCGATGCGCTGGCCGACGTGGTGGACCTCTGCGCAGCGACCAGCAGTACAGCTTCGAGAGCCTGCTGGTCTGGAGCTGCACCTCAACGAGGGCGGCACCGGATCTAGTGATCCCAGCGACCGCCAGCTGCTGGAGTCATCCAGCCACGGCATGGCCTACCTGATCCTGTGCAAGTTCCTGCTTGCCTTCACCCGGCTGCTGCGGGCCAGGCCGAGATCGCCATTCATTGGCCCATCGACGAAATCGGCACCTTGGCCTACCACAACGTCGAGAAGCTGTTCGATGCCTGTGACAACAATCATCCATATCGTCGGCGCCTTCCCCAACCCGGAGTCGGATGTGCTGCTGCTGTTTCACAACCGCTACCTGATCGATCGCGACGAAGTCACCCCCGGCAAGCGTCGTCTCAAGCGCATCGAGCCGCGCCTGAGCCGCCTGAGCAGCGCCTGCAGGCCCGCACCGAGGAGATCATTCCATGATCGAGCACGGCCCCCTGATCGAGCGCCTGCTGGCCGGGGAATTCATCTGTGCGGTCAGCGACGAGAGCGCATTCCGCCGCCTGCAGGACGAGGAGATTCGCGAGCAGCTCGACGCCTACCTGCGTCCGCTCAACCGCCGCCTGGCCTTCAATAGTGACGGCAGGTGTATTTCCTGGCCTGGCGTCAGCTTGACGAGACCGCCCGCGAGCAACTCTCGCGCCAGCTGGCGGATACCGTGGCAAGCCTGCTGCCCATGCTGGAGTGGCTGCAGCTGGTGCAAGAGACCTGGGACGCGACGGCCTGGCCGCCCCCGGCGATGTGCTCAAGCCCGCCGACTTCAGCTCGCGCTGTCAAGGACGATAGGGCCGGCGAGCGTCTCGAACCCTGGCCACCGACCCCTTCTTCGGCTCCCAGAGCGATCAGCTCGATGCCCAGCTCAAGCAGGTCTTCAAGCGCTCAAGGAACACGGCTACCTGCTCCAGCCCCACGCCGACCGGCGATTTCGTGGTTACCGCCAAGCTCGACTACCTGGTCGACCTAGTGCGCTTCATCCGCGACGAGGAAAACCTGCCCGTGGACGAGACGGCCCCGGCGAGTCAGGAGAGCCTGCTCGCGTGGCAGCGACCCCCACGCCCTGGAAAGTCGCCTGATGATCACCGGCGTCGACCGCCTGGCGCTGCTCGGCAAGCACGCCGAGGCCCTGATGGCGGGCTGCGCCCGGGACGAGGTGCCGCTGGAAAGGCTGAGCACCACCGCGCTCAACCGGCTGCTGACAGCGCGCATCCTGTGGCGGCCCGGGACGAGCAAGGCGGGGTCGAACTGGCTCCTAAGGTGCGCGATCTGATCGCCGAGATGCTCGCCGACGAGACACGCCGCCACGTCAACGCCGACGTCGCCGAGAACCTGGAAGCCTTGCGCGCTCTGGTGCAAAGCTATCGAGAGGCCCGCGATGCCGGCGACACTGGCGTCAGGACGAGCAGTTGCGGCACCTGCGCCAGGAGGTCGACGACCTCAACGGCCCCTTCGACGATGCCATCGATAGCTTGCGGCGACGCCTCAACAGCGACTTCGGCTTCGTCAGCCGACTGAGCGACAAGATCCGCGAGAATGAGCGCGCCCAGAAGCAGATCGTGCGCCTCTCGACGGCCTCGCACTGATCGACTTCGACGAGCTGATCGAATTGGTGGGCGGTGACGGCGCGCTACGCAAGCTGCTGGTCAGCCAGCTCCAGCATCAGCTTTCCCAGCACTTCACGAACCTGCGCGAGGTGCAGCGCCGGATGATCGAGCTGATGACGCGCTTCCGCCAACAGCAATCGCGCAGCCGCCTGGTAGCCGGCATGGTCGCCTTCCTTCGCGCAGCTCCAGTTCGTGCCCGGCAACTACGCCGGCGCAGTGATGCGCACTGCATGGTCATTGCGCGGCATCGCTGCGTTGCCGCAGGCGCCGCGGCGCTGGATCGCGACTCCGATACGCGCATGCTCACCGAGCTGTTGCAACGCCTGCCGCGGCCCACCCCGCGCTCCGAGCGGCCACCGCCGCTGGCGCCGCCGAGCTGCACGAAGATACCCTGGTGGCCGCCCGCCAGCAGGCGCTCAAGGAGGACGTGGAGCGCTTCTACCTCGCGGTGGTGGACCGTGGCGGCGAGCCGGTCAGCGCCCTGGAGTACCTGCAAGGAGTCGGACTCCGCGTAGGGCGAGGAGCTCTGGCTTTACCAGGTGATCGCCGAATTCCAGGGCCTGCCGAGAAGCGAGCAGGTGCCTTCGATCTGCGCCAGCAGGAGAGTCAGGCCAGCCCCTACAACCACCTGCGGTTGATTCATGATGTCGATCTTCGCTGAAGGAAGGGGCGATGAATTCTTCGTCGCGCGCCCGCAGGCTGTTGCGCGATGCTGACCGGGTGCTGCGTCGCGAAAACCGGATGGACAAGCGTCGCAGCAAGATGGTGAACGAGATCGTCGACTGGTGTACGCAGCACGATATCGATCTGGGTTCACGACTGACCCACGATCGGCTGTGGTTCGATGCCGATCTGCTCTCACAGATCGACAGCACCCTAGCTGCGCTGGGCGAACCTTCGATCGACACCGACCTGAGCGGGCTGACCAGCGCCGAGCAGGCCCGCCACGGTAGTCTGGAAGCCAAGAGCCGTGCGCGAGACGCCGCGCGCGCATCGGGTGCTAGTCAGTCAGTCCGCCGAGGCACGGCGGCATGGCTGGCCGCGAGGCCTCGCGACTTTTTCGACATCGATTGGCGCGATATCACACTGGATGCCTTCGATGCGTTGATTCAGGTCGAGACCTCGACAGCTTCTACGCTTTCGACCCGTCCATTCCCGCATTGAAGCACTGGTCTCGCCCCTTGGTGGTTTATCGTGGCGACAACTACTATGGCGGCGCTTTCGCCAAACTGGCCGAGGCGTGGCCGGCAACCGGCAAACCCCTTGTCTACGCAGGCGATTTCGATGCCGAAGGCGTGTGCATCGCCTTCAGCAGTCTGGCGAATCACCTGCTCTTGCCACCGTTGGAGTGGCTGCAAGCACACGCCACTGCGGGAGCACTCGCCGGCCGGGCAGATGAATGCCCAGGTCAGTCTGCACGAGTACCGCGCCGCGCTGGCCAGTGGCCATCCCCTGCTGGCGTATCTGTCGATCATCCTGGACGTCAGCAGCGCGGGCTCAAGCAGCAGTGGTTCGATCAACGGCTAGCCATGGTGCCGATCGATTGACGCTCAACCCGTAGACGAGCGATGCACCGGGCGACGGAAACGGGATGACGAAGGCTCGAAGAGCTCATCGACCCGCGGCGGCTTGCCGACAGTCACTTCACTGAGATTCTCGTGCGACAAACCTCGCAGCAGCGCGAACATCATGGCGAACACCAGGATGAACATCGGCAGGCCGACGACGGTGATGACCTGCTGCAGGGCGGTCAACCCGGCGTCCCCGGCGAGCACGATCAACATGGCGGCCAGCACCCCCTCGGACACCCCCCAGAACACCCGCTGGTGCCAGGGGCCGGGGTCGGGCGTGCCGGTACACAGCATGTCGACCACCAGCGAGGCCGAGTCTGACGAGGTGGCGAAGAAGATCGCCACGATGACCACGGCCAGGCCCTTGACGAGGGTCGCGGCCGGGAAATGCTCGAAGAAGGCGAACATCGCCAGTGGAATGCTCTCCTCCACCGCCGCGGATAGCGACCCTGCCTGGGCGCCGAGTGCCGCGCGAGCGTCCTCGCCGATACCGTCGATCTGCATCGCCGACCAGCCGAAGATCGCGAACCACACCAGCGTAAATATCGACGGGGCGAACAATACCCCGAGCACGAATTCGCGGATCGTGCGACCTCGGGAAATGCGCGCCACGAAAATCCCGATGAACGGCGACCAGGTCACCGTCCATGCCCAATAGAAGACGGTCCAGCCACCCTGCCAGCCCCAACCACCCTCATCGTGTGTGTATTCCGCCAAGGCGTCGTTCCAGAACGCCATCGGCACGATGTTGGAGATATAGATGCCGAAGGTTTCGATGATGGAACGCAGCAGGAAAACGGTCGAACCAGTGACGAGCACGAACAGCATCAGGCCGACCGCCATGCCGATATTGAGGTTGGAAAGTACCCTCACGCCCTTGTCCAGGCCAGCCACTATCGAACATACCGCCACGGTGGTCAGTATGGCGATGATGATGACCTTCGGAACCACGCCGTCGGAAATCCCGAGCAGTTCGGTCAAGCCGGCATTGATCTGCTGGGTCCCCAGACCGATCGAGACGGCCACCCCGAACAGGGTGCCGAGAATCGCGAAGACATCCAGCGTCTTGCCGACTGGGCCGTAGATACGATCGCCGATCAGTGAATAGAAGACCGAGCTGAAGCGCATGGGTAGATTGTAGCGATAGATGAAATAGGCAAACGCCAGCCCCGGCAGCGTGAAGATCGCCCAAGTGTGCAATCCCAGATGGTAGATGGCGAAGCCCATCGCGTCGTCGGCCGCCTTCACCGAAAAGGCCTCGACCTCCGGGCGTGGCGGGTTCGCGAAATGCGATATGGGTTCGGCCACGCCCCAGAACATCAATACCGTGCCGATGCCTCCGGCAAATAGCATGGTGAACCAGGAGACGTTGCTATATGCCGGCGTGGCGTCATTGCCGCCGAGACGGATCGCGCCAAAGCGACTGATTGCCACCCACAGTAGAAACACTACCCAACTGGTTACCCCGAAAATGAAAAACCAGCCGAGGTTGGTGACGATCCAAGCTCGTCCGGCACCAAAGGCGACCCCGATGGGCCCAGGCGCCACCAACAGAGCTACCAGAAAGATCACCATGATGCCGGCCGATACGAAGAATATCGTCGGATCGGTTTCTAGACCGAGTCTACGGGCCAGTTTTTCCATGGGTTATTCCTTATGTTTCTTTTATTGTCCTTCTAGAAATACCGTAGAAGTAGATAGGCAAGGCGTCGAACGAAGCGCTTGTCGATCGTCAGGTCCGTCCGCGGCTTTCTCCGCTCGCCACGCCGCCGGCGATCAGGTGCGCGGTACGCAGCGGTTCGGGAATGGCGCCGTTGACGGCGGTCTCGCGCAGCACGCGCTCGGCCTCCTGCCGACTGAGCCCCACGCGCTGCACGTGGACCCCCGCCAAGGGCTCCATCGGCCCGAGGCGCGCGACCCGCGCCCACTTGGCAGCGCCACCGGGGATCCGTTCGAGCAGGGCGTGGCGCATCGCCTCCGGACGCGGCGCATGACGCGCCACTACCAGTACAGGCACACCCAGCGCCGCCTTCAGCTTCAGCGCATCGACGACGTTGAAACCGGCCAGGGCCACACCCTGCAGCATGACGAGTTGCAGGTGGGCGCCGAACTTGCTGGCGCGCACCAGCTCGATCAGCACCCGGGTGCTGTTCACGCCGTCGCGGCGCACCCGGCCCGAGACGACTCCCTCCAGGCGCAGCCCGGAATAGATCGCGCCGACGATGGTGACGTCGCCGCGGTGCGCGCGCGCGAAGGGACAATCGTCGAAGCCGACGATATGCGAGAATGTGCGCGGCTGGCGTGTCGTCATCGATGGACCCCATGGGTGGCGAACGAGCATTGTCCCAGCCCGCCACCCTACCGCTCAGGAGCGTGCATGATCGAGCAGACCCTGCAGGATGTCTTCGGCTATCCCGAGTTTCGTGCCGGCCAGCGTCCGGTGATCGAGGCGCTGGTCGGGGGCCGCTCGGCGGCGGCGATCTTCCCCACCGGTTCCGGCAAGTCGCTGTGCTATCAATTGCCGGCGCTGCACCTGCCGCACCTGACGCTGGTGGTCTCGCCGTTGCTGGCGCTGATGCAGGACCAGCTCGATTTCCTGGCCCGCCATGGGATCGCCGCGGCGAGCATCGACTCTCGCCAGAGTCGCGAAGAGGCCAGCGCGGTGATGGACGGCGTGCGGCGTGGCGAGATCCGCATCCTGATGATCTCGGTGGAACGGCTCAAGAACGAGCGCTTTCGCGCCTTCCTGCGCCAGGTGCCGGTGTCGCTGCTGGTGGTCGACGAGGCTCATTGTCTGTCGGAGTGGGGCCACAACTTCCGTCCCGATTATCTCAAGCTTCCTGACTACCAGCGTGAGTTCGCCGTTCCCCAGGCGCTGCTGCTCACCGCCACCGCCACGCCGCGGGTGATCGAAGACATGCGCGAAAGTTTCGCCATCGAGTCCCGCGACGTCACGCTGACCGGCTTCTACCGGCCCAATCTCAATCTGCTGGTGCAACCTGTCGAGGCCGATCAGCGCGTCCGGGCACTGCGCGACTGGCTACGCCCGCGCCTGACCGGTGACGCGCCTCAGCCAAGCATCGTCTACGTCACCCTGCAAAAGCGCGCCGAGCAGCTCGCCGCCTATCTCGACAAGGCTGGCATTCCCGCCCGCGCCTACCACGCCGGGCTCAAGAGCGACGCGCGCGACGCCCTGCAGCGGGACTTCATGAACGGCGAGGTCAATTGCATCGTCGCCACCATCGCCTTCGGCATGGGCATCGACAAAGCCGACATTCGCAACGTCGTCCATGTCGATCTGCCCAAGTCGATCGAGAACTACAGCCAGGAGATCGGCCGCGCCGGGCGCGACGGCCAGCCCGCCGACTGCCTGATGCTGGGTGGCCGCGACGCCCTGGCCGCCCTGGAGAACTTCGTCTACGGCGACACCCCGGAGCGCGACGGCATCCAGCGGGTACTGCAGGCGATTGGCGAGGCCGCCCCGCAGGGCCAGTGGGAGCTGACCCTCAACGCACTCTCCCAGCACAGCAATATCCGCCCGCTGCCGCTCAAGACGCTGCTGGTGCAGCTCGAGCTGCGCGGCGTGATCGCGCCACGTTACGCCTACTTCGCCGAGTACCGTTTTCAGTACCTGATCGAACCCGAGGCGCTGATCGAGCGCTTCGCCGGCGAACGCAGCGATTTCGTCGCCGCCATTGTCGCGGCGTCGCCACGTGCCAAGACTTGGTGCACGCTGGATCTCGACGCGCTGGCGCGGCTCGGCGCCGAACGCGGCCTCGACGTGTCCCGCATGCGAGTGATCCGCGCCCTGGAATACTTCAACGACCAGGGCCTGATCGCGCTGGAAAGCAAGCAGATGACCGAGGTCTACGCGATCCACCAGCCGGATCTCGACGTTAAGGCCCTCGCCGATGACCTGCACGGTTATTTCCAGGCCAAGGAGCAGGCCGAAATCGCCCGTCTCGAGGCAATGCTCACGCTGTTCGAATCCGAGACCTGTCTCAGCCGCCGGCTGGCCGAGTACTTTGGTGACAAGTATTTCGGCGATTCCAACGCCCCGCAGCGTTGCGGCCACTGTTCGGTGTGCCGGGGCCAGGTGGCGCGGCTGCCCACCGGCGAGTCGTTGCCCGCGCTCGAGAGCGAACGTGTCGGCCCGCTTTGTGCGCCGCTGCTCGCGCGACTGAGCGAAGCCGCCGACGCCCCGCCGCCCAGCGCCGATCTGCTGACACGCTTTCTGACCGGGCTGGCCACGCCGCTGCTGACCCGTCTGAAGGCCCGTCAGCTCGAGGGTTACGCAGCCCTGGAGGCCTGGCCCTATGCCGAGGTGCGCGAGGCCGTAGCCGCCCACCTCGGCTAGCCCAAGCGCCAACGGGGCCAATCATCGCCGGCCCCTGCCACTCTCACTGCGCGCCGATGCCGTGACGCTTGAGCTTGTTGGCGATGGTGGTATGCGAGACGCCGAGCCGGCGCCCCAGCAGCCGACTGGAGGGGTACTCGGCGTAGAGCGTGGCCAGCACGCGCTTTTCGACCTCGCCGAGAATCTCGCCCAGCGAGCCCTCGAGGTCGACCCCGGCGAGCCCCGGCGCCGCGCCGACATCGGGCATGCGCAGATGGCCGGCCTGGAGCACCCCGCCCTCGCACAGCGAGACCGCCTGGAACAGCACGTTCTCGAGCTGGCGCACGTTGCCCGGCCAGTGGTAATTGACCAGCCGCGCCTGCGCCGGCTCGGAGAGCGCCGGCAGCGGACAGCCGATCTGACGCGCGGCGCGATCGATGAAGTGCTCGGCGAGCTCGCCGATGCCATCCAGGCATTCGCGCAGCGGCGGAATATGCACCGCCAGCACGTTGAGGCGATGATAGAGATCCTGACGAAACAGCCCATCGGCGCACAGCCGCGGAAGATCCTGCTGGGTGGCGCAGATCACCCGCACGTCGAGATAGGTTTCCTCGTCGCTGCCCACGCGGCGAAACCCGCCGTCCTGCAGGAAGCGCAACAGCTTGACCTGTAGCCGCGGGCTCATCTCGCCGACTTCGTCGAGGAAGATAGTGCCGCCGGCAGTCAGTTCGAGCAGCCCCAGCTTGCCCTCGGGCCGCGCGCCCTCGAAGGCGCCGGGGGCATAGCCGAACAGCTCGGTCTCGGCCATCGACTCGGGCAGCCCGGCGCAGCTCAGCGCCATGAACGGCGCCTGGCCACGCGGACTGGCCAGGTGGCAGGCGCGTGCCAGCAGTTCCTTGCCGGTACCGGTCTCGCCTTCGATCAGCAGCGGCGCATCGAGCGGCGCCATGCGGCGCGCTTCGCGCACCACCCCGGCAAGCCGCGGACTGGCCTGGAAGATCGCCTCGAAGCCGCGCAGCTCCTGGCGCTGGACATGATAGATACGCTCGCCGACGCGATCGGCACGGTGCAGCGTTACCACCGCGCCAGCCAGCGAGGCGACGTCGTCATTTTCACTGTGCAGCGGCGCGATGTCGGCCAGGTAGACCGCCTCGTTGAGCTTGAGCCGCAAGCCGTTGACCCGCGCGTTATTGCGGCGCACCAGTTCGGGCAGGTCGAGATCATGGATGTAACGATCCAGCGACAGCCCCGGTACCTCGTCGACACGCACCCCGAGCATCTGCCCGGCGGCGCGGTTGGCGGCGACGATGCGCCCTTCCATGTCGATCGACATCACCGGGTCGGACAGCGACGACAGCAAGGCGTCGAGCTCCAGATGCCGGCGCTCGCTGGGCATCAGGCTGACCCGCTTGACGCTGAACACCCCGGGCACCGCTTCGAGTGTCGGGCGCAGCGTGGCGAGCTGGGCGTACAGCAGGTTGGGCACGTGCAGGTAGATAGCATTGCCCTGGTCGCCGCCGACCTCGCCGCGGGCGACGTTGAGACCATAGTCGGCAAACGGCGAGACGATATCGCGCAGTATGCCGATGCGGTTCTGGCAGTGGAGCTTGAGGCGCATGAGACGAATCCTGAGCGGGCGATGAGCAATTCTCGTCACGGCGACGTGACTCGGCTGTAACGCTAGCCTGACAGCCCAGGCGCGCTCAATGCGGCCGATAGGGTCCATTGGTCGAGAACGGCCACCCTCGTCCAACTTTCGTAAAGAAAGCCTGACAGCGCATCGCTCGAGACCTCACCAAGCACACTCGAAAAGCGCTCGCCGCCGCTGCACGCGCCCTATCGCGCCCCCTAAGCTGGAAGCACGATCATGACAATGACAACCCCGACGGGAGCCCGCCATGGCCAAGCACACCCAGTATCAGGCCCACCAGCCGAATGCCGATGGCTTCATCGACTACAGTGCAACCGAGCACCGCACCTGGCAGGCGCTGATGGAGCGTCAGCTGGCGATCATCGAGGGCCGCGTCTGCCGGGAATACCTCGAGGGACTCGAGCGCCTGGCGTTGCCCAGCGAGCGAATCCCCCAGCTCGGCGACGTCGATCGGGTGCTGCAGGAGACCACCGGCTGGCAGACCGCCGCGGTTCCCGCGCTGATCCCGTTCGACACCTTCTTCGAGCTGCTCGCCAATCGCCGTTTCCCGGTCGCCACCTTCATTCGCACCCCCGCGGAGATGGACTACCTGCAGGAGCCGGACATCTTCCACGAGATCTTCGGCCACTGCCCGATGCTCACCAATCCGGATTTCGCCGAGTTCACCGAGACCTACGGCAAGCTTGGCCTGGCCGCCAGCAAGCAGGAGCGCGTCTATCTGGCCCGGCTGTACTGGATGACCGTCGAGTTCGGCCTGGTCGACACGCCCGAGGGGCGGCGCATCTATGGCGGCGGGATCATCTCCTCGCCCAAGGAAACCTTCCACGCGCTCTCGGACGTTCCGGCCCACTACCCGTTCGACCCGGTCGATGCCCTGCGTACACCCTATCGCATCGATATCCTGCAACCGCTGTACTACGTGATTGACGATCTCGCCACGCTGCACGACCTTGCCGGACAGGACATCATGGCGCTGGTCCGCGAAGCCATGCGGCTGGGTCTCTACGCGCCGACCTTCGAGCCCAAGACCAAGGCCGCCGAGGCCTGAGCGACGCCTACCGACGACCGCACACGCACCTTAAACGACCCAAGGAGCTTCCATGAGCGAGTCAGCACAAGCCCAGCTTTCCCAACAACAGTGCGAAGCCTGCAGTTTCGACGCTCCGCGCGTCGCCGACGACGAGATCGAGCGCTTCAAGACCGCCATCCCCGACTGGCAGATCGTCGAGCGCGATGGCATCATGCAGTTGGAACGGTTTTTCAAGTTCCGCAACTTCAAGCAGGCCCTGGCGTTCACCAATCGCATCGGTGAGCTGGCCGAGGAAGCCGGCCATCACCCGGCGCTGCTCACCGAGTGGGGCAAGGTCACCGTGACCTGGTGGTCCCACGCGATCAAGGGTCTGCACAAGAACGACTTCATTCTGGCCGCCAGAACCGACGAGGTAGCAGAGTCCAATGTTCGAGCAGATTGAGCGGGTACCCGGGGACGCCATCCTCGGGCTGATCGAAGCCTTCAACAAGGACCCCAATCCGCAAAAAGTGGACCTGGGTGTCGGCGTCTACCGTGACGCCCATGGCGTGACCCCGATCATGCGTGCGGTCAAGGAAGCCGAGGCGCTGCTGCTGAAGAACGAGACCACCAAGAGCTACATCGGCTCGCACGGCGATCCGCGTTACGCCAAGGTGGTGCTGCCGCTGGTACTCGGCGCCGAATCGCCTGTACTGGCCGCCGACCGCGCCAGCGCCACCCAGTCGCCGGGCGGTACCGGCGCACTGCGTCTGGCCGCCGACTTCATCAAGACCAACCTGCCCGGCAAGGGCATCTGGGTGTCGGACCCGACCTGGCCCAATCACCTGGGCATCTTCCATGCCGCCGGCATCGAACTGCACAAGTACCCCTACGTCGACGCCGACAACCGTCTCGATTTCGACGGTATGCTGAGTGCCATCAAGCAGATCCCGCAGGGCGACGTGGTCTTGCTGCACGCCTGCTGCCACAACCCATCGGGCTTCGACCTGAACCGCGAGCAATGGCAACAGGTGCTCGAAACGGTACGCGAGCGCGGCCTGTTGCCGCTGGTCGATTTCGCTTACCAGGGCTTCGGCGACGGTCTCGAGGAGGATGCCTACGGCGTGCGGCTGATGGCCGAGAACCTCGACGAGGTGCTGATCACCAGTTCCTGCTCGAAGAACTTCGGCATCTATCGCGAGCGCACCGGCTGCCTGATCGCCATCGCCAAGGATAGCGAGCAGATGCAGAACGTGCGCTCGCAGCTGGCCATCGTCGCCCGCGAGAACTATTCCAACCCGCCGGCGCATGGCGGCTCGATCGTCTACGAGATCCTCGAATCCGCCGAGCTGGCCGCTCTATGGCGCGAGGAACTGACCGAAATGCGCAATCGCATCAACGGCCTGCGCCGCGAGTTTGTCGACGCGCTCAAGCCCTATGGCCTCGATGGGCAGTTCGCCCACGTCGCCGAGCAGCGCGGCATGTTCTCGTATACCGGGCTCAAGCCCGAGCATGTCGACCAGTTGCGCGACGACTATGGCATCTACATGGTGCGTTCCGGCCGCGCCAACGTCGCCGGGCTGGCCAGCGAGAACCTGCCCTATGTCACCAAGGCGATCGCCGCTGTCGTCAAGTAACGCACACCGCTGAAAAACGCGCGATCAACGCCCGGGCCCGCCCGGGCGTTTGCCGTTCAGGGAAGAAACCATGAGCCGAGCCCCCGTCACTGTCATCGGCGCCGGCGTCACCGGGCTGACCACCGCACTGGCGCTGCATGAAGCCGGCTGCCCGGTCCGTGTGGTCGACCCGGCCGCGCCCGGCAGTGGCACCAGCGCCGCCAACGGCGCGCAACTCTCATGGGCGTTCGTCGCCCCGCTCGCCGAACCCGCGGTAGTGCCCAAACTCCCCGGTTGGCTGCTCAAGGCCGACAGCCCGATCCGCTGGGTGCCACGTGCCGATCCCGCCCTGCCCGGCTGGGGGGTGAAGTTTCTGCGCGCCTGCACGCGCCGGCGCGCCCAGGCCTCCACCGCGGCGTTGCTCGAACTGGCCGCGCTGGGCAGGCCTCAGCTCGACGACTGGCGCACGCGTCTCGAACTCGATTTCGACTGGCGAGCCAATGGCAAGTTGTTGGTCTATCGGGACGCCGAGACGCTGACGAAAGCCGGCCGACAGGTCGACTTCCAGCGCCGGCTGGGCGTCGAGCAGCGGCTCATTGGGCGTGACGCCCTGCTCGAACGCGAGCCGGCGCTTAATCATCTACGCGACCAGCTCACCGGCGCGCTGTGGACGCCCGGCGAAGCGGTCGGCGATTGCCGGCGCTTCTGCGAGGCCGTCGCCAAGCACCTCGCCGAGCAGGGTGTCGCCTTCGTCAAGCGTGGCGTCGAGCGCCTGGAGAGCCGCCGAGGCCGGCTGATTGCCTGGCACGACGATCAGAGTGAACGCCACGCGTTGGTTCCTGGCGAGACACTGATCGTCGCCGCCGGACTTGCCAGCCGTCAGCTGCTGGTCGCTGACGGGCATCCGGTTACCGCTCTACCCGCTCAAGGGCTACAGCCTGACCCTGCCGCTTGGCGCCGACGACGCAGCCCCCCAGGCCAGCGTCACCGATGCTGCCCACAAGATGGTCTATGCGCGCCTTGGCCAGGGCGAGCGGCAGCGCCTGCGGATCGCCGGAATCGCCGATCTCGATGGCTGGCAGGCACGGCCGCGCGCTTCGCGCACCGAGCTTCTCAAGCGCCGGGCGCGCGAATTCCTGCCATCGCTGGCCGAGCGCATCGCCGCCGCCGAGCCCTGGACCGGCCTGCGCCCGACGACACCCGACGGTCGCCCGCGTCTCGGCCCCACCGGCATCGAGGGCTTGTGGGTCAACGCCGGCCAGGGCGCACTGGGCTGGACGCTGGCCCCGGGCTCGGCACTGGCCATCCGTACGGCACTGGAAGGCGACGACACCGCCCTTGCGCCCTTTCGCCTGCATGCCGCGCACTAGCCGGGTTGCGCTCCGTCAGCCTGTCGCAGCGGGTGATACATTTCTACAACGAGCCAATTATCACAGGTTAGATACTCAGCCTCGCCAACGTCCTAGGCTGCATACATGTTCTCTTGGAGCTCCCTCACACGGGCGCTCCACAATCGGCAGCAGGAGGAAATATGGCAATGGAATTGCTCGAAAGTGTCAGTCAGTACCTGATCGATTATGAACTCAAGATGGCCACCGCTGAATCCTGCACGGCAGGCCTGATCATCTCGGAATTGACCCGGGTGCCGGGCAGCGGCCAATCGGTCGATTGTGGCCTGGCGGTGTACTCGCCCGAGGCCAAGAATCGCTACCTCGGTGTCAGCTTCGACCTGATCGAGCAGTACGGGCTAACCAGCGAAGAGACCTCACGGGCCATGGCACTGGGTGCACTCGACAACAACGATGCTGATTTAGCCGTAGCCAATACCGGCATCGCCGGGCCCGAGCCGCATGACGACATTCCCGTGGGCACGGTGTGTTTCGCCTGGGCGTTTCGCCACAACGACAAGGTCTATCTTTACACCGCGACCCAACGCTTCTCGGGAGACCGCGAGCAGGTACGCCTGGCCGCGGCACACCACGCACTCGAACGCATCCCTGTGCACCACACCGCGGTGCTCGAGGGCAAGGCGCCCCCGCTTTAAAGCGGGTGGGGTGTACCCTCATCAGCAAGGCAACGATACGCATCACCCTTGAGCAAGGAGGCAACGATGGCCACATCGACTCAGGACGATAGCCAGCAACGCATCGCCGAAGCGCTCGAAGTCAAAGCGACGATCGATCCTCAGCGAGAAATCGAGCAGCGTGTCGGTTTCCTCTGCGACCAGCTGCTCGAGACCGGCCAGCAGGCGCTGATACTGGGCATCAGCGGCGGCGTCGATTCCACCGTCGCCGGCCGCCTGGCGCAGCTGGCCGTCGAAAGGGCCCGTACTCAGGGTGTCGAGGCGCGCTTCTATGCCATGCGCCTGCCCTACGGCGAGCAGAAGGACGAAGACGAAGCGCAGAGCGCCATTCGCTATATGGGCCCCGACGAGACCCTGACGACCGACGTCAAGCCGGCCAGCGACGCAATGCTCGACGCGCTCGAACAGGGCGGGCTGGCGTTCGACGATGCCGGCCATCGCGACTTCGTGCTCGGCAACATCAAGGCGCGCCAGCGCATGATCGCCCAGTATGCCGTGGCCGGTGCCAAGCGCGGCCTGGTGGTGGGCACCGATCAGGCCGCGGAGGCGCTGATGGGTTTCTTCACCAAGTATGGCGACGGTGCCTGCGACTTGGCCCCGCTGACCGGGTTGACCAAGGAGCAGGTCCGCGAAATTGGGCGCGCCCTGGACGCCCCGAGCCATTTGATCGAGAAGGCCCCCACGGCGGACTTGGAGTCCCTCAAGCCGCAGCTCTCCGATGAGGAAGCGCTGGGCGTGAGCTACCAGCAGATCGATGCCTTTCTGACCGGCGAGTCGATCGACGAGCAGGCGCGCACGACCATTACCGATACCTATCGGCGTACCGCCCACAAGCGTCAGCTGCCCAAGACGCCATGAAGCCGCCGGCCATGCGGTCAAACAGGTAGTAAAACGAGGCGCCCTGGGGGCGCCTCGTTTGGTTCAATGCGCGGCACACCTCAAATGTTTACGAGGCCGCCGCATAACGGCGAATGTCCAGCCCGTGGGGGTTGATTGCCGGTGAACGGCCGCTCATCAGGTCGGCGAGCAGCTGGGCACTGCCGCAACTCATCGTCCAGCCCAGCGTGCCGTGGCCGGTATTGAGCCAGAGGTTGGCATACTGGGTGGCACCGATGATCGGCGTCGAGTCCGGGGTCATCGGCCGCAGTCCGGTCCAGAACTCAGCCTTGTCGACGTCGCCGCCCTCGGGGAACACATCGCGGATCACCATGCTGATGGTGGCGCGGCGCTTTTCCAGCAGGCGCAAGTCATAGGCAGCGAGTTCGGCGGTGCCTCCCACGCGGATTCGATCATCGAAGCGCGAGATCGCCACCTTGAAAGTTTCGTCCATCACCGTCGACTGCGGCGCCCCGCCGTCGTCGGTGACTGGCACGGTCAGGCTGTAGCCCTTGACCGGATAAATCGGCAGACGCAGGTCGAGATCCCTGACCAGGAACGGCGAATAACTGCCCAGACACACGACGTAGCCATCCGCGCTCAGCTCCCCGGCCGAGGTCACGATGGCCTCGATATGTCCGGCCCGGCGCTTGATGCGCTCGATGGTGGTGTTGAAACGGAATTCGACGCCCAGCCGCTCGCGGCAATAGTCGGCCAGGCGGTTGGTAAATAGATGGCAATCGCCGGTCTGGTCGTCGGGCAGATGCAGGCCGCCCACAAACTTGCCCGGCACCCGCGCCAGGGCCGGCTCCACGGCGGTTATCTCGCCGGCATCGAGCAACCGGTGGCGCACGCCACACTGCGCGAGTACCTGCATGTCCTTGGCCACCGCCTCGACCTGGCTGTCGGTACGGAACAGTTGCAGCAGACCGCGCTGGCGATCCTCGTAGCGAATGCCGGTCTCGTCGCGCAACGCGTTGATGCAGGTGCGGCTGTACTCGGCCACGCGGACCATGCGTTCCTTGTTGACGGCGTAGCGCTCGGCGCTGCAGTTGTTGAACATCTGCAGCATGAAACGCGCCATGGTCGGGTCCATCCTGGGCTGGATGCGTAGCGGGGCATGCTCCTGGAACATCCACTTCAACGCCTTCTGCGGAATGCCCGGCGCCGCCCAAGGCGACGAGAAGCCGAACGACACCTGCCCGGCGTTGGCGTAGCTGGTTTCCATCGCCGCCGAAGGCTGACGATCGACGACCGTTACCTCGTGTCCTTGCCGCGCCAGATAGTAGGCGCTGGTCACCCCGACCACGCCGCTGCCCAAGACCAGTACCTTCATAGCCCCCGCTCCCTCGAATCGCGCCTGTGCGCCTGAACGTGAAAACGGGAGTCTAATGGATACCTTGCAGACGATTATCTCGTATTGGTTATCTTATGATTTCAAAAACAATGAAGATGCGAGAAAAAACAGCGATAAACCTAGATAAATCCATGGATATCAGGAGATATTGCTAGATTTCCTGCCGCGTTCGCCGAGCGAGCGCCTGAACAGCAGATAAGCCAGCCCGCCAGCCAGCAAGTTGCCGCCGGCCGCACCCAGCGCCGTACCGGCGATACCCCCCAATTGCGTACCCAGCCAGAGACACGGCAGGTAACAGACGAACAATCGCGCGCAGGACAGCAGCATCGCCCGCAGCGGCCAGCCCAGCGCATTCGAGGCCGAGACCACCAGCATGCACAGCCCGAGCAGTGCATAACTCGGCAGCAGCCCGCGTATCAGCAGGCTCAGCTCACCCCGCACTTCGGGATTACCCGAAAGCACCATCGCCACCCAGGGCGCGAGCAACGCCAGCACACAGCCCAGCGCCAACTGCCAGAGTACCGCCACCTTGAACGCCAACGTCGTCAGGCGGCGGATCTGCGGCCAATCGCCAGCGCCGTAACAGCGCCCCAGCCAGGGCGGCAACGACATGGTCAGCGCCAACACCACCATCAGCGAGACGGTTTCCAGACGGCTCGCCATGCCCCAGGCCGCCACGCTGGTCTCGCCCAGCGAAGCGACGATCGCCGTCGCCAGCATCGCCGCCAACGGCGGCATCAGCTGGCTGACCATGGCCGGCCCGGCGATCGCCGCAAAGGGGCCGAGCGAGCGCTTGGCCTCCTCGCCCAGTCCATGACCGGCCAGCCAATCGGTGTTGGCCAGGCGGCGGCCCAGGATCACCAGGCCGGCACCGAACGCCAGCGTCGTGGCCCAGGCGGCACCGGGCAGGCCCAACCCCGGCCAGCCGCCGATGCCGAAGATCAGCAGTGGATCAAGCAGCAGGTTGATCAGGCTGGTGATCACCATCAGCTTGCCGGGCAAGCGGGTGTCACCGTGGGCGCGAAACAGGCTGTAGCCGAAATACAGCGCCGCCCCCAGCCAGGCGGCCAACAGCTGTGGCGCCCAGTAGCTGCGAATCAGCGGCAACAGCGCCGGCTCGGCGCCGAGCTGGCGAAACAGCGGCTCCTGAAAGACCAATAACAGCAATGCCAACAGCGCGATAAGCGCCCCGCCACCCAGCAGTACCAGGCTGCCCAGACGCCGTGCGCGCGCCTGTTCTTCGCCGCCCAACGCGCGCGAGATCAGCGCGGCGATGGCGATACCCAGCCCCACCTGCACGCCGATGATCAAGAACGACAACGGAAAGGTGAACGACTGCGCGGCCAGCGGCGCCGTGCCCAGCCGGGCGATAAACGCGCTGTCGACCAGCTGGAAGCCGAGCAGCGACAACACCCCCAGCGCCATGGGCCAGGTCTGTTGCCAAAGTTGTCGAGGCAGAGTCGCGGCCACTGGAGCTCCTTGCGGATATTCTTGCGAGTGGAAAGAGGAGCGCATTCTGGCATGCGCGCGAGGGCTTATCGAACTAGCGGGTTGTCCTTCCCTCGCGCGAGCGCACATGAAAAGGCCAGCCAGCGCACGCTGACTGGCCTTTTCCGTTCGAATCCCAGCGCTACAAGGGGGCTGAGCGCGAGGATCGGCTACGCGCGCCCCATTGCTTCAATGCTGGTTCGCCCCCTCAGGCGTCCCACTGGGGTGCGAAATCCGGATTGGCGATGCGCTCGCCCACGTCGAGACGCGCGATACGCGTCATCTCGTCCTCGCTCAGGGTCAAATCGAGCGCTGCCAGGTTGGATTGCTGGTGTTCGGGCTTGGTAGAGGAAGGAATCACCGCGATATCCCGCGCCGCAACCCAGGCCAGTGCGACCTGCGCCGGCGTGACGTCATGGTCATCGGCGATCTGCTGCAGCACCGGCTCGTTCATCACCTTGCCGACGGCAAGCGGCATATAGCCGGTAACCTGCAGCCCCTTGGACTGGCTATACTCGACCAGCTTGTGATTGGCCAGGAACGGATGGACTTCGATCTGGTTGGTAATCAGGTGCTCGCCACCGGGTACCGACAACGCCTCATCGAGATGCGTCATGGTGAAATTCGAGACGCCGATGTGCCGGGTCAACCCCTTCTCGCGTGCCGCGTTAAGCGCGCCGATATATTCCTCCTTCGGCACTTCATCGTCGGGTGACGGCCAATGGATCAACGCCAGATCGACCCGATCGACGCCGAGCTTGCGACAGCTTTCCTCGAGACTGGCGATCAGATCGTCGTGACGCAAACGATCCCACCACACCTTGGTGGTCAGGAAAATCTCGTCGCGAGGCACGCCACTCTGCTTGATGCCCTCACCGACCGACTGCTCGTTGTCATAGATCTGGGCGGTATCGATATGCCGATAGCCAAGCTCAAGGGCCGACTTGACCGAGTCGATGACCTGCTGATCCTTGAGGCGATAGGTACCGAAACCGATACGCGGGATAATATTTGACTGGGCCATGCATAGCCTCCTTGCTTGTCCGCTGAAGCGCCAGTCGGCCAACAAGGCCGACCCTGTTGAAAAACGTGAGGTTGGCCACGGAGTATTTCAAGGCCGTTAGACCACTAACGGCTATCCCACGGCCAAGGCGGCAATCGACTGCCAACTCTCGCCCCAGGGCAGTAGACTGGTTGTTATTGTTTGCCGGGGATGACGATGACCGAAACCGAGAATGTCGTGCTGGTGGGCGCCGGGCATGCCCACCTGCACGTCGCCGCCCATGCCCAGCGACTGATCGAGTGTGGTGCCCATGTGACGTTGGTGTCCCCCGGAGACTTCTGGTACTCGGGCATGGCCACCGGCATGCTGGGTGGCGACTACGAAGCCGCCCAGGACCGGGTCGACCCGGCAGCGCTGATCAAGGCCCAGGGCGGCGAGTTCATTGCTGACCGAATAACCGGCATCGACCGCCAACAGCGCCTGGTGCGGCTTGCCGACTCACCACCAATTGGCTATGACCTGCTGTCATTGAACCTGGGCAGTCGCGTCGACCCTTCAGCGATCTTCGGCCTGTCGAGCGCCGACAATGTCTGGCCGGCGAAGCCGATCTCGGGCCTGTGGCGATTGCGTCAGCAGCTCGAGTCGGCGCTCGCTGGCGAGGCCGCAGCGCCGCGTCTGGCGGTTATCGGCGGTGGGCCCACCGGGGTCGAACTGACCGCCAACCTGGTGGCGCTCTTTGCCCGCTACGGACGCATACCGAACATTACCCTGGTCAGCGCCAGCGAACGGCTACTGCCGCATGCACCGCGCGCCGCCAGCGCCTGGATCGAACGGCGCCTGGAACGACGCGGCGTGCGCCTCGAGCTGGCCGCCTCCGCCGTGGGCTACCAGGCCGGCGAGCTGCGCCTCGACGACGGCATGCGCCTGAACGTCGAGCATCTCGTGCTCGCCAACGGCCTGATCGCCCCCGAATTGACCGGTGAGCTGGGCCTGAGCTGCGACGCGCGACAGGGCCTGGCCATTACCCCGGCGTTGCACAGCCCCGACGACTCGCGCATTTTCGCCGTCGGTGACTGCGCCTGGCTCCGCCAGGCGCCCTATCCCAAGCTCGGCGTGTTCGGCGTACGCCAGGCCCCGGTGCTGCTCGACAACCTCTGCGCCTGGCTCGCAGGCGAGCCGCTGCGCGACTACCAGCCCCAGCGGCATTATCTGTCGGTGCTCAATCTCGGCGACGGGCGCGGCCTGGCACTCTGGGATCGCTGGTGGTGGAAAGGTCGCCTGGCGCTGAGACTCAAGCAACGCCTGGACCGACGCTTCATGGCCCAATACGGCGCCTGAAGGCTCGAGCCCGGCATGAAGGCATGCCGGGCTCGAGCCTCTCAGGGTGCGGGGGCATCTAGCCTGGCGTCATGCCACGCAGCCGCTCGCTGCGTCGACGCAGCAGTTCCAGCGTGGTCAGCAGCAACATCGACAGCAGCACCAGCATCGTCGCCACCGCGAGGATGGTCGGGCTGATCTGCTCGCGGATTCCCGACCACATCTGAATCGGCATGGTGCGCTGTTCGGGGCCGGCGATGAACAGCACCACCACCACCTCATCGAACGAGGTAATGAAGGCAAACAACGCGCCCGATACCACGCCCGGGGTGACCAGCGGCAGGACCACCTTGAAGAAGGTCCGGGTAGGGTTGGCGCCCAGGCTGTGCGCGGCGCGGATCAGGGTGGTGTCGAAGCTCGACAGCGTGGCGGTCACCGTGATCACCACGAAGGGAATGCCCAACGCCGTGTGCGCGAGGATCACCCCCAGGTAGGTCTGCGCCAGATGCACCTTGGAGAAGAAGAAGAACATCGCCGCCGCCGAGATGATCAACGGCACGATCATCGGCGAGATCAACAATGCCATTACTGCGCCACGTGCCGGCATGTGCCGGCTCGACAGGCCCAGCGCGGCGATCGTGCCGAGTACCGTGGCCAGAATGGTCGCGCAAATGCCGACGATGAAGCTGTTCTTGATCGAGTTAAGCCATTCGCTCGAGGTGAAGAAGTCCTGATACCAACGCAGCGAATAACCGTCCGGATCCAACTGCAGCATCGCCTTGGTGAAGGTGAAATAGGGCTCGACATTGAACGACAAGGGAATGATCAACAATAGCGGTCCGATCAGGAACAGGAAGACCAGCCCGCACAATCCCAGGAAGACGTAGTGCCAGATGCGTTCGCCACGCGTGGCGTAGGATGGAAGCGCCATTGCGTTACCCCAGCTTGACTTTGTCGACGCCGATCAGGCGATTGAAGACCAGGTAGCAGATCACCACCACGAACAGCAGGATCGAGGCGATCGCCGCCGCCAATCCCCAGTTGAGCGAGGTCTGCATGTGGTAGGCGATATAGTTGGTGATGAAGCGCCCCGACTGCCCCCCGACCAGCGCCGGAGTGATGTAGTAGCCGATCGACAGGATGAACACCAGAATCCCGCCGGCGGCGATCCCGGGAATCGTCAGCGGAAAATACACCCGCCGGAAGCACAGCAAGGGCTTGCCGCCCAGCGAGCGCGCTGCGTGCATGTAACTCGGCGGGATGGTCTTCATCACCGAGTACAGCGGAAGGATCATAAATGGCAGCAGGATATGCGTCATGGCGATGATCGTGCCCATCTTGTTGTGAATCATCTGCCATCGCGCGTCGTCGGCGATGATCCCCAGCGCCACCATCATGTCATTGAGAACCCCCTGGGATTGCAGAATGGCGATCCAGGTAGTGGTACGCACCAGCAGCGACGTCCAGAACGGCAGCAGCACCAGGATCATCAGCAGATTGGAATGGCGCAGCGGCAGATTGGCGAGCAAGAAGGCGACCGGGTAACCGAGTACCAGGGTCATCCCCATGATCACCGCGCTCATCCAGAAGGTTCGCCAGAACAGCGTTCCGTAAACCTGCATGTAATCGGGTACCGCGACGATCTCGCCATCGGGAGAATACTGATGATCGACGGCCGCGAGGTAGTAGGACAAGGTGTAGGGCGACGACTCGCGCTTGATCACCCGCCAGGTCGCGAGCTCGCCCCAGTCGTCGTTGATGTCGATCAGAGCGGCCTTGTAGGGCGGCTCGAGCTTGGCGACACGCCGCGCGGTGCCCATCAGCGCCGAACGCATGCCGGATTTCTCGTAGTTGAGGCGGCTCGCCACCAGCCCCAGGTTGCGCGCCTTGGCGCCCGCCTCAAGATCGGCGGCCAACGCGGCGAAGACCGGCTCGTCGGGTAGCGACTCGCCATTCCAGTCGGCCAGCGCCTGGCTGGTCTGCGGCAGCGCGGTGGAAACTTCGGGGTTGTCGACGCTTCGCCACAACATATCGAACAGCGGCATGACGAAGGCGATGATCAAGAATGCCAACAACGGCGACACCAGCAGCAGCGCCTTGAGCTTCGAGCGCCGCACGGCCCGACGCAGGCTGGTCTTCAGCGGTACGCCATCGGCGGTCTTCAGGGGAGCGGTGGGAGATTCGGACACGCGGGCCTCTCCGAAAAGGATTCGAGCATACCAACGAGACACGCCACCCCGAGCGGGGTGGCGTGGCGGGACTTACTGGGCCAGCCAGGCGTTGAAGCGCTGGGTCAGCTCATCGTTGTTGTCGGCCCAGAACTCGTTGTCCTTAGGGATAGCCGTTTCGAAGTTGGGACCGTAGGTGGGCATGTGCGGCTTCATTTCGATATCGGTGCCGGCCAGGGTAGTCACCATCTCGGCCGACGATTTGCGTGCCGGGCCATAGGAGATGTACTTGGCCTGATCGGCCAGCCGCTGGGTATCGGTAGCGAAGTACAGATAGTCCTTGACCTTGTCGAGCTTGCCGGTGGGCACCACCCAGCCATCGAGTTCGAAGACCTGAGCGTCCCAGATGATCTTGAACGGCTGGCCCTCATTGGCCGCGGCGTTGAAGATACGACCGTTGTACGCCGAGCCGAAGGCGACTTCCTGATCAGCCAGCAGTTGCGGCGGCTGGGCGCCCTCTTCCCACCAGATTACCTGATCCTTGATGGTGTCGAGCTTGGCGAAGGCGCGTGCCACGCCCTCTTCGGTCTCGAGCACGTCGTAGACGTCCTCCGGCGCCACGCCGTCGGCAACCAGCGCCCACTCGAGATTGTTGATCGGCTTGCGCATCAGCGTACGCTTGCCCGGGTAGTTCTCGAGATCGAAGACATCGGCGATGGTGCTCGGTTGCTTGTCTTCGGGGAACATCTCGGTGTTGAAGGCAACGATATTGGAATAGACGATCGACGGCACGAAACATTCATCCAGCGAGCCTTCGATGAAGTCCTCGCTGGGCGGTGTGCCGTCGGGGGCATCTGCCAGCAGCGCATCGTGATCGAGCGGTTCGATCAGCCCTTCGGCGCAGGCGATCAGGGCGTCCGCCGGCAGCATGTCGACCAGGTCCCAGGTCACGTTGCCCGCCTGGGACTGGGCGCGCAGCCCGGCCAGGGCGTTGCCGCTACGATCGATGTTGACGATCTCGTCGCCGGACTTTTCCATCCACGGCTCGTTATAAGCCTTCTGCTGGCTCATGCTGTAAGCCCCGCCCCAGGAGACGATATTCAGCGTCTCGGCCTGCGCGGATACCGCCAGCGCCAGCGCGGACAGCCCGAAGGCCCCCGTCACGACGCCCTTGAGCAACGTTGCCTTGAAGAGTCTTGTGTTGTTCATTGTGTTTCTCCACTTGTTGTTATCACGTTGTGTTATCACGCAATCCTGCAATGTCCAGCGGGCGGCAGCGCCGCGGCGCCTTGCGACATCGTTTCGAGTGCCCAGGCGCGACGCAGCCGCCGCTCAGACATCCAAGGCTCGACAGTCGGCACTCGACCAACCGATCTCGACCGTTTCCCCGGGGCGCAACACGGTGTGGCCATCGGCGTTGGGGGTCTTGATGATGAACTCGTCGTTGCCGCAGACCGCCAACCGTGTGCGCAGATGGTCACCGAGGTAGATCACCTCTTCGACCTTCGCCGGAAAGCGGTTCTCGTAAATCGGGACTGCCCTCGCGTACCAGGCTGACGCGCTCGGGACGTAGCGACAGCGTGGTCCGGGCACCGACTTCGGCGACCGCGACCGGCTTGGCGAACACCGTCTCGCCACTATCCAGGCGTACTTGGCAACGTTCACCGGAAAGCTCGGTCACCTCGCCGCGCAGGCGGTTGTTCTCGCCGATGAAATAGGCGACGAAGGCGTTTTCGGGCTGCTCGTAGAGGGTGTCGGGCGAGGCCAGTTGCTGCACCACACCCTCGTTGAACACGGCAATCCGATCGGACATGGTCAGCGCTTCGGTCTGGTCGTGGGTGACATAGAGCATGGTCACCCCCAGCTCGGCATGAATGCGCTTGATCTCATACTGCATCTCTTCACGCAGGTTCTTGTCCAGCGCGCCGAGCGGCTCATCCATCAATACCAGCTCGGGCTCGAAGACCAGCGCACGTGCCAGTGCGACACGCTGTTGCTGGCCGCCGGACAGCTGCGCCGGGCGGCGGTCGCCGAACTCCTCGAGTCGAACCATCGCCAGGGCACGCTGCACTTTCCGCTTGATCTCGGCCTTGCTCAGATGGCGCACCTCGAGCGGGAAGGAAAGATTCTCGGCAACCGTCATATGCGGGAACAGCGCGTAATTCTGAAACACCATGCCGATACCGCGCTTGTGCGGTGGCAGGTCATTGATCGGTTCGTTCTTGAGCAGGATCTCGCCGTGGGTGGGCGTTTCGAATCCCGCCATCATCATCAGGCAGGTGGTCTTGCCGGAACCGGACGGCCCCAGCAGGGTGACGAATTCGCCTTGGTGAATATCCAGGTTGAAGTCCTTGACCACCAATTCGACACCGTCATAGCTCTTCTGGACGTTACGGAAACGGGCAAAGTACGTATTGTCTGGCGCCGCTTGCGTCTGGGGCGCAGCTTCGAGGGTCTGGGTCATGCAACATTACCTGTGCGTAGCCATTGTTCTGGTTATCGTTGTCGTCGCTTTGGCGTGCGATCCGGGCGGGTATCATTTTGTTACTGTTATTGTTTTGACTTTGACCATAGAGGCAATGTCATCCCTCCTACAAGCCCCGCAAGGGACAATAAACGTTGAAAATGCTTTTCAGCAGTGATTGCAGAAATGCCAAGGGCGCCCGTAGGCGCCCCGCTTTCGGCCGACGGTTAGCCAGTGTTATTGGCGAATACCCTCGAAAGTGACATACAGCTCGAGATGGTGCATCGGCTCTGGGAACTTGCTCATGTCGATGCCGTAATCAGCCAGTTCCAGCGTGGTGGTGCCCTCAAAACCCTGGCGATAACCGCCCCAAGGGTCCTCGCCGCCGCCAATACGCTCGACCTCGAGGGTGATCGGCTGGGTCTGGCCATGCAGGGTCAAATCGCCGCTCAGCTTGCCTATGCCCTCGCCGGTGGATTCAAAACCGGTGGACTCGAAGGTTGCTTGCGGATACTCGGACGCGTTGAGGAAATCGCCGCTGAGGATGTGCTTGTCACGCTCGGCGTGCGCCGAATCCAGACTGCTCACGTCGACCGTTACATTGACGCTCGAATCACCGGGATTTTCCGGATCGTAGCTGAACGAACCGGTGAAATCATCAAAGGTACCCAGGATGTAGGAATAGCCCAGATGACTGATCTTGAACTGGATGAAGGCGTGCTGATTGTCGCTGTCGATCTGGTAGTCAGCGGCCTGGGCCGCCGCCAACGGCAACAGCGTGGTGGCACTGGCCAGGGCAATGGCACTCTTCTTCAACATGAGCGGATACTCCTGCGGTAAGGATGGTGGTATCGAGTGTGTGCGGTCACTTGGGGGGACGTTGCGCGAATCGTGGGCTGAGCATGCGCAGCAGAGTGTCCTGACGGTCCACGAGGTGATGCTTCAAAGCCGCTAGGGTATGGCCCAACACCAGAATCATCAGCGCCCAGGCGGCGTACCAGTGGATATCCCCGGCCAGGGTGGCCTGGTTGGGCAGGCCAGCTATCAGTGCTGGCACACTGAACCCGCCGAAGATGCTGATCGGCTGCCCTTCGGCGGTGGAAATCAGATAGCCGCTGATGAAAATCACGAACATCACGGCATAGATCAGCCCATGGCCGACATGTGCGGCCAGGCGCTCAAGGCGGTGGCCATGCGCACTGGGCGTGGCAGGCAAAAGGCGCCACGACACCCGCAAGATTGACACACCCAATACCAGCATGCCGATCGACTTGTGGAGCCACGGCGCCCGGTGATACCAGCCGTCGTAATACCCGAGGCCGGTCATCCACCAACCGAGGGCGAATAGCCCAATGATGGCCAGCGCGCTCAGCCAGTGGACGAGGATACTGAATAACCCCCAGCCCGAACGGGTATTACGCCACATGGCCGTCTCCGTGATAATTGCGTCCAACCAGCATAGAGACTGTTTCGGCCAGCAGCATCCGGCAATGAGTTAAATCATTATTTCCTTATAGGAAATAATCTCAACGGAAATCACCGAAAGGCCTTTCCTGAGGCGTCATTTCGAGAGCACCTGCAACAGCAATCGTGCAGTTGGCGCGCTGGATGCCGGGTTCTGGCCAGTGATCAGCAGGCCATCACGCAATTCGAAGGGTGCAAAATCGTCAGCGCCGCGCTCATAGGTAGCGCCGCGCTTGATCAATTCATCCTGCAGCAGATGAGGTACCGTTTCGCTCAAGCCGACGGCTTCCTCCTCGCTATTGGCGAAGCCGGTGACCCGCCGCCCATCGACGATCGGCCTTCCGTCATCGCCGACCACGTTGAGCAGCACCGTCGGCGCATGGCAGACCGTGGCCACCGGCTTGTCGGCGGTCAGAAAAGCCTGGATCAGACGCTTGGAATCGGCATTGTCGGTCAGGTCCCAGAGCGGACCATGACCACCGGGATAAAATACCGCGTCGAAATCCTCGGCATTGATCGTCGACAGCGCCACGGTGTTGGCCAACTGCTGCTGGGCAGCGGGGTCGTCGTCGAACCGCCGCGTGGCTTCGGTCAGCGCGTCCGGTTGCGTCGAGCTGGGATCGACGGGCGGCTGCCCACCGGCCGGCGAGGCCAGCGTCAGCTCAGCGCCGGCATCCTTGAATTCGTAGTATGGCGCAGCGAATTCCTCGAGCCAGAAACCGGTCTTGTTACCGCTATCGCCCAGCGCGTCGTGCGAGGTCAGCACCATCAATATCTTCATGAGTTCACTCCGTAGCAGAAAATTGCTCTCATCAAGCATAGATGGCGATGAGTCGAGCGGCTTCAAGGGGCAGTGCCGCGCGGATATGAAAACGCTCCGCAGGGCGGAGCGCTGATAGCCAGGGGTTCGCGGAGACTTGGCTAGATGAGCCTATCGAGGCCGCGCGCCAGGTCCGTCTTGAGATCCTCAAGCCCTTCCAGGCCCACGGCGATGCGTATCAACCCTTCGCTGATGCCTGCGGCGACCTTCTGGTCATCGGAAAGACGCCCATGGGTAGTGGTCGCCGGGTGGGTAATGGTGGTCTTGGCATCGCCCAGGTTGCCGGTGATCGACATCAACCGCGTGGCGTCGATCACCGACCAGGCGCCCTCGCGGCCACCGACGATCTCGACCCCGAGCACCGCACCGAATGCCGACTGCTGCGCCCGGGCCAGCGCGTGCTGGGGGTGGCTTTCCAGGCCACTGTAGTGCACCCGGGCAACCGCCGGATGCGCCTCGAGCCACTGCGCCAGCGCCAGGGCGCTCGCGCAGTGCGCGCGCATGCGCAGGCCGAGCGTCTCCAGCCCCTTGAGGAAGATCCAGGCGTTGAACGGACTCATGCAGGGGCCGCAGGTACGAACCACCCCGTAAAGCTCCTCGAGTTCCTTGTCGCGCCCCACCACGGCGCCGCCGATCGCCCGGCCCTGGCCATCCAGATACTTGGTGGCGGAGTGAATCACCAGGTCAGCACCGAGATCCAGCGGACGCTGCAGGGCCGGGGTCAGGAAACAGTTGTCGATCGCCAGCCAGGCGCCGTGACGATGGGCGATCTCGGCCAGCGCGGCGATATCGACCACCTCGGAGAGCGGGTTGGACGGCGTCTCGGCGAACAGCAGCTTGGTATCGGGGGTGATCGCCGCCTGCCACTCGTCGAGATTGCCCAGTTCCACGTAGCGCGTGGTGATGCCGAACTTGCCCAGGTACTTGCTGAACAGACTCACCGTGGAGCCGAACAGCGAACGCGAGGCGACGATCTCGTCACCGGCTTCGAGCAACGCCAGCGCGGTCGAGAGAATCGCCGCCATCCCCGAGCTGGTTGCCACGCAGCGCTCACCGCCTTCCAGCGCCGCCAGGCGCTGCTCGAAGACGCGAACGGTGGGATTGGTAAAGCGCGAGTAGATATTGCCCGGTTCCTCGCCGCTGAACTTGCGCGCCGCCTCGGCGGCACTGGCGTAGACGAAGCTCGAGGTCGTGAAGATCGGCTCGCTGTGCTCCTGCTCGGCACTGCGCACATGACCGGCGCGTACCGCCAGGGTGTCCAGCGACCAGGCGTCACCTTCGAAATCGTGCTCGTGCATGAGGCCCCCGTTAGCCGTAATCCTCGACATCGTTATGCAGGTCGACCACAGAGTGTGCCGAACCGCTCTGCTGCTTGACGGCATCGCTGCGCGCCGCTTCCAGTGCATTGAGGTACTCGGCGTCGATATCACCGGTGATGTACTCGCCGTCGAATACCGAGCAGTCGAAGCGCTCGAGCTGTGGATTGACCTCGCGACAGGCCGCCTTTAGATCCTCGAGATCCTGGTAGAAGATCCGGTCGGCGCCGATCAGCTCGCCGACTTCCGCCTCGCTGCGGCCGTGGGCGATCAATTCCCCGGCCACCGGCATGTCGATGCCGTAGACGTTGGGGTAGCGCACCGGCGGCGCCGCCGAGGCGAAGTAGACCTTGTTGGCGCCGGCCTCGCGGGCCATCTGGATGATCTGCTTGCAGGTCGTGCCACGCACGATCGAGTCGTCGACCAGCAGCACGTTCTTGCCGGCGAACTCGATGTCGATGGCGTTGAGCTTCTGGCGCACCGACTTCTTGCGCTGAGTCTGCCCCGGCATGATGAAGGTGCGCCCGATATAGCGATTCTTCATGAAGCCTTCGCGATACGTCACGCCCAGGTGCTGGGCGAGTTCCAGCGCCGAGGTCCGCGAGGTGTCGGGAATCGGGATGACCACGTCGATGTCGTGCTCCGGCCACTCCTGGAGGATTCGATCGCCGAGCTTGCGGCCCATCTGCATGCGCGTGCCGTAGACGTAGGCGCCATCGAGGATCGAATCGGGCCGCGCCAGATAGACGTGCTCGAAGATGCACGGCGCCAGTACCGGCCGATCGGCGCACAGCTGGGTATGCACCGCGCCCTGCAGATCGACGAAGATCGCCTCGCCCGGGGCCAGGTCGCGGGCCAGCTCGAAACCGCCGACATCCAGTGCCACCGATTCCGAAGCGATCATCACGTCCTGGCCCTCCGGCGTCTGGCGGGTACCGAACACTACCGGACGGATGCCCTGCGGATCGCGGAACGCCACCATGCCGAAGCCGTTGATCATCGCCACCGCGGCATAGCCGCCGCGACAGCGACGATGCACGCGGCGCACCGCGTCGAAGATGTCCTCGGGGTTGAGATGATGGCCCTGCTTGCCCAGCTCGTGAGCGAAGACGTTGAGCAGCACCTCGGAATCCGAACTGGTGTTGATGTGGCGCAGATCGGTGGTGTACAGCTCCTGCTTGAGCTGGTCCGAATTGGTCAGATTGCCGTTGTGGGCCAGCGCCAGGCCATACGGCGAGTTGACGTAGAACGGCTGAGACTCGGCCTCGCTCGACGAGCCCGCGGTCGGATAGCGCACATGGCCGATGCCCAGGTTGCCCTTGAGGCGCGTCATGTGTCGAGTATGGAATACGTCGCGCACCAGTCCATTGCTCTTGCGCAGCAGGAAGCGTCCTTCATGCCAGGTCATCATTCCGGCGGCATCTTGCCCCCGGTGCTGAAGCACCGTCAGTGCATCATAAAGTGCCTGATTGACCGGCTGGGTGGCCATGAGGCCCACGATACCGCACATTCCGCCTTACCTCGTTTGCAATGGACCCGCAGCATTCGATCGCTCGGGTATCTGTGAAAAAGCACCGGAAACCGGCAAATCCGCATTCGGCAGGCCGACCGGCAGCGACAGCGAACGAATCCCGTCAAGCTTGTCCGGGTTGCGCTGCTGCCAGTCGACGAAGCGCGCCACCGCCCAGTCGCGCAGGTTCTCGAAGGTCGGTCGCAACTGCGCCTGTTGCCAGGACTGGAGCTGCATCAAGGGCGTCAGGCTGATCAATACCGTCGCCAACACCAGGATCGCCCCGCCGCGCAGGATCCCGAAACCGGCCCCGGCGAGGCGATTGAAGAACCCCATGCCGACCCATTCGATGGCTGCCTGGACGCCACGGATCACCAGCCCGCAGAGCAGGATCACCACGAAGATCACCGCCACGAACGCCACAATCAAGCGCACGTCGGGACTCTCGATCCAGCCGCCAAGTTGGTCGGCCAGCGGCGGCGCCAGCCACCGCGAGGCCAGCAGCGCGACGATCCAGGCCCCCAGGCCCAGCGCCTCGCGGACCAGCCCGCGCAAAAAGCCCGCCAGCATCGACGCGGCCAGAACGGCCAGAAACAGCCAGTCCAGCCAGGTGAAGGTCATTTGCCCTCCTGCACCCTTATCAGCAGTCCCTGAATATTGGCCTGCTCCTTGAGCGCGTTACGAGCCTGCTCGCCATCATCCGAACTGGCGAATGGCCCGACGTAGACCGTGGTCAGATTATTGTCGCGCGGGCGGCTATAGGCCTCGAAGCCCTGCTCGTTGAGCTGTTTCTCGAGGCGTGCCGCGTTGCCCGGCTTGCCGAAACTGCCCACCTGCACCGCCCAGTTGCCGTTCTTGGCGACCGCCGGCGCGCTGGACGACTCTTTTTCATCGGTCGCGTGACTTCGGTGATTCGCTCGGCTGGGCCTGCTGATCGTCCTGCCCGGCGCGCTGGGCCAATCTCGGCAATCGGGTCGGGACGCGGCGCATCCGCCGAACCGGCCTGCGCCGCACTGTCTGTCGAGGGTTGGTTACCGGCGACCTGCTCGGCCGTGCCCAGGTCGTTTTGTACATCGTCGGGCTGAGCGTCATTGGGCTGGCCAGCGTCGGGCTGGGCTTGCCTCACCGGCTGGCTCGGCGCCTGCGGTGACTGGATTTGTCCCAGGCTCGCGGGCCGTTGGGGCTCCTGAACGGGGGTCTGTTCGACCTCGACCGGTTGTTCGATAGTGAGTACCGGCTCCGGACGATCTTCGCGCGCCGGCGGATCGTCGAACAACATGGGGATGAAGATCACCCCCAGGGCCAGAAGAATCACGGCGCCGCTGACGCGTTCGCGCATTCCGTACTTCATGTCATTCTCCTCGCGAATCTACTAGCGACCATGCCGGACGCTTCCGGCCCCAACTCCGGCTTCGCCTCGACTCTCCTGCGTGGCATACCAGCCAAGCACCTCGGCCACGGTAAAGAAGGAACCGCAGACCAACGCCTGATCGTCGATCGCAAGCCTTTCCGCCAGCCAGGCGGCGCCGGCCGCCGGTGAATCGGCGCAATGCAGCACCGTCGCGCCCTGCGCCGTCAACTGCTCGGCCAGTTCGTCGGCGCGGCGCGCGCGCGGCCCCTCGAGGCTGACCGTGACCCAGGCGTCCACCTGCGAGGATAGCGCCTCCAGTACGCCCTGCGCATCCTTGTCGCGCAGCATGCCGAGCAGCGCAATCCGGCGTGCCGGGCGCGGCCGTTCGGCGAGCCGCGCCGCCAGATAGCTCGCGGCATGGGGATTGTGGGCGACATCCAGGCACCAGTTGCCGAGCCACTGCATGCGTCCGGCCAACGTGACCTCGGCCAGGGCCCGACGACAGGCCGCTGGCTCCAGTTCGATGCCCGCCAGTGCCAGCGCCTGAAGCGCCAGCGCCGCGTTGTCCAGCGGCAGCCCCGGAACCGGCAGATCGTCCAGCCGGCACGCCTGCGCGTGACGATCGACGCCCCGCCATTGCCAGCCGCCGGCAGCGGACGCCTGGCGGAGTCGGTGTCCGATGAAAATCCTGCCCCAGCCGCCAGGCCTGCGCCCCGCAGGCTGCGGCGGTCTCGAGTACGCTGGCCGGTAGATCGTCGCCCAGTACCGCCGGACGAGCGGGACGCAGGATGCCGGCCTTCTCGCGACCGATGGTCTCCAGATCGGTGCCCAGGAAGTCGGCGTGATCGAGCGCCACGCTGGTCACCACGGCGACGTCCGGATCGACGACGTTGACCGCATCCAACCGCCCGCCCAGACCGACCTCGAGGATCGCCACCTCGGGGCGATGCTGGGCGATCGCCCATAGCGCGGCCAGCGTACCGACCTCGAAATAGGTCAGGCTGACCGGCTCGGGTGCCAGGCGGGCAGCCTCGACGCGCTCGAAACCGGCGACCAGCAGGGCGTCGTCGGCCTCGCGACCGTCGAGGCGCAGGCGTTCGTTGTAACGCAGCAGGTGGGGCGAGGTGTAGGCCGCCGTCGAGCATCCATGAGCGCCGGCCAGTGCCTCGAGCATGGCCACCGTCGAGCCCTTGCCGTTGGTCCCGGCGACGGTGATCAGCGCACCGGCGATTGGCGCCTCGGTCAACCCCAGGCGCTCGGCAACGACAGCGACGCGCTCGAGCCCCAGGTCGATGGACACCGGATGCTGGCGTTCTAGCCGCGCCAGCCAGGCCTCGAGAGCGGTCCCTTGACCGGGCGCGCCGGCAGGCTCAGACGCAGTCCGGCTCATTCAGCGACGGTCATCCAGCGATTCATCATCGACCAGCGGGCTGGCCTCGATACCGCCCTCGTGCTCGCTGGCAACCGGCACCTCTTCAAGCGGCGGCAAGGCGTGGTGAGTCAGCTTGCGCAACACGCCGACCAGCCGTTCGCGCAACTCCTGGCGATGCACGATCATGTCGACGGTACCGTGCTCGAGCAGGAATTCACTGCGCTGGAAGCCTTCGGGCAGCTGTTCGCGCACGGTCTGCTCGATGACCCGCGGGCCGGCGAAGCCGATCAGCGCGTTGGGTTCGGCCACGTTGAGATCGCCGAGCATCGCCAGCGACGCCGAGACCCCGCCGAACACCGGGTCGGTGAGCACCGAGATGTAAGGCACGCCGGCCTGCTTCAAGCGCTCGAGCGCGGCCGAGGTCTTGGCCATCTGCATCAGCGAGAACAGCGCTTCCTGCATGCGTGCCCCGCCGGAGGCAGCGAAGCACACCAGCGGCATGCCCTCGTCCAACGCCACGCTCGCGGCACGCACGAACTTCTCGCCGACCACCGCGCCCATCGAGCCACCCATGAAGGTAAATTCGAAGGCCACGGCCACCACCGGCAAGCCATCGAGCGTCCCGCGCATGGCGATCAGCGCATCGTTCTCGTCGGTCTCCTTCTGGGCCGCCGCCAGGCGGTCCTTGTATTTCTTGGAGTCGCGAAACTTGAGGCGATCGACGGGCTGCAACTCGGCGGCGATCTCCTCGCGGCCCTCGTCGTCGAGGAACCAGTCGAGGCGCTTGCGGGCCGTCAGCCGCAAGTGATGATCACACTTGGGACAGACGTTGTGGTGTTTCTCAAGCTCGGGGAGGTAGAGCACCCCGTCACACTTGGGACACTTGCGCCACAGGCCGTCGGGCACGCTGGTGCGACGATCCTTGCGCTGAACGCGTCCCATGGACGGCACGATCTTGTCTAGCCAGCTCATGGTCGGAAGGTATCCATTCTGCTGCGGTCACTGGGCCCGGCATTCCACCGGACCGACGAATACGCGCGAGGCCGTTGCGGCTCAGGCATCGAGCGCCTGACGCATCTCGCCAAGCACGTCCTTGAGCGCCTCGGCGATGGTCTCGGGCCGCTCGGCACGCTCGGCGATGCGCGAAACCAGGGCACTACCGACGATCACGCCGTCGGCGATGCGCCCCACGGCGGCGGCCGATGCACCGTCGCGAATGCCGAAACCGACGCACAGCGGCAGCTCGGTCAACTCACGCAGGCCGCGCAACTGGCGCTCGACACCCTCGACGTCGAGCGTGGCGGCACCGGTCACCCCCTTGAGGGAAACGTAGTACAGGTACCCCTCGCCGTGAGCACATATTGTAGCGGCGCGCGCACGCGAGGTGGTAGGGGCGACCAGAAAGATCGACTGCAGGCCGTGCGCCTTGAACAGCGGTGCGAGCTCGTCGCTCTCCTCCGGCGGCATGTCGACGACCAGCACGCCATCGACACCGGCGGCGGTGGCCTGTTCGGCGAAGCCGGCATAGCCGAGGCGCTCGATCGGATTGAGATAGCCCATCAGCACCACCGGCGTCTGGGTGTCGTCACGCCGGAACTCGGCAACCATCGAGAAGATGTCGGCCAACCGGGTCCGGGCCTTGAGCGCGCGCTCACAGGCTTTCTGGATCACCGGACCGTCGGCCATCGGGTCCGAGAACGGCATGCCCAGCTCGATGATGTCGGCACCCGCCGCCACCAGCGCATGCATGAAGCCCACCGTGTGCTGCGGCCCGGGATCGCCGGCGGTGATGTAGGGAATCAGCGCGGTGCGGCCCTGCTCTTTGAGGGCAGCGAAACGTTGGTCGATACGGTTCATTAACTTTTTTCCCTCAAAGGCGGAAGTTCAAAGCAGCGAACGAAGGCCAGACAAGGCGAAAACAGCCAAGAACGCGCAGTGTACAAAGGCGTACAGAGCAGTTCGATCGGACTCGCGCACGAGGGTGTTTTCAACGCCGTATGGTCGAGTGCAGCCATTTGAACTCCGCCTTTAGAATTCGACGCCATCGATCTTGGCCACTGTCAGGATGTCCTTGTCGCCACGCCCGGACAGGTTGACGATGATGTGCTGATCGGGGCTCAGAGTCGGCGCCAGGACCTTGGCGTAGGCCAGCGCATGCGCCGATTCCAGCGCCGGCATGATGCCTTCCATATGGGTGAGCTCGCGAAATGCCTCGAGCACCTTGTCGTCATTGGCGGCCACGTACTTGACGCGCCCGACATCCTTCCACAGCGCATGCTCAGGACCCACGCCCGGATAGTCGAGACCCGCCGAGATCGAATGCGTATCGACGATCTGACCGCTCTCGTCAGACATCAGGTAGGTGCGGTTGCCGTGCAGCACGCCTGTCGGCGCATTGGCGCTCAGCGGCGCCGCATGGCGCCCGGTTTCGACGCCGTCACCGCCGGCCTCGACGCCATACATCGCCACCTCGGCATCCTCCACGAACGGGTAGAACAGGCCCATGGCGTTGGAACCCCCACCGACACAGGCAATCAGCGCGTCGGGCAGTCGGCCGATCTGCTTGAGCGATTGTTCGCGCGCCTCACGGCCGACCACCGCGTTGAAGTCACGTACCAGCATCGGGTACGGGTGCGGCCCGGCCACGGTGCCGATGATGTAGAAGGTGTCGTCGACGTTGGTCACCCAGTCGCGCAGCGCCTCGTTCATGGCGTCCTTGAGCGTGCGTGAGCCGGACTCGACCGGGATCACGTTGGCGCCGAGCAGGTGCATGCGGTAGACATTGAGCTTCTGACGCTGCACGTCCTCGGCGCCCATGTACACGTCGCACTTAAGGCCCAGCCGCGCGGCGACCGTGGCCGTGGCAACGCCATGCTGGCCGGCGCCGGTCTCGGCGATCACTCGCGGCTTGCCGCTCTTCTTGGCGAGCAGCGCCTGGCCGATGGTGTTGTTCACCTTGTGCGCGCCGGTGTGGTTGAGATCCTCGCGCTTGAGCCAGATCTGCGCGCCACCGAGCTGGCGGGACCATCGTTCAGCGTGATACAGCGGAGATGGGCGGCCGACATAGGTCGCCAGGTCACGATCGAATTCCGCCTGGAAATCGGGATCGTCGCGAAGGCTCGCATAGGCCTTCTCGAGCTCCTCCAGCGCGAAGCTCAGGGTCTCCGAAACGAACCGGCCGCCGTACGGGCCGAAATGGCCGCGGGCATCGGGCAGTCGGGTCAGGTCGCTGAACGTGGTCACGAAAGACACCTCACAGGGTCGCTTGGCTTAGGATTCGGGGGTCAGGTTCACGTTTTCGATGAAGGCGCGCAGCTTGGCGGGATCCTTGATGCCGCGGGCGGCCTCGATGCCTCCTGAAACGTCGACGGCAAAGGGCCGGACACGGCGCACCGCCTCACCGACATTATCGGGCGTCAGACCTCCAGCGAGGATAACAGGTTTTGCCAGGCTTGCGGGGATCCGCGACCAGTCGAAGACCTCGCCGGTTCCGCCCGGCACGCCCGGCCGGTAGGCATCGAGCAGCAGCCCGCGCGCGTCACGATAGGCTTCGGCAGCAGCGTGCAGATCGATATCTTCACGCATGCGCAGCGCCTTGATCCAGGCGCGCGGTGCGTGACGGCAAGTCTCCGGCGACTCATCGCCGTGGAACTGGATCAGATCCAGGTACGGCGCGCAGCGGCGTATGAACTCAGGATCCTGATCGACGAACAGCCCGACCCGGGTGACGAAGGCCGGTACCCGCGCCGCCAGGTGCGCAAGGCGGCCGGGATCGATCGCCCGCTCGCTACCCGGCCAGAGCACGAAGCCCAGCGCATCGGCGCCCGCTTCCACGGCGGCGTCGATGTCCTCTTCCCGCGTCAGGCCACAGATCTTTACCCGGGTGCGCATGATGGGTCTCCTGGAATGTTTGGACCACGCCTCGCTGATCAGTTGCGGTTGCTGCGCTCAGCCGCTGGCGGCATCGAGGCTGGCCGGGTGCCGCGCGCCCGGCAGGCCACGCCGGTAGCGCACCATCGGCGAATCCGGCAGACCGCGCTCGCCGCTCCACTCGCCGAGAAAGCCCAGCATGCTGGGCCCCAGCGGCTCGCGGGGCAGCGCGAAGCGTTCATCGTAGATCGAGTCGACGAAATGCAGACCGCACCCGGGCGCGGTGACATTGCCCAGGGTACGATCGCGCAGCGTCAGCAGGTGCGCCAGATAGCCGGCCTCTTCCTCACCGCGCCCGACCGCGACCAGTGCGCCGGCGATGTTGCGAATCATGTGATGCAGAAAGGCATTGGCCTGGATATCGATGACCACCAGCGTGCCGTAACGTTTGACCTCGATGAAATGCACGTGTCGCGTCGCCGACTTCGACTGGCAGCCAGCCGCTCGGAAAGCTCGAGAAATCGTGCTCGCCGACCAAGGCCTGGGCGGCCTCATGCATGCGCTCGGCATTCAGCGGCTCGCGGCACCAGGTGGCATTGGCGCGCTCGAGCACCGGGCGGCTGGGCTGGTTGAGGATCACGTAGCGATAACGCCGCGCCAGCGCCAGAAACCGGGCATGGAAGTCGTCGGCCACCGGCGCCACCCAGCGCACCGCGATATCACGCGGCAGGTTGGCGTTGGCACCGTAGACCCAGGCCTTGGTCGAGCGCGGCGTCGGCGCATCGAAGTGCACGATCTGGCGCGTGGCATGCACACCGCTATCGGTACGCCCGCTGCAATGCACCTGTACCGTTGCCGCCGCGACTCGGCCGAGCGCCGTTTCCAGCGCCGCCTGGACCGACGGCGCCTGCTTCAGGCGCTGCCAGCCGCAATAATGCGTGCCATCGTATTCAACCGCCATGGCCAGGCGGCCTTCGAGACGCTGATGGTCATCAAGAAACTCGAAAAGGGGCATCGACTTCCGTCACGTTATGCCACTCGGACCACTAATCTACGGGTCTAAAGGCGGTGGCGTTCGATCAATACCCGCGCTTCATCGGCGACCGTGCCTTCCTCTTCCAGCAGCTCGCAGAGCCGCGTCATGCTCGCCGCGATCGAGACGTTGGCGGGCATAATCCAATTGATCTGCGGCGTTGGAAGCGTCCACCGGCGAAGCGTGGGTCGTGAAGCGCTCATTATCCAGATCGAGCGGATCGAACGCCACCTCTTCGATGATCCAGTCACTCGTAGCGGTGGCAGGCGATGACTCGCCCCGGGCTACGGGTTCGGCATCGGCGAGCGTGGCATGGTCGTCATCGATGTCCGGCGACACCGAACCCAGTCCCAGCGGGTCGCCGGGGAAATCGACCACCGGCTGACCCAGTTCAGGCCCGCGCCGTTCGGGCTCGAGGTCAAGACTCGGCGGCTGGTAATCGATGACGCGGCCGTCATCCATTTCCATGTTGCTGGCCACGGCCGCATCGGCCAACCCCGACAGCGCTTCGTCCTCGCCCTGCGCTTCTTCTTGCGCTTCTTCTTGCACTACCTCCTGCATCCCGGCATACGCCTCGGGTTGAACCCCGGCCGCCTGAGGCTCGCCGGAGCCCGGCGCAGCCGGCACGACGGTGTCGGACGGCTCGTCGGCCTCCGTCGCTATCGGCTCCGGTGAAGGGTCCGCAATGGCACTGGACGCGGCCGGCACCGACGAGTCGGGCACCAGTCGCGCAAGGATCTCGCGCGCCTCGGCGCGTTGCTGTTCGTCACCATGCGCATCGAGATAGGCGGCTTCCTGCTCGGCCGCGTCATGATCACCCAGCGCTACGCAGGCAGTGAGCAGCTTGAGACGCAAATCATGCCGCTCGGGATCGGCGGCGAGGCTCTGCACCAAGCGCTCGCGGGCCTGATCGTAACGGCCATAGGCGAGATAGATCTCGGCCTCGCTGATGGTCTCCGCTTGCGGGGCCGAGTCGAGTGGTAACGGGCTCGTTGCCGGAGCCGGTACGGGCGTGGCTTGAGGCACCGCCGGAGCGGGCTCATTCCGGGTCTCGTGAGCGGTCAACGGCTCGCTACGCCCCGGCGTATCCTCGCCCATCCTGCCCACGCCCCCCATGGCGGTGTAGCGAGACGCCGAGTCGGAGGCCTCCTCGGCGTGCTGGGCACGCCGCCGCACGACCAGCCATAGCGCCAGCAACAACGCCAGTGCCGCGCCGGCCAGCAGCATCAGGTTATCGCTGAACCAGCGCCATGCAGCCTGCCCGAACGATTCGGGGGGCGGCTTTCACACCTGAACACGTTGCGAGGGCACCGGCTGAGCCTGGGCAGATTGCGTCGCTTCCGACTGCGTACGGTCAGCCGCCTGGCGGGTCGCCAACAACCCCGCAAGTTGCTCGCGCAGCCCCTGGAGCTCTTCGCGCAGCGTGCCGACCTGGTTGGCCAGCTGGTCACGTTGCTTGCTCGCCTGGGCCAGCCTCTGACGGGTATCGTCGAGCTGCGCTTCAAGCTCGATCAGCCGCTCACGGGCCGCAGCCGGGAGTGCTACCGGGGTCGAACCGGGCTCGTTCACGGCCTGCGCGGCATCGAGGGGCGTGTCGTTGAGCAGCGTCAACCGCGCCTGGCCGTCTTCCGGGCTGCCTTCGCCAGTGGCTGCCGTCTCGGGGCTGGCAGCGCCCCCGCCAGCCGTAGCCACACGCTGCCCGGCCTCATCGCCGCGCTGAGCCTGCCACTGGCTATTCTGGGCCTGAACACGCCGATCGGCATCCTCGCCACTGGCACGGATGGCCTGCCGGTCGGGCACCTCGAGCGTCGCCCCGGCACGCAGCCGGTTGATATTGCCCCCGGGAAACGCCTCGGGATTGGCCTGTTGCAGGGCCAGCATCATGCGCTCGATGCTCACCCCGTCGGGACGCACGCGATCGGCCAGCACCCATAGCGTGTTGCCGCTGTCGACTCGGATCTGCCCCGTGTCAGCGGGCTCACGGCTCGCGACTGGCTGCGGAGGCGGTGTCGCGGCCGCCTCACCCTGACCCAACGGCCGAGATGCACCCGACTGCAGCGCCGGCATCTGCGCATAGCCCGGCGGGTCGAGCAATAGAGTGACTTCCTGGCGCTGCTGACCGCCCGGCCACTCCAGCGTTACCAATAGGCTGAGGTAGGGCTCGTGGATGGCCTGGGAAGTGCTGAGCACAACCGACAAGCCGCTGGATTCACGGGAAATCGTAGCGTTCACACTTTCCACCAGCGTGGTAAGCGGAATACCTGCCTGAGCGAAGGCATCGGCCGTAGCGAGTCGCGCCTTGATCAGCGATGGATCGAGCTCGCCGATATCGGTGAGCGGCAACCTGGCCTGCAATGGCGCGTCGAGGTGGACTCGACCCGCGGAGCCGCCAGCCCTAGTCCCAGCGCCATGGGGCTGGCCGTCAGCAGCGACAATAGCGTGCCCCAGGTTAGTGTGCGTCTCATTGAAGCTCCCCGCGCTAGGCGCCGCGCCGCTCTTGCATGAGAGGCAGCGTCATTTGTTTGTCTCAGTTACCGCTCATTACTAATTACCATATATTTGCCCAACAAGGCAGCACATGGAGCAAGTGGCAGCGACGCGCCATCCGTGCTACCAACGCAACGACGCCTCCCGAAGGAGGCGTCGCGGTATGGCTCGCGGTGCTGCCGACGCTTAGCGCTCGCGCAGAATTCGCCAGCATCCGCCTGAGCGGTTCGGCGGCGCCCCACAGCAGCTGGTCGCCCACCGTGAAAGCGGTCAGGTACTCACCGCCCATCGCCAGCTTGCGCAGACGGCCTACCGGCACGTTCATGGTGCCGGTGACCGCCGCCGGCGTCAGCTCGCGCAGGGTGGCTTCCTTCTCGTTGGGAACGACCTTGACCCAATCGTTGTGCTTGGCGATGCGATCCTCGATCTCATCCAGCGGCACGTCGCGCTTCAGCTTGATAGTGAGCGCCTGGCTGTGGCAGCGCATCGCACCGATGCGCACGCACAGACCGTCGATGGGGATCGGGTTGTCGCCGTGGCCGAGGATCTTGTTGGTCTCGACACCGCCCTTCCACTCTTCCTTGCTCTGGCCGTTGCCCATCGCCTTGTCGATCCACGGCATCAGGCCGCCGGCCAGCGGCACGCCGAAGTTCTCGATCGGGAAACCGTCGCCGCGCATCGCCTCGGAGACCTTGCGGTCGATATCGAGGATCGCGCTCGCCGGGTCGTCGAGTTCGCGCTGCACGCTGTCGCGCAGCGAGCCCATCTGAGTGAGCAGCTCGCGCATGTGCTTGGCGCCGGCGCCGGAGGCCGCCTGGTAGGTCATCGAGGTCATCCACTCGACCAGATCGGCCTTGAACAGCCCGCCCAGCGCCCATCAGCATCAGGCTGACGGTGCAGTTGCCGCCGACGAAGTTCTTGGTGCCGCGATCGAGCGAGCATCGATCACGTGGCGGTTGACCGGATCGAGGACGATGACCGCATCGTCGCTCATGCGCAGGGTGCTCGCGGCGTCGATCCAGTAGCCCTTCCAGCCGGACTCGCGCAGCGGCTGGTAGACCTCGCCGGTGTAGTCGCCGCCCTGACAGGTGACGATGACGTCGAGCGCCTTGAGCGCGTCGAGATCGTAGGCGTCCTTGAGCGGCGGCACGTCGCGCCGACGTCGGGGCCGGCTTGCCGACCTGCGAGGTGGTGAAAAACACCGGCTCGATACCGGTGAAATCGTCGGCCTCGCGCATGCGGTGCATGAGCACGGAGCCGACCATGCCGCGCCAGCCGACGAATCCGACTTTCATCATGAAAACTGTCCTCCTGGTGCGGTGACTCATGTGCAATGACTTATCCGGAATTCCGAACAAAACGGCTGGTAAACAAGCTCCATTCTAACAAATCGGCCCATCACCTGCTCCGCCGGTCCGATCGAGTCCTGGCTAGCCTTCGCTAAAGGCCGTCACCACGGCGTCGCCCATCTCGGCGGTGCTCACCTGCCGCGTGCCCGCGGTAGGCAATGTCCGCCGTGCGCAAGCCCTGGTCGAGCACCTGCCCCACCGCGCGCTCGATACGCAGCGCCAGGGCATTCTCGTCGAGGCTGTAGCGCAGCATCATGGCCACCGACAGGATCGTCGCCAGCGGGTTGGCCAGGCCCTGGCCGGCGATGTCCGGCGCGCTGCCGTGGCTCGGCTCGTACATGCCCTGGCCTGTTCGTCGAGCGACGCCGAGGGCAGCATGCCGATCGAGCCGGTCAGCATCGCCGCCGCATCGGACAGGATGTCGCCGAACATGTTGCCGGTGACGATCACGTCGAACTGCTTGGGTGCACGCACCAGCTGCATGGCGGCGTTGTCGACATACATGTGCGACAGCTCGACGTCCGGGTATTCCGGTGCCAGGCGGTTGACCACCTCGCGCCACAGCATGGTGACCTCGAGCACGTTGGCCTTGTCGACGCTGCACAGCTTCTTGCCGCGCTTGCTGTGCCATCTCGAAGGCCACCCGGCCGATGCGCTCGATCTCGGCCTCGGAATAGACGCAGGTGTTGAAGCCCACGCGCTGGCCGTCACGCTCCTCGATGCCGCGCGGCTGGCCGAAATAGATGCCGCCGGTCAGCTCGCGCACGATCAGGATGTCGAGCCCCGCGACGATCTCGGGCTTGAGGCTCGAGGCCTCGGCGAGCTGCGGGTAGAGGATCGCCGGGCGGAAGTTGGCGAACAGGCCGAGCTCCTTGCGCAGGCCCAGCAGCCCCTGCTCGGGGCGCTTGGCGATATCCTCCAGCGCGTCCCACTTGGGGCCGCCGACGGCGCCGAACAGGATCGCATCGGCCGCCCTGGCCTTGTCGAGCGTCGCGGCCGGCAGCGGCTCGCCGTGCGCCTCGTAGCCGGCACCGCCGACCGCCCCTCCTCGAGGGTCACATCGAGGCCCTTGTACGCGGCAGGCATCCAGCACCTTGACCGCCTCGGCGGTGATTTCCGGGCCGATGCCATCGCCCGGCAGAACGAGAATCTTGCGACTCATGAGCGTTTCCTAGCGTGCCCCGGCCATGCACTGGCCGGGCATTCGTGAAAGAGGCGCTGTCCCTGCGCGCCCGCCGGTGGCGGTGTCCCTAAGTGCGTCCAGCGTCGTGGTTATGTAATTAGCTCAGCAAGGCTGTACCTGAAACGTCGTCGAGCGAAGGCTAGACAAGGCAAAAATCAGCGAAAAAGCGGAGTCTACATTTTCGTAAATGAGCATTTTGAGCTGATTTTTAACACCGTATGGTCGAGCGCAGACAGTTTCAGGCGCAGCCTACCCGGCCTGGCGGAACAACCACGGCCGCGCCTGGCGATGACGCTGTTCGAAGTCGCGGATCTCGTCCTCATGCTCGAGGGTCAGACCGATGTCGTCGAGCCCGTTGAGCAGGCAATGCTTGCGGAAGGCATCGACCTCGAAATGCAGCACCTCGCCGTCCGGCGTGGTCACGCTCTGTGCCTCGAGATCGACTTCGAGCCGGTAGCCCTCATTGGCCTCGACGGCCTGGAACAGCCGCTCGACCGTGGCCTCATCGAGGGCGATCAGCAGGATGCCGTTCTTGAAGCATTGTTGAAGAAGATGTCGGCGAAGCTCGGCGCGATGATCACCCGGAAGCCGAAGTCCTCAAGCGCCCAGGGCGCATGCTCGCGCGAGCTGCCGCAGCCGAAGTTGCGCCGGCCCAGCAATACGCTGGCACCCTGATAACGCGGCTGGTTGAGCACGAAATCCGGGTTGAGCGGCCGCTGGCTCGCATCCTGGCCCGGATAGCCCTCGTCCAGGTAACGCAGTTCATCGAACAGGTTGGGGCCGAAACCGGTGCGCTTGATCGACTTGAGAAACTGCTTGGGGATGATCAGGTCGGTATCGACGTTGGCGCGATCGAGCGGGGCCACCAGCCCCTGGTGCTGTTTCAATGCGTGCATGGCTCAGGCCTCCTGCGGCTGGGCGTTGAATTCACGGACATCGACGAAATGCCCGCCATGGCGGCGGCGGCGGCCATCGCCGGGCTGACCAGGTGGGTGCGCCCGCCGTAGCCCTGGCGGCCCTCGAAGTTGCGGTTCGAGGTCGAGGCGCAATGCTCGCCGGGCTCGAGCCGGTCGGCGTTCATCGCCAGGCACATCGAGCAGCCCGGCTCGCGCCATTCGAAACCGGCCTCGATGAAGATCTTGTCGAGCCCCTCGGCCTCGGCCTGGCGCTTGACCAGTCCCGACCCCGGCACGACCATCGCCAGCTTGATCGAGTCGGCGATGCGCCCGCCGCGGGCGACCTTGGCCGCTTCACGCAGGTCCTCGATGCGCGAGTTGGTGCACGAGCCGATGAATACCTTGTCGAGCCGGATGTCGGCGATCTTCTGCTGCGGCGCCAGCCCCATGTAGGCCAGCGCGCGGCGGATGCCGCCCTGCACGCTCTCGTCGGCCTCGGCGTCGGGATCGGGCACCATCTCCGGTGATCGGCGCAACCATCTCGGGGCTGGTGCCCCAGGTGACCTGCGGGGCGATCTCGGCAGCGTCGAGCACGACCTCCTTGTCGAACACCGCATCGTCGTCCGAGACCAGCTCGCGCCAGTCGGCCACCGCGGCGTCCCAGATATCGGCTCGCGGGGGCGTAGGGGCGCTCGCGCAGATACTCGATGGTGGTGTCGTCGACCGCCACCAGGCCGACGCGTGCGCCGGCCTCGATGGCCATGTTGCAGATCGTCATGCGGCCTTCCATCGACAGCTCGCGGATCGCGCTGCCGGCGAACTCGATGGCGTAGCCGGTACCGCCGGCGGTACCGATGCGGCCGATCACCGCGAGCACGATGTCCTTGGCGGTCACCCCGGCGCCCAGCTGGCCCTCGACGCGCACGCGCATGTTCTTCATCTTCTGCGCCAGCAGGCACTGCGTCGCCAGCACATGCTCGACCTCGGAGGTGCCGATGCCGTGGGCCAGCGCCGCGAAGGCGCCGTGGGTGGCGGTGTGCGAATCGCCGCAGACCACGGTCATCCCCGGCAGCGTGGCGCCCTGCTCGGGGCCGACCACATGGACGATGCCCTGGCGGGCGTCGTTGATGCGGAACTCCTCGATGCCGAATGCCTGACAGTTGTCATCGAGCGTCTGAACCTGGATCAGCGACACCGGGTCCTTGATGCCGGCATTGCCTTCGGCACGCTCGAGCAGTGTGGTCGGCACGTTATGATCCGGCGTCGCCAGGTTGGCGTCCAGCCGCCACGGCTTGCGACCCGCCAGGCGCAGCCCCTCGAAGGCCTGCGGCGAGGTCACCTCGTGCAGCAGGTGGCGGTCGATGTAGATCAGCGCGCTGCCGTCGTCGCGCTGCTTGACCAGGTGCTGCGACCACAACTTGTCGTAAAGGGTCTGGCCTGCCATGGGTCTCCTCCAGCGTGCTCGTTCGAGCGCTTGGGCGCCGCGGCGCCGTTAGTCGGTCGTGTTGTCAGTCGATCATGACTGCGAGTAGCGGCGCCTTGGTTGTCTTGTGTGATGTCTGGTGGCGCCATGCTATAGCCAAGGTTAATGGCCCCTTACCCATGAAAGCAATTCATGTTATTTATTCTTTGAATTCCAAAATGGAATGATAATAGCGCCATGGACACCCAAAGCCTGCAGGCCTTCGTCGCGGTGGCCGACCAGGGCTCCTTCTCGCTGGCCGCCGAGTCGCTCTACCTGACCCAGCCGGCGGTCAGCAAGCGCATCGCCACCCTCGAGGATCAGCTCGGCGTACGGCTGTTCGACCGCATCGCCCGCCGCGTCTCGCTGACCGAAGCCGGCCGACTGCTGCTGCCGCGGGCCCGCGAGATCCTGGTGATGGTCGACGACAGTCGTCGGGCCCTGGCCAACCTGGCCGGCGACGTCGGTGGCAGCCTGACCATGGCCACCAGCCACCACATCGGCCTGCACCGCCTGCCGCCGCTGCTCAAGGCCTATACCCAGGCGCACCCCGACGTACGCATGGACATGCGCTTTCTCGACTCGGAGCAGGCTTATCAGGGGGTACTGGACGGCGAACTGGAGATCGCGGTGGTGACGCTGGCACCGTCGCCAGATCCACAGCTTACGGTGGTGCCGGTGTGGGTCGATCAACTGCGTTTCGTGTGTGGCAACGATCACCCGCTCGCCCGGCAGCGCACGCTTTCGCTAGCGGCGCTGACCGGCTTTGATGCGGTGTTGCCGGGTCACCTGACCTTTACCCGCGGGATCGTGATCGAGACCTTTGCCCGCGAGGGGTTGCGCGTCGATGTGGCGCTGTCGACCAACTACCTCGAGACGCTCAAGATGATGGTGGCCATCGGGCTGGGCTGGAGCGTGCTGCCGGAGTCGCTGATCGACGATGAAGTCACGGTGCTGCCGATCGACCACCGCCCCATCGAGCGCCCGCTAGGCTACATCGTGCACAAGAGCCGCACACTGTCCAATGCGGCCCGCTCGATGCTGGCCATGCTCGATGCAGCGGTTGAAGGCTAATTCATTCCCGCTCGGCCAGTCACTGCTTTTCCTGGCCAAGCTCGTCGCCCCTTGATTCGGCCACGGCGTCCTCGCTGCCCGATGCCGTTTCGTCATGCGACTCGGCGCCCTCCAGCATCCCCAGCACCTGCGGGATCGACTCGCGCACGTAACGCCCAGGAGCCGGCTCGATCGGCTTCAGCTCGCCATCACCCGGCTTCCGGGCGGGCACCCTCTTGCTGGTATCGGCGTAGCCATTGTCGGTCATCCACGCCTGCCAGTGCGGCCACCACGAGCCCTCGTTCTGGGTAGCGCCGGCCAGCCACTCCTCGGGGCTCGGCGGGAGCTCGTCGTTGGTCCAGAATCCGTACTTGTTCTTGTGCGGCGGATTGACGATGCCGGCGATGTGCCCCGAGCCGCCCAGCACGAAGGTGACCGGCCCCTTGGGATACTGGGTGCCGTAATACGTCGAGTTCCACTTGGCGATATGGTCGTCGCGCGCCGAGACGAAATAGCTCGGCGTGGAGATCTTGCGCAGGTCGATCTTGACCCCGTCGAGCTCGATGCCGCCCGGCTCGACCAGGCGGTTTTCAAGGTACATGTTGCGCAGGTACCAGCCGTGGGTCGCCGCCGGCAGATTGGTGCCGTCGGTATTCCAGTACAGCAGGTCGAACGCCGCCGGCGTCTCGCCCTTGAGATAATTGTTGACGAAGAACGACCAGAACAGATCATTCTCGCGCAGCAGGTTGAAGGAGAACGCCATGACCCGGCCGTCCAGGTAACCATCGGCCTCGAGCTGGCGTTCGATGCCCTGCAGTATCGGCTCGTTGACGAATACCCCGATCTCGCCGGGATCGCTGAAGTCCTGCAGCGTCGCCATGTAAGTGACCGAGCGCACCTTGCGCGCGCGGCGGGTGCTGGTCAGGTAGGCCACCGTCGAGGCGGCCAGGGTCCCGCCCACGCAGTAGCTGAGCATGTTCACCGACTTCTCGCCGCAGGCCTGCTCGATCGCATCCATGGCGGCGATCGGACCCAGCTGCATGTAATCGGCCCAGGTCAGGTCGCTCTGCTCGGGCCCGGGGTTGCGCCACGAGATCAGGAATACCGTATGGCCCTGCTCGACCAGCCAGCGCATCAGCGAGTTGTCCGAACGCAGGTCGAGTATGTAGTACTTGTTGATCCACGGCGGCACCACCAGTAACGGCGTCTTGAATACCTGCTCGGTGGTCGGCGCGTACTGAATCAACTGGATCAGTTCGTTCTCGTAGATTACCTCGCCGGGCGTGACAGCGATGTTTTCCCCAACCTGGAAAGCCTCGCGGTCGGTCATCGCCACATTGAGGCCTTCAGCGGAGTTGGCCAGGTCATCGCGCAGCCGCTTGAGCCCGTCGACCAGATTCTGGCCCTGGGTTTCGCGGGTGATGCGCATGACTTCGGGGTTGGTAGTAACGAAGTTGCTCGGCGACATGGCGCTGACGTACTGGCGGGCGTAAAACGCCAGATTCTGTTTCTGCTTGTCCTCGAGGCCGTCGGCGCTGTCGACCAGCGACTCGACCCACTGGACGAACACCAGGTACTGCTGGAGCACGAAGCGATAGAAGGGATCCTGTCGCCAGGCGTCATCCTTGAAGCGGCGATCCTTGGGGTCGGGCTCAACGACCAGCTGCCCCGCGTCGCCGGCCAAGTCCTGCATCGCCTGCTGCCATATCTGCCACTGGGTCTCGGCGGCGCGCATCTGTGCCCGATAGAGCGCCTCGGGCCTGCCGGCCAGCGCTTCGGCACCCGCGCGAATGCTTTGCTGCATGTCCTCGTATATGGCGGAAGCAGCCTCGTTTGGGCAGATTCGCTCGAGCATCTCGCCCATCAGAGTCTGATATTCCAACCCGATCGCTTCCAACTGAGCGGTCAACTCCGGATCGGCCAGTGTCTTCCACTCATTCGTCCACTCACTCGGCCACTCTGACGCCATGCGTCCCCCTCGAGATCCCTGTACAACGTTTCGCTAACGATCATCGCCTTATTGCCAACGATGAGCCCCGCGTTGCTGCCGAAAAAAGATACCCGGAGGCGCCGGGTCGGCAACAGCGTCCGCCGCGCTCCCAAATAGAAGGGCCGGGCAAGCAACCCGGCCTCACCTATCGCATCAGTTGGACTTGCGTGACGAACTGCTGCTGGAACTGCTGGTGTTGCCGCTGCTATTGCTGCTTGCTGGAGGAACCGGAACTGGTCGACTTGGCCGACGCCGAGTCGGTGGCCGACTTGGCCGATTCGCTCGCCGTCTTGGCGGCCTGATTCGCCTGATCGACGGCCTGCTGACCAGCTTCGTTGAGGTTCTGCTCCAGCTCGTTCCTGAAGGACATGCTCAGCTCGGTCATGGCCCGCGCGTCTTCGATCATCTGCTGGGAGAGCTCGTTCATCAGCTCGGCCTGGCGCGTCGTGAAGTCACGCAGGTCATCGGCACTCTGGATCTCCGAAGCCGCACGCATACGCTCGGTACCCATCTGGGTATAGCGCTTCATCGACTCGAGCTGGTACTGGGTCATCTTTTCCATGTTATCCAGCATCATGCCGTTGATCTTGCGCATCGGCTCGAAGAAGCTCTTGGCCTGCTCGGCAAAGGTATTGAACATCTTGTCTTGCTGCATCTCGAATCCCTCCTGGAGGAACGGCGTAGACAGGTTGGTGCGGCCTACCATTCAGGCCTCATGCTGCACCGCACAAAGATAGTCGGACACATGCTGCTTTGCAATAGACCTACGATCACGACTTGCGATTCTGTCGCGAGCTCGCCGATGAACTGGTGGAAGAGCGATTGGCCGAACCGCTCGGCTGCTTGTCCTTATCCGCTTGCTCCGCAGAAGAGGGACTACCCGCCTTGCGCAACATGTCCAGCATCATCTGTTGATAATTGCCAAACTGGGTCATGCCCTGGGTCATGCCCTGCTGCAGGAAAGGCTGCATCAGATTCCAGGGATCGTAACCTTCGGCGCCAGCTTCCATCTGCTGCTGAATACGCGACATCATCTCGCGCTGAAAGGCATCGACATCGGGTAGCCCCATAGCCTGACGAAACTCGGCCGGGGTCATATCGAATTCGACGTTTATTTTCATGGCAGGACTCAAATCGGGACGTGTCAATTTGAGTGTAGCAGGCAATCCGGCCTAACCGACCAGCGAAGCAGCGACGCCCGGGTAACGCGCAATCGCGCTACCGAGTGGCTACGCAGAGCCCGACGTCGGTCATTACCGGCACGGCGGGCCATCCAGGTCAGTTCAGCGCAGGCGCGGCGTCGACACCTTTACGTCGGCGTTCTGGGCGCGGTGGCGCAGCAGGTGATCGATCAGCGTCAGCGCCATCATCGCCTCGGCAATCGGCGTGGCACGGATGCCTACGCAGGGGTCGTGGCGCCCTTTGGTGACGACCTCGACGGGGTTGCCGTAAGTATCGATGGAACGTCCCGGCCGGGTGATGCTCGAGGTCGGCTTGAGCGCCAGGTGAGCGATCAACGTCTGGCCCGAACTGATCCCTCCGAGCACGCCACCGGCATGGTTGGACAGGAAACCCTGGGGGGTCATCTCGTCGCGATGCTCGCTGCCCCGTTGAGCGATCGCGGCGAAGCCATCGCCGATCTCCACACCCTTGACCGCATTGATGCTCATCAGGCCATGTGCCAGATCGGCATCCAGGCGGTCGAAGACCGGCTCGCCCGAGGCCCACCGGCACACCCTCGGCGACCACGCTGATCTTGGCGCCGACCGAATCCTGGTCGCGGCGCAGCTGATCCATGAACGCCTCGAGCTCGGGCAGCCTGGCCGGGTCGGGGCAGAAGAAAGGATTGTCGTCGACCCCGTCCCAGGACTTGAAGTCGATGGCGATCGGGCCGAGCTGGCTCATGTAACCGCGCACCACGATGCCCTGGCTGGCCAGGTATTGCTTGGCGATCGCCCCGGCGGCGACCCGCATCGCGGTCTCGCGGGCGCTCGACCGGCCGCCACCGCGATAATCGCGACGACCGTACTTGTGATGATAGGTGTAGTCGGCATGCGCCGGGCGGAACTGGTCCTTGATATTGGAGTAGTCCTTGGAGCGCTGATCGGTATTCTCGATCATCAGGCCGATCGGCGTACCGGTGGTCTGGCCCTCGAAGACTCCCGATAGGATTTGCACCTGGTCGGGCTCGCGGCGTTGGGTGGTATACCGTGACGAGCCCGGACGCCGACGATCCAGATCGCGCTGCAGGTCGGCTTCGCTCAAGGCCAGCCCCGGCGGGCAGCCGTCGACGATGGCGCCCAGCGCCGGGCCATGGCTCTCGCCGAAGGTGGTTACGGTGAACAGCTTGCCGAAGGTATTGCCGGACATGCAGCGATCCTCGAAATGGAGTCAGGCGAAACGGGAATCAGACGAAACTGGCGGCATGCTCATCGAGCTCGCTGGCGGTCAACGCGAACACGCCGTGGCCGCCGCGCTCGAACTCCAGCCACAGGAACGGCACCTCGGGATAGGCGGCTTCCAGATGACGATCGGAATTGCCGACCTCGACGATCAGCACGCCGTCGTCGTTGAGATGTCCACGCGCCTCGCGCAGCAGGCGGCGCACGATGTCCAGGCCGTCGGTCCCCGCGCCCAGCGCCAGGGCCGGCTCGTGTCTGAACTCGGCGGGCATCCCCGCCAGATCGCGGGCATCGACATACGGCGGGTTGACGACGATCAGGTCGTAGCGCTGCCCCTCGAGGCCGTCGAACAGATCGGCGAGTACCGCCCTGACCCGATCGCCGACCTCGTGACGGGTGATGTTGATCTTGGCCACCGCCAGCGCCTCGGGACTGACATCGGCCAGGTCGACCTCGGCCGTGGGCATGTGCAGCGCACTGGCGATGCCGATGCAGCCGGAGCCGGTACACAGGTCGAGGATGCGAGCCGGCGGCGCCTCGGGGAACCAGGCGGCGAAGTCATGCTCGATCAGCTCGGCGATCGGCGAACGCGGGATCAGCACCCGCTCGTCGACGGTGAACGGCTGACCGGCGAAAAACGCCTCGCCGAGCAGATAGGGCAAGGGCTTGCGCGTCTCGATCCTTGAGCGTACCAGCGCGACGATCCGTTGACGCTCGATATCGAGCAGCCGTGCGTCGAGTACCGCCGGGTCGATGTCCCACGGCAGGTGCAGCGCGCCGAGCACCAGCGCCACCGCCTCGTCCCAGGCACTCGCCGTGCCATGCCCGAAATGCAGGCGTTGCACGTGGAATTCACTGGTGGCCCAGCGCAGGCAATCGCGCAGCGAGATCAGCTGCGCAGCGAGTTGCGCATTGTCGAGCGTCAGGCTGGTATCGGCCGAGCGGATCGCGGCCGACGGGCTTTGGCCCGGGTTAGGGGGAGCGTTATGGGGTGCGGTCACGCGTTGTCCTGTACTGGTACTGGGTAAGGCTGGATTGGGCGATTGTACCTGCCCCGCGTCGCGCTTCACAGTCACGCCTCAGCCGCTATACTGGGCGCTCGTTTCGCCCCATTACGCTGCGAAAAACCCGCCACGAGAAGAGAGTGTTACATGAGCCGTCGGCGCAGCCCGCCCGAGGAGGAGGTCTCGCTGTTTCGCCAGGCCTTGAAAGAGGCCGGCGTGCAGCGCCTGGTCAGCGACCGCGCCGACCCGGGCAAGCCGCGTCGCGACGATACTCAACGGCTGGCGGCGCGGCGCGAAGCGGCTATCTCGGCGGCGGCCGATGCCCCGCAAAGCCGCACCAGCGATGGCCGCGTCGAGCCGGTGCGCCCGAGTACGCCGCTGGACTTCGCCGTCACCGATCTCCCCTACCGCACCCATAGCGCCCTCAAGCGCGGCCAGATCGATTGGCAGGCCGGCCTCGATCTGCACGGCTACACGCTCGACGAAGCCCGCGAGCATCTCGAGCTTTTTCTCCACGACGCACGCGCCAACCGGTTGCGCTGCGTGCTGGTGGTGCACGGCAAGGCCTGGACCGGAATGGCCGACTACCCGGTGATCAAGAGTCACGTCAATGCCTGGCTGCGCGAATGGCCGAGCGTGCTGGCGTTCTGCTCGGCGCGGGATGTCGATGGCGGCACCGGTGCGGTTTATGTGCTGCTGCGTCGGCGTGGCGAGTCCTGACACGCCATTGCGGCTCACGAGTGAGGTTTATGGGGCGCCGTTGCTGGCGACGAAGCCTGAGGCGCCTCGCCAGCAGCCGCAGTCAGGTCGCGCTTGCCCTCGTAGCGATCCAGCGCCTGGGCCGCCAGGTGACGGCCCAGGCAGATCAACGCCTCGGCCCGATGGAATTCGTAGGCGCCGCATACCGTCTTGGGAATCTCCACCAGTACATCCGGCGGATAACCGGCGATCTTGTACATGGCCAGCGCCGCCTGGGTGATCTCGAACGAAGCGAGCATGATGTCGAGCTTGCCCCAGGCGCGCTCGGCGGCGCGTGAGTTGCCCGCGTTATCGCTGATGTCCGGGTCCTCGTCGTCACTGCCGTTGGCAAACATCCGCTGGGCGCGGCTGCGCATCCCACCGAACCAGACCGATAGTCCATGCCCGGAAGTATCTTGCATGGCCTCGCGCTGCTGTTCCTCGGCCGCTTCGTCGGCCGGCAAGAGCTCTTCCAGGGTTACCGGCTTGTGGGTCTGGGCCGTGGCATTGACCGCCAGGATCAGGTCGGCATGGGCCGACACCGTGGGAATGATCGGCAATGGATTGAGCAGGCCGCCATCGACCAGCACCTGATCACCGATATGCACCGGGGTGATGAGTCCGGGCACGGCGATCGAGGCGCGGATCGCGCGCAGCAGCGGCCCGCTCTGGAACCAGACCTCGCGCTGACGGCCGATATCGGTAGCCACCGTGGTCAGCGGGATCGTCAGATCCTCGATCTGGGTATTGCCGATCAGGCTTGAAATACGCGACATCACCTTGCTTGCGCGCATCGCACCCATCGGGCTCCAGGTCACGTCGACCAGCCGCAGCACATCGAAGTAATCCAGCTGAGTGACCCAGTTTCGGTAGCCTTCGAGCACTCCGGCGGCATACACCCCACCGATCACCGCCCCCATCGAACAACCGGCGATCGCCACCACCTCGTAGCCGCGCGCCTCAAGCTCATCGATAACCCCGATGTGGGCATAGCCACGTGCCCCCCCGCTGCCCAGCACCAATGCCACCCGCTTGCCCATGCCCCCCCCCTTCAGACCCGTTCGGCACTGTCGGTCGTGTTCGATGCCCCGATATACGCGCCGATCGTTTCGGCCACCTCAGCCACCGCGTCCGGCTCGAGATGCAGATGGTGCCCGCCGGGTAACTCGCGCCGCTCGAGGGCCGTCAGTGCCTGCCGGGCCCGACGGGCGAAGCTGCGCTCGCCGAGAATGCCTCGCTCGCCCTCGATCAACAGGACGGGCGCCTGAATGGCCGCGAGCAAAGCCAGGGTCTGCTCGGGACAGAAACGCACCAGCGAGGGACGCAGCAATCGGCCATCGGTACGCAGCCGCCAGCCACCCTCGGCGTCCCGCATCACGTTGCGTGTCACCAGCGGCTCGGCGGTCGCCGCATCGATGGGCGTCACGCCACCGTCGACGCGGGCGGCGATGGCACTCTCGATATCAGCATAGCGGGGCGACGAGGATTTCCGCCTGCGTTGGGCGCTCAAGCCCTTGCGCAGCTGGGTCGCGGTGTCCTCGCTGGGTGTGGTCAGCGTGCCCAGGCCATCGACGAGTACCAGCCGCTCGACTCGTTCGGGCATGGCCGCGGCCACCAGGCAGGCGACGCCGGCACCCATCGAATGACCCAGCAGCGTGGCCCGCTCGAGACCCAACGAAGCGAGTGTATCGAGCACGTCATGGGTATAATCCCAGATCGCATAGTCGACACCTTCCGGGTAGCGTGCGGAATGGCCGTGGCCGGCGAAATCGATCGCCACCAGGCGAATGCCCAGGGCATCGGCGAGGCGCGGCGCCAGGCGTGAAAAGCTCGCCGCGTTATCCAGCCAGCCATGCAGCGCCAACCAGGTCGGCGCGCCGGCTTCGCCCCAGGCCAGCCCGGCCAACCGGCCATCGGCCAATGAGATCTCCTCGGCTACGTTCATCGTGTCCCCTTCAGTAAGTGGTCAATGGTGGCGACTAGCGCCTCGCGCGTGGCTTGTGGCTCCTCCATGGGCAACATGTGCCCGCCCGGAACCTCGCACACCTCGAGACCATGACGGCGCAAGCGCTGGCGCCGCGCCGGCGTCATCAGTTCGGATTGTTGCCCGGCGAGCAGCGCCGACGGCACCTCGAGCCGCCGCGACAGGCCATGCAGCCGATCCGGCAAATGACGGAATATCGCCACCTCGACCGCCGTCTCGAAGATCAGTTCGACGCTGCCGTCGCCCAGCTGACGCGTCGCGCCATGGATGTAATCCTCCAGCGCCTCGGGTGTAAAACGCGAAAACAGGCCGCGACGGCGCAGGTAATGGCCCATCGCATCGTGATCGGGCCAGATCGTGCGACGCCCCCGGCTGCGTCCCGCCGGGGTGACCCGGTCCGCCAGTCCCAGCCGCTTGGCGGCACGCAGGGCGATGGCATCACGGCCCACCATCAACGGCGAGTCGAGCATCACGACACAGCGAAACGCCTGCGGCTCGGCCGCGGCAGCCATCAGCATCAGCAATCCGCCCATCGAATGGCCGACGCCGATGACCGGCTCGTCGAACCGCTGCACCTGGGTGAGTACCTCATCACGCAGCGTCGGCCAATTATCGCTGACCGGGAACGCCGGGTCGTGGCCCAGGCGATCCAGCGGGAACAGCTCGAAGCGCCGCGCCAGCGGTTCGAGAAAGCGCCGATAGCTGGCCCCGGTAAAGCCGTTGGCGTGCGCGAACACCAAGCGCGGTCTGGTCATGTATCGGCTTCTCTCGAGGTGGTTGAAAGGCGCCGGCTGGGCCTAGCAGGCTAACGGGTTTATCATGCCACAGTTGTCGCGACCAGCCAGCGCCGACGTTCCGGCCCATTCCGCCAACCGCCATCACTCGCCGCCCAGCCCCGGCCATACCCGACCCGACAGGAGCTTTCGTGTCCCGATCCCCCCGCCCCCGTAACACCCGCCTGCGCAACAACCTGTTCTTCGCCACCGTGATCGCCGCGTTGATCGTCGGCTTTTGGCTGATTCGCTAGGGATACCGGCTGCCATGAACCTGCTGGATGTGTTCCTGCACACCCTGAACGTCACGCTGCCTGTCTTCGCGATGGTCTTCCTGGGCATTCTCTTCAAGCGCATCGGCTGGATCGACGCGCACTTCATCACCACCGCGTCGATGCTGGTGTTCCGGGCGACCATGCCCACGCTGATCTTCCTGAGCATCATCCGCGCCGACCTCAGCGTCGCCCTGCAGCCCGCGCTGATCGGCTATTTCCTGGGATTCTCCGTGCTCAGCTTCTTTCTCGTCTGGGGCTGGGCGCAGTGGCGTTGTCCGTTCGAGGATCGTGGCGTCTTCGCCCAGGGCGCGTTTCGCGGCAACTGCGGGATCGTCGGACTGGCGCTGGCCGCCAGTCAGTATGGCGATTACGGCTTGTCGCTCGGCGGGATCATGGTCGGCGGGATCATCATCATCTACAACGTGCTGTCGGCGGCGGTACTGGCCTATCACAGCGCCAGCGCCAAATCCGGAATAATGGCGATCATCCGCCATGTCGCCAAGAATCCGTTGATCCTCAGCGTGCTGCTGGCCATCCCCTTCGCCTACTTCTCGATCGACTTGCCCGAATGGGTGATGGCCTCGGGCAACTACTTCGGCGCCATGTCGTTGCCGCTGGCATTGGTCTGTATCGGCGGCACGCTGTCGTTCAAGTCGGCCAAGCGCAGCAGCAAGCTGGCCCTCGACGCCAGCCTGTGGAAGATCGTCTGGTTGCCGGCACTCGGCGTGCTCGGGGCCCTTGCGCTGGGCTTTCGCGGCACGGAACTCGGCATCCTGTTCCTGTTTCTCGGCAGTCCCGGCGCCGCCGCCAGCTTCATCATGACCCGGGCGGTCAATGGCAACGCCGAGCTCTCCGCCAACATCATCGTGATCACCACCTTCGCCTCGCTGTTCACGATCAGCGCCGGCGTGTTCATCCTCACGGCGCTCGGCCTGATCTGAGCGGTCCAGCCGCGCTTTCCTTGCAGCGGCGAGCCTCGCCCGCCCCAGCCTCCTGATCGTCTGCATGAAAACGCCCCGCGCAGGAGCGGGACCGATGGCTGGCCTGGCACACCTCCAGCAGCCACACTGGGGTATCATCCATGCACACCCCCGCAAGCCGTAAGGAGCGCAGGCATGTTCAAGAAGATTCTGGTGCCCGTGGATCTCGCCCATTTCGACGTGATCGAGCCATCGCTGCAGGTGGTTGCCGACCAGGCCAAGTACTATGGTGCGGAAGTCTGTTACGTGGCGGTCACCGCCAACACCCCGGGGTCCGTGGCGCGCACCCCCGAGGAGTACCAGCAGAAGCTCGACGCCTTTGCCCAGGAACGCGCCAAGGCGCATGGCCAGCCGGTCAGCACACACCTCATCACCTGCCCGGACCCCATCGCCGACCTGGACAACGTGCTGATCGACGCCATCGACGAACTCGGGGCCGATCTGGTGATCATGCCGACGCATCCGCCGAAGCATCTGGATGTCGTGATCCCCTCCCATGGCGGCAAGGTCGCCAGCCATACCCGAGCCTCGGTATTCCTGGTACGCCCCCACCAGGATTGAGGCCGGCTACGCAGACGCTGCCCGTGCAGCTGCGCAAGCCCGCCCCGAAACCCGACGGGACGGCCGAGGCCGTCCCGTCGAGCTCATGCGCGGGAAAGAGTGATCAGCCTTCGCGCTGGCCATCATCGAGCCGCTTGAGGCCCAGCGGGTTGCTCTCCTTGAGCGCCTCGGGGCGCAGTGCGTCGGGCAGGTTCTGATAGCACACCGGACGCAGGAAGCGATAGATCGCCGCGGTGCCCACCGAGGTGGTGCGCACGTCCGAGGTGGCCGGGAACGGCCCGCCGTGGACCATCGCATGACTGACCTCGACGCCGGTCGGCCAGCCGTTGACCAGCAGCCGGCCGGCCTTGTGCTCGAGGTCGGCAGCAGCGCACGGGCCGCGTCGTGATCGGCGTCGTCCATCTGCAGGGTGATGGTCAGCTGGCCTTCGAGGCGGTCGGCGACTTGCTTGACCTCGGCCTGATCCTGGCATTCGATCACCAGCGAGGTGGAGCCGAACACTTCTTCCTGCAGCGCCGGATCGGCGAGGAAGTCGCTGGCGGTGGTGACGTAAAGCCCGGCCTGGCACTGGTTGGGCGTTTCGCCGACCTGGCCGCGGGCGACCTCGCGGACCTTGTCGTGGCTCGAGAGCCGCGCGGTGCCCTGCTGGTAGGCGTCATAGATGCCCGGGGTGAGCATGGTCTGCGCGGCGCTCTCCTTGAGCGCCTCGCCGGCGGTCTTGACGAAAGCGTCGAGGTCGGGGCTCTTCTCGGCGATCACCAGCCGGGGTTGGTGCAGAACTGCCCGGCACCCATGTTGAGCGAGGCGACGAAGCCCTTGGCCATCTCCTCGCCACGCGCCTTGAGCGCCGCCGGCAGCGGGAACACCGGGTTGATCGAGCTCATCTCGGCGTAGAAGGGGATCGGCTCGGGACGGTTCTGGGCGACCTTGAGCAGCGCCAGTCCGCCACTGCGCGAGCCGGTGAAGCCGCCGGCCTTGATCCGCGGGTCGGCGACCAGCGCGGTGCCCACTTCGCGGCCCGAGCCGAACAGCAGCGAGAACACGCCTTCGGGCAGGTTGCACTTGGCGATCGCGCGCTGGATCGCCCGGCCCACCAGCTCCGAGGTGCCGGGGTGGGCGGAGTGCGCCTTGACGATCACCGGGCAGCCCGCGGCCAGCGCCGAGGCGGTATCGCCCCCGGCCACCGAGAACGCCAGCGGGAAGTTCGAGGCGCCGAACACCGCCACCGGACCCAGCGCGATGTGGCGCTGGCGCAGGTCGACCCGCGGCATCGGCTGACGCTCGGGCAGCGCCGGGTCGACGCGCACGTCGAGCCACTCGCCGGCGCGCACCACGCTGGCGAACAGCCGCAACTGGCCACAGGTGCGCCCGCGCTCGCCCTCGATGCGCCCCTGGGGCAGCCCCGATTCGGTCACCGCGCGCTCGATCAGCGGCTCGCCCAGCGCCTCGATCTCCTCGGCGATGGTCTCGAGAAAGACCGCGCGCTCTTCCAGCGAGGTCTCGCGGTAGCTGTCGAAGGCCGCCCAGGCGAGGCCACAGGCGCGGTCGACGTCGTTGACGGTGCCGCCGGTATAGACCGGCTCCAGGCGTTCGTTGGTGCTCGGATCGATGGCCTGAATGGGATCGCTGGACCCCGCAACGGCCTGTTGGCCGATGAGTAGTTTGCCTTCCAAGGTCATGACTTCCTCCTGGTTTGCTCGGACCGAACAACAGCCCGTCGTGGCTAGATTTCAAAACTAGTTCTACTAGGATTCCTGGTACTAAGATTCCTGGTACTTCATATACATGTTCCGGGCCCGGTTGAGGTGCTGATACATCATCTCGCGGGCCGATTCGCCGTCGCGAGCGAAGATCGCTTCGAGTACGTAGGTGTGCTCCTCCTCGACCCGGGCCAGATACTGGTCGGTCGCCGCGGTATTGATCTCGATGCTCATCAGCTTGGCGCGGGGAATGACGCTCTGGCTCAACTGTTCGTAGAACGACTTGAAGAACGGATTATGGGTCGCCGCGGCAATGGCGAAGTGAAACTCATAGTCCTCGATCCGCGCCTGGGATCGTTCGGCACGTGCGCGAATGAATGCGTCATGCTTTTCGCGCAGGATACGTCGATCGTCGTCGTCATGGCGCAGCGCTGCCAGTTCGGCGGCAGCCGGCTCGATGTTCAGCCGCAACTCGAGCACATGCAGGATATCCTCGACCGTGGTCGGACTGATGCGGTTGGCGGGCATCGCCTCGACCGTCGCATTGCGCAGCACCGTTGTACCGACGCCGCGGCGAGTCTCGACCAGGCCCAGCGACTTGAGATGAGCGATCGCCTCACGGATGACGGTCCGGCTGACCCCGAAGGAGTCGCACAAGCCATTTTCCGTCGGCAGCTTTTCGCCGACGGAATACCGCCGTTGACGATCAGCGCCTCGAGCTGGTCGGCCACGTGCAACGAAAGACTGCCTTCTCGTGACACGCGTTGTACATTCAGCTTCTTCAAGCCATTCATTATGTCGCTCTTGCCTGCCATATCGAGTTCCACTAACCACGGATTGAAAAAGCTATGCGGAATTAGACGCCGTCATGCCGGGCCGGTTAGCGCACCGGTGCGGGCGATTGGGATCAAACTGCCAGCCATCGAGCAAGTATTGCATGGCCATGGCATCGTTGCGCCGCGTGACGTCCAGGCTGCTTTAGAGTGCATGGGCCAATTCGAGCCGGACCATGCCCCAGTTCGGCCCGGCCGATCGGGCCAGACCGCTAACGCTCATTGATCGTCGGGGTGCCCTGCGACAACGAACTTGCCGCCCTGATAGACGACTTCCGGATCGTGAGGATCGATCTCGCCGGCTTGCTCCTCGACCTCGGCACGCCAAGGTTCCGAGCTGTCCTGCGGAGCCCAGCCAAGAAACGCCGATTTGCTGTTGTCCCACCATTGCTCGGTGTTCGCCGAGGCGCCATAGACGACGGTACAACCCAGCTTGGGAGCGACGAAGGCGCGCGTCATCAGGCGCATGAAGTCATCGACGCTCAGCCAGGTGGCCATCATCCGCGTATCCTTCGGCTTGGGGAAGCACGAGCCGATGCGCACGCTGAGGGTCTCGATATCGAACTTGTGGTAATACAGGCTCGCCAGATCCTCGCCGAAGCACTTGGACAGGCCATACAGCGAGTCGGGGCGGCGCGGCACCTCGGTATCGATCCGCGTGGTACGCGGGTAGTAGCCGATGGTGTGATTGGAACTGGCGAATACGATGCGCGGCTTGCCCAGGTGCCGGGCCGCCTCGTAGAGATTGTAGGCACCGATGATGTTGGCCTGAAGGATATCGTTCCAGGGCTGCTCCACCGACACGCCGCCGAGATGAATGATTGCGTCGCAGTCCTTGACCAGATCATGCACGGCCTTGGCATCGGCAAGATCGCAGGAAACCAGCTCTTCATGCTCGGCCGCCTGCCCGAGATCGGCGATATCCGACAAGCGCACCTTTTACGCCAGAGTCTGCAGATGCGGACGAATCGCACGCCCCACGCCACCGGCCGCGCCGGTCACCAATAAACGGTTGAGCATTGTTGTCTCCATCAATTGCGGCCAGCATGCGTTGCACGCTGGCCCTATCGCACTCATTATGATTTGCCACGTCCGCCCATAGCAATCATGCCGTGGGCGGGGCGGGGGCGGTCTACTACGCCAGTTCCTCAGAAGCCGTACAACGCCGCCGGATTGTCGACCAGAATCTTCTCGCGCACCTCGGGACTCGCCCACTCGAGCAATACGTCGAGCTGCTCGGCATCGTCGGGGTAATGCTCGCGCGGCACGCCGACATGCGGCCAGTTGGAGCCCCAGAGGATGCGCTCGGGAGCATGCGCAATGACCCGTTTGGCGATCGCCCCGATATCCGCGTAGTCGGGACCGCCGGTCTGGCTGGCTTCGTAGCCGGCGCAAATCTTGAACCAGGCATTGCCGCGATCGAGCAGCCGCAGGATCTCGTCGACCCGGGCATCGTCCGCCGGCACCGGCGGCATGAACTTGCCGATATGGTCGATGATGTACTCGCCTTCGATGCGCCGCAGATCGTCAAGATAGTCGTTCAGCTTGCAGCCGTTGAACTGCACCATCAGATGCCAGCCCAGCGGGCGGATACGCTGCTCGACGGCAAGCATCTCGTCGTTGGTGACCGCGCCGCCTGGCAGGTTCATGATCCGCGCCCCGCGCACGCCCTTGTCGTGCCAGCGCTGCAACTCGTCTCCCGGCGTATCGGGCGTCACCGCGGCAACGCCGCGTGCAGCTTGCGTGCCCAACTGCTCGAGCGCCGCAAGCAAGGCGCTGTTGTCACGCTGATAGGCGTTGGGCTGGGTGACCACCACGCGCTCCAGTGACAGCCACCGCTGGAGCTTGCGGTAATCCTCGACCGTGGCCAGCTCGGGAATCTTCGGCCCGCCGGGCTGGGCATCAAAGCCCGGCAGGTACAGATGAATGTGGCAGTCGGTGGCCCCGGCCGGCGCCTTGAGCTTGGGCGCCGGCCCCTCGAGCGGGCGGGTATTGGCGGGAATCTCTGACACGCTCATGCCTCCTTCAAAGCGAATTGACGCAATGCATCGCGGTTGATCTCGATGCCCAGACCGGGGCCGTCCGGAATCTGCACGACGCCCTGGTCATGCTCGATCGGCGTTTGCACGACGGCCTGGCGGAACGGGTTCTTGGTGCGGTCGAACTCCATGATCGGCTCGATGGGCTTGCGACGCGGCGGATTGGGCGGCAGCGCCGCCATGACCTGCAGGCTGGCCGCGAGACATACCGCCGTGCCCCACACGTGCGGCACCAGGCGCACCCCGAACATCGCGGCCATGTCGACGATACGCCGCATCTCGGTGAATCCGCCCACGCCGCAGACATCGGGCTGGGCGATGTCCACCGCGCGGGTCGAGAGCGGTTCGAGCATGGCGTAGCGGCCATGCCAGTTCTCGCCGCTGGCCACGGGGATCGGCTGGCCGTCGCGAACCGCGCGGTAGGTGGAGATCTGCTCGGGCAGTACCGGCTCCTCGAACCAGTCGACCCGATACGGCTCGGCCCGCTTGCCGACTTCCAGCGCTTCCAGCAGGTCATAGCCGTGGTTGGCGTCGATCATCAGCCGGCGCTCGGGGCCGATCGCCTCACGCGCCGCGGCGATCGAGCGCAGATCCTCTTCGACGTCAAAACCGATCTTGATCTTGACCCCATGGAAGCCTTCGCGGGCATAGCCGGCTACCTCGTCGGCGACATCCTGGACCCGGTCGACGCCCTCGCGACGAAACGAGCCCGTGGCGTAGGCGCGCACGCTGTCGCGAAAGCGCCCTCCCAGCAGCTCGCTGACCGGCGCCCCGTAATGCTTGCCCTTGATATCCCACAGGGCGATATCGATGCCGCTCAGCGCGGTCACGGTCAAGCCGCGCTGACCCTGATCGCGCAGGCGATTGTAGAGCTCGAGCCAGAGTTTTTCGGTTTCCAGCGGATTCTGGCCGATCAACGCCGCCGCGTAGATATCGACCACCGCCGCATTGGCCTTGGCCGGTCCCAGGCACTCGCCCCAACCCACCGTGCCGTCGTCGCAGACCACTTCCACCAGGCAGTGCTGGCGTCTTTCGAAACGCATCGAGGCGCTTTCGAAGGCTTGGTCGAGCTTATAGTCGAGAATATGCGTATGTACCTTTCGATTTTCTGCCTCGATCTTCATGTCGGACAGCCCATGAATGGGTAGAGAAAAATCACTACTGGAAGAAACCGGGCAGCGTCAGCGAGATCGCCGGCACATAGGTCACCAGCATCAGCACCACGAACAGTGCCAGGTAGAACGGCCAGATGGTGCGCACCGCCTGCTCGATCTTGATCTTGCCAATCACGCTGCCCACGAACAGACAGGCCCCGACCGGTGGCGTGCACAGGCCCAGGCCCAGATTCATCATCATGATGATGCCGAACTGGATCGGGTCCATGCCGAACTGGGTCGCCACTGGCAGGAAGATCGGTGTACAGATCAGGATCAGCGCCGCCATATCCATGATCATGCCCAGTCCGAGCAACAGCAGATTGAGCATCAACAGCACGACATAGGGATTGTCGGAGATGCCCAGCAGCGTATCGGTCAACAGTTGCGGCACGCTGTACAATGCCAGCAGGTACGAGAAGGCCGAGGCACAGCCCACCAGGATCATTACCAGCGAGGTCGTACGCACCGACTGATAGACGGCCTGCTTGAACGGCTCCCAGCGCAGCTCGCGATAGACCAGCCCGGTCACGACGATCGCGTAGATCGCCCCGAAGGCACCCGATTCGGTCACCGTCAGGATCCCCGAGAGCACCCCGCCGACGATGATCACGGCGGTCAATAGCCCCGGCAGCGCAGCCGCGAAACTGATGATCAACGCCGACCAACCGGGGAACGGCTCGCCCTTGTAGCCACGCTTGACCGCCACGACATAAGCTGCCACCGCCAGCGCCAGACACATCAGCACACCCGGTACGATACCGGCGATGAACAGTTGGGTTATCGAGATGCCACCACCCGCGGCGACCGCGTAAAGGATCATGTTGTGGCTGGGCGGAATCACCACGCCGGCGATCGACGAGGTCACGGTCACGTTGACCGCATAATCGGCATCGTAGCCCTTCTCTTTCATGACCGGGATGAGGATCGAGCCCAGCGCAGAAACGTCGGCGACCGCCGAGCCGGAAATGCCTCCGAACAGCATCGACGAACTGACGTTGACCATGCCCAGTCCGCCACGCACGCGGCCCACGGCCGCCGAGGCCAGGCGTACCAGGCGCGTGGAGATGCCGCCATGCAGCATCAGCTCACCGGCAAAGATGAAGAAGGGTATGGCCAGTAGCGAAAAGACCGAGATACCCGAAAGAATGCGTTGAAAGCCCACGAACAATGGCAAGCCTTCGTAAAGGAAGGTCCCAACCGCGGCCAGGCCGACGGCGAACGCCACCGGTGCGCCGACGATGAGGCCCAGGAAGAACAGGCCGAACAGGATCGTAAGTCCCATGGATCAAACCTCCCTTAACTTGAGCAGGCGCTGAACGATATTGACGCCGGAGAACAAGACCATCAGCACACCGCAGATCACCAGCGGTGCCGCACGCCAGCTCTCGGAAAAGCCGATCATGGGAATGGGACGGCTCAGATTGTCCATGACCAGTTGCCAGCCCTGCCAGGCCATGAAAACGCCAAAGCAAGTGACGAAAAGATCGGAAATGTAGCGCATGATTTCACGCGGTACAGACGGCAGCCCTTCGCGTACGAAATCAATGCTCAGGTGGCTATTGTTGCGCACTCCCGCGGCGGCCCCGAGACAAGTTATATAGACGACGATTACCAGCGAGGATTGCTCGACCCAAGTTGGCGTATCGTTGAGGACATAACGTCCGAACACCAGCCAGCCGAAGGTGATGATCAGGAAAACCATCATCACGCCCGCTATGATGATGCAAAGCTGGGCGATACCATCCAGGAATCGATCAAATGGCGTCCGAGGCTTCTCTTCCGCGTCCTGATCACTGAGTTGGTCGGAGTAGGAACTCACGGTAGCTAATCCTTTCAAGAACCCCCGGGTCGAAACCGGCCCGGGGTCGTTCATGGATTTACAGGGTTATTACTTCTGCGCGGCCTGAACGTCCTTGACCAGCGGTTCGAGCTGCGGATTCTGCTTGATGAACTCGTCGTAGATGGGCTGCATCTTGGCCTGGAACGCCGACTTGTCCTCCACTTCGTTGATCTTCACGCCAGCATCGAGGACCTTTTGCTTGCTCTCCTGGACACGCTCTTCCCAAAGTTGACGCTGTTCCTTGGCAGCATCTTCGGCTGCTTCGCGAACAGCCTGCTGGTCTTCCTCGCTCAGCGCTTCCCAACTGGACTTGGCGACACACAAGCATTCCGGCAGGATCAAGTGCTCGGTCAGTGAATAGTACTTGGCGACTTCGTAGTGGCCGCTGGACTCATAGGATGGGTAATTGTTTTCCGCGCCATCGATGACGCCGGTCTTGAGCGCCTGATAGACCTCGCCGTAGGCCATCGGCGTTGCATTACCACCGAGTCTGTCGATCATCTCCACGTACAGATCGTTGTTCATCACTCGGGCCTTGACGCCTTTCACGTCAGCCGGCGTCTTGATCGGATGGTCGGTGTTGTAAAGGCTGCGCGCACCGGAACCGAACCAGGACAGGGCGATGAGATTCTTGTCGGCGAGTGCATCGGCGAAACGGTCGCCGATTTCGCCATCCATCACCTGGTACATGTCATCGACGCTATTGAAGATGAACGGCAGCGACAGCACGTTGGTGGCCGGCACGATCGGCCCCATCGGGCCCATGTTGAAGTTGGCGAAGTCCAGCGCACCGCTGCGGGTCTGCTCGATGGCGTCAGGCTGATCGCCCAGCACCGCATTGTGATAGACCTTGGGCTCGACGCGCCCCTCGGTCTTCTCGGCGACTTCCTTGGCAAAACTTTCCAGGGCTTCGCTATTCGGATAGCCCGGCGGATGAATGTTCCAGCCCCGCCACTGCTCGGCCTGGGCCGGCATGGCCACGGCGGTCAAAGCCCCCGCAATCGCAGTGACCTGCAGGCAACCGGCTACACTAAAGCGCTTTCTTGTTTGCATGATATGACTCCTGTTGTATCGCGTGTTTTGTCGTTATAGCTGTTGAGCAGTTTTAATGAGTTTTTCGAGTTGCTGACGCTCTTCCGCTGTCGGCATGACAAGCGGTGAGCGTACGTTTCCGGCGGGCTTGCCGATGATATCGGCGCCTTCCTTGATCAGGCTTACTGCGTAGCCCTTCTTGTTATCACGAAGCTCAATGAAGGGAATGAAGAACTTTTGAGTAATTTCCCGAATCACCTCCTTATTGCCTTTTCTCAGCTCCCGGTAGAATTTCACGGCCATCTCCGGCACAAAGTTGAAGACTGCCGAAGAGTAGGTATTCACGCCGATGGACAGATACGCTTCGGCGAAGATCTCCGCAGTGGGCACGCCACCCACGTAGACCAGGCGATCGCCCACGGTCTTGACGATCTTGTTGAGCAGTTGAATATCGCCCTTGCCATCCTTCAGCCCGATCAGGTTGGGGCAGGCATCGGCGAGCTTCTGCACCGCCTCGGCCTCGAGCACGCCATTGCCGCGGTTGTAGTAGATCACGTTGATCGAGGTCGAATCACAGATCTGACGGGCGTAGTCGACCAAACCATCCTGCGGGCATTCGGTCAGGTACGGCGGCATCAGCAGGATGCCATCGGCCCCCGCCTCTTCGGCGGCCTTGGCATAGGCTTGCCCGGCGCCGATGCTCAACCCGGCACTGGCGATGACCGGTAGCTTGCCACCTACCGTCTTGACGGCCAGGGAAACGATCTCGCGATACTCATCCAGCGTCAGGTTGAAGAACTCGCCGGTCCCGCCGGCCACGAATACGGCGGAAATCTCATGACTGACGAACCATTCGAGGCGCTTGCGGTAGCTTTCGGAATCGAAGTTGCCGTTAGCGTCGAAGTCGGTGATGGGAAACGAAAGCAGGCCATCGCCGATTGCCTTGATGACGTCTCTTTGGGAAAAATGCACAGGTCTTCCTTGTTTCATTATCTTGTTTTAGAAGTCTTTCCTACATTAATAAAAGGACGTGTATCGAGTCCTCAGTAGAACACTTGCTTTTGTCATACATCATACATAAGGAAGCTAGGGCCTAGTCGTTAGCTATACAACCTCGACAATGGTGGATAAGACTAAAGTCCATCTCCTTGAACCGTTAACCGGAGACAAATCAGCCCTCCTGCCTTGAGTGGCAATCACTTCGGATCGGATATGCCTAGCTCTAATTTGGCCTGAAATCAGAAAGCGTAAATCGACCGGACCCGGACAAGAGAAAAAGGGCGGCCCTCGGGCCGCCCTGTTCGCATGGCTGTCACGACGCTCGCCGCTCAGTCTTGTGTTCGAGGGTCGGTAGCAGCGCGGTCGACATCATTGGCGGTGCCGCCGGTATAGACCGGCTCCAGGCGTTCGTTGGCGCTCGGATCGATGGCCTGAATGGGATCGCTGGAACCGGCAATGGCCTGTTGGCTATCGGGCCAGTGCCGGCTTCTTGGGATCGAACCCCCAACCGGGGATCAGGTATTGCATGGCCATGGCATCGTTGCGTTGGGTGACGTCGAGACTCTTATAGAAAACATACGCCTCTTCGAGCTTGTCCATGTCCAGTTCGACGCCGAGACCGGGCGCCTCAGGAACGCGCAGCTTACCGTCACGGATCTGGAACGGCTCCTTGGTGATACGCTGGCCGTCCTGCCAGATCCAGTGGGTGTCGATGGCGGTGATCTCGCCCGGGCAGGCCGCGGCCACATGGGTCATCATCGCCAGCGAGACATCGAAGTGATTGTTGCTAGTGCGAGCCCCAGGTCATGCCCCACTCGTTGCACAGCTCACCGACCGCGACCAGCCCCCTGCATGGTCCAGAAGTGGCAGATCGGCCAACGGAATATCCACCGCGTTGAGCTGGACCGCATACTGCAGCTGCTTGAAGTCGGTGGCGATCATGTTGGTCGCCGTGGCCAGACCGGTACGCTTCTTGAATTCGGCCATGGTCTCGCGTCCCGAGTAGCTTTCCTCCTGCACCGCACGGGTCTTCGGCGTAGCTCAACAGGCTGGTCGGGTCCAGTACTCGCACTGCCTCGTCGAGTTTCCATGCCCCGTTGGGGTCGAGAGTCAGACGCGCTTCGGGAAAGCCTCATGCAGCGCGCGGATGCACTCCGCCTCTTCCTCGCCACGCAATACGCCACCCTTGAGCTTGAAATCCTTGAAGCCGTAGCGCTCATAGGCCGCTTTGGCCAGGTTGGCGACGGCCTCGGGAGTCAACGCCTCCGACAACGTAGCTCATCCCAGGCATCGCGGGGGTTCTCGGCCTTGGGATAAGGCAGGTCGGTCCTGTCCGGATCGCCAAGCAGAAACAGGTAACCCAGCGCCTCGACTTCATCACGCTGGCGGCCGAACTGGCCAAGCAGGTCCGCCACTGGCATGTTCATGGCCTGGCCGAACAGATCGAACAGAGCCGACTCGATGGCCGTCAGTACGTGAACCCCGACGCGCAGGTCGAAGGTCTGACGACCGCGCTCCTCGCGCCCATTACCTGCCAACGATAGACGACAGCGATTGAGGGTGCGCTTGACATCGCTGATGGTCGAACCTTCCACCAGGGAGCGGCACTGCTCCAGCCCCTTGAGAATACCTTCGCTGGAGGGGATCTCACCGACCCCTTGGTTGCCGGCGCTATCTTCCAGGATCACTACGCAGCGCACGAACCAGGGCGCGTGTCCGCCGCTCAGGTTGAGCAGAAAACTATCGTAGCCGGCGACCGGCACCACGCGCATGCTTTTGACGATTGGGAACATGATTTGATTCCTAAATGACAAGATTGGCTCTAGTTAAACGGCTCAGGTAACAGGCGCCGGGTTGAACAGGACAAGATCGTTATGCAACCCCAGTCGATCGGCTGCCGCGAGCTTTTTGCCGCTAGCCACGTCCAGAATCAGATGGAAAAGCTCCCAGCCGATATCTTCGATGCTGGCGTCGCCGGTGGCGATGCGTCCCGCATCCAGGTCGATGATGTCATGCCAACGCTGGCTGAGTGCGGTATTGGTAGCCATCTTGATGACCGGCACCATGGCCAAGCCGTATGGCGTACCCCGTCCCGTCGTGAAGACCTGAAGGTTCATGCCTGCGGCGAGTTGCAGAGTGCCACAGATGAAATCGCTCGCTGGCGTTGCCGCGAAAGTGAGGCCCCTCTTGCGGACCCGCTCTCCAGGGCCGATCACGTCAATGATGGGACTAGTGCCGGATTTAATAATCGAGCCCAGCGCCTTCTCCACAACATTGCTCAAGCCGCCACGCTTGTTACCGGGAGATGGGTTTGCGCTGCGATCCGCCTGCCCCTGCTCGAGGTAGTTGTCGTACCAGGCCATCTGCTCGAGTAACGCTTCGCCGACCCCTTTATCGATAGCGCGGGGCGTCAATAAATGAATCGCATCGCGCACTTCGGTAACTTCCGAGAACATAACACTACCGCCGGCACGTACGATCAGGTCGGTGGCAAAGCCCACGGCGGGATTGGCGGTCACGCCGGAGAAAGCATCGCTTCCGCCGCATTGCATGCCTATAACCAGCTCCGAGGCTGGGCAGGTTTCACGCTGTCGGCGATTCAGCTTCTCAAGATGACGCTCCGCCATGGCCATTATGCCGTTGATCATGTCCTCGAAACCGGAAAAGCTTTCATCCTGCAGAATCAGGATATTGGCGCCAGGATCGGCAGCCTCGGTATTTTCATAGATCTTGACTGGCTGATCGGACACCAAAGTCGATGGCTGAAGCTTCTCGCACCCCAGCCCGATAACCATGACCTCACCGCCAAAATTGGGGTTCAGAGCGATATTCCTCACAGTGCGAATCGGAACGATCGCGGCTGGAGCGTTGATGGCTACACCGCATCCATAGGTGTGATTGAGCGCCACGACATCATCGACGTTGGGATATTTGGGCAACAGCTCGTTCTTGATGCGTCGGACCACGTAATCGGTGGTACCGGCGACACACTGCACGCTCGTGGTAATGCCCAAGACATTCTTGGTACCAACCGAATTATCGGCGTTACGAAACCCTTCGAACGTGTAACCTTCGAGAGGCTTGGCATCAGGTGCTGATCTGGTAGCCAAAGGCATCTCTTTGAGCGCCGGGGGGCGAGGCAGTTGCACATTCGTTTCATTGACATGGCCGCCCCTGGGAATATCACACGTTGCAGTGCCGATGATCTCCCCATAGCGAACGATGGAATCTCCGCTCGCCAACGAAGAAAGCGCCACTTTATGCCCTTGCGGGATATCGGCTTCCAGTATCGTATCGTCCAGTAGACGAGTACCTGCTGGCAGCCCGCCTCTTTCCACGACAATGGCTACGTTGTCGCTATCATGCACCTTGATGACACGAAGCTTGGCTTGGCTTGAATTCATACTATGCATCCGTACTCGTAAAGTAATTATTGTCAGCAAGGCTTAACTGTAAGAGGCCAAGCTCTCCTTCTTACGCGCACGTAATTTGAGAAAGACGGAGAACGCGAGTGACAGCGCGATAAGTACCCATAGGAAGACCGCAATGGGGCTTTTGGTAAAGAAAATCGTCAAGTTGCCGTAGGACTCGATGCTTTTCACAAAATAGACTTCGGCTGAACCACCAAGAATAAAGCCAATGATGAGGGGTACGAGCTCGATGCCCACCTTGCAGGCTACATAACCGAACAGCCCGAAAATCAATAGTGTCCACACATCGAACATGATGCCGTAGTTGATGGCATAAGCGCCGACTACGCACATCATGACAATGATGGGGTAGAGAAGATGCTTAGGAACTTCAATAACTTTTGCAATATATTTTATCGCAAAGAACATGATCCCAAACATCAAGAAGTTAGCTACGACCAAGGCAGCAATCATGGTATACCAGGTATCGATGTTTTCACCGATAAACAGCGGACCCACTTGAATACCTTGCAGCGTGAATGCCCCGATAAGAATCGCTGTGGTCGAATCGCCGGGGATACCGAGTGACAGCAGGGGGACCAACGCCCCACCGGTCAAGGCATTATTAGAAGACTCTGAAGCAACTAGGCCCTGCGGAGCGCCCTTTCCCATCTGGCTAGAATCACGAGAAAAATTCTTTTCCTGAGTGTAAGCAAGAACTGAGGCGGCGCTGCCCCCAACGCCCGGCAGCATGCCGACGAACGTACCGATGGAAGAGGAACGCACCAGATTAACAAGCTGCCCCTTGAATATCCTGAAAGAAAAACCGGATCCTTTAGTAAGCTTGATGGTGGGGCTAGCAGCATCGCCCTTGAATCCCTTCTCAGCATCTTGAAGAATCGTTGTGATTCCGAATATACCGATTAGTACGGGAAGCAAGGAAAAGCCACTAACCAGATAATACTCCATGAAGTCGAACATTAAACGGGTTTCACCATTACCGCCGTTGGTGATTTCATAAGTTCCGATGAGGCTCAGCCAGACCCCCAAGACGCCGCTGAATATACCCATCAACATATTTTTTGTCAGCGAAGCAATGACAGTGAGCGCCAGAAAAATAATCAGAAATTTTTCTACGTAAGAGAACTTTATCGCAAAATCGGCTAAAACTGGAGCGAAGTAAAAAAGGACAGCAGCACTAAAAAGCCCGCCGAAAAGAGAAGCGACAATACTGACTTTCAATGCCCGCTCACCTTCCCCTTTCTTGGCCATGGGGTAGCCATCGAAAGTCGTCGTGATGGAGGAAGGTGTCCCAGGTATGTTCAAGAGCACAGCCGGCACCATGCCGCCCGAGATACCACCAACATAAAGACCCAGCAGCAAAGCCAATCCACTATTGAGATCAAGCGCATAAGTCAGCGGCAGACAGACGGCTACCGCCATCGTTGCTGTCATGCCGGGGATGGCCCCAAAGATGACACCAATGAGAGCCCCAGCTGCTATAAGCAGGAAAAACATAGGCGTGAAGTTCGACAGGAATTCCATGATTTTTTACTCTGCCATTAAGGAAGTGTAATTCTGAACAGCTGGGAAAGTACGTACCAAGCCAATACCGGTGCGACGATAGAATTGACAGCAATAACCATCATATTCTTGCGCGACCTATTTTCGACATATAACGTTGCCAACAAGAATATAAAAGGAATCGATGTGAACAAGAACCCATAGCCAGTATTAGGAAACACATCACCAACTACAGCCATCAAGTAAAAGTACGCAACAATAAGTACTAAAGTGCCAAAAAACCGCTGCCTATCAAACCCGTTTTCCGCATAAAATACCGCACACCCTGCTTGCCTTAGCGCGGGCACTATCCTCCTACTTTTACTTACCAATATGATAGCAAGGAGACCTAACAGGATATAAGTCACTATCCTAGGGAAAAACAGGTGCGACTGATCGAACGCTATACTGACATCAAATAGCGAAAGAAACTGGCTCTCCATATAAGCCTCCTTTATATGCAAGCGCATGAATCATCGAATTACCGGCGCAGAAAACTGCGCCGGCAAACCTTATGACTTGATATTTTCAATAATTCCTTCGTACTGGTCACGCTTGTTCTTCAAATACGTCTGCGCTTCGCTAGAAGGCTTGAAGTTGGGAATAAAGAAGGACTTCTTCTGCTCCTTCTGGATTTCCCCTTCGGCATAAATCTCTTCAAGTGCATTATCTATACAACTAACAATCTTGGGATCCATATCCTTGTTGTAAAGGAAGAAGAACTCTTTATCGAAGGTGAAATTTTCCGACTCGTCCTGAGGCACAGTCACGTTGGGGGCGACATATTGAAGCAACTCCTCCTGAGACGTTTTGCCCATCCCTTCTTCATTGGTTTGCTTGATCGTATCGTTCCTGGCCGTCAGCCAGACAAAACGCATCGCCTTTTGATCATCTGCAGGCAAGCGCGTGTATTGCTCGTTCGCTTGAACCGAGCCATTGATAACATCTGCCATATCATCAAATAGCAATTGATTCTTATCGGCCTGCGATCCGGTATTGACCGCTACGACGTTACTTTCCTTGCCAGGATGCTCGATCTTCACCGCATTTTTTAATGCGCTAAAGCCAATTTCCGAGACACCACCCGGCTGTATGGCAACGCGAATTTCCTTGCCTTCGCCTGCGGCAGCAATTACGTCATCAATCGTCTTGTAGGGTGAATCCTTGGGCACCAGGTAAGCGTTGCCTGGGTTGATCGCGACTGTCGGCCCCACTGTGTATTTTTCGAAGATGTTATTATAGCCTTTCACGCCATAGAGATTGCCCAAATAGGACTGGTCATGAAAGATCATGATAGTGTTGCCGTTGCGGCTCCGATCCAGAGCACGAAACCCAGCCATGGCACCAACAGCGTCTACTTTGGCATTAATATCCAACTTATCGGCCAGATGGTCGGCGACGATACTGGAATTCTGGTATGTATCTCCACCTGTTGAGGTAGAGCCAATGACGACGCGCAGATTGCTGGGAATGGGGCAGTCTGCTGCATAGCCCGACATGGAAGCCCCTGCGGTACCCGCAATCGCGACGGCACAAGCAAGCTTTCGAAGAGGCGTTGTCATGAGTTTCATAGAGTCTTTCTTCCTTTTGGCTTGGCGTTTACGAGGCCTTTGTTGATTGTATTGCCCTTGGGCCAGACCTCTCTTCAGTAGCCAGGTTCTCTCATCGTTCCAGAAAACCCGGCCAAAGCTCTTAAAGATCGTGGGCTATGCCGATGAGCTTCTCCAACTCATTTCGCTCTTGTGATGTCGGCATGACAAGCGGTGAGCGTACGTTTCCGGCGGGTTTGCCGATGATATCGGCGCCCTCCTTGATCAGGCTTACCGCATAGCCCTTCTTGTGATCACGAAGCTCGATGAAGGGAATGAAGAACTTTTGAGTAATCTTCCTGACATCACCGCCTTATCGCCCTTTCTCAGCTCCCGGTAGAATTTCACGGCCATCTCCGGCACAAAGTTGAAGACTGCCGAAGAGTAGGTATTCACGCCGATGGACAGATACGCTTCGGCGAAGATCTCCGCAGTGGGCACGCCACCCACGTAGACCAGGCGATCGCCCACGGTCTTGACGATCTTGTTGAGCAGTTGAATATCGCCCTTGCCATCCTTCAGCCCGATCAGGTTGGGGCAGGCATCGGCGAGCTTCTGCACCGCCTCGGCCTCGAGCACGCCATTGCCGCGGTTGTAGTAGATCACGTTGATCGAGGTCGAATCACAGATCTGACGGGCGTAGTCGACCAGTCCATCCTGCGGGCACTCGGTCAGGTACGGCGGCATCAGCAGGATGCCATCGGCCCCCGCCTCTTCGGCGGCCTTGGCATAGGCTTGCCCGGCGCCGATGCTCAACCCGGCACTGGCGATGACCGGCAGCTTGCCACCTACCGTCTTGACGGCCAGGGCAACGATCTCGCGATACTCATCCAGCGTCAGGTTGAAGAACTCGCCGGTCCCGCCGGCCACGAATACGGCGGAAATCTCATGACTGACGAACCATTCGAGGCGCTTGCGGTAGCTTTCGGAATCGAAGTTGCCGTTGGCGTCGAAGTCGGTGATGGGAAACGAAAGCAGGCCATCACCGACCGCTTTAAGGACATCTTCTCTGGAAAAATTCACGATCGTTCCTCTTGCTCGGGCCCCGAAGGCTTTGAGGTCAATAAGCGGATCAATGGACAGCAGGGAACCAAGGGTCTAACTCGGCGTCGCCGCCTGCTTGTCATACATCATACAAGCGCCAAAGTAAGCAGCCAGAGAAGGCATGGCAACAGCGACTATGGTCGACTAAACCAAAGTCTATAAGAGCAATCCACGGAAGAACGACACAAGGCCGAGCGAGTAAACCCCCGGCACGCATACGCGAGGTCGGGGCTGCAGCGCAGCAGCCCTGTAGAGAAATCTAGCCTTGAACGGCAATGGCGACATCGAACTGCTCGATGCCACCACCTTCACGGGTGGCATCGTCGGGCAAGGGGTTGGCATGCGCCTGCTTGAAATCGTCGCTACCCACCCAGGCGCGAAAGGCCTCTTGGCTCTGCCATTCGGTTTCAACTACATAGGGCGCATGGCTACCCATTGGCCGCAGCACGCGCATGGCGACGAAGCCGGGCTGCTTGTCGATCTGCCCGGCGCGCGCCGCAAAACGGGCTTCGAAAAGCTCCTCGTAGCCCGGATTGACGTAAATACGATTATTGACGATATATTGCCCCATGACAGCTCCTCATCGGTACCGGCTTAGTGGCCAGCGAAATCGGCGGGATGGCGAAACGTGCGCAGCTCGGCACAGCCTGCCGCCCAGACCTCGGCTTCGAGCGCAACGATGGCAGCCGTAGGCATCGGCAGCTGGCTACGTGGATCTCGCTCCAACAGGCGACCAGTCAGGCTGCCAACCAAAGGCATATGGCTGACCAGCAACCAGCATACCGGGTCGGCCTGCTGTAGCCAGTCGATCACCGCCTCCACCGAATCGTCGGGAGTGATCAACGACAGCGTCTCGATGCGCTTGGCGAGCCGCTCGGCGACGAGGGTCGCCGTCTGCTGCGCGCGCACGTAAGGGCTCGCCGCGATACGCAGGTTGGCCGCCTGAGACGGGGTCAGCGAACGCGCGAGCCATTCCGCCATGAGCGCGACCTCCTCGCGGCCCTGCGCGGTAAGCTCGCGACGCTCGTCCGGCCGACCCGCTGGCTGCCTGACCATGCCGCATGATCCATAGCGACTGCGTCATGCGCCCTCCTCGCGCCGCTTGGCTTGCACGACATCCTCGCGCGCCAGGGTGAACTCCACGTCGCTGCTTTGCTCATTGCGCATCAGCAGCTTGGCCATGTCGCGGGCCGGCACGCCATTGAACAGGACCTGATAAAGCCCTTCGCAGAGCGGCATGTAGATGCCCTCTTCGTGGGCCTTGCCACGCACCAGACTCACCGTGTTGACGCCCTCGGCGACCTGGCCCAGCGCCTCGACCGCCTCATCGAGAGTCTTGCCCTCGCCGAGCGCCTGACCCACTCGATAGTTGCGAGAGAGATTCGACGAGCAGGTCACGATCAGATCGCCGACGCCGGCCAGGCCGAGGAAGGTCATCGGATTGGCCCCCAGCGCAACGGCGAAGCGGCTCATCTCGGCAAGCGCCCGGGTCATCAGCATGCTGCGGGTGTTCTCGCCCATGCCCAGCGCCGCGGCCATGCCGGCAGCAATGGCATAGATATTCTTGAGCGCGCCGCCGAGTTCGACGCCATAGCGGTCGTTGCTGGCATAGACGCGGAAGTAATCGCAGCCCAGCGCATTCTGGACCTTGGCCCGGGTCAGCGCATCGTCACTGGCGATGACTGTTGCAGTCAGTTGCTTCTGGGCAATCTCCGAGGCCAGATTGGGTCCCGAGAGCACGCCAATATGTGATGAACCGGTCTCCTCCTCGAGGATCTGGCTCATCAGCTTGAAGCCGTCGGCCTGAATACCCTTGGTGGTACTGACCAGTATCTGCCCGGCCTGCAGCCAGCGACTCGCCTGGCGGACCACGGAGAGAAACGCCGTGGAAGGGATCGCCACGAAGACCAGACTCGCCCCTTCGATCACTGCGCGCAGATCGCTCGAAGCGACGACCCGGGGATTGATGGCGAAGTCGGGAAGGTAACGCGGATTGCGGTGGTCGCGATTGATCGCCGCCACCTGTTCATCGTCGCGTAGCCATTGCTTGACGGCGGCGCCGTTATCGGCGGCGATGCTCGCCAAAGCCGTACCGAAGCTGCCGCCGCCCAGTACGGCCACCTGAAGTCGTTCGTCGCTCATGACCCATCCATTGACGGTGAAAGACCCGCCCAGTGTAACGAAAAACGCCCCGTGAGGGGCGTTGTAAACACTTGGACGAAGCATCCCGGGGCGGCCGACTCTTCGGCGACCGCCCGGGCAGCACTCACTCGATCATGGGCACCAGCGCGTCGATGCTGGAGCGCGCGTCGCCATACAGCATCCGCGTGTTCTCCTTGAAGAACAGCGGGTTCTCGATCCCCGAATAGCCGGTTCCCTGACCACGCTTGCAGACGAATACCTGCTTGGCTTCCCAGACCTTCAGTACCGGCATGCCGGCGATGGGGCTGTTGGGATCCTCCTGGGCAGCCGGATTGACGATGTCATTGGAACCGATGACGATCACCACGTCGGTCTCGGCGAAGTCGTCATTGATCTCGTCCATCTCCATGACGATATCGTAGGGCACCCTGGCCTCGGCGAGCAGCACGTTCATGTGTCCGGGCAGGCGCCCCGCCACCGGATGGATGCCGAAGCGCACCTGCTTGCCGGCGTCGCGCAGCTTGCGCACCAGGTCGCTGACCGCATTCTGCGCCTGGGCCACCGCCATGCCGTAGCCAGGCACGATGATCACGCTGTCGGCGTCGTTCAGCGCGCTGGCCACACCGCCGGTGTCGATGGCCACCTGCTCGCCCTCGATCTCCGCGGCCTCGCTCTGCTTGGTCCCGAAGCCGCCGAGGATCACGTTGATGAAGTTGCGGTTCATCGCCTTGCACATGATGTACGAGAGGATCGCACCGGAGGAGCCCACCAGCGCGCCGGTGACGATCAGCAGGTCATTGGACAGGGTGAAGCCGATCGCCGCCGCCGCCCAGCCGGAATAACTGTTGAGCATCGACACCACCACCGGCATGTCGGCGCCGCCGATACCCATGATCAGATGCCAGCCGATGAAGAACGCCAGCAGCGCCAGCAGCAGCAGCGTCCAGAAGCCGGCGCCGCTGAGATAGCCGATCGCCAGCAACAGCGCCACGGCCGCCGCGCCGGCATTCAGCCAATGACCGCCCGGGTACTGACGCGCCTTGCCGTCAACCTTGCCGGCCAGCTTGCCGAAGGCGATGATCGAGCCGGTGAAGGTCACCGCGCCGATGAACACCCCCAGCACCACCTCGACCTGCAGAAAGGTCAGCTCGGCCGGCGTCTTGGAAGCCAGCGTGGCGGCAAAGGCCGACAGACCATCCAGCGACTCGCCCGCGGCACGCAGGGCCAGCACCCGAGTACGCTCCATGTCGGCATTCCAGCCGACGAACACCGCCGCCAGGCCGACGAAGGAGTGCAGCGCCGCAACCAGCTGCGGCATCTGCGTCATCTCCACCCGCTTGGCCACCACGGTGCCGATCGCCGCACCGATGATCATCATCGGAATCATCAGCCAATAGCCACCCACGCCCGGGCCGAACATGGTGAAGAAGACCGCCACGGCCATGCCGACGATGCCGTACCACACGGCCCGCTTGGCCTTTTCCTGATTGCTCAATCCGCCCAGCGAGAGGATGAACAGGACACTTGCCGCAATTGCCGCGGCCGAAACGAATTCTTGACCCAACATTGTGTGTCTCCGCGGCTCAGGATTTCTGGAACATGGCGAGCATCCGGCGTGTCACCAGGAAGCCACCCACGATATTGATGGACGCGATCAGCACCGAGATCCCGGCGAGCAGGCCGACCAGCCAGTTACCCGAACCGAGCTGCAGCACCGCGCCGAGAATGACAATCCCGGAAATGGCATTGGTCACCGCCATCAGCGGGGTATGCAGCGAATGGCTGACGCTCCAGATCACCTGGAAGCCGACGAAGCAGGCCAGCGCGAAGACGATGAAGTGCTGCATGAACGAGGCCGGCGCGACCTGGCCGAGCAACAGCATCACCGCACCGCCCACCACGAGCAGCCCCAGCTGACGCGTGGTCTGGGCCTTGAAAGCTGCATGCTCGGCGGCCTTCTTCTCCTCAGGTGTCGGCTCCTTCTCCTTGGGTTTGGGCTTGGACGCGCCGATCGCCTTGACCTTGGGCGGCGGCGGCGGGAAGGTGATCTCGCCCTGGTGAGTGACCGTGGTGCCACGGATGACGTCATCCTCCATGTCATGCACGATCGTGACCGTCCTTCTCCGGCGTGAGATCGGTGAGCATGTGGCGGATGTTGGTGGCATACAGCAGCGAAGCCTGGGTGGCCATGCGCGACGGGAAGTCGGTATAGCCGACCACGATTACCCCGTTGTCGGTGACGATGCGCTGATCGGGCACGGTCAGATCGCAGTTGCCGCCCTTCTCGGCGGCCAGGTCGACGATCACCGAACCGGGCTTCATCGCCTTGACCATGTCCTCGAGCCACAGTTTCGGCGCGGGCTTGCCGGGGATCAGCGCGGTGGTGATGACGATGTCCACCTCGGGGGCCTGCTCGCGGAACAGCGCCAGCTGCTTCTCGCGGAACTCGGGGCTCGACGGCGCTGCGTAGCCGCCGCTTTCCGAGCCATCCTGGCTCTCGTCGAAATCGAGAAACAGGAATTCGGCGCCCATCGATTCGATCTGTTCGGCCACTTCAGGGCGCACGTCGAAGGCTCGAACCACCGCACCGAGGCTGGTGGCGGTGCCGATGGCGGAAAGACCGGCCACCCCGGCGCCGACGATCAGTACCTTGGCCGGCGGCACCTTGCCGGCGGCAGTCACCTGGCCGGTGAAGAAGCGCCCGAACTGGTTGCCCGCTTCGATCACCGCGCGATAGCCGGCGATGTTGGCGGTACTCGACAGGGCATCCATCTTCTGCGCCCGCGAAATGCGCGGCACCATGTCCATGGCGATGACGCTGGCGCCCTTGGCCTTGCAGCGCTCGAGCATCTCCTCGTTCTGGGCCGGCCAGAAGAACGAGATCAACGTCTGCCCCTGACGCAGGCGATCGGCCTCTTGCTCGGAGGGCTCGCGGACCTTGATGATGATCTCGGCCTCGCGCCACAGCGCGTCGGCGTCATCGACCACGCTGACCCCCGCTTCACGGTAGGCGTCGTCATTGAAGCCCGCCGCCACGCCAGCGCCGGACTCGACCAGGCACTCATGCCCCAGCTTCTGGATATGCTGCGCGCTTTCCGGGGTCAGGGCGACACGCGCCTCGCCCGCGGCGCGTTCCTTGGGTGCTCCGATCTTCACGACAGACCTCCCGCCTGGCGGCACTCGCTGCGGTTCATGACTACCTTCGTACATTCAGTCCACATTCGCTTCACTCCTTGTTATCGGCCAGGAATTCCAAAACGATTTCGATGACATAAAAAGACAAAGGAAAACGGCAAGCGGTTAGCTTGTTTCTCACAGCCTAGCTTTTCAGTCTCTTCGCAAAGCCCTGCAAAGATCAATGAATCGTTATAAAAAACTAATCATAATCATGCACTTATGCGTGCCATAACACGACGCTTATGCAACCGGATGAACTCCAACCTAATGATTTATATAGTTTTTCCAAGAAATCCCAACCTCGTTTCTGAGTTATGAATGCCATAAGCGATTCTTTATTTTACGGGGCGGCCGCTAGCCGAACCTGAATGCAATTGCTAAATGCAGCGGTCACGTTGCGCCCCCTTCAGCATAACCGGGTTACCGCAAGATGCTGCGGATTATCGAGGATTCGTAAACGGCAGGCACAAAAAACCCGGCCTGCCAAGGCGGCAGGCCGGGTCGCATGGGCTCGTTACATCAAGACCAGTTCAGGCGGTCAGCATGGCGTTGAGACGCTTGACGTAGGCCGCCGGATCGTCGAGATGCCCACCCTCGGCGATGATCGCCTGATCGAGCAGGATTCGCGCCAGGTCGCCGAACGACGCTTCGTCGGCGCTTTCGAGGCGGTTGACCAGCGCGTGCTCGGGGTTGAGCTCGAGGATCGGCTTGACCTCGGGCAGCGGCTGGCCGGCCGCTTCCATGATGCGCCGCATCTGGAAGCCCATGTCGTTCTCGGAGAGCACCACGCAGGCCGGCGAATCGGTCAGCCGGTGGGTCACGCGGACTTCCTGAACATCCTCGCCGAGCGCCGCCTGCACCCGCTTGACCAGAGTCTTCCTTGGCCTTGGCGGTCTCCTCCTGGGCCTGCTTCTCTTCCTCGCCCTCGATCTCGCCAAGATCGAGATTGCCCTTGGCGACGTCGGCCAGGCTCTTGCCGTCGTACTCGGTGAGATGGCTGACCAGCCACTCGTCGATACGGTCGTGGAGCAGCACCACCTCGACGCCCTTCTTGCGGAAGATCTCCAGGTGCGGGCTGTGCTTGGCCGCATTGAAGCTGTCGGCGACGATGTAGTAGATCTTCTGCTGGCCTTCCTTCATGCCGCGACACGTAGTCGGCCAGCGACTGATCCTGGGTCGCGGTGTCGGTATGCGTGGTCGAGAAGCGCAGCAGCTCGGCGATCTTGTCGCGATTGGCGAAGTCCTCCGCCGGGCCTTCCTTGAGCACCGCACCGAACGTCGTTCCAGAAGCGCTGGTAGGCGTCGTTGTCCTTGGCCAGCTTCTTGAGCATGTCCAGGGCGCGCTTGGTCAGCGCCGACTTCATCTTGTCGACCTGCGGGTCCTTCTGCAGCATCTCCCGGGAGACGTTCAGCGACAGGTCCTTGGAGTCCACCACGCCCTTGATGAAGCGCAGGTACAGCGGCAGGAACTGCTCGGCGTCGTCCATGATGAACACGCGCTGCATATACAGCTTGCACGCCGCGCGGCGCCTCGCGCTCGTACAGATCGAACGGCGCCCGGGCTCGGGCATGTAGAGCAGGCTGGTGTACTCCAGCTTGCCCTCGACCTTGTTGTGGGTCCAGGTCAGCGGGTCCTCGAAATCGTGGGAGATGTGCTTGTAGAAGCTCTTGTATTCCTCGTCGCTTGATCTCGCTCTTGGGCCGCGCCCACAGCGCCTGGGCCTCGTTGACGGTCTCCCAGGTGACGACCTCGCTGCCTTCGACTTCGTTGCCCTCATCCTCGGTAGCGGTCTCGGTCTTGGGCATGCGCACCGGCAAGTCGATGTGATCGGAGTACTTGCTTGCACCAGCGTGCGCAGACGCCAACCGTCGGCATACTCCTTGGCGTCATCCTTCAGGTGCAGGATGATCGTCGGTGCCGTGCTCGTTCATGTCGCTATCGGCAACGGTGAACTCGCCCTCGCCGCGCGATCGCCATTGACACCGCCTCGCCACCCGCACGCCGGGTGCGCACGGTAGACTCCTCGTCGGCGACGATAAAGGCGGAGTAGAAACCAACGCCGAACTGACCGATCAGCTTGGCGTCCTTCTGCTGTTCGCCGGAAAGCTGCTTCAGGAACTCGGAGGTACCGCTCTTGGCGATGGTGCCGAGATTGGCGATGACGTCCTCGCGGGTCATGCCGATGCCGTTGTCGCGACACCGTCACGGTGTTCGCCTCGGCGTCGTGCTCGATCTCGATGCGCAGGTCGCTGTCGCCTTCATAGAGCGCCGTCGTTGTCCAACGCCTGAAACGCAGCTTGTCGCCGGCGTCGGAGGCATTGGAGATCAGCTCCCGCAGGAAAATCTCCTTGTTGGAGTACAGGGAGTGAATCATCAGATGAAGTAACTGCTTGACTTCGGTCTGGAAGCCCAGGGTCTCTTCATGGGTGGCGGTTGTCATTTAGCGGCCCCTCATGGTGTTGAACTCATGGTCTTGAACGACGGTTCCGTCACCGATATGGGGCCCCGGGCAGGCATTTCAAGCGTTTGCCGGCTCGCCGCGCGACGAGCCGGCCCGTCAAGCGGAGGATTCAGCGCGGCGGCGGTCGGCGCACCGGCATGTCGACGCCCTTCCAGCGCCGGTAATCGGTGAGTGCCGCATCCACGCGGGTCAGCAACCAGCCGACGATCACCACGTCATCGAGCACCCCGATCAGCAGCAGGAAGTCGGGTATCAGATCGAACGGTGAGATCAGGTAGACCACCGCCAGCGCCATCCAGCCGATCGCCGCCCAGGGTACCGGGCGGTAGCGCCCACGCAGCACATCGCCGCACATCGGCACGAACAGTCGCATCGCCCGCGCCATCTGCGCCAGCGCGCCGCCGCGCTTTCTGAGCCGCGCGGCGATATTCCAGGCCTTGAATCCCGCCATCTCGCTCCCTCCTCGGGTCATGTAGCGCTAAAGCATCGGACCGCCGAAGCGTCGCATCGTATCCATGGCCAGCAAACAACACTACTCAAGTGCAGCGCTATCGGCGAGGATGAGGCTAACCGTATCCGATAGGCAAGCCTGCACGAGGAGTCGCCGATGCCCTTTCGAGTTCCCCGCCGTGGACTCGCGCTGATCAGCGCATTCTTACTGAGCCTACCGGTGCTGAGCCTGCCGGCGCTGGCCGACGAGACCGCCGACCGCGCCATGCGCGATGCCCTGGAAGCCGCCCGCAACCATCAGTGGAACCGCATCGATCAAACCGCCATCGACGATCATGTGCTGGCCGGATACGTCGAGTATCACCGCCTGCGCGAGCGTCTGCCCAATGTCGATCCAGCGACCGTCAATGCCTACCTGACGCGTTATGCCGACTCGCCGCTCGGCGACTGGCTGCGCGGCATCGCCGAGGTCAGCTACGGCCAGGCCGGACGCTTCGACGACCTGCTGGCGGTCAGCGATGGCGCGCCGCGCGGCACGATTCGCCAATGCTACTACTACACCGCCCTGCTCGACCGCGACCCGGCGAAGGCGGCCGAAGGCGGGCGCGAACTGTGGCTGACCGGGCGCTCGCAGCCCGACGAATGCGATCCGCTGTTCGATGCCCTGCGCGCAAGCGGCGAGATCGACGGCCAGGCGATCTGGCAGCGTCTGATGCTGGCCTGGGAGTCTGGCGAGACCGGGCTGATGAATTACCTGGAGCGCCAGTTACCCGCCGGCTGGGGCAGCGCCAAGCAAGCCCTCGAGCGGCTGCGCAAGGATTATGCGGCGATCACCCAGGTACCCCGCGACGCCGGCCCCGATGGCGCCAGCGCGGCGCTGTTCACGGCGGCCATGTATCAGTTCACCCGCGCCGATACCGAAGCCGCGCTCGAAGCCTGGCGCAAGGTCGCACCGCACCTGACGCTCAGCGATACCCAGCGACATGCCATCGAGAAGGATCTGGCGTTCTACTCGATGGCTCGCGAGGTCGCCAACAACCGCGCCTGGGTGGACGACAACCTGGCGCAAATCGCCGACGGCGACCTGCTCGAACTACGGGTGCGCCGCGCGCTGGCTGAGCGCGACTGGCGCGGCGTCATCGAGTGGGTCCATGCGATGCCCGACGATCCACGCCAGGACGCCCGCTGGCAGTACTGGCTGGGACGCGCGCTGGGCGAGCTCGGCGACGAGCAGACCGCGGCGAAGGCTTTCGCCGCCGCCGCCGATCAGCGCAGTTTCTACGGCTTTGCCGCCGCCGACCGGCTCGGCCGGCCCTATGCGCTCAATCGTCACCGCGCCGAGTTCAACGATGCCTACCGCCAGACGGTCGAGAATTGGCCGGTGGTCCAACGCACCGAGGCGCTGATGCGTATCGGCGAACCGGGCCTGGCACGCAGCGAGTGGTATTACGCCTCGCAGCAGGTCAGCGACGAGGAAGCGCGTGCACTGGCCGACTATGCCCTGCGCCGGGGCTGGTACGCGCTGGTGGTGCAGACCACCATCCTCGCCAAGCAGTGGGACGCGCTCGATTGGCGCTTTCCGCCGGCCTACCGGGCCAGTTTCCGCGAATGGGGCGAGCGCGCCGATGTCGATCCGTTCCTGCTGATGGGCATCGCGCGGCGTGAGAGTGCATTCAACCCTGAAGCGCGTTCGTCGGTCGGTGCACGCGGGCTGATGCAGCTGATGCCGGGCACCGCTCAGCACGTCAGTGACCGGCACGGCTTCGAGCGGCCGAGCCCCGACGCGCTTTACCAGCCCGAAAGCAACATCCGTCTGGGCAGTCACTATATCCGCGAGATGATGGATCGCTACAGCGGCAACCGACTGGCCGCCACGGCGGCCTATAACGCCGGTCCGGGCCGGGTCGACCGCTGGCTGCGCGAGGCGCCCCGGGAATTCGACCTGTTCGTCGAAAGTATCCCCTATCACGAGACCCGGGCCTATGTGCAGGCCGTGCTCGCCTACCGGGTGATCTTTGCCAGCCTGGCCAATGACGGTAACACCAAGGGTATCGCCATGCTCGACGACAGCGAGCGTCAGCATCGCTACGACGCCTCGCTGCTGGCCCGCAACTGAAACGCGTGGGAGTGTGCCGAAGTCGGTCCGGCTAGGCATGTCCGACACAAAAAACGGGGGTGGCCAATGGCCACCCCCGTTTGCATTGCTTGATCGCCGGAGGCGATCAGTAGCCGCGCTGCTTGTAACGCCCGGCCTGACGCTGATCACTCGGCCGCCGCCGGCCGTATGAACCGTTGGCGACCTTGCCGCGCCGGCTGCGAATATCACCTTTTGCCATCTGTCACCTCCGTGTACCGCTGAAGTGTCGAATCGCCGGTAAGCGATTGCCCCTCAGTGTGGTGACCGCCCGGCGATCGGGTCAAGGGTCAAACCGCAGCCGGCTTTTCGCGCTTAGGCCCGCGAGCGGCGGCGAATCGGCGCGTCATCGCTGTTGCGACGACGTGCCGGGCGCTCCGAACGCTCTGCCCCACCCTGGTCCTCGGCGATCTCCAGCGCCTGACCGGCGACCCGGGCCCGCGCCATCTTGGCGAGGATCGACGTCGGCAGTGAACTGGGCAGCTCGACCACCGAGAAGGCGTTGCGGATATCGATACGGCCGATACGTGCGCCCTCGATGCCGCCTTCGTTGGCCAGCGCGCCGACCAGTTGGCCGGGCTTGACGCCGTCCTTGTGGCCCACCGAGACGCGGTAGCGCGTCATGCCCTCGCTGGGACCGCTGTCACGACGACGCGGCGGCTTGCCGTCGCGCGGCGAGCTATCGCGCTCGCTGCGTGCGCCCGGCTTGGGCAGGCGACCGATGGGCGCCTCGTCAGCACGCGCCATGGCGGCGAAGGCACAGGCCAGCTCGACCGGGTCCTGGCCCTCGGCGATCAGCCGCTCGATCAGGCTACGCTGCTCTTCGGCGCCGGCGGTCAGGGTGCCGATGACGCGCTCGCGGAAGCGCTCGTCACGATGGCCGCGAATCGCCGATTCGTCGGGCAGTTGCGTATCGGTCAGCGTCTGGCCGGTGGCCTGCTCCAGCCAGCGTACCTTGCGGGTCTCGCGGACGCCGGCGAAGGTGATCGCCACGCCAAAGCGCCCGGCACGACCGGTACGCCCGATGCGGTGCGTGTAGGCCTCGCTGTCCTGCGGCAGATCGTAGTTGATGACGTGGGTGATGCGTGGCACGTCGAGGCCACGGGCAGCCACGTCGGTCGCCACCAGCACGTCGATCTTGCCGCGCTTGAGGCGGGTGACCGTGCGCTCGCGCAGGCTCTGGTCCAGGTCACCGGACAGCGCCGCGGCGTTGATGCCGCGCAGGGTGAGCTGCTCGACCAGGGTGGTACAGGCGGCACGTGTACGCACGAAGACGATCGCCGCGTCGACCGGCTCGACCTCAAGGATCCGCGACAGCGCTTCCAGCTTGGCGCCGCCATCGACGCGCACCAGGCGCTGGTCGATGCTCGCCGCGGTGTCGGCCTTGGACTCGATGGCGACCTTGACCGGGTCGACCAGGTAACGATTGACGATACGCTCGATCTCGGCCGGCAGCGTCGCGGAGAAGAACACCCGCTGGGCGTCCTTGGGAGTGTCGGCGACCACACGCTTGACGTCGTCGATGAAGCCCATGCGCAGCATTTCGTCGGCTTCGTCGAGGATCAGTGCCGACAGGCCGTCCAGCTTGAGACTGCCGCGATCGAGGTGATCGATCACCCGACCGGGGGTACCGACGATCACCTGGGCACCGCGGCGCAGCGCGCCGAGCTGCTCGCGATATTCCTGGCCGCCGCACAGGCTGGCCACTTCCAGACCCTTGAGGTTCTGGCCGTACTTGCTGAACGACACGGCGACCTGCTGGGCCAGCTCACGGGTCGGCGCCAGCACCAGCACCTGCGGCTCGCGGCGGGTCAATTCGAGTTTCGACAGCACCGGCAGCGCGAACGCCGCGGTCTTGCCGGTGCCGGTCTGGGCCTGGCCCAGCATGTCACGGCCTTCCAGCAGCGCAGGAATGGTCTGCGCCTGGATCGGCGAGGGAGTTTCGTAGCCCAGAGTTTCCAGAGCGGAGAGCACAGCAGGCAGCAGTGCCAGGTCGCCGAAGCTCGGCGAGGCGACAGAAGTCGAGGTCATATCACACCTTGAGTGGCCGGTAGTCACCGGCGGGAAATTGTCGTGGCACCGTGTCGTTCGCTTGCTGCCGATGTAATCACTGGGCAGCGTGACAGGGTACCGGGTCGCACCTGCATCCTGTCCGCTTCTCTAGCGTCACCGCGGAATGCGGAAACGGACGAACAGTGTGGCGACCTTGCACGCCGGAGCCGAGTCGGCAACTATGGCGTTCCATCAATGCACCTGGCGCTCGAGGCAGTCGCTCGTCGAGTCGAACTGCGCGCCTTGCGAGAGAAACGTCCCCTGCCCGTTGGCATTCGATGGGGGCGAATCAGCTGGATGGTGGGGTCAACACATGCGAGGAGCGAGCATGCTACCATCGTCGAGTAGGTTTGCCTACCCCTTTCGTTCACCGCCTAACTATTTGACCGGGAGAGATCGATGCCCAGCCTGTGGGTCGATGCCGATGCCTGCCCGCGCGCTGCGCGGGAAATTCTGATCCGCGCCGCCGAACGCACCCAGACCAGCGCCTGGTTCGTCGCCAACCATCAGGTGCCATTGCCGCCCTCGCGCTGGGTCAAACCACTGGCGGTCGCCAGTGGCTTCGACGCCGCCGACAACGAGATCGTCCGGCGCATCGAGCGCGGCGACCTGCTGATTACCGCCGACCTGCCGCTCGCCCTGGAAGCGATCGACAAGGGCGCCGAGGTCATGACCAATCGTGGCGAGGCGCTGAGCCCGGACAACATCCGCGCCCGCGTGCAGATGCGCGATTTCATGGAAACCCTGCGCGCCAGCGGCGAGCACACCGGCGGCCCCAGCGGCTATGGCGATAGCGAACGCCGCGAGTTCGCCAATGCCCTGGACCGTTGGCTGGCCAGGAATCGCTAATTCGCAGCAACGCCCGCGTGCAGATGCGGCTATCCAAGATTCGCATGGAAACCCTGCGCGCCAGCGGCGAACACACTGGCGGACCCAGCGGCTATGGCGATAGCGAGCGGCGCGAATTCGCCAACGCCCTCGACCGATGGCTGGCCAGGAAGCCGCGCTAAGCCTTCTCGCGAATGCCTCGCCCCGGCAGACGGTCGCGATCGTGCGGCCGCTCGAGATCGAGGACCGGCCCCTTGGGCACGATGCCGGTGGGGTTGATGGTGGCATGGCTGCAATAGTAGTGACGCTTGATGTGATCGAAGTCGACCGTCTCCTTGATGCCCGGCCACTGATACAGCTCGCGCAGGTAGTTGGAGAGATTGGGATAGTCCTCGATGCGCCGCAGATTGCACTTGAAATGGCCATGGTAGACGGCATCGAAACGTACCAGTGTGGTAAACAGCCGAACATCCGCTTCGGTCAGCCATTCACCGGCCAGATAGCGTTGCTCTATCGAGCCGCGCCTCCATACGATCCAGTGCCTCGAACAGCGCCGTGACGTGCTTGTCGTAGACGTCCTGCTCGGTGGCGAACCCCGCCTTGTAGACGCCGTTATTGATGTGCTCATAGACATCGGCGTTGACCGCTTCGATGGTCTCGCGCAGGTCCTCGGGATAAAGGTCGAGGGTATTGCCGGTGAGTCCATCGAAGGCGCCGTTGAGCATGCGTACCAGGTCGGCGGACTCGTTGCTGACGATGCGCCGGGCCTGTCTGTCCCACAATGCCGGTACGGTGACCCGCCCGGTATAGTGGCTATCGGTCAGTGTATAGAGTTGATGATGGTAGTCGACGTCATTGATCGGATCGCCACTGGAGCCTTCCGCGCGGTTGTACGTCCAGCCCTGGTCGAGCATCAGCGGACTGGTATGCGAGACGCCGACCAGCCCTTCCAGGCCCTTGAGCTTGCGCAGGATCAGGGTGCGATGCGCCCAGGGACAGGCCAGCGAAACATACAGCTGGAAGCGCTCGGCTTGAGCTTGTATACCCGGCTGACCATCAGGCCCGGGCCGTCCGTCGGAAGTGACCCAGTCACGCAGCTTGGCTGACTCACGAACGAACTCACCGCCGTGCGCCTTGGTGTCGTACCACTGGTCATGCCATTGGCCTTCGATCAACAAGCCCATGGTCGTCTCCTTGCATCCGGTTAGCTATTTCCGCCAGCTTAAACCGATTCATTCGACGCTACTCTGCAAGTTTTCCGACTGTTCTTTCGAATAAAACGAATCATCATTGATGGGACAGCAGGCATTGACAGCCTCATGCAGTGCCTGAGCCATGGCGTGTGTCGCCGGTCCGGCCCGGTCGCGATCCTGAAAGATCAACTGCATGGGGACCTCGCGCGTACCGCCTGCAGCCAACGGCAACGGCTTCAGGCGTCGGGCAGCCAGCGCCTCTCGAATCCGTGTTTCGGGCAACCAGGCAAACCCCAGCCCACGCTCGATCATGTCCAGCGAGGTCGCCAGATGGCCTACCGTCCAGCGCTGCTCGGCCTTCAGCCAGCCCGCATCCATCGATTGGCGCAGGGCCGAATCACGCACCACCAGTTGGCGATGCTGGATCAGATCGCGTAGATCGAGGGTGCGTGCCAGGGCATGTAGCGGATGAGCAGGGTGAGCAACGGCGATGAACCGCAGGGTCACCAAGGGCTCACCGAGGAAGCCCTGAGCGGCGAGCCCCGAAACCACCAGATCGGCACGCTTGTCGTAGAGCATCTCGACCCCGCCGTTGAGCACCGTTTCATGTAACTGGATGCGTACGTGCGGATAGTTACGGGAAAACTGCTGAAGCGCTACGGCCAACGCATCGGGCGGAAACATCTGATCGACCGCCAGCGACACTTCCGCTTCCAGGCCCGCCGCCATACTCTCGGCAACCTCTTCCAGCGCTGCAGCGTTCTCGATCAGCTGACGCGCCCGGCGCAACAGCATCTCGCCGGCGCCGGTGAGCCGCACCTGGCGGCCGACCGGCTCGAGAATCGACACCCCAAGCTGCGCTTCGAGCTTGTGCACAGCATGGTTAAGCGTCGAGGGGCTCTTGTGGATCGCCTCGGCCGCACGAGCAAAACCACCATGATCGACGACCGCTGCAAGCATTTGCCATTGAGCCAGGGTCACTCGTGACATTTTCGCTTTCCTCGAATGAAGCAAGCAAAACTATGCGCTTATTCTTCGAAAAAGTCGTCCTAGAATACATTAATTCTGTTATCGCGAGGTAAAGACGATGTCACAGCGCTCAATTAACCGCCTTGTTTCCAGTCACCCCAGCCAGGACGGCGACGGCGTCAAGATCTCCCGCATTCATGATTTCGGCGGGGGACTTGACCCCTTTCTAATGTTAGACGAGCTTGGTTCGGAGCACCCCGACGAATACATCGGCGGGTTCCCGCCGCATCCGCACCGCGGTATTCAGACACTGACCTATGTCGTGCATGGCGGACTTAGGCATGAAGATCATCTTGGCCACAGCAGTTCCATCGGCAGCGGTGATGCCCAATGGATGCATACCGGCCGCGGCATCATTCATTCGGAAATGCCGCTGACCGATTATGCCGGACTCCATGCATTCCAGCTATGGATCAACCTGGCCGCACGTGACAAGCTCAGCCCGGCCACTTACCGTGATATCAAGAGCGCCGAGATGCCACATCTGGATGAGGAAGGTAGTGAGCTCATCGCGCTGGGCGGGCATTGGGCAACGGCGACCCAGGCTGTCGACGGACCGCTGGATACACTGGCCGGGCAGGCTGGAATCGCCCATGTGAGGCTCGAAAAGGGGGCGACATTGAGCTTGGCTCAGAATGCACCGACATTGCTGGCCTATGTCTTCGAGGGCGAGTTGCAAATAGCCGAAAAGACCGTTTCTGCGCAGCGGCTGGCAAGCCTGGGTTCGGGCGAAACCTTGACGTTGTCCAGCCACTCCGGCGCGCAGGCACTGCTGCTGGCTGGCTATCCACACGGTGAGCCGATCGCTCACTATGGCCCTTTCGTGATGAATCAGCGCGAGGAACTCGATCAGGCCCTGCGCGATTATCGCGACGGCACATTGGCCAAGTGATAAAGTCTTGTCCAATAGGTGATTAAGTTTTTACAAAGAAATGCTTATGTATCCAGTCAGTAACGAGTTGTTTGTATAGTGTAGCCGTTAGCTATAAGTTTAAAGTCTGTACACCTGTACAGACTAGGCATGCCATATGGCATGAGTTATGGTGCATGGGTTTTTCCTCCATTTACATGTACCTAGGCCCTTTATGTTGCGAATTTTCCATTCGCTGCCCCGCACGCACAAGTTGCTGCTGTTACCCGTCGCCACCATGGTTACCGTGCTGGGCACGCACAAGATTCTGGCCGTTTCCAACGACACCGATGCTACGACCGGCACTAACAAGCAAGTCACTCTTGCCAGTGCCGTCCCGGGTTCGGCGGTCGACACCCAAGCTCTCGACCAGGCTATATCCAAAAACATTCCATCATCCAATTCCACGCTTATTGGCCGCGATATTCCTTTAATCGCTCTAACGGCTCGGGAAATTGTCGACCTGAATTTCATCGAGACCGCGCAGGCGCAAGAACCTAGGTCCTCTGCCGAGCTCACGGTTCTCCAGCCGCAAGCGCCCAGCGCCGTGGCCAAGGCACCCGCTCAACCGAGCCCGACCACGCAGTCGACCGCCAAGGTAGTCGCGCTAGAGGATCAGGCACTACGCATCGCACTGCAGTTGTTCGACGATCAGGGCGAGGATCTCGTCGGCGGGACCTCCTACGAAGAGCTATCCACCGACCCCCTGATCCTCGATGACGGCGAGATCAAACTCGGGAACGAACTCGTGGCCAAGGAAGAGTTCATTCCCCAGTGGGAGACCTATACCGTTCAACGGGGCGATACGTTCGCTGTCATGGCCGAGCGCACTTTCGGCCTGGGTTACAGTGAAGTCCTACGCCTGCTTGACCGCCTGCCGGACGACGAGGCGCTGACCAACTGGCGCGTCGGCGACAATATCGACTTTCAGCTCGATGAAGAAGGCCAGCTGCTAGCCTTGAAAGTGATGAATGATGCTCGTAAGGGTTATCTCATCAGGCGCGATGCGGACCAGCACATGTTTGACGTTGCCAATATCGAGAAGGCCGGCGAAGCAACCCAACGTCTGTTTGCCGGCACGGTCAACGGCAGCTTCGCCGGTTCGGCAAGTGCTACCGGTCTGTCCTATGGCGAAGTGGCAGAGCTCAGCACCCTGCTAGCGAAAAAAATCGACTTCCGTCGCGATACACGCCGCGGCGATCATTTCCAGGTGCTGGTCGAAGCCGACATGATCGAAGGCAAGGCGCTGGACTCGCGTATTCTGGCAGCCCGTTATGAAGGTGAGCGAACCGAGCTGACGGTTGTCCGCAACTCAGAGGACGATCGCTTCTATACACCGGATGGGCAAAGTCTGGACCCGGCCTTCGACCGCTACCCGTTCGAAGGTCGCCACCGCATCAGCTCACCGTTCAACCTGCGTCGCCATCATCCGATCACCGGACGTATCAGCCCCCATCGCGGCACGGATTTCGCCATGCGTACCGGCTCCGTGGTAGAAGCGCCCGCGGACGGTCGCGTTATCAAGACCGCCTTCCAGGCGGGTGGTGCCGGCAACTACCTGGTCATCCGCCACAACAATGGCTACAAGACTCGCTACATGCACCTGTCCAAGAGCCTGGTCAAGGAAGGCGATAGGGTGACGATGGGCCAGAAGATTGCATTATCAGGCAATACGGGCAGGAGTACCGGCCCCCACCTGCACTACGAAATCATGGTCAACAATCGCCAGGTCGACGCCATGCGCGTCAAGCTGCCTGAAAACAAGAGTCTGTCCGGGCAGGCGCTGGCGGCCTTCAAACAGCAGTCCGAGCAACTCCTGGCCAAGCTCGAAACCAGCGGCGACACTCAGCTGGCTCGCGCCTCGACGTCCAGCAAGAGAACCCGGACGGTAGCCAATCGCTAAAGTCATAGCGTTGACGAACACGCCCCGCGATTGGAGCTGGCCACCGCTGGCCTGAAGCCGTCACTGTGGTCCTGTCGCTTCGCAAAACCTGACTCGTGCAAACCAACAACGCCGCCCTTCAGGGCGGCGTTGTTGGTTACGCCGGGTTAAACGCTCGACAATCAGCTGTTGGCTTTCTCGCTAGCCGTCCCGGGAGCGGCCGTACCGGGCGCAGGCGCTGCCACCGGCTTGACGAGCACCTGACTGGCGACGTAATAGACCACCGCCCCCAGCGCCGAGCCGGTGAACCAGCCGTAATCGTAGAACCAGGTCCAGGCGCCCGTCGCCAGCGAGAAGATGGTCAATGCCACCGGCACGAAGAAGGCGATGAAACCGGCCGGGTTGTAGGCCGGGTAAGCAGCGCCATCCTTGTACAGGCTGGCGACGTCCAGTTGCTGGCGCTTGATCAGGAAGTAATCGACGACCATGATCCCGGCGATCGGCCCCAGCAGGCTCGAGTAGCCCAGCAGCCAGTTGGAGTACAGGCTCTCGAGGGTCACGTCGGAGACGATCACGCCGGCCTTCTGCAGCAGGTCGTAACCCATCAGCAGCACCCCGACCAGGCCGGTCATCAGCGTACCGCGGGTCTGATTGATCAGCTTGGGGGCGATGTTCTGGAAGTCGTTGGTGGGCGAAACGATGTTACCGGCGGTGTTGGTCGAGATCGTCGCGACGATGATGAAGAACATCGCGATGACCACCCAGAAGGGACTGTCGATGCGCCCGATCAGGCTGACCGGGTCGGAGACCGTCTCGCCGACCAGCGACGCCGAGGCGGCGGTCATCACCACGCCCAACGAGGCAAAGAAGAACATGGTCAACGGCAGGCCGATGATCTGCCCGACGATCTGGTCCTTCTGGCTCTTGGCGAAACGGCTGAAGTCCGGGATGTTGAGCGACAGCGTGGCCCAGAAGCCCACCATGGCCGTCAGCCCGGCGAAGAAATAACCGTATACCGGCTCCCCCTCGGGACGCGACGGCGGCTGGCTCAGCAGTTCGGTCATCGATACGTGAGGCAGGGCCCATACCATCAGCCCCACGGCGACGGCCAGCAGCAGCGGCGCCGAGAGCGTCTCCAGCCACTTGATCGATTCGGCGCCGCGGATCACCACGTACAGATTCATGGCCCCGAACAGGAAGAAGCCGATCACCTCGCCGAGCCCTTCCAGTTCACGCCACGGCGGAAAGATCGCCGCAAGCAACAGATGGATCGCCAGTCCGCCGAACATCGTCTGGATACCGAACCAGCCACAGCCCACCAGCGCCCTGATCAGGCAGGGCACGTTGGAACCGCGGATACCGAACGACGAGCGCAATACCACTGGAAACGGAATGCCGAACTTGGTGCCCGGGAAGGCGTTCAGCGTCAGTGGCAGCAAAATCACGATATTGGCGATCAGGATCGTGACCAGCGCCTCGCTGACCGAAAGCCCGAAGTACGCGGTCAGGATGCCGCCCAAGGTATAGGTCGGCACGCAGATCGACAGGCCGACCCATAGCGCGGCGACGTTCCACCGCGACCAGGTACGTTCCTCGAGCCGTGTCGGGGCGATATCTTCATTGAATCGCGAACTCTCGCGAACATCGTCACCAACCTCGAGTTCGACGAGTTCGCCACGCTGTACCGAGCGTGAAGTATTTGCCGTCATTGTTGTTGTCTCCTCATGCGGCTGCCAATTCCCCCTCGTGGGAAACTGTGCATTACGTTTAAACGCTGACCATAGCTTGCCGTCTTCATCGCAGATTCTCGCAAGAAGTGTGCCCAAACCGGCGATTCTGCAGACTCAGCGTCGTTGAAGCCAGCCCGACATCACCAATCGTTTGGAACAAGTCATTGATTTTGAATGACCCCATCAAAACCTGCCCAATGAGTCAGCTTTAATTATTATGGCCCTAACCGGTCACACCTCAGCCCAGGAGGAGGACGAGCAAGCTCCTGACACTCTAGACAATTCCCACAATGGTGCATAACAGCGTTAATCGCTGCGTATCAACGTTTCAACAAAATACGCAGGCATTTGTTTTTCAAGTAATTTTATAGATAAAGCCTAGAATCATGTTGATAATGCGCCCTCTGCTACATGATAGGGAATCCCTTGTAAATTAACGAGTTAGCAACTTCTTGAGGCACCGACCATGGTTTAAAAAAACGCTTGCTCAAATCCATGTTAAGCGGCTAGCTTTCTCTTATCCTGACTCTCCAGTCAGGTTTTTGTCAGAACGAACTCATGCATGAGCGCCCGTAACGGGCGCCAACAACAAGCACAAGATGAGGATCGATTGATGGAAAAGGTGAAGATCGGCTTGATCCAGATGGCCCTGAAGACCGATACCGACCTCGAGCCGGCCGCCATCCGCGACGCCATGAACGAGGCGCACTTGCCGTATATCGAGCAGGCCGCAGAAGCCGGCGTTCAGGTGCTGTGTTTCCAGGAAGTCTTCAACCAGCCCTACTTCTGCCCCAGCCAGGACAAGAAGTGGTACGCCGCCGCCGAGAAAGTCCCCGAAGGGCCCACCTGCCAGATGATGCAGAAGCTCGCCGCCAAGCATCACATGGTGATCATCGTGCCGATCTACGAGGAGACGGTCACTGGCATCTATTACAACACCGCGGCGGTGTTCGATGCCGACGGCAGCTATCTCGGCAAGTATCACAAGACGCATATCCCCCAGGTCGCCGGCTTCTGGGAGAAGTACTTCTTCAAGCCGGGCCAGTCGAACTGGCCGGTCTTCGACACCGCCTACGGCAAGATCGGCGTGTATATCTGCTACGACCGCCATTTCCCCGAAGGCTGGCGCGCCCTGGCACTAAACGGCGCCGAGATCATCTTCAACCCCTCGGCGACCGTCGCCGGCCTGTCGCAATACCTGTGGGAGCTCGAGCAACCCGCCTCGGCCGCCGCCAACGGTTGCTTCGTCGCCGCCATCAACCGGGTCGGCACCGAAGCACCCTGGAACATCGGCGAGTTCTACGGCAGCTCCTACATCGCCAACCCCCGCGGGCAGATCGAAGCCAAGGCCAGCGCCAGCGAGGATGAGCTGTTGATTCACGAAGTCGATCTTTCGATGGTCCGCGAGATTCGCAATAACTGGCAGTTCTTCCGCGATCGGCGGCCCGAGGCCTATACGCGGCTCACCGACGGCGAATGACCGGATAGCAGCGACTCGCACAAGACGACAACTACAAGAGGTTAGAGACCATGACCATCCTGATCCGTGGCGGCACCGTCGTTACCCATGACGCCACCTACCAGGCCGACGTGCTCTGCGTAGACGGCAAGATCGCCGCCGTCGGCCCCGATCTGCAGGCTCCGGCCGATGCCGAGGTGATCGACGCCGGTGGCCAGTACGTGATGCCCGGCGGCATCGACCCGCATACCCACATGCAGTTGCCGTTCATGGGCACGGTGGCCAGTGAGGACTTCTACACCGGCACCGCGGCCGGGCTTGCCGGCGGCACCACCACGATTATCGATTTTGTGATCCCCAGCCCCGGCCAGCCGCTGATGGAAGCCTTCGAGACCTGGCGCGGCTGGGCCGAGAAAGCCGCTGGCGACTACGCCTTCCATGTCGCGGTGACCTGGTGGGACGACAGCGTTCACGAAGACATGGGCACCCTGGTGCGCGAACACGGCGTCAACAGCTTCAAGCATTTCATGGCCTACAAGAACGCCATCATGGCCACCGACGACATCCTGGTGGCCAGCTTCACCCGCTGCCTGGAACTCGGCGCGGTACCCACCGTGCACGCCGAGAACGGCGAGCTGGTCTACCACATGCAGCAGAAGCTGCTCGCCCAGGGCCTCACCGGCCCCGAGGCGCATCCGCTATCGCGTCCGCCGCAGGTCGAGGGCGAGGCCGCCAGCCGGGCGATTCGCATCGCCGGTACGCTGGGCGCACCGATCTACGTGGTCCACGTCTCGTGCCGCGACGCGCTCGACGAGATCACCTATGCCCGCCGTCAGGGCCAGCCGGTCTACGGCGAGGCGCTCGCCGGGCACCTGATGATCGACGACAGCGTCTATCGCGACAAGGACTGGGCCAAGGCCGCCGGCCATGTGATGAGCCCGCCGTTTCGCAGCAAGGAACATCAGGACGCGCTGTGGACCGGCCTGCAGTCCGGTAACCTGCAGACCACCGCCACCGATCATTGCTGCTTCTGCGCCGATCAGAAGGCGATGGGCAAGGACGACTTCACCAAGATTCCCAACGGCACCGCCGGGATCGAGGATCGCATGGCGGTGATCTGGGACGAGGGCGTCAATGGCGGGCGCATCTCGATGCAGGACTTCGTTGCCGTCACCTCCACCAACACTGCCAAGATCTTCAACATGTACCCGCGCAAGGGCGCGATCCAGGAAGGCGCCGACGCCGACCTGGTGGTCTGGGACCCCAACGGCACGCGCACGATCTCCGCCAAGACCCATCATCAGAACGTCGATTTCAATATCTTCGAGGGCAAGACGGTGCGTGGCATCCCGCGCCATACCATCAGCCAGGGCAAGTGGGTGTGGCGAGATGGCAAGGACCTGCACGCCGAGCGCGGCGCCGGTCGTTATATCGAGCGGCCCGCCTACCCCGGCGTCTACGACGTGCTCAAGAAACGCGCCGAGCGCAACGCCGCCACCGCCGTCGAGCGCTGAGCCGCCGATAACCATCATCTAATAACAATGCTCGGCTAATACTGAAAATCAGGCGAGCGAAGGTCAGACAAGGCAAAAATTGGTGAAAATGCGGAGTTTACTGAAGTAAATGAGCAATTTGATCGAACTCGCGCACGAGCCAATTTTTAACGCCGTATGACCGAGCGCAGCCATTTTCAGGAGAGCCGAAGGAGTTCCACCGTGACTCATCCACTCAACCACCTGCCACGTGCCGGTGACGGCCCCCGCGATAGCGCGGCGCTGGAAGCCAACTTCAGCGATCTGCACCCGCCGCTGACCCAGCGCCAGGCATTCATCGAGAGCCAGCGTTGCCTTTACTGCTACGATGCGCCGTGCGTCGAGGCCTGCCCGTCGGATATCGACATTCCGCGCTTCATCCGCGAGATCGCCGAAGACAATATCAACGGCGCCGCGCAGACCATTCTCGAGGAGAACATCCTCGGCGGCAGCTGCGCCCGGGTCTGCCCCACCGAAATCCTCTGCGAGCAGAGCTGCGTGCGCAATCATGATGCCGAGTGTCAACCGGTGCTGATCGGCCTGTTGCAACGTCACGCCATCGACCACATGCACTTCGACGGCCACCCGTTCATTCGCGCCGCCGACACCGGCAAGCACATTGCTATCGTCGGCGCCGGGCCGGCCGGGCTGTCCTGCGCCCATCGCCTGGCCACCTACGGTCACCGAGTGACGATCTTCGAGGCCGAAGACAAGCCCGGCGGGCTCAATGAGTATGGCATCGCCCGCTACAAGCTGATCGACGACTACGCGCAAAAGGAGATCGCCTTCCTGCTTGAGATCGGCGGCATCGAGATCCGCCACGGCCAGCGCCTCGGCGATAATCTCGCTCTCGACACCCTGCAGCGCGACTATGACTCGGTGTTTCTGGGCCTGGGCCTCGGCGCCAGCCGCCAGCTCGGCTTGACCGGAGAACAAGCTCCCGGCCTGATGCCCGCCACCGACTACATCCACGAGCTGCGCCAGACCGACGACCTGGGCCAACTCGCGGTGGCCAAGCACTGCGTGGTGATCGGCGCCGGCAATACCGCCATCGACATGGCGGTGCAGATGGCACGCCTGGGTGCCGAAGCAGTCACTCTGGTCTACCGTCGCGGCGCCGAGACGATGGCCGCCACCGGCCACGAGCAGGAGATCGCCAAAGCCAACGGCGTGCGTATCGTCACCTGGGCCCAGCCCGAGCAGGTTCTGCTCGATGACGCCGGGCGCGTGGCCGGCATGCGCTTCGCGCGCACCGAGTCCCGCGGCGGCGTCCTCGCCGCCAGCGGCGAAACCCTCGACATCCCCGCCGATGCGGTGTTCACGGCGATCGGCCAGGCCTTCGAGGCTGCCAGCCTGAGCGATGCCAAAGCCAGTCAACTCGGCCAGGAAGCCGGCAAGATCGAGGTCGACGGCAACTTTCGCACCCGCCTCGCCGGCGTGTATGCCGGCGGTGACTGCGTGGCGGCCGGCCAGGACCTGACCGTCCAGGCCGTGCAGCACGGCAAGCTGGCCGCCCAGGCCATCCACAACGAGATCATGGCCCAGCAGGAGGTCGCGTAATGAAGGCATCCGCGAAAAAGCCCGACGTCGATCTGAGCATCGAGTTCGCCGGCATCCGCTCGCCCAACCCCTTCTGGCTGGCGTCCGCTCCGCCCACCGACAAGGCCTACAACGTCGAGCGTGCCTATGAAGCCGGCTGGGGCGGCGTGGTCTGGAAGACCCTCGGCGAGGATCCGGCGCCGGTCAACGTCTCGTCGCGCTACTCGGCGCACTTCGGCAAGAACCGAGAGGTGCTGGGCTTCAACAACATCGAGCTGATCACCGACCGCAGCCTGGAGATCAACCTGCGCGAGATCACCGAGGTCAAGAAGCGCTGGCCCGATCGCGCGCTGATCGTGTCGCTGATGGTGCCCTGCGTCGAGGAGAGCTGGAAGGCGATCCTGCCGCTGGTGGAAGCCACCGGCGCCGACGGCATCGAGCTCAACCTGGGTTGCCCGCACGGCATGCCCGAGCGCGGCATGGGCGCCGCGGTAGGCCAGAATCCCGACCTGATCGAGCAGGTCACGCGCTGGTGCAAGCAGTATTATTCCAAGCCGGTGATCGTCAAGCTGACCCCCAACATCACCGATATCCGCGCACCGGCGCGAGCGGCGATGCGTGGCGGCGCCGATGCGGTCTCGCTGATCAATACCATCAACTCGATCACCTCGATCGACCTGGACAACATGGTCGCCAAGCCCACCGTGGGCAGCCAGAGCACTCACGGCGGTTACTGCGGCGCGGCGGTCAAGCCGATCGCCATGAACATGGTCGCCGAGATCGCCCGCGACCCGGAAACCCAGGGCCTGCCGATCTGTGGGATCGGCGGCATCTCCAACTGGCGCGATGCCGCGGAGTTCGCCGCGCTGGGCGCTGGCGCAGTGCAGGTGTGTACCGCCGCGATGCTCCACGGCTTTCGGATCGTCGAGGAGATGCAGGACGGCCTGGCGCGCTGGATGGCCGAGAAAGGCTATCGCAGCCTCGCCGAGTTCGCCGGCAAGGCGGTGGCCAACACCACCGACTGGAAGTATCTCGATATGAACTTCCAGACCATCGCCCATATCGACCAGGACAAGTGCATCGAATGTGGGCGTTGCTATATCGCCTGCGAGGATACCTCGCACCAGTCGATTGCCAAGCTGGTCGATGCCAACGGCGCGCGGCGTTATGAAATCATCGAGGAGGAATGCGTGGGCTGCAACCTGTGCCAGATCACCTGCCCGGTCGAGGATTGTATCAGCATGGTCCCACAACAGACCGGCAAGCCCTACATGAGCTGGAACGAGGACCCACGCAATCCGTTCCGGGAAAGCGTGACGGTGGCCAGCTAGGTCGGCCGCGCTCTCATTGGCAACCTATCGCCCCAGAACGGGGCGATTTTCGTCTTAGAACTCGGCCGTCACGGCGACAGGCCGATCCCGCGCAACACGATGCTGGTCACCGTCTGCACCGCTCGCTCGAACTGTAGTTCGTCGAGCGGCGCATCGTCGTTGAGCAGGGCAATCTGATAATCGAAATCGGCGTAATGCTGGGTCGACGACCAGATCATGTACAGCAGATAGGAGGGTTCGACCGGCAGGATTCGGCCATCCTCGATCCACTCGCGGATCTTGGCTTCCTTGAGCTTGGCCCACTGGTAAAGATTGTCGCGCAGGTTGGCGCCGAGCACCGCCCCACCCTGCATCACCTCGGTCGCCCAGACCTTGGACCCCGCCGCGCGATTGCGCGAATGATTCATCTTGGCGCGAATATAGGTCGAGAGTACCACCCGCGGGTCGTCATAGAGCTCGAAGCACAGTGCATCCTGTTTCCAGACCTCGAGCAGCGCCAGCAAAACCTCGCGGTACAGCTCCTCCTTGGTCGAGAAGTAGTAATGCACGTTGGACTTGGGTAGCTGGGCCAGCTGGGCGATCTCGCCCATCGAGGCGCCGGCATAGCCCTTTTCGGCGAACACCTGCTCCGCCGCCAGCAGAATGTTCTCGACATTGCGCTGACGAATTTCACCCTTGCGCTTGGCCATGCTGCCCTCTGGACCCGTTCGATTCCTGACGCGACCGTCAGTTTATCACTTACTGCGTTCGCCAGGCCCAGAGGACCGGACACTCCGGCCAGGCCATGCACCATGTCGGCGTGTTAAGCGCTTCGAAGCTTGATACGGCAGGCAACCGGCCGCCAATCGCTCAGCCGATTAACACATTTAGCCTGCTCGATTGCCCACTCTTAGCTGTATCGGTTTTCTTGATAAAGCGCTCACCGTTTCCGACCGTTTCGCAACTGGTTAAATCTCAACGGTTATTGAACGAAAGTAGCCAGCAACCTCGACTACGCTTGAAGAGCACCAGGCGAATCCTGCCACAGGGTAAGAGCAACGAAAGCCGACAATGCTCCCGACAACAATCGCACAACAACGAGGTTGACCGATGAAACTCCTGGGACTCGAGACACGAACGCTGACCGCCGGGCTGATCCTTTCACTGGGCGCGCTGGCTGCCACGACCAGCCAGGCCGCAGATACCTACACGGTGGGCATCGAAGCTTCCTTTCCGCCATGGGCGTACGTAGAGAGCGGCGAGTACAAGGGCATCGCCATCGACGCCATGAAGCAGATCGCCGAGAACCAGGGACTGGATATCGAGTTCAAGGATCTGCCGTTTCCCTCGCTGATCCCCGCGCTGTCCGCCAAGAAGATCGACATCCTCGCCACTGGCCTGACGGTGACCGAGGAGCGCAGCAAGGTGATCGACTTCACCGTGCCTTGGTGGGAAACCAATGACGTGATCGTGGTACCCAAGGATTCGGACCTCAATGTCTTTACCGCCGTGTGCTGTGGCGCGAACGTAGGCGTTCAGGGCGGCTCCTCGCAGAAGGCCTGGATGGAGCAAAACGTCACCAACAGCGATATCGACGTCAATCTCAAGAGCTACGACAGCTACGTCACCGCGATCAGCGATATGCTCAACGGCCGACTCACCGCGGTCGATGTCGATGACACCTCGGCGCAGGAGTACATCAACGAGGGACGGCCGGTGAAGATCGCCGGCAAGATCTTCATTCGCGCCCCGCTGGCCCTGGCGGTCAGCAAGGGCGATCCGCAGGGGCTGCTGCCCAAGCTCAATCAGGGCATCGTCAACCTGGCCGACTCCGGGCAATGGGCAACCATCGTTCATAACTACATCCCCGGCGTCACCGTCCCGTCGGTGCCCGGTAACATGCCGGATTTCGTCGACACCTATGCCAAGCCCGTGGCCGGGCTGCCCGACCTGGGCAACTGATAGCCCAGTCTTTCGAGCACCCGCACCGACCGCCGCTCCCCTACGGAGCGGCGGTCGACGGGTGGGTCATTCGCTTGATGGACGCTCACCGGCATGAACATCTACGAAGTCATCCTCAGGGACTTTCCGTTCCTGCTCAAGGGCCTGGGCGTCGCCGTGGTCCTTCTGGCGGCACTGCTGGTGCTGGGTTTCGTGATCGGCCTGGCAATCTGCCTGCTGCAGCTCTACGGCCCCCGGACCCGCTTCGTGCAGTGGCCGCTCAAGGCCTACGAGCGCGTGTTCCGTGGCGTGCCGATCATCATCATGCTGTTCATCTTCTACTATGGGCTGGCGGGGATCTTCGACATCTCGTCGTTCGCCGCAGCAATCCTGGCGTTGGGCTTTCGCTCCGGGGCCTACCAGTCGCAGATCTTCCGCAGCGCCTTCCAGTCGGTTCCCGCCGGGCAGATGATCGCCGCTCGAGCCCATGGCATGACCCTGCCACAGGCGATTCGCTGGATTCTCTTCCCCCAGGCGATCCGTCACGCCATCGGCCCCTGGACCAACGAATTCTCCTCCGAGATCAAGGAAACCTCGCTGGCTTACGTGATCGGCGTGGTCGAGCTGACCCGCCAGGCCCACTACATCATCACCAGCACCCAGGGTAATACGCTGACGGTATTCGCGGTGGTGGCGCTGCTCTACTTCATCGTCAACAAGGCCGGCAACAGCGGGCTGTATTGGCTGGAAGCCCGACTCGCCGTCCCCGGCTTCGAAAAACGCCAGTGACCACAGGATCCAACATGGCCGACACTCCCGTATTGCGCGTCGACAACATTTACAAGCGCTACGCTGATAACGAGGTTCTCAAGGGCATCTCGCTGACGCTGGCGCGCGGCGAGACCAAGGTGCTGATCGGCCCCTCCGGGTCCGGCAAGAGTACCTTTCTGCGCTGCCTCAACCATCTGAGCAAGCCGGACCAAGGGACCATCGAACTCGACGGCACCCCAATCACCGGTGCCAATATCGACCGGATGCGCGCACAGATCGGTTTCGTCTTTCAGGACTTCAACCTGTTCTCGCATCTCACGGTGCTCGATAACGTACGCATCTGCCCGATCCAGGTTAAACGCGAGAGTCGCGACGAAGCTACCCGCCGCGCCCGCGAGGAGCTAGAGCGCGTCGGACTCGGCGACAAGACCGATGCCTACCCCGCCGAACTCTCCGGCGGCCAGCAGCAGCGGGTATCGATCGCCCGGGCGCTGGCGATGGATCCCACGCTGATGCTCTTCGACGAGCCCACCTCGGCACTCGACCCAGAGCTGACCGGCGAGGTCGTCAAGGTCATGCAGCAGCTCGCCGACGATGGCATGACCATGCTGGTGGTCTCCCACGAAATGGGCTTTGCCCGTCAGGCGGCGGACGAGATCGTGTTCATGGAAGGCGGCCATATCGTTGAGCAGGGGCCACCGGACGTGCTCTTCTCGCGGCCCACTCAGGACCGTACAAGAGCCTTTCTCAATGTCATCGCCGAACACGGGTGACCGCCATGACCGAATTTCTCCAGTTCAGCGCCGAACAGTTCCCCGAGTTGCTCAAGGGCGTGCCGGTCACGCTGTCGCTGTGGATCATCGCCATTGTCCTGGGATTCTTCCTGGGACTCGCCCTGGCCTGGGCACGGGTCTACGGCAACCGCTTCTGGTATGGCCTTAGCACCGCCTACATCGAGCTGTTTCGCGGCACGCCGATGTTGGTGCAGATGTTCTTCATCTATCTGGGCCTGCCGCAGTTCGGCATCGTCTTCGATGCTTTCACTTCGGCAGTGATCGCCATCACCCTCAACAGCGCCGCCTACCAGGCGGAATATTTCCGCGGTTCGGTGCTCTCGGTACCCCAAGGGCAGTTGATCGCCGCACGCGCCTGCGGCATGACTCAGTGGCAGGCAGTCCGCCACATTATCCTGCCCCAGGCGCTGCGCCGCGTGCTGCCGCAATGGTCGAACGAGGCAATCATCGAGCTCAAATTCACCTCGATCGCCTATACCATCGGCGTCGTAGAGATCACCGCGCGGGCCTCCGACATCGGTTCGCGGACCTTGGAATTCTTCCAGATATTCCTGCTCGCCGGCGTGATCTATCTGGTGCTGACCTCAAGCGTCGCCAGCTTCCTCAACTGGGTGGAGCGTCGCTACTACGTGCCGGGCGTTACCAATGTCTGACCAGGCAGCTGCATGACCTCTAGCCCCATTCGAGTCGCGAACCAAAGCGACATGAAAAACTGCAGGTCCTTGGCTTACAGCCCCATGGTCTTGCGAAAATTGGCCAGAAACGGCTCGTCCGCCGGTTCAGGACGATCCATGCCGTTCATGGCGCGATGCCAATAAGGGTAGATCGGCGCCGGGCGGGTCGCCTCTTCGATACGCTCACGTTCCGCCTCGCTGAGCTCGAGTTCCAGACAGGCCAGGTTGTCCTTGAGCTGATCCTCGTCGCGTGCGCCCAGAATCAGCGAGGTCACGCCCGGACGATCCTTCAGCCAGGCCAGCGCGACACGCGCCGCCGAAACGCCATGGCCGTCGCCGATCTCGACCAGCAGATCGATGATGTCGTAGAGTCGCTCATGGTCGGTGTCTGTCAACATAGATGACGCCTGAATCGGGCTCGTTCTCTAAAAACTCGCAGTCTTCGATACCGACTCACGCTCAGGATTCAGGTGCACAGCATTCGGCAAGCTCAGTTTGCGGGTGTCGCTGGCCCAGCGCTCTGGATGGCGAGCCTTGGCCGCCTCGTAGACCTGGCGCCGCTGACTCAGAACTTTCTCCGCTTCGCCGGAATGACGCTGCGCCGGTGTGACGTAGCGCAGGGCACTGTGGCGATGCTGATGGTTGTACCAGTGGCTGAATGCCTGCACCCAGACTCGAGCCTCGGATAGCGTGGCAAAGCCCGCTGTCGGGAAGCCCGGCCGGAATTTCAGGGTCTTCAACAATGATTCCGAGTAGGCGTTGTCGTTGCTGACCCGAGGCCGGCTGTACGACGGCGTGATGCCCAGGTCATAGAGTTTCTCCAGGAACGTCGAGGCCTTCATCGGGCTACCGTTATCAGCATGCAGAATCAACGGTTTGGACTGGCTGGCCAGACGCTCTCGCCAGCAGGCCTTCTCGATCAGCTCGGCCGCCAACTCTCCGGTTTCGGCTTCATAGACTTCGTGACCGACGATCTTTCGGCTGAAGACGTCCATGATCAGATAAAGATACCACCAAGTACCGCGTGCCGGCCCAGGGAGCCATGAGATATCCCAGCACCACAGGCGATTAGGCGCATCGGCCTGGTGCGTGGTCGCCGGGCGCTTGCGCTGAGGCGCCTGCTGTCGCCCTCGGTGGTGCTGCTCATCATGAGCCTTAAGCACCCGGTAGATCGTCGACTCCGAGGCCAGGTAACGGCCCTGGTCCGCCTGGTCAGCCACCATGAAGGCCGGTGGCCGGCTGCGGTAATCGGGGGCGTTGCACAGAGCCAGGATGGCCTGCTGTTCTTCGGCCGACAGCTTGTTGTGTGGCATTGGACGCTCGGCATCGGGGCGGCGGTCGGTCGCCACTTCACCGCTGGCCGTCCAGCGCTGATAGGTTCGGATGCTGATACCGATCACGCGGCATGCCTTGGCCAGCCGGGCACCGTGGCGCTGTGCTTCCTGAATCAGCGCCACGATTTGCTGACGATCCGGGAGGCTGGTCATTCGTCCTCGTCGTTGCGGCCCCAGATCGCCTCGGCTTTTTTTGACAGTGTCAGCAAGGCTGCTGTCTCGGCCAACGCCTTGTCCTTGCGGCGCAGCTCACGCTCCAACTCGTGGAGTTTCTTCTGCTCCGCCTTGCGGGCCTTGCGCTGCTGCTTTTCCTGCTCAGCGGCATCGGCGTTGGCACTCAGGCAGGCCTCGCGCCAGGCCTCCACCTGCTCGGGGTAAAGCCCATGCTCACGACAGTAGGCACTGAACTCCGCCTCGTTCATCGGGGCGGTCTCCAGGACGATGCGAAACTTCTCCTGGCTGGTCCACTGGTCGGGCGTGGCGGATCGTGATGGCAAAACCTGTCCTCGTGCTCTGGCCTGTTTCCGCCAATTGTAGAGGGTTGCCGACGAGATGCCTTCCTGCTCGGCCAGTTCCGGGATGGTCAGGCTCATGGGCGGCGCCATCTTCTTGAGAATGGCTTCCTTACGCTCCGGGGCGTAACGCATGTTGGTCACCTCTAAATTCGATCAGGTGACAACTACGCTGACAGATAGGGTGGTCGTGAATATAGGGCTCGGGCCAGCCGCTGCCCTGGCGATGATCCGCCGACAGTTGTCGACCGCGACGTAGCTGGCCGGTGAGCAGGCCTTCGCCCAGCGGGCTCCAGATCAGCGTGCCCAGGCCTTGGTCACGACCCACCGGCAGAATCTCGTATTCGGCTTCGCGGGATTCCGGCGTGTAGTAGATCTGCTGGCTGACCGGCCGCGCGAGGCCGTGCTCCCGGGCCGCCGCCAGCGTCTTCATCATCTGCCAGCCGTTGTAGTTCGAGGTGCCGATGTAGCGCACCTTGCCGGACTGCACCAGATGATCGAGCGCCGCCAGGCTTTCCTCGATCGGCGTCACGCCGTCCCACTGGTGCAGTTGATAGAGATCGATATGATCGGTGCCCAGCCGACGCAAGCTGTTCTCGCACTCGCGGATGATGTGATAGCGCGATGCACCGCCCTCATTGGGGCCCTCGCCCATCGGCGTACGCACCTTGGAAGTGACGAGCACATCGTCGCGCTTGCCCTTGAGCGCCTCGCCGAGCACCTCTTCGGAAAGCCCCATCGAATACATGTTGGCCGTGTCGAAGGTATTGACGCCGGCCTCGCAGGCGATGTCGATTAGCCGGCGAGCCTGGTCGGCATCGAGATTGCCGATCTTTTCGAAGCCGGCCTGGCCGCCAAAGGTAATGGTGCCCAGCATCAACTGGGAGACTTTCAAGCCCGAATGGCCGAGTTGACGATAGTCCATGCTTGTTATCTCCATTCCTTTCATTCACGAAAAGTACGTTGTCACGTGTTAGCCATCGGAGCGCCTACAGGCATCAAGCCCCTCGCCGAGACTCGCGATGGCCTTCCTCTCGCCACAACGCGTCACGCAGACTCTTGCCGGCAAGCGGCCCTTCCGCGACGTCAGCGATCAAACCATCCACATCGCTGACTTCCCAGGTCTCGGCGAGTCGTTCTAGGCAAGATCCGTGAGTCCGAGATACTTCTGAATACGCGTGCCGCCGAAGACGTGCGACTGAGTGGGTGTAGTCAGGCTAAGGGGGCTCTTCCGGGGGCAAGACTTCGCGAGGGCGCTGTGAACCCTTCCTTGGGCGCTACCTTTGCCATCCACGGCAAAGAACCCTCGCTTTGCCTTACCCCCGGCGTCCATTATCGCTGGGAGTTTGGAAATGAATTCTAAGAGGGTACCAATCCATGGCCCGCCTCCTTGAAAGTCATCCATGCGTGTTGGCTGGCTCATCAATCCTCCCTGATCGACTGCCTAATCTGAACGTAGTTGTCGCCCTCGCTTTTACCAACCATCGACAGTAACCGTATGTTTCGAATGCCTCGGCGGTGCGCCGAACGTCACCGATACTCACCGGAACCTGGCAGGACGAAACCTCGCTAGAAGGGGGATCCACTATTGAAGAACGCGGGTTTCGATGCCAGTTATTCACTGGCAAGCCGCATGCCACGGTGAAGAGCCATCGCTTGTTATATCGTAGGCTCTAACATGTAATGTGATGTGCACCCATCCCCAAGGAAAGGAAACGGCCATGACCATCGCTACAGGCGACAAGATCCCCGACATCACGATCAAGACCAACGGTGCCAACGGCCCCGAAGACATCTCCACCGGCGAGCTGTTCGCCGGCAAGCGCGTGGTGCTGTTCGCCGTGCCAGGCGCCTTCACGCCGGGTTGCTCGAATACCCACATGCCCGGCTTCGTCATCAAGGCCGATGACATCCTCGCCAAGGGCGTCGACACCATCGCCTGCATGGCGGTCAACGACGCCTTCGTCCTGGACGCCTGGCAGAAGGATCAGAATGCCCAGGCCTTCACCATGCTCGCCGACGGCAATGCCGAATTCACCCGCGCGCTGGGCCTCGACATGGATGCCAGCGGCGGCGGCATGGGCACACGCAGCAAGCGCTTCGCGATGATCGTCGACGACGGCGTGGTTGAATATCTTGGCGTGGACGCCAAGGGCGTCGATAAGAGCAGCGCCGAGACGGTGCTCGGCAAGCTGTAATCCTCGGCAGACACTGAGATCGGGTGCGAGCCGGCTGACGCCGGCTCGCCATGCTCCGGGCCAGTGCACGACCGGGGCGCCATGCGCCAGTTCGATACTCTGGCGCTGTCTACTACATCGCCTGCGTGCTGGCCCTGCTGGCCGTCTATACGATTTATCGGCGACGCTACGTGTCGAACATCGCTTCCGGCGAGACAGCGCACTTCGAGCCCATGGTGCAGACCAGCCATGAAGCGTTGCGACGATCTTCGAGGATCGTCAGCCGCCGTGATTCGCGCTTGAGATGAGAGTTGTCGAACGTGTCCTGTTGGTCACCATCGAAGCGATACAGACTCATGCGGTACCAAGCTTCTCCAGGTGCAGGTAGAGAGGGTCGAACTCACCGGCCTCCTTCAATTTCTCCAGGTCAGGAACGGTCACCTGCGTTCTGTTGGACTGAATCAGGCCATCGGCACGAAGCGTTTGGAGGACCCGGCTCATATGGACCGAGCTGATGCCGGTCGCATCCGCCAGCGCAGCCTGAGTGACTGGCAGGTTGAAGGTATCACCCTCAACGAGGCCCACCGCATTCAGGCGGAACAGGAACTCGCAGATAAGATGAGCAATTCGTGCGTAGGCCTCGCGCCGACCGATGTTGAGTAGCCACTCCCGGTAGATCGAGGCGTCCACCAGCGTCTCGCGCCAGAAGGCGGCGACGAGGCGGGGGTAGCGCTCGTACATGAGGCGCAAGTCTTCATGCTGGATGAAACCGACCGTGCAGTGGCTACTGATCGGGGCAATGCTGAAGTCCATGAGCTCCAGGTGGATGCTTTGCAAGTCGGGAATATCCCCGGGAACATGCAGGGCCATGATCTGGCGTTTGCCTTCGTAGGTCAGCTTGTAGGTACAGGTGACCCCTTCCAGAATCAAGCAAATGTGGGACGGTCGGTCACCCAGACTCACGACGTCCCGGTCAGCCTTGAGGGCCTTCACCTGCACCGGCAAATCATGGAGCGCCTGCTTCTCCTCAGCAGAGAGAGGAAAGATGCTTTCCAGCTTGCGAATCATCAGGGCATTGGGGGATTGAGAAAGTGCGGTCATGACTGCGCTCCTGGCGTAGGGCAGGAATGAAGCCCCTGGCCACAGTGTCTCTGCTGATCTGATCCAACGATTTCCTGCTCAGGCGTCAAGTATGGGGGACTGTCGGGTATCTGGCCAAACGGTAACTGAATGGGGTCGGTTCGGCAGGCACCCGTCCAGCGGGAAGCAAGACGTCCAGGCTCCGAGGATAAGGCCGCCCGAGCGGCGTTATGCCTTCTTCACGAATTCGGATTTCAATTTCATGGCGCCTACCCCATCGATCTTGCAGTCGATATCGTGATCGCCATCGACCAGACGAATGTTCTTGACCTTGGTGCCCACTTTCACGACCGAGGACGACCCCTTGACCTTGAGATCCTTGATGACGCTGACGGTATCGCCATCCTGCAGCGGATTGCCATTGGCATCGGTGATGACCCGCTCGTCGCTGGCGCCGTCTGATGAGGCGTCTTTAGACCACTCATGCGCGCATTCGGGACAGACGTAGAGGCTCATATCCTGGTAGGTGTATTCGCAAGCGCACTGCGGGCAAGGGGGGAACTGGCTCATGGGCGTACCTGAAAATGGAAAGGATCAACACGCGAAAGCCGCGGAGTTTACCCGGCACCGGGCTCGCTGCCCAGCCGGATAGACCCGCGGCTGCTTGTGTCGCGGCCGACCCTGACTTCAATCAGGTTTTCCATGCCTCACCGAGGCTATACCCGAGTCACTGACCCGGGCTATTACCCAGCTCGCTTCAAAGGCGCGACACGCTCAAGGCCCATCGGTGGGTTTGCCGGTGAAGTCGGTTACCGGCTTGTCCACGGGCTTGTCGAGCCGTTCGGCAAAGGCCTTCAGCCCATCGAGCAGCGGTGTGATGGCGTGCCACAACTCCTCGTCATGAAGCATCTTGTAGGCCCCGGTGACCCCCGGCGAGTCGTTGTCGTCGTCCTGGGGCTGGTGCCGGCTGACCTGCTGGATGCCGTCGCGAATCGCGAATGTCACGCGATAGAAGTCGTTGGGCTCGATGGTCGACAGCGCCATGCCCAGCACGGAGACATTCTGGATCGCATTGAGCGTGCCCTCCTTCTTGAGCCCGCCGACGAGAATTTCGGCGATCTGCGGGTTGGCCGCGACCACATCATTGGCGAAGCGCAGCACACCGTGTTCATGCATGGTCTGCAGCAACCGATCGAGCTCTTCGTGCGCATCCGGTCCAATCTTGGGCGGCGTCACGGTATGAGAAAGACGTTCGGCCATTACATTTTCCTCGGATTGGATAGCTGGGCAGGCGGTTCCACGTAGTCGTCCTGCATCCACTTGACCTCGACCGGGACGCCCTGGGTCGGCGTACGGTGGCCATAGCGGAAATTGTTGTGCTTCAGCGGCGGTTCGCCTTTCTCACGGTCGAGCACTTCGAGATTGACCGCGGTTTCCTTGTAGGCCGGCGTATCGACGTCGGGGTCGTGGTGTTCCCCGGTCAACGCGTTGACGCCGGGCTTGCCCTGGTGAATCGGCAGGAACAGCGTATCGCCACTGACCCGATTGGTGACCAGTGCCCTGACCTCGATGCTGTCTCGGCGTGAACTGAGACACACCCAGGTGCCATCCTCGATGCCCTTCTCCTTGGCGAGTTCGGGGCTGACCTCGACGAACCAGCCCGGCGCCTCCTCCCAGATGCGTGGCCCCTGGCCGGTCTGGTTGGTGGCCTGGAAGTGCTCGAGCATGCGGCCGTTGTCCAGCGAGAAGCGATACTTATCGTCGGGAGCTTCTTCGGGCTCATTCCACTCCAGCGGGTAGAGGCTGGCCTTGCCGTCCTCGCTGTGAAAGCCGTCGGTGTAAAGCAGCGGCGAATCCGTGCCGTCGGCCTTGACCGGCCACTGCAGCGATTTCCAGCCTGCGAGTCGCTCGTAAGTCACGCCGGCAAACATCGGCGAGATGCTGGCGCACTCCTCCATGATCTGCGAGGGATGGGTGTAACCCCAGTCGTAGCCCATGCGCGCGGCCAGATCGGTGAGGATGCGCCAGTCGGGACGGCTGTCGCCGAGCGGTGGCATGACTTCGTAGAAACGTTGTATGCGCCGCTCGGTATTGACGAAGCTACCTTCCTTCTCGACGCTGGGCGCACCCGGCAGCACCACATCGGCGAACTCGGCGGTACGGCTCATGAAGATGTCCTGCACGACCATGAAGTCGAGCTTCTCGAAGGCCGAGTGCACGTTGGCGGTATCGGCATCCGAGAAGGCAGTCTCCTCGCCGATGATGTACATCGCCTTGAGATTCTCCTTCTCGGCGGACTGCACCATCAGGAAGTTGCCCTCGCCGACCTTGTCGGAGAGCCGCTCCTTGGGCACGCCCCAGCCCTTGGCCCAGCGCTCCCGGGCGGAGTCGTCGGAGACTTTCTCGTAACCCGGATACATGTTGCGCAGGCAGCCGAAGTCGCTGGCGCCCTGAACGTTGTTGTGGCCACGCATCGGATAACCGCCGGTGCCCGGCTTGCCGTAGTTGCCGGTGACCACCAGCAGATTGGACAGCGCCGTGCTGGTATCCGAACCATGGCTGTGCTGGGTGATGCCCATCGCCCACAGCAGGCTGACGCTCCCCGCCTTGCCGATCATCTCCGCGGTATCGATCAGTTCCTGCTTCGAGATGCCGGTCTTTTCCTCGGCGAATTCCAGCGTAAACGGCGCCAGCGACTCGCGGTATTCGTCGACCTGGTTGACCCACTTGTCGAGGAATTCCTGGTCCGCGTAGCCGTTGTCGAACATGTAGCGCGACAACGCCGAGGCCAGGATCAGGTCGGTACTGGCCTTGGGTTTCAGGTAGATGTCGGCGCGCTCGGCCATTTCATGCTTGCGCGGGTCGATGACGATGACCTTCTGGCCATGCAGCTTCTGCGCCGCCTTGATCCGCGAGGCGATGACCGGGTGGTTCTCGGCGGTGTTGCTGCCGACGATGACCACCACTTCGGCCTTCTGGATATCCTCGATGGAACCGGCATCGCCGCCGTAACCGACGGTGCGGAACAGGCCCTTGGTCGCCGGGTTCTGACAGTAGCGCGAGGAGTTGTCGACGCTGTTGGTGCCGATGATCAGCCGGGCGATCTTCTGGGTCAGATAGGCCTCTTCGTTACTCGCCTTGCTCGAACCGATGAAGCCCAGACTGTCCGGCCCGTAGGTATCGCGGGTTTCCAGCAGGCGTCGGGCGACCAGATCCAGCGCCTCGTCCCAGCTGGCTTCACGAAAGCGCCCATTCTCGCGGATCAGCGGCATGGTCAGGCGATTTTCGCTATTGACGAAATCCCAGGCGAACTTGCCCTTGATGCAGGTCGAGATGCCGTTGGCCGGCGCCTCTTCAACCGGTTGGACCTTAAGAATATGCCGATCGCGAGTCCACATTTCGAAGGAGCAGCCGACCCCGCAATAGGTACAGACGGTCTTGGTACGCTTGATCTCCGGCTGGCGCCAACGCGCATCCATTTCGGAAAGTCCGGTAACCGGCGTGGCACTGACGGTCTGCTCCAGGGTCTTGATGATGTCGATCATCGGTCGCTTGAGCGACTGGGGCATCGCCGTGAACGGCCCCGCATCGGGCTGCATGGTCTTTTCCATCAGCGCGTTGCACGGACAGACGGTGACGCAATGGCCACAATGCACGCAGCTGGAATCGTCGATCTGCTCGCCGCCGTCCCACAATACGCGCGGGTTGTCCATCGAATAGTCGATGGACAGCGTCTCGTTGACCTCGACGTTCTGGCAGGCCTCGACACAGCGACCGCAGAGGATGCACTGGTCGGGATCGTAGGTGTAGAACGGGCTGGATTCGTCCTTCTCGTAGGGCTTGCGCTGAAATTCATAACGCTGGATGGGGATCTGCATGTCCACCATCGTGTTGTGCAGGGTGCAGTCGCCGGTGTTGTTCTCGCACACCGTGCAGTACAGCTCGTGCTTGCCGAGCAGCCGGTCCATGCCCTCTTCGCGGGCGGCCTTGGCGAAGTCGTTCTGGCTGGAAACCGTCAGCCCTTCCTCGGCTTTTAGCGTACAGCCGCGCTTGAGTTCGCCATTTATCTCGACCCAACAGGTATCGCAGGTCTCGATCGGGCCCAGTGCGGGGTGGTAACAAACGTGCGGCAGGTCGATGTCGTGCGCTTCGAGAAATTCGACGAGCGGCGTATCCGCCGGGCCCGTCAGGCGCTCCCCATCATAAACAATCGTGCAATCGCTAGCGTTGGCCTTGGCCATGGCTGATTTCTCCCTATCAGGCCCATCAAACGGCCGGGTTGTTCTATGGCGCTGTTCGGTCGCCGCGGACGGTCGGGCCGCGGCCGCCCGGGTCGACAGACCCAGGCAGACCTCATAAACCAGGCAACGATCGGCACTCCGGCCCTAGCGGCGACCTTGGTATACAACCCACACGCTGCACGGCCCGCCCGACAGGTAAGACGAGAAATCGACTCCCGGGCAATCTGCATCGATCCATCATGCAGAACCCTACAACGTGGCAGGCAGGGCCACCGGGGCATCATTAATCATGGTCGTATTGCACGACGCCGATTCCAGAGCCAATCCATTGCCTCCCTAAAACCGTAGTAAAGGCGCAGACAATTGTCGAAGTTAGCAACCTATTGTTAGCCCTCCTGCTATCGCATCACTTATTTTCACTGCGCCACGCTGAGCTACCGCTTCTGAGCAACAATTAGCCGCCCCAAGGGCCTCAGCCGGCGGCCACCACCCGGTTGCGGCCCGCGCTCTTGGCGCGATAGAGGCGCTGATCGGCCTTGCCGATCAGCGTTTCGACGTCATGCTCGGCGCTCGCCTCCAGCACTCCAGCGCTGTAGGTGCAGGCGAAGTTTTGCTGGTCGGCGAGAAAGGAAAAGCGCGCAAAGGCCTCACGCAGCTCGTCGACGATGCGCACGCCCTGGGACTCCTCGCAGTCGTTCAGCACCAATAGAAATTCCTCGCCGCCGTAGCGCCCGATCAGGTCCGACTCGCGCAGCCGCCGACCCAGCAGGCTGGCCAGCGCGCGAATCACCTCGTCGCCGACCAGGTGACCATAGCTATCGTTGACGCGCTTGAAGTGATCGATATCGAGCATTACCACACACAGCGGCTGCTGGCGGCGACGGGCCTGAGCCAGCGCCGCGCTCAGTTGCTCCTTGATGTCGGCATGCTTGAGCAGCCCGGTCAGGCCATCGCGGGAAAGCGCCATGGCGAGGGTACGCGCACGCCGCGCCCTGGCGGTGACCGCCGCGACCAACGCCTCGGGCGCGATCGGCTTGACCATGAAGTCGTCGCCGGCCTTGGTCATCGCCGTGAGCTGGGCACGGGCATCGCCCGACGCCGATAGATAGACGATCGGCACCTGCAACCAGCGCGAATGGTAACGCACGATCTGCGCCAGCTCGGGGCCACTGCACTGGGGCATGCGTACGTCGAGCACCAACACGTCAGGCGCGAAGCTTTCCATGACATCAAGGGTCAGCTCGGGCCGGTCGAGGGTGGCCACCCTAAAACCCGCGGTTTCGAGCACCAGCCGGTGGTAGTCCAGCGTCGAGGCGTCGTCGTCGACCATCAGCACGCGCATCGGCGCCGCCCGGTGCCCGCGCAGGTGGACCTCGAGCATTTCGGCCAGCCGGATCGGATCCAGCGGCCGCGCCAGGAAGCCCACCACGCCGGCACGCACGGCGCGCAGCTGCACGTCGAATTGCCGCGACTCCTCGGTGGCGAATATCGGTAGCTGGGCCGATGTTTCGCGCTGGATCGCCTCGCCAATGGCCAGTCCTTCGGCGGCGCCATCGTCGGCAAAATGCAGATCGAGAATCAGCGCATCGGGGCACTGCGCGTGACAGGCCTGCTGCAATGCCAGGCCATCGACGAACAGGGTGGCCGCATAGTGAAAACTCGCCAGGATCTGGCAGAGCTGACGACCCAGCGCCTCGTCATCCTCGAGAATATACACGCGGGGATAGGCCCTGGACGTGGCATTCGACGCCGATGAGGTGGCATGTATGGCCATCGATGAGTCCGGCGGCACGAGTGCGGTCGAGGATTCAGCCGATTCGAGGAGCCCCGGCAACGCCATGACGCCATATCTGGCGTCGGCCAGCGATGACGCGGACGCCGTCGTCAAGGCCGTGTCGAGCTGCATTTCGAGCGCACGGCAGGCCTCGCCAATAGCGATGAAACCGAAGGTTCCTGCACTGCCGGCAAGTGTGTGCAAGCGGTTTCTGAGCGTCAGCCAGACCTCGTTGCGATCGGTCTCGCCCGAGAGCTCTCCGGCCTCGGCGGCCAGCGCGCTCAGCTCATCGACCAACCACTGACCGTAGTCTTCATGTAGCTGACGAAGCCTGTCCTGAACGATGTCAACCGGATTGTGCTCCATGAAAGCCTGCCCAGATCGATTCGAGTTTGCCCGCCAGGGTCATCGGGTCGAACGGTTTGACGATAACCTCCGTGGCACCCAGGGCGAAATAGCTCTGATGATCGGCCGGCTGCGTCCTGGCGGTCATGAACACCACGGGCACGCCGGCGAGACTGATGACCCCGGAAAGCGCGGCCAGCGTGGCGGGACCGTCCATGCCCGGCATCATCACGTCGATCAGCAGCAGATCGGGCTTGAACGCCGCTGCCTGCTCGACCGCCATGCGCCCGCTGGTGCAGCTGAGCACCTGCAGCCCGCCGACATTTTCCAGCGCGACCCGAGTGATCGCGCTGATCGATTCGTCGTCCTCGACGTGCAATACGCGCTGCAACCCCGTGACAGAATCTCCCGAGCCATGCAGGCCGCTCATCCGTCTACTCATGAGGCCACCGGCAGGCTGAACCAGAAGCGCGCCCCCTGGCCGGCCACCGAGTCGAAGCCGATTTCACCGTGCATATGTTCCACCAGTTGCTTGGAGATCGCCAACCCCAGCCCGGTTCCGCCCTGGCGACGGGTATTGCCGCTTTCGGCCTGGGCAAAGTGCTGGAACAGCCGTCCCTGGAACGCCTGGGGTACTCCCGGGCCCCGGTCCGAGACCTCAATCAAGACCCGCTCAGCCGCGACACGGTAGCCGACCGTCACCGTTTCACCCGGCGGCGAGAACTTGATGGCGTTGGACAGCAGGTTGGCCATCACCTGGCCGAAGCGCAGACTATCGACCTCGACACTCGCCGAAGCATCGCCCTCCAGCGCCAGTTGTACATTGTAACTGTCGGCATAGCCACGGTTACTGGCAAGGGCATCCTCGAGCAACGCGCGCAGCTCCAGCCTGTGGAAGTCGAAGGCCAGCTTGTCGGCGGCCAGCTTCTCCCAGTCGAGCAGGTCGTCGACCAGCTGGCCCAGCCGTTCGGTGTTGCGCTGGGCCACGCCCAGCATGTCATTCATCGCGTTCGGCACTTCGCCCATGACGCCGCCGTTGATCAGCGCCAGAGCGCCCCTGATCGAGGTCAGCGGAGTACGCAATTCATGGCTGACCACGGCGACGAACTCGCTTTTCAGACGGTCGAGCTGGCGCTGCTCGGTGACGTCCTGAATCTGAGTGACGAAATACTGCGGGCGCTGCTTGCCATCGCGGACCAGCGAGACCGACAGCAGCCCCCAGAGCAGCTTGCCTTCACGAGTAAAATAGCGCTTGGTCAGCTGGTAGTGGGGGATTTCACCACGAATCAGCTGGCCGACGAGCTCGAGATCCAGGGCCAGATCGTCGGGGTGGGTGAGCGTCTGAAAGTCGCTCGCCAGCAGTCGCTCACGCTCGAATCCCAGCATCGTGCACAGGCTCCGGTTGACCTCGATGAAACGGCCCTCCAAAGAGACCAACGCCATGCCCTGAGGGGCGGTATCGAAGGCGATACGGAACTGCGCCTCGCTCATCCTCAATGCCTGCTCCATCGCCTGCAATTGGCTGCGATCGATGGCTACGCCCAAAAAACCATCGATCAGCCCAGCGTAATCGCGTATCGCGCTGACCACCAGCCGCACCTGGCGGTGAGCACCGTCGCGCTCGACGAAGGTCCAGTCGCCGCTTTCGTTGTCGCCGCGCCGCGGCCTGGCGGTGAGCGCCTCGAAATCGCTTAGCGTTACGCCATAGCGTCGGGACAGTTTGGCGGCATGCCGCTCGAGCTCCTCGCGCAGATGAAACTTGAGCGGCGTAAAACGCCCCACCACCTCACTGGCCGGATAACCCAGCAGCCGCTCGGCACCAGGGTTGAACAATGAAATCAGCCCAGCGCGGTCGGTGGCGATGATCGCCACTTCGCTGGACGCATCGATAATCGCCTGGAGACGGCGGCGCATATCGTCGAGTTGCTGCTGGTAGCGCGTGCGTTCGGTGATGTCGTGCATCGTCACCACCGCGCCAAGACGCTTGCCGGCGGAATCGCAGAACGCCTGGCCATTGCAGGACACCCGTCGCAACGGCTGACCCTCGGTCCTGATGCAGAGCTCCTGATCGCGCACCGCTTCCCCTTTCCAGGCGCGTATCAGCGGCACGCGTTCGAGCGCCAGCGGCGTCTCGCCGTCGGTCTCGAAGAGGTCAAAATATTCGGCCCACTGCTCGGGCGGCAGCGTGAGCGGATCGCTGTCATGCCAGGCCCGGGCGCGCGAGTTGAAGTGGCTCAGGCGCCCCTGCGCATCGCTGGCGACGAGCCCCTCGGGCATCGCCTCGAGCAGGCTGTCCAGCATCGCCTTGCGCGCCTTTGACTGGCGGATCTGCAGACGTTGTTCGATCAGCCGTGCGGCGAGCCGCGCCAGGTCCTCGAGCGCCCGGCGCTGACCTTCGTCGAGGTGGCGCGGACGCGAGTCGACCACACCCAGGGTACCCAGCCGATGTCCTCCCGTGACGATTAGCGGCATGCCGGCATAGAAGCGAATGTGCGGCGCTCCGACGACCCCGGGGTTATCGACGAAGCGTACATCGCCCTGCGTATCGGGCACTTCCATCAGGCAGTCGGCAGTGATGGCGTGGGCGCAGAACGAGTGCTCACGCGGGGTCTCCTGCCCCGCGAAGCCGAAGCAGCTCTTGAACCACTGTCGGTGCGCATCGACCAGCGAGATCGACGCCATCGGCGTATCGCACAGCTGCGCCGCGAGGCGTGTGATCGCGTCGAACTCCTCATCGGCCGCACTGTCGAGCAGCTGGTATTCGTCGAGTGCCGCAAGGCGCTCGGCCTCGCCAGCCGCCGAGGTGTCGGGCTGTTGCGCTGAATATTGCCCCATGCACGGCTCCTGAGCGGGGAACGATTGATGTCTTGATTATCGGACCCGACGACGAAAACTGAACAGCCGGCCGCGATATTGTAAGACGCGGGGGCTGGCAAGCTACACTGCAGGCACCGCACGTCATAAAGGAGAAAGACGCCATGCCCGCAAGGATCTGCGAGTGTCCCTATTGCGATTGCCCGGTGCCCGATACGGCGGTGCCCGTCAACGGTCGCTACTATTGCTGTTCGGCCTGCGCGACGGCCCATGACGACCGCCGCCCCTGCCAGGACCCCAAGTGCGACTGTCACAAGCACGGCTGGGGCGGTATCAAGACCTGAAGCCTCTGCTGGCCTTCCTGTCGGGACGCCCGCCTCCAGGCACACTCGCCTTCGAGTTCCCAGGCCGCCACGTCTCGGCGGCCTGCCATTAGCGCCCCACCACGAGCCCATCAGCGAAACCAACGTGGAACGCCGGACTGGCGTTCCACGCCGACCCGGTTCATCTTGAAAGCATGGCTCTCGCCTTTTCTCACCCACTATTCAGGAGGTCCGCGACATTACGCTCAGGAAGTGCTGCCGAACGTAGCTACGCCTGGCCCGTTGTCACCGTCATGTAACTGACCACTGCCAGCGTCGAACCTGCCGACAACTCGAGGAGTGCTTGCCGATGGTTCTGATCGACAAGAAAGCGACCCGCCTTTACGTACTCGACACCAACGTCCTGATTCACGACCCCACCGCGCTTTACCAATTCGAGGAACACGACGTAGTCATCCCGATGACCGTGCTCGAGGAACTCGACAAGCACAAGAACGGCATTCGCGAGATCGCCCGCACCGCCCGCCAGATCAGCCGTACGCTCTCCGAGCTCACTTCCAAGGTCGACTTCGATGAAATTCGTCGCGGCATTCCACTGACCGATGCCTATGGACACAGCGGCCGCCTGCGTTTTCTGTGCTACAACGACCTCAAGCCCCTCGATCACCTGGAGGACAGCCCCGACAACCGCATCCTGGCGGAAACCTGCCGGTTGCGCGACGAACGTCCCGACGCCTCGGTGATTCTGGTCACCAAGGACATCAACCTGCGGGTCAAGGCCGCGGCCCTGAACGTCCCGGTCGAGGACTATCTCAACGATCGTGTGTTCAGCGACAGCGACGCGATGATCGAGGGCGCCAAGGTCTATACCCAGGCCGGTCGCGATGGCGCCGGGCTGTGGGAATCGCTGAACGTCGAGGTCGCCGTCGAGCGCATCGATCATCACACCTTCTATCGTCTCAACGGAGCAATTCCGGCCGACTGGCACGTCGGCATGCTGGTCTCGGACAGCGACAACGGCGCCGATTTCGAGGCCATCGTCCGGGACGTGGCGCCCAACTCGGCGCGCCTGCAATTACTGACCAACTACCGGCATCACGCCGGCGTATGGGGCGTCCACGCCCACGACAGCCGTCAGAACTTCACCCTTAACCTGTTGATGGACCCCGAGATCGACCTGGTCAGCATCGCCGGCAACGCCGGGACCGGCAAGACCTACATGACGCTGGCCGCCGCCTTCCAGCAGACGCTGGACAGCAAGCTGTTCGAGCGCATCGTGTTCACCCGGGCGCCGATCCCGATGGGCGAGGACATCGGCTTTCTGCCCGGCACCGAGGAGGAGAAGATGGGCCCCTGGATGGGCGCCTTCCACGACAACATGGACAATCTGCTGCGCGACGAGAAGGACGGCACCTCGAGCTGGAGCGAGGGCGCCACGCGCCAGCTGATCGGCTCACGGGTGCAGATCCGCTCGCCGACCTTCATGCGCGGGCGCACCCTCAACGACACCTTCCTGATCATCGACGAGGCCCAGAACTTCACGCCCAAGCAGCTCAAGGCGCTGGTCTCGCGGGCCGGGCGCAACACCAAGATCGTCTGCCTGGGCAATGTCGGCCAGATCGACACCCCCTACCTCACCGCCAATACCTGCGGGATGGCGGCGCTGGTCGAGCGCTTCCGCGACTGGCCGCACGCCGGGCACGTCACCCTCAAGAGCGTCGAGCGCTCGCGCCTGGCGCTGGCCGCCGAAGAACTGCTCTAACAGAACTGCTCTAACCCACGACGGCACCCCTCAAACGCCAACGGCACCCGTGGGTGCCGTTGGCGTTGCCATGCGGGATCCGCAATGCTCAGTGCTTGGCATTGACCGCTTTTTCGAGCAGCGCCTCGCTCTCGCTGCCCGGCCCTTTATCCATGATTTCCTGCGCTTCGTAGTACAGACATATGTAGGCATTGCACGAGGCGCAGAATACCTTGTCGTCCGGATTATGGACTTCCGAGACACGCATCAAGTGGCTACCGCACTTGGGGCAGCCCACCGGCATGCGAAAATCTTCGGACAGATCGTTACTGGTCATCGGCACTCACTCCATTGATGTTGCGCGATCGGCCATGTCACGGCCGCTACTGCTAGTCTTTGGGGTATCGGCGGATTTATCAAGCCGCCCGACGCCGCAGCGCTGTTCAAGCTGCCCGACGCCGCAGCACTGCATCAAGCTGCCCGACGACGCAGCACCACGCTGAGGTTGTTGGCCGGCATCTCGACGATGCGCTCGATCGATAGACCATTGGCGCGCGCCAGGGTGCGGATTGCCTCCAGCGAGCGGATTCCCCAGCTAGGATCGCGCCGCCGCAGATCGGCATCGAAGGCGGTATTGCTGGGCGCCGTCGGCACGCCATCGCGCAGGAAAGGCCCATAGAGAAACAGCACCCCGCCCTCGGGCAGGCATGCACCGGCCTCGCCGAACAGTGCCAGGCTCGCCTCCCAGGGAGCGATGTGCAGCATGTTGATGACCACCAGCGCATCAAAGTCCTGCTCGGCCCAGGGGCGCTCCATGACGTTCAGCTCAAGCGGCGGTGCCAGGTTGTCGAGTGCCGCAACGTCGCGCCAGGCGGCGATCGACGACCGCGCCCGGGGCTCGGGATCGCTGGGCTGCCAATGCACGTGCGGCAATGCTGCAGCGAAATGGACGGCATGCTCGCCACTGCCGCTGGCGATCTCGAGCACCCGCGAAGCGCCTTCCAGCGCCGTTGTCAGGACCTCCAGAATCGGTTCCCGGTTACGCGCCACGGCCGTGCTGGAAAGCCGCGCGTCGCTTGTCTCGTCGTCACTGTGCATGAATCCACTCCGTTAACATCTAATCACAGGTACCAAGGCCCAGCCCGCCGCCGTCAGACCAGGGCCGACTCAAGATTTGCGCCCCCCGGCCGATACTACTTGTTGGATTCGAACTGCTTGCAGCGTGACCGTTAGTCGACCACCACGCCATGCTACGGCGGCACGCCCAAAAGGAAGAAGCAAGCAATAACGCGCCGAGGATCGTCGCCATCATGCAATTGCACGCTACGCCAGCCAGTGCGGCCTGGCCACCAGAGCCGCCAAACCGACATTCGCCCGATGCCTTCGGATGCGCTCGGAAGCGGCGCGTTCGCAGGAAGAGCACTTTGCGTCCCCGTCATTTCGAGGAGCATACCCGGCATGCCTGATCGTCGCGCACTTCTCTTCAGCCGCATCCTGGTGACCGAGGCCGATCCCGCAGCTAGCCATAGCATCGCGACCATGCTCGCCGTGCAGGGCTACCGCAATGTAGAACGCCTCACTGAGCCGGCCCGGCTCAGTGAGTATTGCCGTCGAAACCCGATCGACCTGGTACTATTGGCGGTGCGCACGCCCCCTTATGAGAGCCTGGAGCTGATCAGCCAACTGCATGGCCAAGCGGGCCTTCAGGGGCCGACGGTAATCGCGCTGACCGAGCCGGATGATGTTCATGTCCGCATCCAGGCGCTGGAGTTCGGCGCCCGCGACTGCCTGACCCGGCCATTTGATACTCGCGAGGCGCTGCAACGCGTGCATAACGCCCTACGCTCGCGGCGTCTGTACCGGCAACGCGAAAGCCAGGCCGCCGAGCTCAAGGTCCTCGCCGACCGGCGGACCGCCGAGCTCGAGCGACTGGCCCTCGAGGAGCCGATCACCGGCCGGCCCAACCGCCGCGCGTTACGCAATCACCTGCAACGCTGCCTGAACCAGGCGCTACCGAACATCTATCTGCTATTCATTGCACTCGACGGGCTCGACGACATCGCCCGACTGCACGGCTACCCGGCCTCGGACGCGCTGCTCTGCCACGCTTGCCAGTTGATCGATGGACACATCACAGGCAGCGACATGCTGGGCTGTTGGGGTGGCTCCGAATTGCTGCTGATCTGCCAGAGCCTGCGCGACGACGCCAGCGTCTCCGAACGCGCCGAAGCCATCCACGCCTCGCTCGCCCGCGACCATCTGGTCGATAAGCTACTGGTCAGCCTGGGTTGTCGCATCGGCATCAGTTACGCCGGGGTCGATGCCCGTTGCCCCGAACAACTGGTGCGCCTGGCGACACTGGCACTACCGCTGCAAGGCGCGCCGGCGGTGCGCACCTATAGCGTCGAGCTGGAGCACCACCACCAGAAGCGCGCACGCATACAGCAACTGATGCGTGAAGCCGCGCCCGGTGGTGAGCTGCACCTCGTCTATCAACCCAAAGTGCACCTGACCACCGGCCGCATAGTCGGCGTGGAAGCCCTGGTGCGCTGGAACAGCGCCGAACTCGGGATCATTCCTCCCGGTGAGTTCGTGCCGTTGGCTGAAGCCAACGGAGACATTCTGGCGATCGGCGACTGGGTCGTCGACGAGACGATTCGTCAACTCACCGAATGCGCGCCCAAGGCCAGGTCGACGAGCATTTCAGCATCGCCATCAACGTCGCCACCCGTCAGCTTATGCACCGCGATTTCGCCATTCGCCTGCTGTCGCGCTTGCAGCGGGCCGACCTGCCCGCCTATGCCCTGCAGGTCGAGGTCACCGAATCAGGGCTGATGGAGGATGTCGCCATGGCCCGGCAGACGCTGCAGACCCTGGCCGACCAAGGCATCAAGGTGGCGATCGACGACTTTGGCACCGGCTACTCGTCACTTGCCTACCTCAAGACGCTGCCGGTTACGACGCTCAAGATCGACCGTACCTTCATTTGCGACATGCTTCACAATAGCCACGATCGCAGCCTCTCGAACACCGTGATCCGCCTGGCCCATAGCTTCGATTGCGATGTCGTCGCCGAGGGCATCGAAGCACACCAGCAGGCCGAGCTATTAGCCTCGCTGGGCTGCGAGTATGCGCAGGGTTACTGGTTCTCACGGCCGCTGATCGCCGATGATTTCCTGGTCTGGAAGCACCACTACGAGGCCCAGCCCCACGACCGGCACCTGACCGACACCCCGCTGACGCTCATCTCGCGCGGCTAACCGCCTGGCTGCAAATCGGCCAGAACGCCAAAAAAAGACCCGCCCATGGGCGGGTCAAACAACAGCACGGGCTGTCGAGAGAAGCATGCCCACCGCCTGCGGCGACGGGCGAATCGATCGATTTACTTGAAGCGCTCGGCGGCCTCTTGGGCCAGCGCCTTGATACCGGCCCAGTCGCCGGCCTCGATCAGTTCCTTGGGGGTCACCCACGAGCCGCCGACACACATCACGTTAGGCAGCTTGAGATAGTCCTCGGCGTTTTCCGGGGTCACGCCGCCGGTGGGACAGAAGCGCGCCTCGGGGATCGGCCCGCCGAAGGCCTTGATCGATGCCGCACCACCGCTTGATTCGGCCGGGAAGAACTTGAAGCGCCGATAACCATATTGCCAACCGTTCATCAGCTCGGAAATCGTCGCCACGCCCGGCAGCATCGGTACCGGGCTGCTCACGCCGTAGCGATAGAGCGCATCGGTGGCGCCGGGGGTGACCACGAAATCGACACCCAGCTGTTCGGCCTGACGATACTGGGCTGTCGTCAGCACGGTGCCGGCACCGATGCTGGCACCGGGCAGTGCCTCGCGCATGCGGGCGATGGCATCCAGCGCGCAGTCGGTGCGCAGGGTGATCTCGAGCACCGGCAGACCGCCTTCGACCAGCGCACGGCCCAGCGGCACGGCGTCTTCGAGACGCTCGATGGTCAGCACCGGAATCACCGAGGCCTTCTGACAGATGCTGTCGAGTTCAGTGGTCCGGGTCGAGGGCAACTGCTTTTCATTGCTCATGTCAGGCTCCAGCAAATTCGGTTCAGGGTGCCCAGTAGACCGCCAGCGGGCAGGCCAGGAAGGCACGGATAGGTAGCTCGCGGACGTCGTCGCCGGCCATGGCACGAGCCAGCACGCTGCGCTTGTCGTCGCCGACAATGTGCAGGATATGTCGACGCGCCTGGTGCAGGCGCCCGGCGCTCAGGGTGATCCGCGGCTGCGGCACGCTGGGCGAACGCGTGGCGACCAGCGGTTCGTCGCTGGTCAGCGCCAGGCCGAGCTCGCCGCTGTCGGGAAACATCGAGGCGGTATGGCCATCGCCGCCCATGCCCAGCACTACCACACTGGCCGGCCAGGGCAGCTCAGTCACTCGCCGGGCGACCGACTCGACGCCCAGCTCGGGGGTCGAGTCGTCGCTGGTCAGCGGGCAGAAACTGGCCGCTGCGGCCGGCCCTTGCAGCAGGTGTTCGCGAACCAGCCGGGCGTTGCTGTCCTCGGCGTCCTCGGCGACCCAGCGCTCGTCGGCCAGCGTCACGTCGATACGCGACCAGGGCAGCTCGATGCTCGCCAGGCGCTGGAAGAAAGGCACCGGCGTCGAGCCGCCCGAGACCACCAGCAGGGCCCGTTCGCTATTTTCGAGGTCCGCGGCCAGCGCACTGGCGACCGCTTCGCAGAGTTGCGCGGCGAGTTGCTCACGCGGCGTTGATTCATTCAGGGTCGTGGATGTATTCATGGTCAATAGTCCTCGTACCAGCTGCGGCCATCCTTGGTGATCATGGCGATCGACGCCACCGGGCCCCAGGAGCCCGCCGGATAACGCCGCGGCGGAATATCGCGCTCGGCCCAGCCCGCCACCAGCTTGTCACACCAGCGCCAGGCATATTCGACCTCGTCGCGCCGCACGAACAGGTACTGCTGGCCTTTCATCACCTCGAGCAGCAAGCGCTCGTAGGCGTCGGGGATCCGCGACTTGGGGAATGCACTGTTGAAATCCAGGTGCAGCGGCCCGGGGCGCAACCGCATGCCCTTGTCGAGCCCGCCATCCTTGGTCAACACTTGCAAGGCGATGCCCTCTTCGGGCTGCAGGCGAATGATCAGCTTGTTGGCCGCCAGGTCGCGCTGGTCAGGATCGAAGATGTAGTGCGGCTGCTGACGAAAGTGGATGATGATCTGCGACAGCTTGTCGGGCATGCGCTTGCCGGTGCGCAAATAGAACGGCACGCCCGCCCAGCGCCAGTTGGCGACTTCGGTCTTCATCGCCACGAAGGTCTCGGTACGACTCTCGGTATCCGAGCCTTCCTCGTCGAGATAGCCCGGCACGCTGGTGCCTTCGATCGAGCCCGCGGTGTACTGGCCTCGTACCACATCGCGGCCGATACTGTCCCGCGAGAATGGCTTCAGCGCCTTGAGCACCTTGACCTTCTCGTCGCGGATGGCGTCGGCATCGAGATTCGAGGGCGGATCCATGGCGATCAGGCAGAGCAGCTGCAGCAGATGGTTCTGGACCATATCGCGCAACTGGCCGGCCTTGTCGAAGTAGCCCCAGCGCCCCTCGATACCCACCTGCTCGGCAACGGTGATCTCGACGTGGGAAATCTGGTTCTGGTTCCACTGGTTGCCGAACAGCGGGTTGGCAAAGCGCAGCGCGATCAGATTCTGGACGGTTTCCTTGCCCAGGTAGTGATCGATGCGATAGATCCGCTCCTCGGGGAAGACTTCGCCGATGGCGTCGTTGATTTCCTGCGAGGATTCCAGGTCGTAACCGATCGGCTTCTCGACCACCACCCGCGACTCGTCGTCGAGACTGTTGCTGGCTGCCAGATTGCCGCAGATATCGCCGTAGATGGCCGCCGGCACCGCCAGATACACGGTCATCGGCCGCGATACGCCCTCGCGCCACTCGCGAATGGCCTCGTAGCCCTCGACGGTGGCGAAGTCGAGCTTGAGGTACTCGAGACGGGCAATGAATCGCTTGACGCACTGCTGATCAAGGTTGTCCGGCTTGATGTATTTCTCGAGCGCCTCGTTCACCCGCTGACGAAAGTCGTCGCTATCGATTTCCTGGCGCGCCAGCCCCAGGACGCGGGTCTCGTCGGCAAGCAGCCCGTCGCGGTCGAGGTTATACAACGCCGGGTACAACTTGCGCATGGCCAGGTCACCCATGGCGCCGAACAGCGCCAGATCAATCTCGGGAGTACCGTCTTGGATCATGCCTCGAACCCCTTCAATCTGGTTATCTTACGTATAAAATATGACATTTTGGGACCAACCAGCAATCGATATCAGTAATTTTACTACCAATTGGTAATCGCTTTGCCGCTACCCGCCAACCGGGCCGCTTGGCGCGGCGGTGGACGCCACGCTAGGATAGGGTCAGCAATGTAGTTAAATCACTACATGATGACATGTACCGGAGTCTTTTCTCGCATGGCCAGCCATGACCTTCTCGACCGTATCCGCGCCCGCCTCGACGAACTCAACCGCTCGGAGCGCAAGGTGGCTGACGTCATTCTCAAGGACCCGGCGACCGCCACCGGACTGAGCATCGCCACGCTGGCCCAGAGCGCCTCGGTCAGCGAGCCGACCGTCAATCGCTTCTGCCGCAATTTCGACGCCAAGGGCTACCCGGACTTCAAGATCAAGCTAGCCCAGAGTCTAGCCGGGGGCACGCCCTACGTCAGCCGCAGCGTCGAACGCGACGACGATGCCGCCCGCTACGGCGACAAGATCTTCGGCGCGACCATCGCCGCGCTCGATGACGCCCGCCGCGCGCTCGATGCCAAGCGCATCGAGCGTGCCGTCGACTATCTGATCCAGGCCAAGCAGATCCATTTCTTCGGTCTCGGCGCGTCGGGACCGGTCGCCCAGGACGCCCAGCACAAGTTCTTTCGCTTCAACCTGCCGGTGATGGTCCACGAGGACGTGCTGATGCAGCGCATGGTCGCCGCCGCCAGCCATACCGGCGACGTGATCGTGATCATCTCCTACACCGGACGTACCCGCGAGTTGGTCGAGATCGCCCGACTGGCGCGCGAGAACGGCGCGGTGGTGCTCGGCATCACCGCGCCGGGGTCGCCGCTGGCCGGCGAATGCACCGAGACGCTCGAGGTCATTACGCCCGAGGACACCGACGTCTATATGCCGATGACCTCGCGGATGATTCATCTGGCACTGATCGACGTGCTCGCCACCGGCGTCACCCTGCGCCGCGGCGAGGATTTCCAGACCCACCTCAAGAAGATCAAGGATAGCCTGCAGGCGACCCGCTTCCCGCTCAGCGAAGGCTGAGCGCTGGGCGCCGCTGGCGCTCTGGCCCCGTCGCACTTGCCCGCGCCTCGCCAAGGCCCAACAATAGCCCCCTTTCTCAAGCGAGGAGTGCCCCCATGCGCCGGCTAATCGCCACCGCCCTGCTATTGTGCCTGACGTCGCTGATCGTTCCCGTGGCCAGTGCCGAAACCTTTCGTTTCACCGCGATTCCCGATGAGGATCAGTCGCGGCTGGTCGAACGCTTCCAGAAGGTCGCCGACTACCTGGCCGACGAACTCGATGTCGACGTCGAGTACGTGCCGGTCAAGTCCTACAGCGCCGCGGTCAGTGCGTTTCGCAACGACCAGGTCCAGCTGGCCTGGTTCGGCGGGCTGTCCGGCGTCCAGGCACGCCGCCTGGTTCCCGGCTCGCAGGCGCTCGCCCAGGGCAGCGAGGACGCCGCCTTCCATAGCTATTTCATCGCCAACAGCGCGACCGGATTCGAGGCGAGCGACGACGGGCTGCCGGCGTCAATTGCCGGCCACTCGTTCACCTTCGGCGCCAAGACCTCGACCTCCGGCCGGCTGATGCCCGAGTACTACCTGCGCCAGCAGTTCGACGAGGCACCGGAAGCGCTGTTCTCGCGGGTCGGCTTTTCCGGCGATCATTCGCGGACCATCGCGCTGGTGGAATCCGGCACCTACGACATCGGCGCGGTCAACTTCACTGTCTGGCAAGCCGCGGTGGAAGACGGCCGGGTCGATACCGACAAGGTCAAGGTGCTGTGGGAGACCCCCGCCTACCCCGACTATCAATGGACGATTCGCGGTGACGCCAATTCACGCTTCGGTGACGGCTTCACCGACCGGGTGCGTCAGGCGCTGCTCGACATGAGCGATCCCGAGCTGCTGGAGAGCTTCCCGCGCGACGCCTTCATTCCCGCCACCAATGACGATTACGCGCCGATCGAGCAGGTCGGCGAGGAACTCGGCCTGCTGCGCTGATGGACGCCGAACACGCCCCGCTGCTGCGCCTCGACGGCGCCGATCTCGGCCATGGCCGGCAGGTGGTCCTGGCCGATCTCACGCTTCGCCTGCATCCCGGCGAGCGTGTCGCGCTGCTCGGCCAGAGCGGCGCCGGCAAGTCGACGCTGCTCGCCGCGCTGCGAAGCCGCCTGGCCGGCGATGTCGCCTGGTGCCCGCAGAGCCATGGCCTGGTGCCGCAACTGGCGGTCTATCACAACGTCTACATGGGGCGCCTCGAACGTCACTCCGCACTCGCCAACCTGTGGAACCTGGTGCGCCCCGAGCGCCGTGCCTGGGCCGAGATCGCCGCGCTGTGCGAGGAGCTCGGCCTCGGCGGCCTGCTCAAGCGCCCGGTCGCCCAGCTCTCCGGCGGCCAGCGCCAGCGCGTGGCGATCGCCCGCGCGCTCTACCAGCAGCGGCGCATCTTCCTCGGCGACGAACCGGTGGCCAGCGTCGACCCGCACCAGGCACTGCACCTGCTGTCGCTGATCGACGCGCGCCATACCACCAGCGTCGTCGCGTTGCACCAGCGCGAGCTGGCGCTGAGCCACTTCGACCGGGTCTGGGGGCTGCGCGACGGACGGCTCGAGCTCGACGCCCCGGTCCGCGAATTGAGCCTGGCCGATCTCGACCGGCTTTACCCGGCTGCCGATGCCCAGCATCCTCCTGCCGATGCCCAGCACCCGGCTAACGACACCCCACGCCACGCCGAGGCCGACGATGCCTGAGCGTCGCACCCGGCGTCTTGCGTGGCGATTCGCCCGGCCTCAGCCTGGCGCGGCGTTCACTGGTATTGATCGCGCTGTGCCTGCTCGCACTACCGTTCGCCGACCTGGCGATCGTCGCCCACGACCCCTGGGCGGAGCTCGCGCGGATGGCCGGCGGGCTGGCCTGGCCGAGCTGGGCCACTCTCTCGTCACCACTGCACGCGATTGCATTGACCGTGGGTGTGGCGCTGTGGGGCACTTTCCTCGGCGTGCTGCTGGGTTTTCCGCTGGCGCTGATCTTCGCCCGTTCACGGCTGGTGCGCGCCGGCTGCGCCTTTGTGCGCGCGATCCACGAGCTGTTCTGGGCGCTGTTGTTTTTGCAGGTATTCGGCCTGTCGGCGGTCACCGCGCTGGCGGCACTCGCCGTGCCTTATGCCGGGATCTTCGCCAAGGTCTATGCCGAGATTCTCGAGCAGACGCCGGGCACCGCTGCCGACAGCCTGCCGCCCGGCGTCGATCGACTGTCGCGCTTCATCTATGCCGAGTTGCCGCTGGTCTGGTCGCGGCTCGCCGCCTACACCCGCTACCGCTTCGAGTGCTCGTTGCGCGCCAGCGTGCTGCTGGGCTTCGTCGGCCTGCCGACGTTGGGCTTCCATCTCGAGAGCGCCTTTCGCGAGGGCCACTATCACGAGGCCGGCGCCCTGCTCTGGCTGTTCTACCTGCTGATCGGCTCGATCGGCGTGTGGAGCCATCGCCGGCTGGTCCCCTGGTTGCTGCTGGCCAGCCTGTTCGTGCTCGGTCCCTGGCCGCAGGTCGACGGCGATCTGCTGTGGCGCTTCGTCAGTCATGATCTGTGGCCGGCGCCGTTGCTCGCGGGCGACTGGGCCGGGCTGGCCGTCTGGCTCAGCGAGATTCCCGACCTGCTGCCGGCGATCACCAACACCCTGCTGCTCGGGCTGATGGGTACCGTCGGCGCCCTGTTGATCGCGCTGCTGGTGTGGCCGCTGGCCAGCCGTCACTTCGGCAATCGCCCCTCACGTGTTGCCGGCAAGGCGCTGCTGGTCGGGCTGCGCTCGACCCCAGAACTGATGCTGGCGTTCATCTTCCTGCTGCTGCTCGGGCCGTCGATGCTGCCGGCCTGGCTGGCGCTGGCCCTGCACAACGGTGCGCTGATCGCCTTTCTCGTCGCGCGCCACGCCGACAGCGTGGAGCCGGGCATGCCCGGGCTTCCCGCCAGTGGCCGCTACGCCTATGAATTGCTGCCGCGCCTCTACCCCGGGCTGCTCGCGCTGCTGTTCTACCGTGCCGAGGTGATCATTCGCGAGACCGCACTGCTGGGCATGCTCGGAGTGGCCACGCTGGGCTTTCACATCGACTCGAGCTTCGAATACCTGATGTTCGATCAGGCGTTCTTCCTGCTGCTGATCACCGCGGCGCTCAACATCGCCGTCGACGCGCTGGCCCGCCGTTACCGGCCCCGCGACGTGGTGATGGACGACCCGTGCAGTCGGTGAAGAGAGCGTCTTATAGATCACGCATACGATTTCGAGGCCATTCACATTAAAGAAGGATATGCGGTTGCGACCATCCGCCGCACCCGTGGCGTCGATGATCGACTTGTCTTAGAAAAGCTGCCAGCTATAGGATTGGCTTATGATCTATTCTCGCTCTTTCATACTGATGCTCGGCATCCCGGTGATCTTTTTGATGGTCTTGGCCGTTGCCATTTTCGGTGGCCAAGTCATCGCCGATAGCCATCGAGATCATGACATACAGCAAGCTATCGCAACCCAGGTCGCAGCTTCGAGTGAAATCGAGCTACTCAAGCTTCGGGAAGTTCAGTACGGCTACAGAATTTGCGGCCTGTACCGTACGACCGACTCGCAGCAAGAAGGGCCCTTCTTCTACGATACGGTCAATGAGCGGCTCACGCTGGATGTCAATGCAGAGCCATTCCAGGCACATTGCAATTCGTGATTCGAGTCAGCGACTTCCAAAAACATGTCGCCGTTTGACGGAAAAGGCTCGCGTTCCGTCAAACGGACTCCTATGTGCAAGCCCCGTTTTTTCCGCTTCCGAGATGCTTCTGCTCTGAGCGGGTTCGAGCGTTATCGACTATGTCGTGGTAATGACCGACCCGTGCAGCCGGTGAATGGCTTGACCAATGTTCCGTAAAAAGCCCGACCGTGTGGGCCGGGCTTTTTAACACTGCATCCTTGCTGCCTTCACAGGCATCCTGCCCGCGCATCCTTGGCTTGAGCCATCCTTGTGCGCGTCTTCCATGCCATGAGCGTGTCCTTGCTCACTGGATTCAGTATGGCAGTCGTAAATTCCAGTGGCCTTAATCTAAATTGCAAATCCTTGTAAGAGATCGCCGACTCGATCTGTCCGCAAAATGCCATTTGAGTGGGGATATTGCGCAAAACGGCTTGCCTGACCATCAGCCATCAACAAGACGCCGCGGCCTGCATCGGACCAAGTAAAACGGCGACCTCGCCTCTCAGCGATATCGCCGTTCGAAACCCCCAAGATCCGGCATGGCCGGCCGCCATGCCAGTTCGGATGGCTTGGGCCGACGCTGGATCCCGGTCAGGATTTCTGCGATGCCGCTCTCAATCTCTGAATCATGCGCATCGCATATTGCTCACCGGCCTTGTGAGCCTGATCCTCGCTCGGGTACTCCCTGCCCGGGACGTGCCAGGCGGAATAGTCTTGGCTTACCTCGATGGGCATCGAGAAGCGGAAGCTGTAATCCCCGTTTCGGGCTCGGTCCTGATGAATCTCAAGTATATAGGGTTGACTCTGGTACTTATGAACCCACTTTCTGATCGCTGGCATATCGGTACTCCTTTCTTCCTTGATCGCTAAGTCCATTTAGCACACTCGTTACTATAGGCGGCGATCAATACGTGGAAAAGGCCAAAATGGCTCCGCCGTTAACACCTGTTAACTGGTTCTCCTGCGGCCCATTCGCCAGCGATTCTCCGAACGCCAATGGCCGACTACCTACCATCCGTGGATATTATGCTTTAGGCTCTCGTCTCCTTTGGGGAGTAGCCGGCTTCTGGCCTCGCGCCACAAGCGCCTGCATCAACATACTCGACCCCGTGTCGTGGTGCAGGCAACCGCCAGGTTGGCAAGACCAAGGGCATGTCACGCGCATCAGGTCGGGCGCGCGCGGCATGCCTTGGTACGCCTGCCCGACCTGGATCGCATGATAATGACCTTGGCCTCCACTGTTTTTCTCGCTTTCGCAATGTCCACCGATGCCTTCGCGGCAGCCATCGGCAAGGGCGCCACGCTCGAGCGTCCGCATTTCCGCGAAGCCCTGCGCACCGGCTTGATCTTCGGCGTCATCGAGGGCGGCACCCCATTGATCGGCTGGTCGATGGGCCTGGCCGCCTCGCACTATGTCGCCGAATGGGATCACTGGATCGCCTTCGGCCTGCTGCTGGTGCTCGGCGGGCACATGATCAAGGAAGGAATATCGCCCTCCTCCGAGGGCGACGAAACATCGAGCAAACCCGCACGCCACTCGTTCCTGCGACTTGCCGTCACCGCCTTGGCGACCAGCATCGACGCGCTGGTGGTCGGCGTCAGCCTGGCGTTCGTCGATGTCAGCATTGTTCCCACCGCGCTGATGATCGGCCTGGCAACGCTGGTCATGGTCACTTTCGGGGTCATGCTCGGCCGTGTCCTCGGCCGGTTGGTCGGCCAGCGAGCGGAGATCGTCGGTGGTCTGGTGTTGATCGGCATCGGCACCGCCTTGCTGTTCGAACACCTGGGGCTGCTCGGCTGAGCGATACACGCCGTTGATGGCCTGCCGTGGGCGACTCGCGTAGGGTATGATCCAGATTGCAGCGCCTGGTTGTCAGGCCGCTCGGATGTCCCCGGCAACCCAGGATCCCCCATGACCACGGCCCCGATGCATCTTCGACGACTGGCGTGCCTGGCGGCCTGATCGCCCTGACGGCGGCGAGCCGCGCCTTTCGACGCTCGAACGCCCCGCCGGGCAGTCGCTGCCGGCCATGCTGCGCCGCCGGCTCACCCCCCTGGGCCGCGCGGTCTGCGACATGCTCGCCGAGCTCGATCCTGCCGGTAACGCACTGCTGATTCACGCCTCCCGGCATGGCGACGGCGAACGCACCCTGGAACTGCTCTATGCCCTGGCCGACGACGAGCCCCTTGTCGCCGGCGCGCTTCGGCATGTCGGTGCATAACGCCATCCTCGGCGTGCATTCGATTGCCAGCGGCAACCGTCGCTCGCTGCAGGCGCTGGCCGCCAGCGGCGACGAACTCGCCGCACTGTTCAGCGAGGCGCGCGGTTACCTGGCCGAGGGCGCGCCGCGGGTCATCGCCGTGTTCAGCGATGCCCCGGTGCCGGCGCGCTTTGCCGAATACGCTCCGCCCAGCCGCGGCACGGCCGCCGTAGCGCTGGCCTTCACCGCCGATCAGGGCCGCCGCGTACGCAGCGTACCGGCGATGGCCGAAGCCCAGGGTCGTCATGCCTTCGATGAAGCGCAACCGCAGCCGGCCGACGTCATCGATTGGCTGATCGGTACTGCACCGCTGCAGAGCCCTCAGCGCGGCCTGACATGGCAGCTCGAGGACTGATGTACGCGCAGGCGCGTCCCGGTAATGGCCGGATTTCCCGGCTGTGGCGCGGTGCCGGCACCGCGCTGGGGTTCTTCGGCTTCGCTCTCTGCGCGCTGATTATCGGCTGGTTGCTGGCGCCGCCGATCCGGCTTGTCTCGCGCGATGCCCACGCCGCCCAGCGCCGCGTGCGCCGGCTAGTGCGTCTTGCCTGCCAGGGGTTGATCACCGCACTGCGCGGGCTCGGCGTGATCCATGTGCGCATCGAGCATAGCCAGCGCCTGAAGATTCCCGGGCGACTGCTGCTGGCCAACCATCCCTCGTTGATCGACGCGCTGTTCCTGCTGGCATCCGTCCCCGATGCCAGTTGCATCGTCAAGGGCCAACTGGCCGACAACCCGGTCATCAGCCGAGTGATACAGGCGGCCGGCTATATAACCACCGGCGAGCCGCGCACGATAGTTGCCGCGGCGCGGCGCGCGCTCGCCGAGGGTCACCCACTGCTGGTGTTTCCCGAAGGCACCCGCTCGCTACCCGGCCAGCCCGTCCAGTTGCAGCGCGGCGCGGCGGCGATCGCCCTGGCCAGCGGCGCCTGGATCACCCCGGTCCGCATTCGCTGCACCCCGGCCACCCTGACCAAGGGCGAAGCGTGGTATCGTGTGCCGCCGAGCCGTCCCTATTTTCATATCGAGGTCGGCGCCCCCTTGGCGCCGCTCGCTGGCGGTAACGCCTCACAACAGGCCGCGTCGCGACCTGACGCGTCGCCTGGAAGATTATTTCAACAGCCCCACATGGGAAGAGGGAGCCACCGATGACCACCGAGCTGGAACGCGAACTCAAGCAATTGATCATCGACACCCTGGAACTGGAAGACGTCACGCCGGATGACATCGATCCCGACGAGCCGTTGTTCGTCGAGGGCTGGGGCTGGATTCCATCGACGCCCTCGAACTCGGCCTGGCCCTGCAGAAGCGCTACGGCATCCAGCTCGAAGCCGACAGCGAGGACACCCGCCAGCACTTCGCCAACCTGCGCAGCCTGGCCGCGCTGGTCGAGGCACGTCGCATCAAGTAACCCTTCATCAACCCGACAAGCCCGCATCGAAGCACGCACAGATGGCCGCGACGAATACGCCCCTCAGCAAATCCGCCACCGGACCGAGCACCCTACTCAACCTGCTGCTCGGCGCCCTGGCGCTGGGCTGGCCCTGGTTGTCGGGGCTGCTCGCCGAGCGCGCAGGGGGCTGGACGTTGCTGGTCCTGGTTGCCGGGCTCGCCTGCTGGCGAGCTGCCGACGGGCTATCGGCGCTGGGCCGGCGTGGTACTGATCCCCGCCCTGGTGCTGGCGCTGGCCGGTCACGCCGCGTTGACCGTGCTGCTCTGGCCGGTGGTGGTCAACGTTGCGCTGCTCGGTGTGTTCGGCTGGTCGCTGAGACACCCTCCCAGCCTCATCGAGCGCCTGGCGCGGCGCGAGCAGCCCGATCTTCCCGCGAGCGGAGTGCGCTATACGCGCCGCGTGACCCAGGTCTGGTGCGGCTTCTTCGCCGTCAACGGCAGCCTGGCCCTGGCCACGGTGATCCACGGCGATCGCTCCCTGTGGACGCTCTACAACGGCGGCATCGCCTATTGCGCGATGGCACTGCTGTTCGCCGGTGAGTGGTGCCTGCGGCAACGCATCAAGAACAAGAGCGCCTCATGACCGATTCCCCGCTACTCTCGGCACCCTGGCGCGCCGGCGCGCCCACACGCTGCATCGGCTGGCGCACCGGCCCGGCGTCGGGCGTCGCCACGCCGGGAGTGACTCTCGACGAATTCCAGCGACGCATCGGCGCCTGGCAAGCCTGCCTCGACGCCATTGCCGAGCCCGGCCAGCATTGGTCGCTTTACGTGCGCGCGCCGCTGGAGTTCGCCGCCGCGTTGATCGCCCTGTGGGAGCGCGGCGACAACGCCCTGCTGCCCGCCGACGACCGCCCCGAGACGCTCGCCGCGACCGACCGTCTGACCCGTGCCCGGCTCGGCGATGTCGCCGAGGGTCATCGCCCGGATTCGCCGGGACGAGCACCGCGTTGGGGCCGGCTCGACCCCGAGCGGCTGGCACTGACGCTGTACACCTCGGGATCGAGCGGCGAGCCCCAGCGGCTGGACAAGCGCTTCGCCCAGCTCGACGCCGAACTGGCCACCCATCGTGCGCTCTGGCCGCTCGGCGGGCGACTGGTCATCAGTCAGGTCAGCCACCAGCACATCTACGGGCTGTTGTTCGCCGTGCTACGGCCGCTCTGCGAAGGCGCACCGCTGGCCGACACCACCTGCCGCTACCCGGAGACGCTGCACGCCTGGCTGGCGACACTCGCAACGGCGGAGAATACCGAGGCGGTGTTGATCAGCGCCCCGCCGCCGCTCGAGCGCCTGCCCGACAGCATCGACTGGCCGGCGGTGCGCGCAAGGCTGGCCTGGGTCCATTCCTCGGGCGCGCCACTGCCCGCCGTGGCCAGCGCCAGGGCTCGCGATCTGCTCGACGCGCCGGTCCTGGAGATCTACGGCAGCTCGGAAACCGGCGGCATCGCCTGGCGCGACCAACATCACGGCGAGCGCTGGACGCCGCTGCCGGGCATCGCGGTACGCGCCGATGAGGAAAGCCAACTGTGGCTGAGCTCGCCATTCATCGACGCCAGTGACTGGCAGCGTCAGGCCGATCGCATCGAACCCGACGGCAACGGCTTTCGTCTGCTGGGACGCAGTGATCGCATCGCCAAGGTCGGCGGCAAGCGCCTCTCCTTGACCGCCATGGACCGGGCGCTCACCGCCGACCCGCGGGTGCGCGAGGCGCGCACCGTGGCGTTGCCACAGCACGCCACCCGGCTCGGCGCGATCGTGCGCCTCGACGAGGCCGATCTCCCCCACGACCGCGCCACCCGGCGCGCGCTGATCGCCAGTCTACGCGAGCCGGCTGCTGGCCGCTTACGAGCCCACGGTAGTGCCGCGTTACTGGCGCTTCGTCGGCCACTGGCCGAGCAATGCCCAGGGCAAGCTCACCCCGGCGCTGATTGCGCGCCTGTTCGGCGATCTCGACGATCGGCGTCGGCCGCGCTGGCTCGGAGCTGTCGCGGGTGGCGAGGGGCGCTGCACGGTCGACCTCGAAATCCCCGAACGGCTGGCCTTCCTTGACGGGCACTTTCCCGACCAACCGGTGGTGCCCGGCGTGGTGATGGTGCAGTGGGCCTGCCAACTGGCCCGCGAGCAGTTTGCACTCACCGCCCCCTTTCAGGGCCTCGAGCGGGTCAAGTTCCCGCTGCTACTGCTGCCCGGAGAACGCGCGCGGCTGACCCTGTCCCTGGCCGCTGCGCAACGGCGACCGGCAAGCGCTGAGTTTCAGTGTCGACGGCGTCCGCGGCCGCCACGCCAGTGGACGGGTGCTGTTCGCCGCAAGCCCCGCAACGGAGGTGAACGATGACTGACGCGGCCACCCCCTGCGTACTGATCCCGGTCTACAACCACGCCGGGGCAATCACCGCGACCTGCGAGGGCGTGCGTCGCCTGGGCATCCCGCTGCTGCTGGTCGACGATGGCAGCGACGCCGAGTGCGCGGCGCTGCTCGAGCGCCTGGCCGAGGCCGACGATGTCAGCCTGGTCCGCCTGCCGGTCAACCGCGGCAAGGGGCGGCGGTCAAGGCCGGGCTGCGCGAAGCCGCCCGGCTGGGCTTCAGCCACGCCCTGCAGGTCGATGCCGACGGCCAGCACGAAGCGGCCGACCTGCCGGCATTCGTTGCCGATCTCGACGCCGGCGATCAGCGCCTGCGCATCGGCTACCCGCGCTTCGATGCCAGCGTGCCCCGTCATCGCTACTATGCGCGCTACCTGACCCACGGCCTGGTCTGGCTGAATACCTTGTCGTTCACCCTGCGCGACACCATGTGCGGCGCCAAACTGTTTCCCGTCGCCGCCACCCTGCGGCTGGTCGAGGCCCACGGCTGCGGCGAGCGCATGCAGTTCGACACCGAACTGCCGGTGCGCTGGCTATGGGCCGGCGGCGAGGTACTCAACCTGCCGGTGCGCGTACACTACCCGCTGGATGGCGTATCGCACTTCGCCATGGCCCGCGACAACGCCCTGCTGGCGCTGATGCATCTGCAGGCTGTTTGGCGGCATGCTGGTCCGCCTGCCGCGATTGCTCGGACGCAACCTTGCTCAACGGAGGAAACTCAGGTGAGTGCCACGCAAGACGCGCCGCAGCAACACTGGGCGCGCATTCAGGAATCGGGCAGCGTCGCCGGCATGCGGCTCATGGTCTGGATTCGCCGCCGGCTGGGCCGGCTGCCGTTCACCTTCATGCTGCAGTGGGTGATTCTCTACTATTTCATCCGCCGCCCGCTGGCACGGCGCGCCTCGCGCGACTATCTGATGCGCATCTGGCCGCAGCATGCCGGACATTCGCCGCGCTGGCCGCAACGGCTGGTGCTGCGCCATTTCCGGGCCTTCGGTCAGTCGCTGATGGACAAGGTCGATGCCTGGAGCGGCGTGCCGCTCGATGTGCGCCTCGAGGCCGCCGACCGCACCTGCCTCGACGCCGCCATCCGCAGCGGACGCGGCGGGCTGATGCTGGTCTCGCATCACGGCAACCTGGAAATCTGTAGCGCGATGAGCGACACCCGCGACGATTTCCACGTCTCGCAGCTGATGCATACCCGCAACGCTCAGAAATTCAACACCCTGCTGGAGCGCGCCACGCTGCGCCGCGGCCCCGAGATCGTCGAGGTCAGCGAGATCACCCCGGCCACCGCCATGCGCCTGGCGCAACGCATCAACGACGGCGGCTTCGTGGTGATCGCCGCCGACCGCGTGCCGCTCGGCGATGATGGCCGGACCCGCGATCTCGAGTTTCTCGGTGACTCGGCGCCGTTTCCCGAGGGACCGTTCTGGCTGGCCACGCTGTTGCGCTGCCCGATCTACACCCTGGGCTGCGTACGCGAGGGCAACCATCACCGCGTGCGCTTTCAGCCGTTCGACGACACCACGCACCTGAAGCGTGCCGAGCGCGAGGCGTGGCGCGAGGCCGCCATGCAGCGCTATGTCGGCTGGCTCAGCGAGCAGTGCCGCGACTATCCGCTGCAATGGTTCAACTTCTTCCCCTACTGGCATGCCGATGAGCGCTGAGACTCCGACAACCCTACCCTGGTGCTCGACGGCTCGCCGTTGACCATCGAGGACGTCTGCCGCGTCGCCCGCGGTGAGCAGCGCGTGCGCCTGTCCGACGACGCCGCGTTTAAGGCGCGCATCGAGGCCGGCCCGGCTTTTCTCGAGCGGCTGCTCGCCGAGGAGGGCGTGGTCTATGGCGTGACCACCGGCTATGGCGATGCCTGCACCCGCGCGGTGCCCGCCGAGCAGCTCGCCGCGCTGCCCCACCAGCTGTACACCTTCCATGGCTGCGGCCTCGGCGAGATGCTCGATGTCGAGGCCGCCCGCGCGGTAGTGCTGGTGCGCCTGGTATCGCTGTGCCGCGGCGTCTCGGGGGTCAGCTGGGAACTGCTCGAACGGCTGGTCTGGCTGCTCGACGAGAACGTCGTGCCGGTGATACCCAGCGAAGGCTCGGTGGGCGCCAGCGGCGATCTTACGCCGTTGTCGTATCTCGCCGCGGTGCTCTGCGGCGAGCGCGAGGTCTACGACGACGGCCGCCGTCGCCCAGCGGCGGAGGCGCTCGCCGAGCGCGGCCTCGCGCCCTATCGGCTGCGCCCCAAGGAGGGCCTGGCGCTGATGAACGGCACCGCGGTGATGACCGCGCTGGCCTGCCAGGCCTATGCCCGCGGCGAGCGCCTGGCGCGGCTCGCTACGCGATTGACGGCGCTCAACGTCTGGGCACTGGCCGGCAATCCTTATCACTTCGACGCCACGCTGTTCGCCGCCAAGCCGCACCCCGGCCAGCAGCGCTGCGCCGCGCGGCTGCGCGGCGACCTGGCCACACGGGACGCGCACCCGCCGCGCAACGCCTCGCGCTTGCAGGACCGTTATTCCACACGCTGCGCGCCGCACGTGATCGGGGTACTCGAGGACAGCCTCGACTGGCTGCGCGGCTTCATCGAAGGCGAACTCAACAGCGCCAACGACAATCCGCTGATCGACCCGCTCGGCGAATCGGTGATGCACGGCGGACACTTCTACGGCGGCCACATCGCCTTCGCCATGGATTCGCTGAAAACGCTGGTCGCCAATATCGCCGACCTGCTCGATCGTCAGCTCGCGCTATTGGTCGACGAGCGCTACAACCACGGCCTGCCGGCCAACCTGAGCGGCGCCAGCGTTGAGCGCGCGCCGCTCAACCATGGCTACAAGGCGCTGCAGATCGGCGTCTCGGCGTGGACCGCCGAGGCGCTCAAGCACACCCTGCCGGCCAGCGTGTTCTCGCGTTCCACCGAAAGCCACAACCAGGACAAGGTGAGCATGGGCACCATCGCCGCCCGCGATGCGCTGCGCGTGCTGACCCTCACCGAGCAGGTCGTCGCCGGGGTGCTGCACGCGGCCTGCCAGGGCGTCGAGTTGCGCCAGGAAAGCGCCGGGGCACCGCCGCCGGCGCTCGCCGAGTTCGTCGCCGAATGCCGCACGCGCATCGCCCCGCTGGGTGAGGACCGCGCGCTGGACAGCGACCTGCGCCGGCTATGCGCTGAGCTCGAGACGCTCGCCGCGCCGCTGTATTGCAACACGCCGTGATCGCCACTGAGGGTGTCAAAACAGGCGAGCGAAGGCAAGACAAGGCAAACTCAGACGAAATAGCGGAGTTTACATGGGTCAATGAGCATATTGAGGATGATTTTAACGCCGTATTGTCGAGTCGCAGCCCTTTTGTAACACCCGCTAAGGAGCCTGTCATGCGATCTGAGCCTACTGCTATTGCTGTGGAGTGTCCCGGCGCTGGCCTTCGACCTGGAGGCCCTGCAGGCGAGACTCGCGGCGACGCCCGATATTGCCGGACGTTTCGAGCAGACGCGCTATCTGGCCGATCTGGACACCGAGCTGGTCAGTCGCGGGCACTTTCGCTATGAACGCGACAACCGCGTGGTGTGGACGCTGGAAACCCCGGTCGACAAGCGTCTGGTGTTCACGCCGCAGGATGCCGCGAGCCTCGATGAATCGGGCGGCACCGAGGCCGACGGCAACGACGATCGCCGCCGCCAGCAGGCCGCCGAGCTGCTATTGAGTCTGCTCGATGGCGACTGGGACGCCCTCGAGCAGCGCTTTAAGATCAGCCTCGCCGGCGACGCCGAAGCCTGGAACGTCGACTTGACACCGCGCCAGCAGGCCGTTCGCGAACGTCTGGAAAGCATCCATCTCGCCGGCGGCCGTTATCTGCAAACGCTCAGTCTGCATGCCGCCAACGACGACATTCTCAAGGTGATCTTCAGCGACCAGCGCCCGCTCGACGCGGACGAGACGCAGGCCGGCGAGGGCCCGGATGGCGAGTGAATCCCGTCATCGCCCCGCGACCTGGCTTTCTTCGCGCCCCGCAGCCTGGCTTCCCCGCGCCCCTTGGCATGGCTTTGGGCGGCAATCCTCGCCGGCTGCGCGCTGCTGCTGGCCTGGCAGTTGCGTGACGGGCTGCCCAGCGACACCCGGCTCACCGCGCTGCTGCCCGAGGATCGCCAGGCGCCGCTGATCGAGCGGGCCTCCGCGCAGCTCGGCCAGCCCTTCGAGGACCGCTTCGTGCTGCTGCTCGCCGCCGACGATCTGCCCGAGGCCACCGCCGCGCTCGCCGAACGCTTGAATGAACTTCCCGACCTCGCCCGCCTCGACTGGCGGGACGTCGATCTCGCCGACGCCGACCCGCGCGAGACGCTCGGCGCCTATCGCTATCGGCTGCTGACCCCGGCGCTCGAGGCGGCGATCGATGCCGACGGCGGCGCCGCGCTGGTCGAGCCGGCCCTCGAGCGGCTGTTCTCGCCGCTCGGCTCGCCGCAGCCGGTGCGCGATCCGTTCGGCCTGCTCGCGCGCTGGCTGAACGCTCAGAACGACAGCGGGCGCATCGAGCCCTGGCAGGGCCTGCTGACGGTGCGCGACGAGGCCGGCACACGCCGCGCCCTGCTGATCGGCCAGCTGGCGGGCAGCCCCTATGCGCTGTCGACCCAGCAGGCGCTCAGCGAGCAACTGGCGGCGTTCGAGCGCGCCCATCCGCAGGCCGAGCTGCTGCACTCGGGGCTGATCTTCCACGCCGCCGCCGGCGCCCGCCAGGCTCGCCACGAGATCACCGACCATCGGCCTCGGCGCCTTCGCCGGGCTGATCGTGATCCTGCTGGTGGTGTTCCGCTCGCCGCGCACGCTGGCGGCGCTGTTGCTGCCGCTGGCCGGCGGGCTGCTGTTCGCCCTGCCGCTGACCCTGGCGCTGTTCGGCCGGCTGCATCTGCTGACCCTGGCGTTCGGCGCCAGCCTGATCGGCGTGGCCATCGACTACGCCCTGCACCTGCAGAGCGACCGCGCCATCGAAGGGCCGCGCTTTCGGCTGCGCGCCCTGCTACCGGGGCTCGCGCTGGGGCTGGCCTCGAGCCTGGTGGCCTATCTCGCCCAGGCACTGACGCCGCTGCCCGGGCTGCGCCAGATGGCGATCTTCGCCGCACTGGGGCTGACCGGCGCCTGGCTGTGCGTGGTGCTGTGGCTGCCGCGCCTGCGCCTGCCGGCGCACCCCGCCACCGCGCGGCTGGCCGAGCGATTGTGGCGAGCCACCACGCCGCGCCGCCGTCTGTCGCCCTGGGTGGCGTTGATCGGCGTGCGCGGTGATGCTGGCGATCGTCGCCGGGCGCCTGGAGATCGACGACAGCCTGCGCCTGCTCAATCCGTCGTCGCCGCAGCGACTCGCCGAGGAGCGCCAGGTGCAGTCGCTGCTGGGCAGCGATACCGGCAGCCACTACCTGCTGGTGCGCGGTGCCGATGAGGCCGCGCTGATCGAACACTTGACTAGACTCGGCGAGGCGCTGGATACGCGGATCGACGCCGGCCTAGCGATCGGCTACGACAACCTCGCCGATCGCGTGCCCCCGCCGGCCGAGCAACAGGCCAATCTCGCGCGGGTACGCCGGCTCTATGGCGAACCGCTGGCCACGCTGGTCGAACGCGCCGGGCTGCCGCCGGAGACGCTGGCCCGCGCCCGAGCCACGCTCGACGGCGTACCGCTGCTGCATGTGGCCGACTGGCTGGCGATGCCCGTCGGCGAGCGCGATCGCCGCCTGTGGCTGGGCGAGGCTGCGGGGGCCGAACCGGGCACGCTGGCGGCGACGCTGGTACTGACCGGCGTCGACACCCCCGACGAAGTCACCGCACTGAAACAATTGGCCGCCAATGATGACGTCGTGGTCTACGTCGACCGCGTCGCCCGGCTGTCGGCGCTGCTCGGCGAGCTGCGCCGACACATCGCCGGCTGGGTGGCCGCCGCGCTGGCGGGGCTGATGATCGTGCTGG
>CAVZBU010000014.1:0-95254 GCA_963773565.1 uncultured Gammaproteobacteria bacterium | reverse complement strand
ATAGGAACACGACGCCCTGAGATTCAGTAACTTACTGTTCTCGGGGCGTTCTCGTTTCGGGCTGCCCCATTGGACTGTTACAGTGGGGGTATGAAACAAGTGGACTCAACAGCACATCCCCGCCTCTATCGTCGTGGCGGTCGGTACTATCACCGAGCCGCGATTCCCCAAGATATTCGAGTCACTTATCCGAAGACTGAGGAGACGTTTTCCCTCAGGACTTCCGACAACCAGGAAGCGCTACGTCGGGTCAGGAAAGCTGCTCATGAAGTGGACCAACGGTTCGAGCAGCATCGCCACATCGAACCAGCGGCACATCATCTACCAAGTGTCGGCTTGCCACCTCATGAGGCAGCGTCAGAGCATCGGCCTCTCCGGCGCGGTCCACCAGCTCGGTAAACTGCTCCAGCGGCATCACGGCAAAGCGGCGGCCATCCAGCTCGCTGATGCGATAATCAATAGGTACGTTCATCGCGCTTTCTCACCTCCTCGATCGATACCACCTTCAGGCCCGCCTACACATCAAACAGCACCCGGTAGCGGCCTACCCTCATGCGGTACTGATATTGGTGCTTCTTCAGTGGCTTGATGTCCTTGCTGGACATGAAATCGTGCATATCGTCGGTAGGAGGCGCCCGAGATGCTTTATCTTCGCGATCTTGGCGGGTGCCGGCAGGATGGTGTCGAGATGCCTTTTCCAGCGTGCCGGGTTCTCGCCGGAGCGACGGCCATGGACCGTTGCCCATGAGAGTACAGCCTCGATGCGCTGACGCAAACGGGTCATGGTCTCGGTCTTGGTTTCCCAGTACGGGCGCAGCAATTCAAGGACATGGGCAAGTTCGATGTCGCCGACAGCCATGCGCTGCGCCAAGATCACAAGGGCTCCGCATAGCGGGGTTTTGTGCTGAACTTTATTCCTATTCAATATATAGGCATGCTCAATTTTACTCGCCTAATTTTTTGAGGAGTTTTTAATTAGTGGGAAGCTATACTCTCATAAAAAAAGACGTGCTTTTTAACCAAAAATCTGCTCTAGAAAAGCCTTTGTTTATCTCGATATAATGGGATTGATCAGAGTATGTAAGTAAATGTATCCTAGGCATGATCGATAAATACACTACGTAGCGCAGGGTGCTCTTATGCCCATTTTCTCAGTACATTATGATCTCAGCCTTCCAGATGAGTACGCCAGCTTCTATGAGATACTGGAATCACATACTCATCTGCATGTCATGGATGGCTGCTGGCTACTCGAGGCAGCAGGCAGTGCAGCGGATATCCGTGATCAACTTCGGCCGCATTTGACTAGAGAGGATGCGTTGCTCGTTACCCATGTCAGCCAGGATTGGGCGGGGGCAGGCACCCACTGTGGTGACTGGCTGAATGAAAGCCAGCGAAGTTTCGGTTAAAGCCTGAAAGCTGGAGGCACGTGCCCGCTCGGCTTCAAAGTCGGCCGAAGCGGGTCTGCTTAATCGACTGGCACGGCTTTGCGAAGCTTCGCAGGTCCTTGAGCGGGCCTGCTGGCTGTTCTGTCTTTATCCTCCTTTCTTTCCTATAACCGCCCTTTTGAGATTGCCGGTCAATACAGCCGTAAACCTACACGTTTGACGCGATTGCCCTCCATTTCACTGATAACCCACTGAAAGCCGTGCCAGTCGATGTCGTCACCTATTACGGGATGGCCGCCGACCCGCAAGGACACGAACTCACCAAGCGTCATCTCCTGCTCGCCGGGGCTCAATGTCAAACCATAGGCATCTGCCACATCACGCATCAGCGCGCCTCCATCGAGGGTGAAGGTGCCGAAGAAAGCGCGTTCCTGCTTAAGGCGGGCATCGCCGTTGAAAAGCCGATTTAACGCGGGCAGATCGTCGCTACGACCGATGATGCAAAGCACATCCCCCATGCGCAGCCGCGTATTTCCTTTTGGATGCAACATCGCGTGCTGTCGAAACAGGGCCGAGATCATCGCTCCCGAGGGAAAGCGCAGCAAACGGATAGGGGTGTCCTCCAAGGCATCGTTTTCGACCTGATAGACGAACATCTCGTAATCATTTTCCGGCAGGACGCCCAGCGGGCCACGCCGATTAGGTGTGGTTCGAGCTGGTACCAGAACCTTGGTGAGCCGGGCCGCAGGAGAGAGGCTGCTGCCCTGGATGAGCAGCGATATCAGCACCCCGAAAAAAGCCACGTTGAAGTACAGGGCGGCGTTCTCCACACCGCCGATGACCGGGAAAATCGCCAGTACGATCGGCACCGCACCACGCAAGCCGACCCAGGAAATGAACGCGATCTCTCGCCAGCGGAAGCGAAAGAATGGCTTGATGGCCACGATCACCGCCAGCGGGCGGGCCACAAAGATCAACACTAACGACAGCAGCGTGGCCGGGATCGCATAAACCATCATCTCGCTCGGGGTCACTAACAGGCCCAGCACCAGGAACAGTCCGATTTGACTTAGCCAGGCCAAGCCGTCGTGTACCGGCAGGATAAAGCTGAGATGTCGTCCCGGCTGATTGCCGACCATGAGACCGGTCAGATAAATCGCCAGAAAGCCGCTGCCATCCAGCGCACTTGTCAGCCCAAAGACGAAAACCCCAACCCCAGAGTCAGCAATGAATAAAGGCCAGGAGCCAGGTCGAGCCAGCGCAGCAACCTGGCAATCAGCCAGCCCCCGCCCACTCCGATCACTAACCCCAGCCCGAACTGTTTGATGAACAGCAGCAAGGTATCGGCTGGCCCGCCGACTTCGCCGGTAAGCACCTCGACCAGGGTCATGGTCAGGAAGATGGCCATCGGATCGTTGGTGCCGGACTCGATTTCCAGCGTGGCCCCGACGCGTTCATTAAGGTTGAGTCCCCGCCCACCGAGCATCGAGAATACTGCCGCGGCATCCGTCGAGCCGACGATCGCTCCCACCAGCAAGCCCTGAACAAGGCTAAGATCGAGAAGCCACATGGCGCATAGCCCCACGATGCCGCTGGTCAAGAAGACCCCGAGTGTCGCCAGCGATAGTGCCGGCTTGAAGCCGACACGGAAGGTCTTCAGGCGGGTACGCAAGCCACCGTCGAGCAGGATCATCGCCAGGGCGAGATGACCGATGATGAACGCCAGCGAGTAATTGCTGAACTCGATGCCCAGCAGGCCATCCTCGCCGACCAGCATGCCCAACGCCAGGAAGATCAACAGCAAGGGAACGCCGAATAGCGACGACAGACGGCTCGCCAGGATACTCAGCGCCAATAATGAGCCGGTGAACAGGAACAACGTATTGATACTATCCATGGTGATCAATGTCGGGTCCCTTGATTTCTTTTAGTATGTCATGCGCTCCAGGCATGGCGTAGGCACCTTTTACGGAGCGGCTCAGGCCCTTCACAGCAAGGGCCATTTACGCTGTCGAACGACGGCTTCGCTGGCCAGCCCGATAGCCGCCGGCTAGACTGGAGCGCCGCCCACGCCGCTACGCGGGCCCTCTCATGGCGCAGCAAAAGGAATCGTAGTGATGCTGGAGAGCCGTTTTCCGGTCATCCTGCTAGGTCTCGCCTTGGCATGTGCCGCCCACCTGACCCAGGCCGCACCGCCACTCGGCAAGAGCGCTGTCGAGGCGGCGCTACAGGTTAGCGGCGAAGCTGAAGATGGAGCGGCGAATAGCGCTGTCCTAACAACCTGCTGATCGAGCGACTCCCCGAGGAGGGCGAAGCGCTGCTACTCGGTCCTGCGTCGGCCCTCCGAGCCACGCTTTGTCCAGGCTGAGCCGGAGACCATTACACCGCCGCCGACCCATAGTCTGCATGTGATGCTCGACTGGTACATCAATCCCTACCATGCGGCGCTGATCGTCGCCCGCGAGCGCGGCCTGCTCGACCAGGAAGGACTCGACGTCACCTTCGACGCCCCCGCCGACCCGAATGTGCCGCCCAAGTTGGTGGCGGCCGAACGTGCCGACCTGGCCCTGATGTCGCAGCCCACCTTGCATCGGCTGGTCGACCGTGGCCTCCCCCTGGTCAGGGTTGCCACGCTGATTCCCGTACCCCTCAGCGGAATCCTGGTCCGCACGGACCGTGACATTACCTCGCTGGCCAATCTGAAAGGTAAAACCATCGGCTATGCGGTAGAGGACGAAGCTCGCGTGCTACTCGATGGCCTGCTCGAACAACAAACCTTTGGTCTCGAGGAGATCAAGCTCAAGCGGGTCGATTTCTCGCTCAGTCAGGCTCTGTCCCGCGGTGAGGTTGATGCCGTCGTCGGTACGCTGAGACCACTGGAGCGACGCCAAAGTGCTCAACAGGGCGTCGCAACTCGTGAATTCTCCACCGACGACAGCGGCATACCGCTGCATGACGCACTGATTCTGGTCGCCAATCGCAACGATCTCAGCGCGCACCGCCGCGACATCAGCCATCTTCTCGAATCCTTGGAACAGGCCTCTGCCTGGCTGGTCAAGCATCCGCAGGCCGCCTGGGATATGGTCCGCACGGCCGAGCCGGCGCTCGATACGCCAGAGAATCGGGCGGCCTGGCCTGACGTGCTACGGCTCATGGCGCTACGCCCCAGCCTGCTTCAACCCCAGCGCTATGCGCGCTTCGAAGCGTATCTGAAAGCCCGGGGGTTGATCGAGCAAATCACCCCGGTGTCACGCCTCGCCGTCGAGATCGAGACGCCCTGACCTGAGACGCTCTGGTAACCCCTGGCGCCGGCCGGAGTTCCCGCCGCTCTTTTGTTCAGGAACGTTTTTGTTCAGGAACGTTTGGCTCAGGAACATTTTCTTCAGCCACGCCCGGCCAGGAATTCATCCACGGCGTCATGGAAGGCTTCCGGTGCCTCGGCATGCAACCAATGCCCCGCATTCAGGGTAACGACTTGCGCTTCGGGCAATACCGCCTTGAGCTGCGACAGCCGCGAGTCGTCAACGTAGTCCGAGCGGCTTCCGCGAAGGGCCAGGGTCGGTCCCGAGTAGCTATCCTCACCGGCCGGCTCGGCGACGATGTCGGCATACGCGGCCTCGATCTCGTCGAGCCCCACTCGCCAGTGCATGACGCCATCCTCGCCACGCTCCAGATTGGTTGCCAGGAACATGCGTATCGCCGGTGTCTCGACATGCTTGGCCATCGCCGCATCGGCCTGCTTGCGTGACTCGGGCGCATCGTGCTCGACCTGACGCATGGCGTCGAAAATAGCTTCATGGCCATGGTCATAGGCCACCGGGGCGATGTCGGCGACGATCAGCGATGCCAGGCGTTGCGGATAAAGACGCGCCACGCTGATGGCGACCTTGCCGCCCATCGAATGGCCCAGCAGGTCGCAGCGCTCTATCCCCAGCTGGTCGAGCAGCGCAATCACATCCTCGGCCATTGCCTGGTAGCTCATGGTCTTGGCATGCGGCGAACGACCGTGATTGCGCAGGTCGACGGCCACCACGCGACGCTGCTCCTGCCATTGCTTGGCATGCGAACGCCAATTGTCGGCGCTGCCGAACAGGCCGTGGAGAATAACCAGTGGCACGCCCTGCGCGGGGCCGCTGATCTGATAATGCAAAGCAATGGTCTGTGTCATGCGAGCCTCTCCTTGTGTCATCGCGAATCGAGTCTCGGGTAGCTGTTAAACCGAATTAGACGCCCTCGCGGACCGGCTGTGCGCCCCAGGCGAGCAGGCGGCGCATCAGCCACCCTAGCAGCAGCCCGTACATGGGCAGGAACAATAATAGAGAAATGCTCAGCTTGACGGCGTAATCGACCCAGGCAATCTCCACCCAATGGCTGGCCATGAAGGCGTCCGGCCCGTTATGAAAGGCGATCGAAAAGAAGGCGAAGGTATCGGCAAGGTTGCCAATGATCGTCGACAGCGCCGGCGCCACCCACCAGCGCGCACTGCGCCGCAGACGATCGAAGACCTGGATGTCGAGCAGCTGGCCGATCACGTAAGCCATGAAGCTGGCCAGCGCGATGCGCGCGACGAACAGATTGAACTCGCCCAATGCAGCCAGGCTGCGGAAATCGCCTTTCTCGAACAACACCGAGAGCAAGTAGGAGATGATCAATGCCGGAAACATCACGCGAGCAATGATCAGCCGCGCCGGCGTCTTGCCGAACAGCCGTACGGTGAGGTCCGTCGCCAGGAAAATGAACGGGAAGCTGAACGCCCCCCAGGTGGTATGCAATCCAGCGATCGTGAAAGGTAACTGCACGAGGTAATTGCTGGCGGTGATGACGAGGATGTGCAACGCCACCATGGCCAATAGGCAGCGCCGATACTGGTAGTCGGTCAGAGCAAGCATGTGGGTCCTTTTTTACTGACGATAGATATTCGAGGGGTGAGGGAACCCTCGCAAGCGATGCGCGGTTGGCGCGGGGCCGAGATTATAGCCGATAGTAGCTGCTCGGTCGCCCGTGGGTTGACTACCCTGCCCTGACGCCCTGCAGATGGGTCTCGATCAAAGCCCGCGAAATTGAATAGGCCGGTGGCAGCTGCGGCAAGCGGCGCGGGGTGAACCACGCCGCATCGGCGATTTCGACGCCATCGATGCGAATATGCCGGCTGGCGGCTTCGGCAAAAAAGCCCAGCATCAAGGAATGCGGGAAGGGCCAGGACTGGCTTTGAAAGTAGCTAACACGCCCGAGACTCAGGCCGACCTCCTCGTACACTTCGCGGCGCACGGCGTCCTCAGCGGCCTCGCCGGGCTCGATGAAGCCAGCCAGGGTCGAATAGCGCCCGGGCGGAAAGCGCGGACTGCGTGCCAGCAGCAGATCCTCGCCGTGCGTCACCAGGGTAATGATGCAGGGCGAGATGCGCGGATAGTTGCGATGGCCGCAAGTATCGCAATGCATGGCGAACTCACCGGCGATCCGCCGAGTCTGGCTGCCACAGCGGCCACAGAAGCGATGATCGCGTTGCCAGGTCACTACCTGCAACGCGGTAGACAGCAGCATGAAGTGCGACTCACCCAACTCGCCAAGCCATTGTCTTGCCGACGGCCAATCATGTTCCGCCGATTCGGCGAGCACGGCCACGGGTAGCTCGTGCCAGAAGCCCAGCGGCTGGGCCCCGTCGGGCCAGTTGGCCACGTGCTCGAGAAAGCTGCCGTCCCGCGCCGGGGCAATGCGCCCACGGGTATCCATGCGGATATACATTCCGCCGCTGTGGCGCTCGGCAGCGGGCAGGTCACGGTGAAACATCAGCGCTCCACCTGCCGCGGGTCCCAGCCGCCCATCGCATCCCAACGGCACTCGCCGGCCGAGTCGCGAATACTCGACAGCTTAGCCTGATGAGCGGCCCACTCGTCATCGCTGGGCACTGGCACGGCGAGCCGTGGGCGATCTACTGGCAGGCGGCGGATGCGGCTGGCCGCAACACCTCCGTCGCTCGATTCGCCGGCATCGGCATCGAGGGTCAAGGCCGTCTGGCCGCCGGTCATCGCCAGATAGACGTCGGCCAGGATCTCGGCGTCGAGCAAGGCGCCGTGCAACACCCGGTGGCCGTTGTCGATCTCGTAGCGCTTGCACAGCGCATCGAGACTGTTGCGCTGACCGGGATGCCGGTCGCGCGCCATCTTCAGCGTATCGAGGATACCGCAATGATCGGCGACGGGGCCCAGCACCGGCTCGCCACGCAAGGCCTGCAGCAGCTGGAACTCATGATTGATGAAGCCCACGTCGAAAGCGGCATTATGAATGACCAGCTCGGCGCCGAGGATGAATTCCCAGAACGCGTCGGCAATCTCGGCGAAACGCGGTTCATTGGCCACGCGCTCGTCGGTGATGCCATGGATCTCGACGGCTTCCGCCTCGATGCTTCGCTCGGGATTGATGTACTGATGATAGCTGCGACCGGTCAACCGACGATTGATGACTTCGACGGCACCGATTTCTATCAACCGATGTCCTTCCTTGGGATCGATACCGGTCGTTTCGGTGTCGAGGACGATCTGGCGCATGATGATCTCGCTGGTAATGGCTCGCTGGTAATAGAACGGAAGGAGGCGCTGGCTCAGCTGGCCGTCGCTGCTGCATCGATGGCCGCGTTGGCCAGGGCATCGGCGCGTTCGTTGCCGGGGTGGCCACTGTGGCCCTTGACCCAGTGCCATTCCATCTGGTGGCGCTGTGACTCGATCAAGAGCTCCTGCCACAACTCGGCATTCTTGACCGGCTGTCGGGCGGCTGTCTTCCAGCCACGCTTCCGCCAACCATGAATCCACTCGGTGATGCCCTTGCGCAGGTATTGCGAGTCGGTATGCAAGGCAACACGACAGGGCCTTTTGAGTTCACGCAGCGCCATTATCGCGGCGGTCAATTCCATGCGGTTGTTGGTGGTCTGCCGCTCGAAGCCGTTGAGCGTCTTCTCATGCTCACCGGAACTGAGCAGTGCGCCCCACCCACCCGGACCCGGGTTACCGCGACAAGCGCCATCGGTATAGATGGTTACCCGGGGTAAGTCGTGTTCATTCAACCTCGGTCATCCTTTCGCGTTCATGGTCGGTGTTTGCCACCCGCGGTGCGTGTCCCAACAGCGAGCGCCCCACTGCCGGCGTTCGCAACCGTGGCCGAATGACCTGCGCCCACTGGCTACGCCGCCGCGCACGAATCATGTAGGTATCGCCCAGGGGCAGATTGTGGCGTCGCCCCAGGATCTCCAGGGCAGCGTTGTGCGGGTAACCGCCGGGCAGCCGAAACCCGCAGTAGTCTACCCGTTCGATCTCGAAATCGACAAACGCCAACCAGTCCCTGAGCCGTCCGGGGGTTCGCCATTGGCCACGCCAGGGCAGTACCTTGCGTCGTCCCGCCCACGGTCGGCGACACCCCTCGATGCTCAAGGGCGACCAGCCGAACAGAATCAGACGGCCTTCGTCGGCGACCAGTCGCGTCGCCTCCTGAAGGACCCGGTGAGGCTCGGGAATGACTTCAAGCAGATGATGAATGACCACGAGAGCCATGCTTTCGTCGTCCAACGGCAGGCTGTCCGGCGCGCTGATCACGGTCGCTGCATCGTCGGCAAGCTCGCGGGTCGGCGCCCAGGTGAGAGAGTGACGAATGGGACACATGTCACTGAGTCGCGGCGCCATCCCCAGTTGTAAACTATGGGCCCCAAAGAGGTTTTCGCATATCGGGCCCAGACAGGCCCGCTCGGCCTGCCAATGGGCCAGGCCGGCTTGCGTCGACCAGTAGCGACGTCCTTCGCGTACCAGTCGTGCCAATTCGAGTGTTGACTGCGAAGTTGACACAGCGCCTCGATCCCCCCAAGGTTAGGCCATTTTACGCAGCCGGAGTTGTGCCGCGTGTGCGCCGGTAACGATTAAGCGGGCACTGCTTAAACGATTACTGCTCAGGCTGCCGACAACCGCGCCGAGGATAAACCCTTCATGTTGAGCGTGACACCCATTCCGGCTTTAAGCGACAACTATATCTGGCTGTTGCGTCAGGATACCAGCAGCGATGTGACAGTCGTTGACCCAGGCGACGCCTCGCCGGTCATCGAGTTTCTGGAACGAGAGGGACTCAACCTGACGACCGTGCTGATCACCCACCATCATCACGATCATACCGGCGGACTTGAGGAGCTCGCCAGGCGCTACGCCCCCCACGTCATCGGCCCCGCCAACCCAGCCATCCAGGGGCTCGATGAGCAACTGGGCGACGGCGACGAATGCCGTGTCATGGGACGTCGTTTCGAGGTCATGGCAGTCCCCGGCCACACCCTCGATCATATCGCATTCTTTGCCGCCGGAACGCCGCCCCTGCTGTTCTGTGGCGATACGCTGTTCTCGGGTGGCTGTGGCCGCCTGTTCGAAGGCACGCCGGAGCAGATGCACGATGCGCTGAGCCCGCTTAAGCGCCCTCCCGAGGACACACTGATTTTCGCCGCGCACGAATATACCCTGGCCAACCTGCGCTTCGCCCAGGCCGCCGAGCCGGACAACCCGACCCGTGACCGCTATCTGGACGAATGCCGGCAGGCCCGCGAGCTCGCGCGACCGACCCTGCCCAGCAATATCGGACGCGAACGCCAGATCAACCCCTTTCTGCGAGTGTCTGTCGAGGCCCTGCGTGCGCAAGTCGCCACGCAGGGAGCGGCGGACACACCCCTGAACACATTCACGACGCTGCGCGCCTGGAAAGACAGCTTCTGAACCCCATGGACGCCAATTTTCGCGCCCACGAGGACACCTGGATATGACTCACCGATCGCCCCGCCGCCGCGCACAAAGCCTGGCGGGTGGCCTGATGCTCGCTTTAAGTGTTGGCGCCGTACAGGCACAACCGCAGACAACCCCGAGTTTCTGGAACGAGCTGACCCTGAAATCCGCCGTGAGCAAGGACGCCTGGCAGCGCCTGCGCGGTGATTTTCGGTGGCAAGTCGATGCCCATGAACCACGCGTTCAGCATTGGCTGAAATACTATCGCAAGCACCCCAGAAGCGTGGGCGAGATCGCTCAGCAGGCCAGTCCATGGCTCTACTGGGTCATGGAGGAGCTCGAACGCCGCGACATGCCCGGCGAGATCGCCCTGCTGCCCTTCATCGAAAGCGCCTACAACCCCACTGCACAGCACGCCGGCGGCGCCACCGGCCTGTGGCAAATAATGCCCGGCACTGGCGATGCACTGGGCTTGCGGCGTGACTGGTGGTATGACGGTCGGCTCGACGTGATCAGCTCGACGCGAGCGGCGCTGGAATACCTCCAGCAACAGGCCGATCAATGGTACGACGGGGATTTCGAACTGGCCCTGGCGGCCTACAATGCCGGCGCAGGCACCGTCAACCGCGCAATGCGCAACGCCCTCGCCCAGGGCAGGTCGGGAAGTTACTGGGATCTTCAGCTGCCGCGCCAGACGATGAACTACGTACCCAAGCTGCTGGCGCTCTCGTTGATCATCGCCCACCCGGATAATTACGGCATCAACTTGCCCGCCATCGCCGACAAGCCGGCTTTCGCACGTGTCGAAATCGCTGGCCAGATCAACCTCGAGCAAGCCGCCAAGCTGGCCGGCGTGAGCGAAGCCAAGCTGGAGGCACTCAATCCCGGGTTGCTCCAGAACGTTACGCTGCCACGTAGCGCGCCGGCATTGCTGGTTCCGACCAAGGTGCGCGATACCTTGGTGAGCGCACTCGCCGGCCAACCGTCGCCGGCTGTGAACGGTTGGCAGCGCTACCAGGTGCAACGCGGTGACACCCTGTCGGCGATCGCCGCCCGCCATTCGGTCCCGCTCCGCGTGCTGCGCCAGGAGAATCGTCTAAGTGGCGATATCATCCGTATCGGCCAGACCCTGCGCGTTCCGCTAGGTCGGGAGACGCCTCGAGAGCCGTACTGATAGGCTGGTGGTTAAAGTCCAGCCCGGAGATAGTCTCGACGGCATCGCCCAGCGTCATGATGTCGCCGCCTCGGATATTGCGCGCTGGAACGCGCTCGATGACAGCCAGTATTTACAACCCGGGCAGCGCCTGACACTGTATCTGGCAAACTAGACTGCCGGTGATCGGCGTGCGTCGGCGTCGCAGGCGACACGGCGTTTTCGACCCGCTCACCGGTTGCTCGATCCAACTCGTGGACATGCCGGTTACTCTTAAGGCAAGGTACGACATGTCAGGCAAGGCGCGACATGTCGCGCGATCAGAAGGATCTCGCCGATGTTACGTAATTGCCTGGCCGCGCTGCTGGCGGCCGCCGTGTTGACGCTACCAGGGGCGCTCCTGGCCGCCGATACCGCCCAGTTCCGACGGTCCATGGCCTGGCGCTCTACGACCAGCCCGCGCTGCCGGCCGATTTCGCCCATTTCCCCTACGTCAATCCTGAGGCCCCGCCGGGCGGCGAACTGGTCCGTGCCGCACAGGGCAGTTTCGACTCGACCAATCCCTTCATCATCAAGGGCACCCCGGCCAGCGGCCTCAATGCCATCTACGACACGCTGATGGTCAGCAATCCCGATGAGCCCTTTTCAATGTACGGGTTGCTTGCCGAGGGTGTTCGCCTCGACCCCGAGCGTCGCTGGATGGAATTCGACATCAATCCGCGCCGCCCGCTTTCATGACGGCACGCCGGTCACGGCCGACGACGTGGTATTCAGCTTTCGTTTGCTGCGCGACGAGGGCGAGCCCTTCTATGCCGGTTATTACGCCGACGTCACTTCGGCCCAAGCCGTCGACAAGGATACTGTCCGCTTCGAGTTTGCCGCCGAAAACTCCCGCGAGTTGCCGCTGATCCTGGGGCAACTGCCCGTGTTGCCCGAGCACTACTGGGCGAGCCGCGATTTCACCACGCCGACGCTCGACAAGCTGCTGGGTTCCGGGCCTTACCGTATCGCCGAGGTCGATCCCGGACGGCGCATCGTCTATCAGCGTGTCGACGATTACTGGGGCAAGGACCTGCCGGTCAATCGCGGCCGCCACAACATCGGCCGGCTGGTGTTCGACTACTACCGGGACCAGACGGTGGCACTGGAAGCCTTCAAGGCCGGCAACGTCGACCTGCGAATCGAGTCCAGCGCGCGCAACTGGGCCACCGCCTACGACTTCCCGGCCGTCGCCAATGGCTTCGTCGAAAAGATGCTCGTGGCCGACGCCCAGCCAGCCGGCATGCAGGCCTACGTCATGAACCTGCGGCGCGACAAGTTCAAGGACGTGCAGGTGCGCGAAGCGCTCAATCTGGCGTTCTACTTCCCGTGGCTCAACGAGCAACTCTTCTACGGGGCCTATGCGCGCACCCACAGCTATTTCGAAAGCTCGGACATGGCCGCCAAAGGCCTGCCCGGCGACGCCGAGCTCGCGCTGCTCGAACCCCACCGTGAACAGCTCCCCGAGCGGCTGTTCGACGAGCCGCTGCCGATCGAGCAACCCGAGGATCTGCGCCCGCGTCTGCGCAAGGCGCTGGGCCTGCTGCGCGATGCCGGCTATGAGGTACAGCAGGGCCAGTTGGTCGATCGCGAGACCGAGCAACCCTTCACGCTGGAAGTGCTGCTCTATGACAGCCAGTTCGAGCGCATCGTCCAGCCGCTACTCAGGAATCTCGAACGGATCGGCATCAAGGGTCGGATTCGTACCGTCGACGTCAATCAGTATCTCAACCGGCTGCGCAATTTCGATTTCGACATGATCGTGGGCAGCTTTCCGCAATCGGCCAACCCGGGTAATGAGCAGCGCGAATACTGGACCTCGACGTATGCCGATCAGCCTCAGAGCCGCAATCTGATCGGCCTTCAGGACCCGGTCATCGATGCGCTGGTCGACTCGCTGATCCGTGCCGATTCGCGCCAGGCGCTGGACACCGCCGCCCAGGCCCTCGACCGGGTGCTGCGCTGGGGCTTCTACGTGATTCCTCAGTTCCATCTCGACGGTACGCGCATCGCGCTATGGGACAAATATGGCTATACCCAGCCCTTCCCTGCGTACAATCTCGACCTGGATGCCTGGTGGGTCGACCCGCAGCGCGCCAAAACGATCAACCAGCGTCAGCACGGTGGAGGCTGATAGACGCCCGTGGCTGCCTACGTTCTAAGACGCCTTTTGCTGATGATCCCCACGCTGCTGGGGATCATGCTGCTTAACTTCATTATCGTCCAGGCCGCGCCGGGCGGCCCCATCGATCAGATCATCGCCCGCTATCAGGGGCTCGACAGCAATGCCAGCACGCGGCTCGACAGCGGCGGTGGCGACCCATCCGGCAACTCGCAGACCTCGCGCGGCGCGCGCGGTGTCGACCCGCGCTTCATCGCCCAGCTCGAGGAGCAGTTCGGTTTCGATGAGCCGGCCTACCAGCGTTTTCTGGGAATGATCGGCGATTACGCCACCTTCGATTTCGGCGACAGCTTCTTTCGCGATCGCCCGGTCGTCTCACTGATGCTCGAGCGCTTGCCGGTATCGATTTCGCTGGGTCTATGGACCACCCTGCTGGTCTACCTGATCTCGATCCCGATGGGCATCCGCAAGGCACTCCACCATGGGTCAAGCTTCGATGTATGGACCTCGGGGCTGGTCATCGTCGGCTATGCGATTCCCGGCTTCCTGTTTGCCATTCTGTTGATCGTGCTGTTCGCCGGCGGCAGCTACTTCGATCTCTTCCCGCTGCGCGGGCTGACCTCGGCCAACTTCGACGAGCTGTCGCCACTCGCCAAGATCGGCGACTATCTATGGCATATCACCCTGCCGGTGATCGCGGCGGCGATCGGCAGCTTCGCCACGCTGACCATGCTGACCAAGAACAGCTTTCTCGACGAAATTCACAAGCAGTACGTGCTGACCGCCCGGGCCAAGGGAGCCAGCGATCGCCGCGTCCTCTACGGGCATGTATTTCGTAACGCCATGCTGTTGATCATCGCCGGGCTGCCGGCTGCCCTGGTGGGCATCTTCTTTACCGGCTCGCTGCTCATCGAAGTGATCTTCTCGCTCAACGGCCTGGGCCTGCTGGGCTTCGAGGCAGTGATGCAGCGCGACTATCCGGTAATCTTCGGTACGCTCTACCTGTATACCCTGATCGGCCTGATACTCAAGCTGATCTCGGATCTGACCTACGTGTGGGTCGACCCCCGCATCGATTTCGATACGCGAGAAGCATGACTCCACTAGCGCAGAAAAAGCAGCTGCATCTGTCGCCGATCATGCGCCGCCGGCTGGCGGTGTTTCGCGGCAACCCTCGGGCACGCTGGTCACTGTGGCTGTTCACCATGCTCTTCGTGCTCAGCCTCGGTGCCGAGCTGATCGCCAACGACAAGCCCTTGATCGTGCACTACCAGGACGGTTGGTACGTGCCTCTGCTGGTCGACTATCCGGAAACCGACTTCGGCGGATTCCTGCCGACGGCCACCGACTATCGTGATGAGTTCGTTCAGGAGGAAATCCGCGCACACGGCTGGATGCTGTGGCCACCGATCCCCTTCTCCTACGACACTCTCGATCAGCAACTCAACCAGCCGGCTCCCTCGCCGCCGGATCTGCGCCATTGGCTGGGTACCGACGACCAGGGCCGGGACGTATTGGCGAGAGTGATTTACGGTTTTCGGCTATCGGTATTGTTCGCGCTGGCGCTCACCGGCGGTTCGCTGGTGCTCGGCGTGGCCTTCGGCGGCATCCAGGGTTACTTCGGTGGCAAGGTCGATCTGGTCGGCCAGCGGCTATCCGAGATCTGGTCGGGGTTGCCGGTACTGTTCTTGCTGATCATTCTGGCCAGTCTCGTCGAGCCCAATATCTGGTGGCTGCTGGGTATCATGCTGCTGTTTTCATGGCTGGGGCTGGTGGATATCGTGCGCGCCGAGTTTCTGCGTGCACGCAATCTCGAATACGTGCGCGCGGCGCGCGCCATGGGGCTGCCCCCGCGGCTCGTCATGTGGCGCCATGTACTGCCCAATGCGATGGTCGCCACCCTGACTTTCATTCCCTTCCTGTTTACCGGGGCGATCACCACCTTGACCGCATTGGATTTCCTGGGCTTCGGCCTGCCCCCCGGTTCGCCGTCGCTCGGCGAACTGGTCGCCCAAGGCAAGAACAATCTGCAGGCGCCCTGGCTGGGCATCACCGCGTTCATCACCCTGAGCCTGATGCTGTCGTTGCTGGTATTCATCGGCGAGGGACTGCGCGACGCCTTCGACCCCCGCCATATTCAGGCCGCCAGCGGCGCTATTCAGCCAACCTTCGAGGCACATGATGAAAAGCCTGGCGACAATGCGGAGTCCGGCCGATGAGTAACGACAGCGTGTTGGCTCTCGAGGATTTTTCCATCGCCTTTGGCGCGCAACCGGTCGTCGAGCGCCTCTCGCTGAGTGTCAGGGCCGGAGAAACCCTGGCGCTGGTCGGCGAATCGGGGTCGGGCAAGTCGGTCACCGCCCTGGGAGCGATGGGGCTGCTGCCGGGTAATGCGCGGATCAGCGGCAGCCGCCGGTTGGAGGGACACGATCTTGCGAATCTCGAGGATGCGCAATGGCATCCCATTCGCGGCAACCGGGTCGGGTTCATCTTTCAGGAGCCAATGACCTCGCTGAATCCCCTGCACACCGTCGGCAAGCAGATCGGCGAGGCGCTGAGCCTGCATAACGACATCACCAAGCGCGCAGCCCGGCTAAAGGCTCATGAACTCCTCGAGCAGGTGCGCCTGCCGCGCCCCGACGAGCTCCTCGACGCCTGGCCTCATCAGTTATCCGGCGGGCAGCGACAACGGGTCATGATCGCCATGGCGATCGCCAACCGTCCTCGCCTGCTGATCGCCGACGAGCCGACTACCGCGCTCGATGTCACCGTTCAGCAGGAAATATTGCGGCTGTTGCGCGATCTCCAGCAAAGCCACGGGATGGCCATGCTGTTCATCACCCATGATCTCAACCTGGTGCGCCGTCACGCCGATCGCGTCTGTGTACTCTACCGGGGGCGCGAACAGGAAAGCGGGGACGTCAGCGAGGTATTCGAGCGTCCGCGCAGCGAATATACCCGGACCCTGCTGGCCGCCGAGCCCGAGGGGCGCCCGGCACCCTGTCATAGCGAAGATACGCTGCTCACGGCAAGCCAGCTCTCGGTTGCCTTCGCGCGGCCGAAACGACTGTTCGCGCGTCGTCGTGCGCCCTTCGTTGCAGTACAGCCGCTCGATTTGAGCCTGGCCCGCGGCGAGACGCTGGGTGTCGTCGGCGAATCGGGCTCAGGCAAGACCACGTTGGGCATGGCGCTGCTACGCCTCAATCAGGCGACCGGACAAGTCACTCTCGGCGAAACTCGCCTGGATACGCTCACCGGGAATCGCCTGCGCAAGCAGCGCCGTAACATGCAGATCGTCTTTCAGGACCCCTATGGCTCGCTCTCGCCACGCATGCCGGTAGCCGAGGTCATCAGCGAGGGGTTGCGCTTCCATAACCCGCACCTGACCGAACAGGCGGTCACGGAACGGGTCGTCGCCACGTTGCAGGAAGTCGGTTTACCGGAGGATGTGGCCTCGCGTTACCCGCACGAGTTCTCGGGGGGCCAGCGTCAGCGTATCGCCATTGCCCGCGCGATCATCCTCGAGCCTGAACTGCTGATACTCGACGAGCCGACGTCGGCACTCGATCGCACCGTACAGAAGCAGCTGATCGCCCTGCTTCGTGAATTGCAGGTTCGCCGTAGCCTGAGCTACGTATTCATCAGTCATGACCTGGCGGTCGTCAGGGCCATGGCCCATCGGGTGATGGTCATGAAAAATGGCCAAGTCATCGAGTATGGCGACTGCGAGCAGGTCCTGCGCCACCCGACCAGCGACTATACACGTGCCCTGCTGGAAGCCGCAGCCCTGAGCAATGGCTAGTCAGACTGGGGGTTGGGGTACTTCCATCAGGCTTGCTTGAGGATCTGCTTGTGATCCTTCGCCAGTTGGCAACGTACCAGCGCCGCAACCAGCCGACAGAAAACTTGGCTATCGCCGTCCACGTACCTGGCTAGCGCCTCGACGTCGTCACCGAGCCCCAGCTTGGCGCTCGACTTGAGGGCCATCTTGTCGGCGAACGGTGCGAACTCCTCCCAGCAGACCTGTGCTTCACGCAGAAAGATATCGGCACCCACGCCACCGATGCCCTTGAATTCCTTGAGCAGCCGTCGCGCCGCGCTGGAGTCGCCATTCGCGCGCTCGCGCAGCTTACGCAGGTCGCCGGCATATTCTGCCTGGAGATGTGCCGTCAAGGCCTCCAGCTGGCTGGCGGTCTTCTCGTCGTAGCGGGCATAGCCATTCTTGTTGAGCACCTCGACCCGCTCTTCCCAGCGCGAGTCGGCCATCTTGCGCGGCGTCGTCAGGCCAACCTTGCCGAGCGCCCTGCAGCCACGCATGGCCTGATTGGCGCCGACCGGCGCGCTGGTCAATAGTGCCAGGCAAAGCAGCCGAAACAAGGGAGTCGGGGTGTTGCGGGAAAGCTCCACCCCCAGTTCATGGGCAAATGTCTCGCCATGGCGATCAAGCAGAATCTCGACAACCTTCTTTTGTTTGTTGGTCATTCAAGCTTCTCCTTGATAGCCGATAGTTAACTGCTTCATTCGAGCAATGATGTGAATTTGTTTTAAATTAATACAAGATAACGGTATAAATTGATTTGATCCGTATTGAAGCCTTAGAAGACGGCAATCTCCTCGCCGCGCAGCATGCGGCATTCCCCTGGCTCAAGATCCGGGTCCAGGGTCAAAGGGCCTATCGATTCACGATGCAGCGTCTCGACGTGGTTGCCAATGGCCACGAACATGCGACGTACCTGATGATATTTTCCGTCAGTCACGGTGATACGAAAACGCTCGGCCGCCAGTGCTTCGAGCCGTGCCGGCTGGGTCGATTTCTGTTCACCATCAAGCAACATGCCTTCCGCGAAGGTGGCGATGGCACTTTCCAGCGCACTGCCCTGCAGGGGCTCGGCCAAGGTGGCCAGGTACACCTTAGGGCACTGGGTCCGCGGCGATGTCACGCGGTGCGACCATTTTCCATCGTCGGTCAGCAGAATCAGCCCGGTGCTATCGACATCCAGCCGCCCCACCGGATGCAGGCGATCGACCTTGGGCAGGTCGATCAGTTCGAGCACCGTCTGGTAGCGCCCCGCTCGGGTGGTACATTCGACCCCTAGCGGCTTGTTCATCATCAGATAGCGCAGGCCGAACGGAATTAACCGCTCCCCCAGCCATTCGACGGTGTTCTCCTCGCCGACATGCACGGCGGGGTTCTTGGTCATTTCACCATCGACACTCACCTCGCCTCGGTGGAGTGCCTTCTTGGCCAGGCTGCGGGTCAAATCCGTGGTCTCACAGAGAAACTTGTCGAGGCGCATTACATCTCCAACGTGAAGCGATCCGCATCCATCCAGGCGGGAAACTTATCGCGGAACTGAGCCAGCGTGTCGCTGTCGAGCACACCGGTACGGACGAAAGGTTGATCGCGGGGCTCATCGATCAGCGGCTCGCCCTTGAAATCGACAAGCATCGAATCGCCAGCGTAGGCCAGCTTCTTGGCATCTTCACCGACACGGTTAACGCCGATCACGTAACATAGATTCTCGACCGCTCTCGCTTGCAGCAGCGTACGCCATGGGTGGCGACGCGGCGCCGGCCAATTGGCCACACACAGCATCGCATCGTATTCGAAATGCTCATCTGCGCGAGGCTGCTGGCGTAGCCAGACCGGGAAGCGCAGATCATAGCAAACCGTTAGTAAGAGCCGAAAACCCTTGAGCTCGACGATCACACGCTGATCACCCATGCCGTAACGCTCATGCTCACCGGCCATGCGAAACAGATGGCGCTTGTCGTAATAAGTCAGCTCACCGTCGGGGGTCGCCCAGATCAGGCGATTGTAGTATTCACCGTCGGCGAGTACCGCGATGCTGCCGGTCATCACACAGCCACGCTGCATGGCCTGCCGACGTAGCCAGGCGACACTCCGGCTATCCTCCATCGATTCGGCCATTTCACGAGAATTCATGGTGAAACCGGTGGCGAACATCTCCGGTACGACGATCAGGTCGGTCTGAGCCTGCCCGAGATCGCCGAGTTGATCTTCCAGTAAGCGACAGTTGGCTTGGGGATCCTCCCAGCGCAGATCCGGTTGCACGAGGGTCGTTCGTAGCTCGCTCATAGCGTCCTCCTGTTGCGGCTACTAGCCGCCATCATGGTCATGACCATTAGCCTAACTGAGGGCCTGGCAGGGTGCAGCCGATGAAACCCTCGCCATGCTAACATTAGCGTCAGCTTCACGCTGAGCCACGGCCCCTTAAGGGCGCGACGACACGCGGCGTAGCGCCTGTTGATACAGGCACTAAGCCCTCATCACTGCCAACTGCACCAGGAAATGTCATGAGCCTGCCCGTTCAGCCCGACAAGGAAGCTACCCAAGGGGTCGCTTTTGGTCTTTGTGCCTACTTGATGTGGGGCTGCTTTCCGCTGTTCTTCGCGCTGTTCGAGGGCATCCCCGCCTGGGAAATACTTATCCATCGCGTGCTGTGGTCCTGCGTGTTCCTGGTCGGTCTGGTGACCCTGCTCCGGCGCTGGTCACCGATCCGCGCGGCATTGGCCGAGCCACAGCGGCTGGGGCGGGTATTGGCCTGCGCCATACTGATCGGCCTCAACTGGGGCATCTACATCTATGCCGTAGAGAGCCATCACGTCTTTCAGGCGAGTCTCGGGTATTTTCTCACGCCGCTGGTCAACGTGGCGTTGGGCATGGTCTTTCTCAAGGAGCGCATGTCGCCGCTGCAAGGGGTCGCCGTAGCCCTCGCCGCGGTGGCGATTGCCATCCAGCTCGTGCTGCTGGGCACCCTGCCGTGGATCACCCTGGTACTGGCGGCTTCCTTCGGCACCTACGGACTGCTGCGCAAGCAGGTTCCGCTGGATGGCCTGTCCGGACTCTTCGTCGAGACATTGCTGCTGTTTCCGCTGGGCTTGCTGGCTATCGCCTGGTTGAGCAATAGCGGTCAATCGCACTTCATGCAGGGTGATGGCCAAGCCTCACTGCTGCTCATCGCCAGCGGGGTGGTCACGGCCCTGCCGCTGATGGCGTTCGCCGGTGCCGCAAGGCGGCTACGCCTGGCCACCCTGGGCTTTCTCATGTATCTGAACCCGACGATCCAGTTTTGCATTGCCCTGCTGGTGTTTCATGAGCCACTCTCACCGACCCAACTGGCCACCTTCGTGCTGATCTGGATTGGTCTGGCAATGTACTCCTACTCCGCCTGGCAACAACGCCCACGCGAGCAGGCCGCCTGAGCGCTCTCGTCGTCTGGGCTCAACTCAATGACGCCTCGCAGGTCTTCTGCATTCGCGATTCACCAAGGCGCAAACGCTCGATCAGTGAATTCAGTACGCCCATCGTCGGTACCTGACATTGCCACAGGCTCTCTTCGCCACACAGCATCAACGCCTCGCGATGCATGCTCGCAGCGGGATCCGCGCTACGCTCATCGAGCGCTTCCAGGCCCAGCCCCGCCAACCGGGCGCTATCCACGCCGGGCAACAGCACCACGCAGCTACGCACACCCTCGGTATTGAGCGCGATACGCTGACGGCAATCAGCGAGTTGCCAGATCGACAATCTCAAGCGACTCACCGAGCGCTCGAACACCACGCTGTCGCTGGCGGCAAGCCATTCTGCAGCCAGCCGGCCATTGATCCTGCGCTCCCGTGTCGCAGCGTTGATATGCGGATAGAGAAAGCCGCTGCGCTGGACCATCCAGTCCAGTGCCTCGTCGAAACCCACCTGGCGATGCTTGGAGATAGTCATTTCGCGGCGCGATACAGCGTTGCGCACGGTCGATAACTTCAGGCTGCACAGAGCGGCTATCTCGTTGACATACAGGCCCTGCTCGGCAAGTTGCGAAACCAGATAGGCGGGCAGCACGTCGGCCAGGCCGACGTGCTGCTCGAGGCATGCCCTGACCTTGGCGAGGCCCAACAGGTGCAAGAGCCGCACTGGCGGCGTCCGCCCCGCCAGTTCGTCCAAACTGCGAGTCATCAATATCAGATGCCAGAAATCGCTGAGGCCGGCGGCGCCAGCGCCAATACTCGGCAGTATCCGCGGTTCGAGCACCCAGCCGTGCAAGGCTTCCAACGGCTGGGTCATACGCTCGATCAGTGCATCAGCCGTTAATCCCTGAGTCGCGGTGCGCGCTGCCATGTTGCCCAGGTAGAGACGCTGCAACGGGCTGACCATTACCTGACAAGCAGTCACGAGCTCTGCTTTAAGTCGAGGCAGCGCCAGCACGTCCGCCACTCCCTGACCGAGTAGCGACGCTTGTAATAGACCCGACGAGGCCATGGCCACTGTGGTCATTAAATGTACTCCTGCGTACATACGAGACTGTGGCAAAGATCCGCGCAATGGCGTCTTGGCCCGGCCTCATTTTTTAGTGGATTATGGTTACTACGTGTTATCCATGGTTAACGGCATACGCGTGGATTTCTTTAACACCGCCCCTATCAGGCAATTGGAGTTTATTTAAGTTATAGGGTGAGAACATACAAGATAACGGTATATTAATTACACCAGCGTATCTCCTCACGCCATCGGGTACGCGGTATGGCAACAACGGCCAGGTACCCATGGCAACTCGCTGGGTTTATAAGCCGGTATCGGCTGGGCGAAGGATTAGAGTTTCTTTCACAACCCAGCAGACTAAGTGGGCTTTTCCGGGGGCAAGACTTCGCGAGGGCGCTGTGAACCCTTCCTTGGGCGCTACCTTTGCCATCCATGGCAAAGGACCCTCGCTTTGCCCCCGGCGTCCATTATCGCTGGGAGTTTGGAAATGAATTCTTAGCCGAAGCAAACTCTGGCTTTGGGACTCTCGCCGGGGGCAACGAGACAAAGCGTAGATACCGGCTCACAGGTGAGCCGGTATTGATCGGCAAGGCAGCTCAATGGCCGCCGGAGGGAAAGTTGAATTCGGCCTGAGTGGTTTCGAACGCCGAGGGCCAGCGCTGTGATACCGCCTTGCGGCGGGTATAGAAGCGCACCGAATCGGGGCCGTAGGCATGCAGGTCGCCGAACAGCGAGCGCTTCCATCCACCAAAACTATGAAAGGCGACCGGTACCGGCAGCGGCACGTTGATACCCACCATGCCCACTTCGATACTGTCGGCGAAACGCCGTGCCGCCTCGCCATCGCGGGTAAACAGGCAGGTCCCGTTGCCGTACTCATGCTCGTTGATCAGCTGGATCGCCTCGTCCAGGCTGGCGACACGCACCACGCACAACACCGGCCCGAAAATCTCCTCGCGATAGATCCGCATTGTCGGTGCTACCCGGTCGAACAGACAGCCGCCCAGGAAGAACCCATTCTCGTAACCGGGCACCGTCAGCCCGCGCCCGTCGGCCACCAGCTCGGCACCGCTAGATACCCCCTCCTCGATGAAGCCCAGCACCTTGTCGCGATGCGCGCCCGTCACCAACGGCCCCATGTCGAGCCCCTTGTCGGTGCCCGGGCCGATCTTCAGCGCGGCAATCTTGGGCAACATCGATTCGACCAGCCGATCGGCCGTCTCGTCGCCCACGCAGACCGCCACCGAGATGGCCATGCAACGCTCGCCACAGCTGCCATAAGCAGCGCCCATCAGGGTGTTCGCGGCGTTCTCGAGATCGGCATCGGGCAGCACCACGGCATGGTTCTTGGCGCCGCCGAGCGCCTGCACCCGTTTGCCGTTCGCCGCCCCGCGGCTGTAGATCGATTCGGCGACCGGCGTCGAGCCGACGAACGACAGCGCCTTGACGTGGGGCGACTCGATCAACGCATCGACCGCCTCGCGGCCACCGTGAACCACATTGATGACGCCCTTGGGCAGCCCGGCCTCCTGCAGCAGCTCGGCGATCGCCAGTGCCGAGCCGGGGTCACGTTCGGAAGGCTTGAGAATGAACGTATTGCCGCAGGCGATGGCCATCGGGTACATCCACAGCGGCACCATCGCCGGAAAATTGAACGGCGTGATGCCCGCGACCACACCCAGCGGCTGAAAATTCGACCAAGCATCGATCGCCGGCCCCGCATTGTGCGAGTACTCGCCCTTGAGCAGCTCGGGCACGCCACAGGCATACTCGACGTTTTCGATCCCGCGCCGCAATTCGCCGCCAGCGTCCTCGAAGGTCTTGCCGTGCTCCTCGCTGATCAGATAGGTCAGCCGCTCGGCATTGTCGTCGAGCAGTTGCTTGAAGCGGAACATGACCTGAGCGCGCTTGGCCGGCGGCGTGTCGCGCCATGCCGGATAGGCAGCCTGCGCCGCCGCGATCGCGTGCTCGACGGTCGCGGCATCGGCATTGGCGACATGGCGCACCACCGCACCGGTCGAGGGATTGGTCACCTCGAGTGTCGCCCCCGGGGCATCGCTCGGTTCACCACCGATCAAATGACTGACGAATTCCATGAAGACTCCTTGGCTGAATATCAGGAACGCACAGACGGCTGTGCCATCAGGTTAACGTGTCCAGCGTAGTGGCGACGGCATCGAACAGGCGCTCGAGCTCCGCTTCGGTACTCGCGAATGGCGGGCCGAACTGCAGGGTATCGCCGCCATAGCGCACATAGAAGCCTGCCTCCCACAGCGCCAGCGCGGCATCGCGAGGGCGAATCGCCGGATCGCCCTCGCGGGGCGCCAGCTGGATAGCTCCGGCGAGGCCATAGTTACGGATATCGACGACATGCGGGTGCCCCTTGAGGGCATGCAAGCGGTCCTCGAATGCCGGCGCGATGGCCCGCACCTGAGCGGGGAAGTCCTCACGCTCGAACAGCTCGAGCGCCGCCAGCGCGGCGGCGCAGGCCACCGGATGAGCGCTGTAAGTATAACCATGAGGAAATTCGATGCCGTGCCCGGGGCCGCCAGCCTGCATGAAGGTCGCATGGATCTCGCGCGAGGCGATCACCGCGCCCATCGGAATCGCGCCATTGGTGATCTGCTTGGCGACGTTCATGATGTCCGGCGTCACGCCGAAGGCCTCGGCCCCGGTGGTCGCGCCGCAGCGCCCGAAGGCGGTGATCACCTCATCGAAAATCAGCAGGATATCATGTTCGTCGCAGATCGCCCTCAGACGCTCCAGATAGCCCTTGGGCGGCACGATCACCCCGGCCGAGCCCGACATAGGCTCGACGATCACCGCGGCGATATTGCTGGCGTCATTAAGCGCGATCTGGTCGAGCAGCGCATCGGCCAGCTCGGCGCCCTGCTCGGCCTGGCCGCGGGTAAAGGCATGCCCCGGCTGCAACGTATGCGGCAGATGGGTGAATTCCATCAACTGCCCGTAGTGCTTGCGATTGGCGACGATGCCGCCGGCGCTGGTGCCGCCGATGTTGACCCCATGGTAGCCCTTGAGGCGGCTGATCAGGCGGGTCTTCTCGGGCTTGCCCTTGAGTCGCCAGTAGGCACGCGCCATCTTCAGCGCGGTATCCGCGCTCTCCGAACCGGAGTTGGTGAAAAAGACATGATCGAGGCCCTTCGGCGTCAGCTCGGCGATCCGTTCGGCAAGCTCGAAAGCCAGCGGATGACCGACCTGGAAGCTTGGCGCGTAGTCGAGACGGCCAAGCTGGCGCGCCACGGCCTGCTGGAGCTCTTCGCGGTTATGTCCCGCGCCGCAGCACCACAGCCCGGAGAGTGAATCGAACAGCCGCCGACCGCGCGTGTCGATCAGATAGCGTCCCTCGGCACCGGCCACCATGCGCGGGTGGGCGCGAAAGTCGCGATTGGCGGAAAAAGGCATCCAGTAGGCATCGCCGAGCGTATCGGATCCGCCTGGAGACGTGGCGTCGGCCGCCCTGCCGTCGGTTTGGGAATCGAGGCTGAACATGGCTGTTTCCTATTGTTGATCGGGCCGCGAATGAAAAGTCCGAGTGACAGCTTGACCCAGCGCAAAGCGTTTGAATACGTAAATGTATCAACCTTCACATTGGGAGTTGTTAACCTAATCAGGCGCTCAGGCTTGATCGACATCGCCATGAGCGCCTGGATAACCAATGCACGTCTACTCATGCCCGAACGCTCAGCTGCCTCTTTTGGCAGCCAGGTTCAGCACCCGGGCCGCCCGACCTTGCGCCTCTGCAGGTAACCCCTCATCATTTCTGGAAAATTCGCCGCACCGATGCGCCGCGCGCGTGTCACGTCGCCGACGCATGTCGAAGGCAAACATCGCCAGCCTGTTGCCACGAGATACCGATGCTCAAGCGTTACCTGCCATTGCTGCAATGGCTGCCCCATTATCGCCGCGAGCTGTTCAGCCATGACCTGATCGCCGGTCTGATCGTCGCGATCATGGTGATCCCCCAATCGCTGGCCTATGCCCTGCTGGCCGGCCTGCCGGCGGTGATGGGCCTGTATGCCAGCATCCTGCCGGTATTTGCCTACACGCTGTTCGGTTCGAGCCGTACCCTCGCCGTGGGGCCGGTGGCAATCGTCGCCCTGATGACCGCTGCCGCGCTGAGCGGCGTCGCCGCCGCCGGGCAGCAGCGAGTACATTGCGGCTGCCCTGGCTGCTTTCGCTGCTGTCGGGGCTGATGCTCACCGTGATGGGCTTTATGCGGCTGGGGTTCTTCGCCAATTTCCTCAGCCACCCGGTCATCTCGGGTTTCCTCTCGGCCTCGGGGATCCTGATCGCCGCCAGCCAGGCCGCTCACCTGCTGGGCATCCAGGGCGCCGGCTTCACGCTCCCCGCCCTGCTCGGCAATCTGGCAAGCCGGCTTGGCGACACCAACCTTGTCACCGTGGCGATCAGCGTCTTTGCGCTGGCCTTTCTGCTCGGCATGCGACGCTATGGCCGCCAAGGGCTGAAACGAATCGGCCTTCCCGGCAAGCTCGCCGACCTGATCGCCAAGGCCGGGCCGGTATTCGCCGTCGTGCTGACCACCCTGGCCACCTGGGGCCTTGACCTGACGGCCCGCGGCGTCGCCGTGGTCGGCGAAGTGCCCGCAGGCTTGCCGCCCCTGACCCTGCCCGATTTCGACTCCGTCGCTGTGGTACTCGCTGCTGGTGCCGGCGCTACTGATCAGCATCGTCGGCTTCGTCGAATCGGTGTCGATGGGTCAGATGCTTGCCGCCAAGCGCCGCGAGCGGATCTCGCCGGATCAGGAGCTCATCGGCCTGGGCACCGCCAATCTTGCCGCCGCGTTTACCGGCGGCATGCCGGTCACCGGCGGGCTGTCGCGCACGGTGATCAACTTCGACGCCGGCGCGCGCACGCCGATCGCCGGGGTCATCGCCGCACTGGGTATCGGTCTGGTCACGCTGTTCTTCACCCCGCTGATCCATTATCTGCCGACCGCGACCCTGGCGGCCACCATCACGGTGTCGATACTCACGCTGGTGGACATAGCGGCGATGCGGCGCACCTGGCGCTACTCGAAAAGCGACTTCGCCGCGCTGCTGGCGACGCTGATCCTGACCCTGGTGGAAGGCGTCGAGGCCGGGCATTATCGCCGGCGTCAGCCTGTCGATCGCACTGTTCCTGTACCGCACCAGCCGACCGCACAGCGCCCTGGTGGGACGGCGTGCCCGGCACCGAGCATTTTCGCAACGTCGCCCGGCACCAGGTGGAGAGCCACGAACAGATCGCCCTGCTGCGCATCGACGAAAGCCTCTACTTCGCCAATGCCCGCTATCTGGAGGACACGCTGTATGCGCTGGTTGCCGAACGCCCCCAGCTCCGCCATACGGTGCTGATCTGCTCGGCGGTCAATCTGATCGACGCCTCGGCGCTCGAAAGCCTCGAGGCGATCAATGCACGACTCAAGGACTCCGGCGTGACCTTGCATCTCGCCGAGGTCAAGGGGCCGGTCATGGACCGCCTCAAGCACAGCGATTTCCTCGACACGCTGACCGGCCGGGTGTTCCTGAGCACCTATGCCGCCTGGAGCGAGTTGCGGCCGGCCATGACCGGCCGCCAGCGAACCGATCCGTCCGCTTGACTGAAGGCGCCTGCCAGAAGCCATGCCGGTAGCCTCTAGTGCTGGTAACCTAGGCCAGCCGACGCTCGGTTTGCGGCTCGAACAGCACCGCACGGCTCATGTCGACGCGCAGCGCGATCGGCTCACCGGCCACCACGCGACTCTTGGGGCCGAGTCGCACAGTGATTTCGCTACTGCCCAGCGAGACACTGCAACAGCAGATCGGCACCGGTCGGCTCGACCACCGTGGTGGTGGTATTGAGCAACGTACCCTCGACCTGATCGCCCAGGCGCGCATCCTCCGCGCTGAAATGCTCGGGTCGCAGCCCCAGTATCAGCGGCTCGCCGACACGCTGGGCGAGCGTCGGCGTCTCGCGCGCCTGCGGCCATGGCAGCACCAAAGGCTGATCGCCACCGACATCCACGCTGAGTCGATAACTGCCGGGCTGACCGTCCAGCGTGGCACGAATGAAGTTCATCGACGGCGAGCCCATGAAGCCGGCAACGAAGATGTCGGCCGGATCGTTGTAGACCTCGTCGGGCGTGCCCAGTTGAAGAATCTTGCCGTCACGCATCACCGCGATGCGATCGGCCAGTGTCATCGCCTCGATCTGGTCGTGGGTGACGTAGACGATCGTGGTTCCCAACCGCTGGTGCAGCTTCTTGATCTCGGTACGCATCTCCACGCGCAGCTTGGCGTCGAGGTTGGACAGCGGCTCGTCGAACAGATAGATCTGCGGCTCGCGCGCCAGCGCACGGCCCATGGCGACACGCTGGCGCTGGCCACCGGAGAGCTGCGACGGCTTGCGATCGAGCAGCGGCGTGATCTGCAGCAGATCGGCGACCCGCGCCACGGCTTCCTCGCGCTCGGCCTTGGGCACCTTGCGCATTTCCAGGCCGAAGACGATATTCTGGCGCACCGTCATGCTCGGGTAGAGCGCATACGACTGGAAGACCATGGCGATATCGCGCTCGGCCGGCGTGCGCCAGGTGACGTCGTCGCCACCGATCAGCATCTCGCCGGCGGTGACCGGCTCCAGGCCGGCGATGGCGTTCATCAGCGTCGACTTGCCGCAGCCCGATGGCCCGACCAGGATCAGGAACTCGCCGGAGTCGATCGCCAGCGAGATATCCTTGAGCACCTCGGTGGCGCCGAAGGTCTTGTCTACGTTACGAATTTCCAATGCGGACATAAAAACCCCTGCAACCTGTGCTCAACCCTTGACGGATCCCGCGGTCAGCCCGCGCACGAAATATTTGCCGGCCAGGACATAGACCACCAGCGTCGGCAACGCGGCGATCATCGCCCCCGCCATGTCGACGTTGTACTCCTTGACCCCGGTCGAGGTGTTGACCATGTTGTTCAGCGCCACCGTCACCGGCTGCGAGTCGAACCCGGCGAAGGCCACCCCGAACAGGAAGTCGTTCCAGATCTGGGTGAACTGCCAGATCACCGACACGGTGATGATCGGCCCCGAGACCGGCAGCAGAATCCGCCAGAAGATCCGGAAGAACCCGGCGCCGTCGAGCTTGGCGGCAGAGATCATCTCGTCGGGAACCGAGACGTAATAGTTGCGGAAGAACAGCGTGGTGAAGGCGATGCCGTAGACCACGTGGACCAGCACCAGCCCGCTCGTCGAACTCGCCAGGCCCAGCCAGCCGAGCGTCCGGGCCATCGGCATCAGCACCACCTGGAACGGAATGAAGCAGCCGAACAGCAGCAGCGCGAAGCACAGGTTGGCGCCACGAAAGCGCCACTTGGTCAGCGCATAGCCGTTGAGCGCGCCGAGCAGCGTGGAGATCGCCACGGCCGGTATCGCGATGCTTATCGAATTCATGAAGTAACCCGACAGCCCCTCGCAGCGCATCCCGGTGCAGGCCGAACCCCAGGCCTTGACCCAGGCCGCGAGCGTCAGCGAATCCGGCAATGACAGCAGCGCCCCGGCACGGATCTCCTCGAGCGGCTTGAGCGAGGTCAGCAGCATCACCACCAGTGGCAGCAAGTAAACCAGCGCCATCACCAGCAGCAAGGCATAGAGCCCCGCGCGCAGCAGGCGGGCGCCTGGCGTGCGGCGCCGAATGACGTTATCCATGCTTGCTCTCCCGCAGTTCGGAATACAGGTACGGCACCAGGATCGCCAGCACCCCGCACAGCATCATGATCGCGCTGGCCGAGCCCAGGCCGATCTGCCCGCGGGTGAAGGTGTGCGCATACATGAAGGTCGCCGGCAGGTCGGTGGCATAGCCCGGCCCGCCGCCGGTCAGCGCCATCACCAGGTCGAAGCTCTTGATGGCGATGTGCGCGAGAATCATCACCGCGCTGAACATCACCGGCCGCAGGCAAGGGATCACGATCCGCCAGTAGATCTTCGGCAGGCTCGCGCCATCCAGTGCCGCGGCCTTGAACAGGCTGTCGTCGATGCTGCGCAGCCCGGCCAGGAACAGCGCCATGACAAAGCCCGAGGCCTGCCACACGGCGGCGATCACCAGCGCATAGATCGCCATGTCGGGATTGACCAGCCAGTCGAAGGTGAAGTCCTCGAAGCCCCAACTGCGGACCAGCGCCTGAATGCCCAGCCCCGGATTGAGGATCCAGCGCCACACCACCCCGGTGACGATCAGCGACAACGCCATCGGATAGAGATAGATGGTGCGCAGCGCGCCCTCCTGGCGGATGCGCTGATCGAGCAGGATCGCCAGCCCAGCCCGAGGATCAGGCAGATGACGATGAACAGCCCGCCGAACACCACCAGGTTGGTGGCGGCGACGTTCCAGCGCTCGTTGGCGAACAGCCGGGCGTACTGTTCGAAGCCGACGAAGTGGTACTGCGGCAGCATTCCCGAACTGGTCAGCGACAGGATGAACGTCCACAGCATGTAGCCGTAGACGAAGAACAGCGCCACCGCGAGCGAGGGCGCCACCACCAGGCGTGGCAATACCCGTTCCAGGGTGCCGGACAGCGAATACCGGCCCGCCTTCGCGCGCTGGCGCGGCAGAGAATCGGTTTGCGACATCAGAGTGTCCTTGAGAAGCGTGAGGAACCGCCGCTCACGACCGCAAGCGGCGGCAAGGGCCTTAGCTTGCGGCGCGAACCGCGCTGGCCAGACGCTTGGCGGCGGTTTCCGCCTTCATCTCGGGATCGTTGAAGAAATTGGTGATCACGTCGAAGACTGCCCCCTGAACGCTTGCCGACACCGCCATGCCGTGCGCCAGGCTGGGTACCAGGCCGTTGCCTTCACTGGCCGCATCGAAGGCCTTGCGCGATTCCTTGGCACACTTGTCGAAGCCATCCAGCGGCACGTCGAGGCGCACCGGAATCGAGCCCTTGGCCTTGTTGAAGGTTGTCTGAAAGTCCTTGGACAGGATCAGGCTGGCGAGATCCCGCTGAGCCTGTTGCTTGCCTTCGTCGTCGACCTTGAACATGGCGAAACTGTCGACGTTGTAGGAGAACATGTGCTCGGTCATCGGCGCCGCTTCGCACAGGTAGTCCTCGCCGGCGGTCAGCCCGGCGGCGGTGAATTCGCCCTTGGCCCAGTCGCCCATGATCTGCATCGCCGCCTCGCCGTTGATGACCATCGAAGTGGCTTCGTTCCAGTCCCGGCCGGCGATGTTCGGGTCCATGGTGTCGCGCAGTTTCTTGAAGGTCTTCAGCGACTCGATCATGGTCTCGCTGGTCAGCGCCTCGGGGTCGAGTTCGACGAAGGCCTTGCGGTAGAAATCCGCCCCGCCGATGCCCATCATCACCACCTCGAAGACGGTGGCGTCCTGCCACGGCTGGCCGCCGTGCGCCAGCGGGATGAAACCGGCCTCGCGAATCTTCTCGGGCGTCGGCGAAGAACTCGTCCCAGCTGGTCGGCAATGCCTCGATGCCCGACTTCTCGAGCACCTCGGGATTCGCCCACAGCCAGTTGATGCGATGAATATTCACCGGCACCGCCGCGTAGTGGCCATCGACCTTGTCATCGGCGGCGAGCTGCGCAGTCAGGAAGGAATCCCAGTTTTCCTCCTTGGCGATCTTGTCGATATTGCCCAGAAAGCCCATCTCGCCCCACTCCTGGATCAACGGCCCCTTGATCTGGGCCACCGCGGGCGGGTTACCGGAGATCGCCCGCGACTTGAGCACCGTCATGGCGCTGTCGCCGCCACCACCGGCCACGGCGAAGTCCTTCCAGGTATGGCCTTTCGCTTCGAGTTTCTGCTTGAGCATGTTGGCCGCCTTGGCCTCCCCGCCCGAGGTCCACCAGTGCAGCACTTCGATCTCGGCGGCCTGAGCCTGGGAGACGGCGACTGCCAGTGCCGCCCCGGCGGCCAGCGTATGGATCTTGTTCATGGCGTGTGCTCCTTGGTTATTATGCGTTGCTTACCCGGGCTGACCACGCGGCAGAGCAGCCAGGCAGAGAGAGCCATGGCGGATCCTGCAAGCGTGTCGTCATGTTGTGATTGTCATCATGTCGGGAGTGTCATGTAGCGCTGATGCAACGCCTCAACAGACCCTAGCGCATATCGCCGGGCCGCAGGGATTACCAAAGACTGCAAAGCATTGCCGAATCTTACGACGTTGTAATAAACGCGCGTTCAGCACGCCAGGCGCAGAACGACCAACAGGCCACCGGCTGCCGACTGATCGAGCTGGATATCCCCGCCGTGGGCACGCGCAATGTGGCGAGCGATCGACAGCCCCAACCCGCTCCCGCCGGTATGCCGGCTGCGCGACGGCTCGAGGCGCACGAAAGGCTCGAATACCCGTTCGCGCTGTTCGGCGGCGATGCCCGGGCCATCGTCGCTGACACGGATTTTCACCGTCCCCGCTTCACGCCGCAGCGAGACATCGACGCGCTGGCCATAGAAAAGCGCATTCTCGAGCAGATTGCCCAGACAGCGCTTGAGCGCCAGCGGCTTGGCCTCGATCGCCCCCGCCTGGCCCTGCACGCTGATCGGCTCGCCGAAGATGGCCAGCTCGTCCACCAATGTCGCGATCAGCGCATCGACATCGAGTGGCTCGGTCTGCTCGTGCAGGTCGAGGCCCTTCACTGAAGCCAGCGCCCCTTTGACCAGCTGGTCCATCTCGTCGAGGGTGCGCACGAAGGCCTCGCGCTGGCGGGAATCGGCAAGCATCTCGGCACGCAAGCGCAACCGGGTGATGGGCGTCTTGAGATCATGCGAGATCGCCGAAAACAGCCGCTCGCGCTCATCGACCTGCTGGCGGATCCGCTCGCTCATGCGGTTGAACGCCGCGGCGGTATCGCGCAACTCCCGTGGGCCCCGCTCGGCCAGGGGCGGCGACTCGAGATCGTCGCCCAGCCGGCGAGCCGCTCGCGCCAGCACCGAGAGCGGCCGGGTCAGCCAGCGAATCCCCAGCAGTGACAGGCCGATCACCGTCAACAGTACCGCCAGCGAGACGAACAACCGGTCGCCCGAAAGCCACGTCGGGCCATCCAGCAATCCGGCGATCGGCAGCGTGGTCGCCACATACAGCCAGCGATTGGCCTCGAGCGGCATCTGCACCACCAGAATCGGCGTCGACAGGGGCGCCATGGCCAGGCTGCGATGCGCCCAGTGCGCCGGCAACTCGCTCAGCGGGACTTCGTTGTTGAAGACCTTGAGATCGTCCGGTCGCGAGAAGCCGATATGCAGCTCCTGGCGGCCCAGTTCACGCTCCAGCCCCGCGCGCAGATTGCCGGCGACCAGCTCGCGGGCGCGGCCGCCATCGGTACGATCCACGGCGATGCGGTGGTCGTTGACGCTGACGAAAAAGCGCGTGCCGCCCATGTCACGCAGCTGGTCGAGAACGATATGCCGGTACTCGTAGGGCAGCGAGCGAAAATAGCGCACCGTCGTCGCCAGGCTCTCGGCAAGATTGCGCGACAGGCTGTCGAGTTGCGCCAGGCGCTCGCGATCCTGTTGCCAGCTCCACAGGCTGTAACTGGTCAGCTGTGCGCCGAGCACGCCGAGCAACATGATCAGCACGAAGCGCCCACGCAGGGTGCGCGGTCGCAACCAGACTCTCTCCCCGGTCCGAAGCCAGCCCTCTCTCTCCCCGGCCCGAAACCAGCCTTTCACCCCAGCGTTTCCACCGGCGCGGCGAGTACATAGCCCGCCCCCCGCACGGTGCGGATCAGCTGCGAATGCTGGGCGTCTTCGCCGAGGCGCTGGCGCAGCCGGCAGATATGCACGTCGATCGAGCGATCCAGCGGCGGTGCGCGCCTGCCCCGGCTCAGGTCGTAGAGCTGCTCGCGGGACAGCACCTGCTCGGGATGCTCGAGAAAGACCCTCAGGAGCAGATAGTCGGCGCCGGACAGCGCACTGCGCTGACCGTCACGGTCGATCAGTTCACGGGTGATGCGATCCAGCTGCCAGCTACCGAAACGCACCAGCCGGGCCGATTCAGCCGGCGCCACTCGGGCGCGGCGCAGCACGGCCTTGATACGCGCCAGCAGCTCACGCGGATTGAAGGGCTTGGCCAGATAATCGTCGGCGCCCAGCTCCAGGCCGAGAATCCGATCGGTCTCGTCGGCGCTGGCGGTCAGCATGATGATCGGCACATCGCTGGTGCGACGCAGATCCCGGCACAGCGACAGTCCGTCCTCGCCGGGCATCATGATATCCATGACCAGCAGGTCGGGCTTTTCCTGTCGCAACAAGGCATACAGCGCATCGCCATCCTCCGCGAGCAGCGCGCGATAGCCATGCTGTTGCAGATAATCCTTGAGCAGTTCACGGATTTCGCGATCGTCGTCGACCACCACTACCGTTGAAACATTTATCGTCATGGAAAACGGGGGTTCCTTGCGAACCGGCGGGGAAAAGATGTTGTTATCGTCACACAGTCGTTATCGCCACAGGATTGTTATCGAATGTTGCCAAAGCTCGATCATGCGGCGCGCTATCGAGGGCATCAAGCGCCAGGCGGGAAAGCGCGACCAAAGGGGTAGAAACGGGGAAACAGGATAGCGGCTCGCTGGCGGCAGGCGGCGAGGCCGGCGTGCCGTGAATGACGATCAGCCGGTCTCGCCGGGGAAGCGGCTCAGGTCGCGACCAATTCCTTGACCTTGGCGACGACGTGCGCGCCGATGGGAATCGCCGAGGTCGCCGCCGGCGAAGGGGCGTTGCAGACATTGACGGTGCGCTTGGTATTGACGAACAGGAAGTCATCGATCAGCTTGCCACTGGAAGACACCGCCTGAGCGCGCACCCCGGCCGGATAAGGCTGAAGATCATCGAGTGCCAGCGTCGGGCAGTACTTGCGTACCTCCTTTAGGTAGCCCTTCTTGAACAGCGAGTTCTTCATCTCGACCATTCCAGGCCGCAGGTTGGCCATCAGCACCCTGAGCACGCCCGGATTGGTGAGCATCATCAGGCTATCGCGCAGCGATATGTCACGCTTGTGGTAGCCCTCGCGCTTGAAGGCCAGCACGGCGTTGGGTCCCACTGTCACGCTACCGTCGATCATGCGCGTGAGGTGGACGCCGAGAAACGGCATCGATGGATCGGGGATCGGATAGATCAGGTGGTTGACGATGCCATTGTGGGCCGGGGGCAACTGGTAGTACTCGCCGCGAAACGGGCAGATCGTGAAGCCAGGCTTGACCCCGAGCATGCGCACTATGCGATCCGCCATCAGCCCGGCACAGGAGATCAGATGGCGGGTGGTAAAACTGCCCTGCGAGGTCTTCACCACGACCTCCTCGCGGCGTTCCTCGAGCCCGCTCACCGCCGTCGAAAAGCGGATCTCGCCGCCGGCCGCCTCGAAAATCTCGCCCATACCCGTCGCCACCCGGGCGTAATCGACGATCCCGCTGGACGGCACGAAGATGCCGCCGACACCGGTGATATTGGGTTCGCGCTCGCGCAACGCCTCAGCCGACAGCCACTCCCGCTCCAGGCCATTGGCTGCGGTACGCTCCCATAATGCCTGCATGCGCTGCATCTCGAGCTGATTGGTCGCCACCAGCAGCTTGCCGCAGACCTCATGGGCAATGCCGTGCTCTTCACAGAACGCCTTGGTGGCGCGATTGCCCTCCAGGCAGAAGCGCGCCTTGTGGCTCCCCGGCGTGTAGTAGACCCCCGCATGAATGACACCGCTGTTATGGCCGGTCTGATGCTGCGCCACCCCGCGCTCCTTCTCGATTACCAGCATTCGCCGGCCAGGATAGGCCTTGATCAACTGCATGGCGGTAGAAAGGCCGAGAATGCCGCCGCCGATGATAATGAAATCGTGCACATGCGCCTCTAGGTCAGGGTCCGGCCGGACCGTTTTTGTGGGTCGCTGCGAGTCTAAGCTATTAATTATAGTAACTGCGCCAGGCATGATGACGACAGTCCAGCAGGCAGCCTCGCTGGCATTCAGGCGTTGCCGGTAGCGACACCGGGCCTCTCAGCCTCACCCCCTACAGTGGCCTTGCTGGCTTCGCCAACCCAGCGCCGGCTCATCGCGCCAAGGCATAGCGTCGGGCGCGGGTAGCGCTCGAACGGCAAGCGTCTCAGGCTGGCCGCTGGCGCCGTTTCTGGTATCGCGGGAGGATGAGGCGGCACTCGCCGAGGCCATTACCGTCCCTTCCTCGAGGAAACCGTACTGCCACAAGTTCGAGGTGCTCGCGAAATAGCCAACAGCGGGCTCAACCCAGTCAAGCACGCCCCTCAAGCCCATCGATAGCGACTATCCGCAGCGACTAACCGCGGATGCGCCCGCCAGCGCCCGCTGGTATTCATGCACATCATCGGCCGTGTGAACTAGGCTGATGCCGATCTTATGACGCCCCAGATTCCCAGCGAGATGGCCCCCAGCCACACGCCGTAACGGCTCAGGTAAAGCACCAGTGGCAACTCCGACACGGCCCAGCCCGTGCATCCCAGCGCCAGCACCACCACAGCGCTCACGACGGGGTTCGGCACTCCCAGCAAGCGGTTGCTTCTGAGGAAAGCCCGATAATAATAGCGTTGAGAATAGGCCACGGGCTGGGTGTTTAGCATCGCTCGGTCTCGGTCAAGGGCGGGTTTCAGGATCGGGGTCGCTCCAGCATGCCCTATCGACCGTCGCCGCCAGCACCGAATAAACGCCTACTATCGGGCCCTGTTAGGGCCTTCGAATCGCCGCCGGGTGCAGTGTTTCAGTGCTTCAAGGGCTAGGGCACCCGCTTGCCGAGCCGGGGTCAGGAACAACACCCGGTGTGCAGTTCCTTGCGCAAGAAAACGTCACTGCAATCCTGACAATGGTAACGATGCGGCGTCCGCAACCAGCGCTGCCACCAGCGGCGGCGAATGGCATAGACACCATAACTTGAGCACTGCGGGCACTTGGGCATGCTTCCCTCCTTGGGCTGAGTCGTTATGAGACGGGTTCCCTGTCTCCGGGCAAATGTAACATCGTGTAATAAGGCTGTCATCGCCTCTCGCTACCTTCGTGGGCTTTCAACAGGACCCAGCACAGCGTCAATAACCCCAGATAGCCGCTCAGCCCCCGCGCATCGCGCAGCAGGGACTGGGTAAGCCCGAAATCGATGAACGCCAATACGCTCAATAGCCCCGATAAAGCCAGGTGCCGCGCCTGATGCGAGGCCGGCCGCCGCAAGTGGCGGGCAAACAGCCCAAGCGGAATGCCATACAGCAGTAACAGCGACACGACACCCAGCAGCCCGCGGCGCGCCGCCGTGTCGATGACATCGCTGTGCAGCTGGTCGTAGTCACTCACCCCGGCATGGATCACGCCCTCATCGACCAGCGCGTCCCGCGCCGCCTCCAGGCGCCCCTCACCCCAGCCCAGCCACGGCCGTTCGATGAACAATCGCGCCCCGGCCCGCCACATCTCGAGGCGCAACCCCACCGAACTGTCAGCGGCACCCTCTTCGACGTAGCGCGTGACATTGTCGAGCGCCAGCTCGATGCGCGAAACCACGCCCACCGGCGGAAACAATGCCGCGCCCAGTCACCAGGCCGAGACACGCCAGCATGATTCCGCGCCGCGCGCGCCGCGAAAGCGTGCGCAAGGCGTCACGGTAGATCAGCCAAGCCAGCACCGGCAGGGCGATCCAGCCACCCCGAGTGCCCGAGAGCAACGACGCGGAAAAGCCGCCCAGCGCGGCCAGCGCCAGCCCGCACGCCCACCAGGCGGCGTACCGCTCCCGCGATTGGCCACGCTCGATCAGGGCGATCAGCGACAGCGCCCCCAGCAACAGGCTGATATCGCCGAAGGGAATCGCATTCATGCCATTGCTGGCCCTGGCCAGGCCCAGCCAGGCCCGTTCGTACAGGGCAATGGCCCCGACGGCCACCCCGCCGCCGATAAGCCCGCTCCACCACCCCCAGCGGCTGGGCGGCACATGCCGCAGCCAGACCAGCAACCAGGCGGCCAATAGCGGCCACCAGGGCAGCCCCATGCCGATATCGCCGCGCGATTCCGGCCACTGCGAGGTCCTCCAGACATCCCACAGCCACACCCCGGCATAGCCCACCAGGGCGATTAGCAGCGCACCATCTTCTCGATCGAGCACGCCACGCGGGTGGCGCATCACCCCCAGGCCGAGTCCGCTTAACACCGCCATCGCCAACGCCGGCAGCGCATAGCCTGCCGACCAGACGATCAATGTCGTGACGAACCCCGCCACCAGCAGCGTATTGCCACGCCGGCAAAGCGTTCTCAACAATGATGTTCTCAATACGGTGCTCTCAATACGACGCACTCGACACGACGTCTCCTCGAACTCGGCGTTGCTGGCCCAAGCACTCTAAAAGACCTAAGCGGACCTGACCCAAGAAACCCCGGTTCAGAGCAAGAAAATCACCCCGCCGCCCAACGCCACCAGGCCAATACGCAACCAGGCCGCACGCCTGGCGATCAGGCCATAGGAGATACCCGCCAGGCCAAGCGCGATCTGTCCCCTATCAATAAGTGCCGCCCCGGGTGCATGGGCCAGCTCGATAATAGCGGGGTTGGCCACTATGGCGAGCGGAATGATATACAGGCCAACTTCCTAGTGCCATGGCTCTGGCTGATTGAGGCACTGTCGCCGTCCTACTTCCCGAACGCGGCGGGCAAGGGGGACCGCCCTCATCGGCCTCGATTCCAACTAGGTAAGCATGCCCTGACCCAGCGGATCTCGAGGAGACCAATACCAGCCTGTCAGAGCAGGGCCTGTTCATGCGCGAGAGCCGCATAATCGACGCCACCATCATGGCCGCCGCCCCTTCCACCAAAGAGCAGGCCATCTGGCCGGCATGACGACGAGCGGGTGTACGGTGAAGTCGGCTACACCGGAAGGTGGGAATACCTGGATGAAGAAATGACGATTCAGATCCCCGGTACTGTGTCACCACCAAGCGCGGCATCATCAAAAATATGGAAGATAAGGTGGACATGTAATGACCGCTAAAGCGACGACCTGGCCACGCTGAACAATTTAGCCGACCAGAACCGATTTGTTCGGCGATTCAATAACACTGGAATCGGTAACAAGAGGGCCCCGCTGAAACAGCGGGGCCCTCTTGTTTACAACCAGTTTACAGTCAGCCATATGCCCATCAGCACACACCGGCTGGCATCACTGCGGCGCGGGCCCATCGAATGCCTCGACCCGAGCCTTCAGCTTCTGCCCGGGACGGAATGTGACCACACGGCGGGCCGAAATCGGAATCTCTTCGCCGGTCTTGGGGTTGCGCCCTGGACGCTCGCGCTTGTCGCGCAGATCAAAGTTCCCGAAGCCCGACAGCTTGACCTGCTCGTTCTCGCGCAAACAACCCCGGATCTCTTCGAAGAACGCCTCGACCAAGGTCTTGGCTTCACGCTTCGAGACGCCGAGCTCCGTATGCAGGTGTTCAGCCAGTTCCGCCTTGGTCAATGCACCCATTGTCACTCCCTCGTGCTGGATGACGACGGTCAGCCGCGCAACTCGGCACCGAAACGCTGTCTTGATTCGGCGACTATCGCTTCGACTAACTGATTGATTTCTTCATCATTCAGCGTGCGCGAAGGATGCTGCCAGGTCAAGCCCAAAGCGACACTCTTATAACCCTCGGCAATACCGGCACCCTGATAGACGTCGAACAAGTGCAGGTCCGTCAGCCATTCGCCAGCCTGCTCACGCAGCGTGTCGAGAAGTGCCTGGACGGCCACGGATTCATCGACCACCAGCGCCAGATCACGACGCACCTCAGGATAACGCGACAGCGCAGCGAAACTGGGCAGCCGACCATTCACCAAATAGTCAAGCTCGACCTCGAAGACCAGCGGGTCGCTCTTCAGGCCCAATTCAGCACGTACCGCCGGATGCAGAGCACCGATCCAGCCGACCCGCTGTCCCCGATGCAGTACCGCAGCGGTCTGCCCCGGATGCAGCGCCGGATGCTCCGCGGGCTCGAAACGCCACGCGTCGCGGTCACCGCCCATCGCCAGCAGGCTCTCAAGATCGCCCTTGAGATCGAAGAAGTCGACGTTATCGCGACGCGCGGCCCAGCCCTCGGGATCGCGTGGACCGCAGACCAGACCACCCAGCATCGCGGTCTGCTCCAGCGACTCGAGATCACCCTGGAACACCAATCCCGACTCGAACAACCTCACCCGTTGCTGCTGACGATTGAGGTTGTGCATCAACGCCTTGACGAGTCCGGGCAGCAGGCTGGCCCGCATCACCGCCATATCACTGGAGATCGGGTTGGCCAGGCGCGGAGCATCGACACCGGGCGCCAGCAACGCCTGCAGCTCGGGGGCGACGAAGCTGTAACTGATCGCCTCTTGATAGCCCCGCGCCACCAGTTGGCGACGCAAGCGCGCGAGCGGCTGGCGTACCTCGTCATCGGCCTGTAGTGACAGCCGCGCTGCCGGGCGACGCACCGGCAAGCGGTTATACCCGTGGATACGCGCCAGCTCCTCGATCAGATCCTCCTCGATCGCCACATCGAAGCGCCAGCTGGGCACGCTGACCCGCCAGCTCTCATCGCCCTCCGCGCTCACCTGCATGCCCAGCCGGGTGAGGATATCGACCACCTCATCGCCGGGCAGCGGCATGCTCAGGCACTGTTCGATACGCGTCGCGCGCAGCACGATATGCCGCTCCTCGGGTAGATGATCGGGGCTTGCCGTCTCGCTCAACGGCCCCGGCTCACCGCCGGTGATCGCCAGCAGCAACTGTGTGGCGCGCTCGATGGCCTGACGTGTCAGGGCCGGGTCGACGCCACGCTCGAAGCGATGCGACGCATCGGTATGCAACCCGTAGGAACGGGCCTGCCCAGCCACCGCCAGCGGTGTGAAGAAGGCCGATTCGAGAAATACATCACGGGTGACATCGCTGACGCCCGAGAACTCGCCGCCCATGACCCCGGCCATGGCCAGCGGCTTGTCGGCGTCGGCGATGATCAGGGTATTCTCGCGCAGATCAATCCGCTGGCCGTCGAGCAGTACCAGGGTTTCTCCCTCTCGGGCGTAGCGCACCTCGATCGCCTGTTCCAGATTGGCCAGGTCGAAGGCATGCATCGGCTGACCCAGCTCGAGCATTACGTAATTGGTAATGTCGACCAGCGGGTTGATGGCGCGCACGCCGCTGCGGCGCAGCCGTTCGACCATCCATAATGGAGTTGCGGCGTTGACATCGACATTCTTGACGATACGCCCCACATAGCGCGGACACGCTTCGCTCGCGCTGACATGCACCGGGAAGCTCGCCTCATGTACGGCGGCCTGTGCCGCCACCGCCGGCTCTTCGACAGCCAGGCGATTGAGTACCCCGACCTCGCGGGCCAGCCCCTTGAGGCTCAGGCAGTCGCCCCGATTGGGGGTCAGGTCGACCTCGATGGTGGCATCGTCGAGGCCCATCCAGTCGCGGAAATCAACGCCGGCAGGCGCGTCGAGAGGCAACTCGAGAATGCCCGGCGAGGTCTCCTCTTCAAGGCCGAGCTCCGAGGCGGAGCAGATCATGCCGCGCGACTCGACGCCGCGCAGCTTGGCCTTCTTGATCTTGAAACCGTCAGCCTTGGAATCGTCGGGCAGCACGGCGCCGACCCGGGCGAAGGCCACCTTCTGGCCGGCGGCGACATTGGGCGCTCCGCAGACCACCTGGACCGGCTCCGCGGAGCCGTCGTCGACCCGGCATACGCTCAGCTTGTCGGCATCGGGATGGGGCTCGCGGCTCAGCACTTCGGCGACCACGACACCGCTGAATACCGCGGCGACCCGCTCCACGGCATCCACCTCGAGCCCCGCCATGGTCACCTGATCGGCCAGCGCCTGGGTCGCGAGAGCCGGCGAGACCCACTCGCGCAGCCACTGTTCTGAAAATTTCATCTTGGAATCCGGTCTCCTTGATTCGCTCAGGCAAACTGGCGCAGAAAGCGCAGATCGTTCTCGAAGAACAGCCGCAGGTCATTGACGCCGTAGCGCAGCATCGCCAGACGCTCGGCGCCCATGCCGAAGGCGAATCCCTTGTAACGCTCGGCGTCGATTCCCGAGTGACGGAACACTTCGGGGTGCACCATGCCGCACCCCATCACCTCCAGCCAGCCGCTGTGCGAACACACCCGGCAGCCTTCGCCGCTGCACATCACGCACTGAATATCGACCTCGGCGGAGGGCTCGGTGAAAGGAAAGTAGGACGGCCGGAAGCGCACCGAGAGATCGTCGCGTTCGAAGAAGGCGTGCAGGAAATCCTCGATGGTCCCCTTGAGGTCGGCGAAGCTGACGTCCTCATCGACCAGCAGGCCTTCGACCTGATGGAACATCGGCGTGTGGGTCAGATCCGAGTCGCTGCGGTAGACCCGCCCCGGGCAGACGATGCGGATCGGCGGCGCCTGGTTTTCCATGGTCCGCACCTGGACCGGCGAGGTATGAGTGCGCAGCAACCGCGTGGCGTCGAAGTAGAAGGTGTCCGCCATGCCGCGTGCCGGATGGTGCGCAGGAATATTGAGCGCCTCGAAGTTGTGATAATCGTCTTCGATCTCGGGCCCCACCGCGACATCGAAGCCAATCCGCCTGAACAGCCCCTCGATGCGCTCCAGAGTCCGCGTCACCGGATGCAGCCCACCCTGCGCCTGGCCTCGGCCAGGCAGGGTCACGTCAACCCGCTCGGCGGCCAGGCGCACTTCCAGCGCCGCCCGCTCGAGCTCGCCACGCCGCGCCTCGAGTTCGCGGCCAAGCGCCTGCTTTGCCTGATTGATGCGCTCCCCCGCCTGCGGGCGCTCCTCGGCAGGCAGCTTGCCGAGCCCCTTGAGCAGTGCAGTGATCTCGCCTTTCTTGCCGAGATACTTGACCCGCACCTCATCCAGCGAGGCGACGTTCTCGGCGGCCTGGATGGCCTGACGAGCCTCGGCGACCACGGTCGGTAAATGGTCCATCCGTTACGCTCCGAATCCTGAATCCTGGGACCCTGGTACCAGGGTCCAAAAAACAGGGGAAGAGCGGCTGCTCTTCCCCTGCGGCGTTCACGATGCTGTCGACGAAGCTTGTGGCTCCGACGGCGCCATCACTTACTGGGCAGCCTTGGCCTTCTCGACGATGGCGGTAAAGGTAGCCTTTTCGTGAACAGCGAGATCGGCAAGAACCTTGCGGTCGATCTCGATGCCGGCCTGCTTGAGCCCGGCAATAAAGCGGCTGTAGGACAGACCGTTCTGACGAGCTGCCGCGTTGATCCGCGAGATCCACAGCGCACGGAACTGACGCTTGCGCTGACGACGGTCGCGGTACGCGTACTGACCGGCCTTGATGACCGCCTGCTTGGCGACACGGAACACACGAGACCGGGCACCGTAGTAGCCCTTGGCCTGTTTCATGATCTTCTTATGACGGCGGCGTGCTACGACACCACGCTTGACACGAGTCATGGCAATCTCCTGACTTTAAATGAATTCGACCAGCGCGTTACAGGTTGGGCAGCATGCGAGTGATCAATGCCTTGTCGGCATCGTGGATCTGCTTCATGCCGCGCAGCTGACGCTTACGCTTGGTGGATTTCTTGGTCAGGATGTGACTGCGAAACGACTGCTTGTGCTTGAAGCCGTTGGCGGTCTTCTTGAAGCGCTTGGCGGCGCCACTGTTACTCTTGATTTTCGGCATGGAGATAACTCCGCTCGGGTTTTTTAGAAAATCCAGGGCCGATGGCCGCAGCACGAACCGACATGCTGCGACTATCCGTTTACTTGCCGATGGATCACTTCTTCTTCGGGGCCAGGATCATCACCATCTGACGGCCTTCCATCTTGGGAAAGGACTCGACAGCGGCCAGCTCCTCGAGATCGGCGGCAATCCGCTCCATCAGCTTGCGGCCGATGTCCTGGTGAGCCATTTCACGACCCCGGAAGCGCAAGGTGACCTTGCCCTTGTCGCCACCTTCGAGGAACCGGATCAGGTTCTTGAGCTTGACCTGATAGTCACCCTCGTCGGTGCCAGGCCGGAATTTGACTTCCTTGACCTGGATCTGCTTGGTCTTCTTCTTCTGAGCAGCCTTCTGCTTCTTCTGCTCGAAGAGGAACTTGCCGTAATCCATGATCTTGCAAACGATCGGATCGGCGTTAGAAATCTGTACGAGGTCCATACCTTCCGCTTCGGCGCGCTCGAGTGCATCGCTGGTGGGTACGATACCCAGCTGCTCGCCGTCGCTGGCGATCAGGCGTACCTGATCTTCGGTAATCCGCTCGTTCATTGGTGGGCGCTTTTCCTGAGGGCGCCCTCTCGGGTTGCTTCTCTTGATGGTTCCGTCTCCACTTTTGCCTTGGAAGATGTCGCTGTTACCGCTCGGCCTGCACCCGCTCGATGAAGGCGTCGACCGTCATGCTGCCCAGGTCATCGCCGCTACGCGTACGCACGGCCACCGAGTCGGCCTCGACTTCCTTATCTCCAACCACAAGGAGATAGGGGACCTTCTGCAACGTATGTTCGCGGATTTTAAAGCCGATCTTCTCGTTCCTCAAGTCCGACTTGACGCGCAGCCCGGTATTTTGCAGGCGTTTCTCGATTTTTTCGACGTAGTCGCGCTGCGCATCGGTGATGTTCAACACCACCGCTTGCTGGGGCGCCAGCCACAACGGCATCGCGCCTGCGTAATGCTCGATGAGTATACCGATGAAGCGCTCCATGGAACCGACGATGGCCCGATGGAGCATGACCGGCGGCTGGCGATCACCCGCTTCAGTCACATACTGCGCGCCCAGGCGCGTCGGCATCATGAAGTCGACCTGCATGGTACCCACCTGCCACTCACGGCCCAGGCAATCCTTCATATGATACTCGATCTTGGGCCCATAGAAGGCCCCTTCACCCGGCAACTCTTCCCACTGCACGTCGCAGGCGGAGAGCGCGCCTCGCAGCGCGGCTTCGGCACGCTCCCAGACGTCATCGCTGCCCAGGCGCTTTTCGGGGCGCAGGGCGATCTTGACGGCGATATCCTCGAAACCGAAATCGCGATAGACCTTGAGCGCCTGGCGATGGAAGGCAGTGACTTCCGGCTCGATCTGGGCCTCGGTACAGAAGATGTGGCCATCGTCCTGGGTGAAGGCCCGCACCCGCATGATGCCATGCAGGGCGCCCGAAGGCTCGTTACGGTGACAGCCGCCGAACTCGCCGTAACGCACCGGCAACTCGCGATAGCTGCGCAGCCCGGAATTGAAGACCTGGACATGCCCCGGACAGTTCATCGGCTTGAGCGCATACTCGCGCTTTTCCGACTCGGTGAAGAACATGTTCTCGGCATAGTTGTCCCAATGCCCGGACTTCTTCCACAGCGAGACGTCCATGATCTGGGGGCAGCGGATTTCCTGATAGCCGCCCTCCTTGTAGACGTTGCGCATGTACTGCTCGACCGTCTGCCACAGGGTCCAGCCTCGCGGATGCCAGAACACCATGCCCGGCGCCTCTTCCTGCATATGGAAGAAATCGAGCTTGCGCGCCAGCTTGCGATGATCGCGCTTCTCGGCTTCCTCGAGGCGCTTGAGATAGGCCTTGAGTTGCTTCTTGTCGTCCCAGGCCGTGCCGTAGATACGCGTCAGCATCGGCTTCTCGGCGTCGCCTCGCCAATAGGCGCCGGCCAACTTGGTCAGCTTGAAAGCCTTGAGATGTCGGGTGTTGGGCACATGGGGCCCACGGCACATGTCCGTATATTCCTCATGATGGTAGAGACGAATGGTCTCACCTTCGGGAATTTCACGAACGATCTCCTGCTTGTAGGGTTCGTCACGATGCAGGAATGTCAGCATCGCCTGATCGCGATCGACGTACTCACGCACGACATCGTAACCCTTGTCGATCAGCTGCTTCATACGCTGCTCGATGGCCTCGAGATCCTCGGGAGTCACCGAGCGACCGAAATCAATATCGTAGTAAAAGCCGTCTTCGATGACCGGCCCGATGGCCATCTTGGCATCGGGATAAAGCTGCTTGACGGCATGACCGATCAAGTGAGCGCAGGAATGACGAATGATCTCGAGCCCTTCGGGGTCACGAGCAGTGATTATGGCCACCTTGGCGTCGTTTTCGACGAGATCGGCAGCATCGACCAGCCGACCATCGATCTTGCCGGCAACGCAGGCCTTGGCCAGACCGGGGCCGATCGACTCGGCGATTTGCATGATACTCAGCGGAGCGTCGTAACGGCGTTGACTGCCGTCGGGAAGGGTCACGATGGGCATTCAGGAATCCTAAAGCGCAGTGGTGATCCATACCAGGGATCACGTGTCGCGGAAAACGGTGTATGGCGAGACGCCGCACTTATCATTGGCGACTGGGCTCATAACGTTCGACTCAGTGAAGCGCCCAATGTCGTGAGACCCGGCAGGCGAGTAAGTGCGGGCGGTTACATTAGCAGGCGCCGCCGGCATGAGTCCACTTACCGGCGGCTCCAGGCTAATCTAGCGGCTCCATGCCTCTGCCCAAAACAAAGAAGGGGCGCCGAGGCGCCCCTTCGCTGCACTCAGCCAACGCATCAGTTCGCTGGCCTCATGTCGTCAGCGTTTTACTGAGTCCATTCGCCCAGTTCGACACGACGGTTCTTGGCACGACCCGCTGCTGTTTCATTGGTGGCAATGGGATCCTGCTCGCCATAACCCATGGCGCGCATGCGGTTAGCGGCAATGCCCTGAGAGGCCAGGTAGTCCTTGACCGACTGGGCACGACGCTGAGACAGGTCCTTGTTGTACGAATCGCTACCGATAGAATCGGTATACCCTTCGAGACGAACACGGACGTTCTGGTTGGCGTCGAGCTTGGAAGCGACATCGTTGAGGATCATTTCAGCCTGAGAGGTCAGCGTGGCCGAATCGAACTCGAAATTGACGTCCTGCAGCACGACATCCGCTTCACAGCCGAGTGCGTTGACGTCGGCACCTGCCGGTGTGTCGGGGCACTGATCCATGTAATCGGGTACACCATCACCGTCGGAATCGAGCGGGCAGCCGGACGCATTCACTTCCACGCCAGCCGGGGTTCCCGGGCATTCGTCCTTGTAATCCGGGACGCCATCGCCATCGGTATCCAACGGGCAACCGTCTGCATCCACGGCCACACCAGCCGGCGTATTGGGGCACTGATCGCGGTCGTCCGGAACCCCATCGCCATCGCTATCGACGACATTGCTGCCATAATCGGCGCACAGCAGAGCACCGGCAGTAGCACCGGCGACGCCGCCTATGGCCGCACCATCGTCCTCATCGGCATCGCTGCTGGAGGCATAACCGATACCACCACCGATCAGACCGCCGGCCAGGCCGCAGACGAAAGGTGATTGATACCAGGCATCCTGCTGAGTATCGCTCATGGAGGAGGAACCGGAGCTGGCACAGCCTGAAAGGCCAAGCACAAACGCGGACCCAACTAGCAAGCCAGTCGTTGATTTCTTCATGTAAGACTCCTTCTTTACACAGCGCTCGTCGTAACGTGTCGTTACTCGACGGGTCCAATCTAGTCGGAACCCAATAGCTCGGCCAGGACGTTTCCAAACCTATCCTGTCCTTGAAAAAGAAAGCACAAATGCGCCATTTCGGCTAGTGCTCTCCCACTGTCATCTTGGTTCACTCTCGATGACACATTCACTTGACTCGCATCGTGACGGAATGCATAAAACGGTGCAAATTCGTCACTTGTACGAAGTCTGTACAAGGATACGCGGCCGCATCTTTCATGCAAGGTGATAGTCGATCAGTCCAGAAAAAATAGCGGTAGCCCGATCGAGCAAGCCGTCGGGAAAATCAAACGCGGGATGATGCAACGGCCGGCAATCCTCACCGCTTCCCAGCGTAAACATCGCGCCCTCGCAACAACCACTCAATACACCGAAGTCTTCAGACCAACGATGCGCTGCGGACAACGTCGTCAGCGGCATCTGCAATTCGGCGGCGACATGCTCGATTGCGCGCACGGCAGCGGGTGCATTGACAGTACTGGTGAAAGCGTCGCACCAGTCGATGTCCACGCCCAGGTCGTCCTCCTCGGCTTCGACACGGGCCAGAGAAACGGCGGCCTCGGCCAGGGCCCGCATCATGTCGTCACTTTCCGTGCGCAGTGTCGCCATGACTTCCGCCTGTCCCGGCGACGTACCGAAGGCGACATCGCCAAGGCGCGCATGGATCAGGGTTATCATCACCAACCCATGGTCATCGGGCATCTGCTGAGGCAGGCGTTTTAGGCCCTGCAGAATGCGGCACATCGCCATCGCCGGACTACGCCCCTGCTCCGGATGTGCCGCGTGGGAACATAGTCCATTCAGCCTTACGATCAGGCCACGGGAGGCGCAGGTGAACACCCCCGGTTTAACCGATACTTCTCCCAACGGCCTGCCTGGCAGGTTATGCATGGCATAGGCATAATCGGGGCGGATCGCCTCGAAGGCCGCCGAATCAAGCACACGGCCGGCACCATCACCGGTCTCCTCGGCAGGCTGAAAGAGCAGGACCACCTCACCGCTGCGCGGACGGCGCGCCGCAAGCCGCTGTGCAACACCCAGCAAGGCCGCCATATGGCCATCGTGGCCGCAGCTGTGAGCCACCGACTCGTTCTGCGAACTCCAGACACGCTCCCCTTGCTCACGAATCGGCAAGGCATCGAGCTCCGCCCGCAGCAGCACCCGCGGGCCGGGCTCGCCACCCCGGAACACCCCCGCCACCCCATGCCCGCCTAGCCGGCGAATCACGTTGTCGGCGCCCGCCTGTGCGAGCCAGTCGGCCACTTGATCCGCCGTGCTGGCCTCATCGCCGGACAGCTCGGGCGACGCATGCAGGGCGTGACGAAGTTCGGCGGGTGACGAATCGAGCAGGGGCAGGGGCATCACGATGGCTCCATCGTTGACGTTGAAGAAGACGGGTTCAATGCAGGCTAGCCGGCCAGCCTTGGACAAAGTCGTCGACCGCGCCCGCCGCGTCGAGAATACGCGGACGCAACTCGTCCTCGAGGGCCAGTCGCTCGCGATCTTCACTCATGCGCTCGCGAGGAGACAGTTCACGACGGGCCGTGTGCGTATGCAGATGCGCAGTGCGCCGATGCACTTCAGAAAATACTTGCAGTGACTCTCGCTCCAGCAGACGAGGGTCGATGATCTCGAGCAACACCTTGCAGCGCAGGCTGCCTTCGGTCAGACCGACTTGCTCGGCTTGCATTGCCCGGGCGATTATATCGAGACTTTCCAGGCAATTATCATTGGCACGCCGCACCTCCTCGACACGGAACTGCTCTCGCCGGCGCACCTCTTGCCAGAGCCGCCAGGCGTAGCCGGCAAGCCCGAGGATCGCGACCAGCGCGACCCCTAGCAGCACCCAGCCTATCGATTGATTCATCTATGCCCCACCCGCCTGGTAATCGTTGCGCGCAGTATACGTGGCCTCAGGAAAGGACCCAACAGCTACTGCTGATTCAGCCCCGCTCGCTGTATAATGCGCCGCGTTCGGCCTGTCGGCCATGCACCGAGCAGGCTAGCCTGCAGCAAAGAGCCCACCCAAGGAAACGGCAAGGAGGCATGACGTGCCCGATGATACTGACGACACCCGTGAAACCTATCCCCGGCCTTCCATTGCCGCGCGCATCGGACTCTGGCTGGGTTTTTTGTGGCTCGCGCTGGTGCTGATCATACCGGCCCCGGGAGAGATGCCGACCACCGCCTGGCACTGCGCCGGCCTGGCCTTGCTGATGGCAACCTGGTGGTCGACGGAAGCGATCCCCATCCCCGCAACCGCCCTGATACCGCTGGTCCTGGTACCGGCGCTGGGCATCGACGAGCTCAAGCCGACGGCATCGAGCTATGCCAATCCGATCATCTTCCTGTTCCTCGGCGGCTTCCTGCTCGGCCTGGGGATGCAGCGCTGGGACTTGCACCGGCGCATCGCCCTTAACGTGCTCAAGTATGTCGGCTATCAACCGCGCCGCCAGATCGCCGGCTTCATGCTCGCCACCGGTTTCTTGAGCATGTGGGTCTCGAATACCGCAACCAGTATCATGATGCTGCCGATCGGCATGTCGGTGATCAGCCTGCTCGGCGACAAGGACCCGCAGGAACTTAACCGCTACGCCACCGCCCTGCTGCTGGCGATCGCCTACGCGGCCAGCATCGGCGGCATCGCCACCCTGATCGGCACTCCGCCCAATGCCCTGCTGGCGGCGTATCTATCCAATGATCGCAATATCGACATCGGTTTCGCTCAGTGGATGGTCGTCGGGCTACCGGTGAGCATCATCATGCTGGTAGCCGCCTGGCTGTGGCTGACTCGCGGCGGCTTCGCGCTGAATGCCGGCGAAGACAGCAAGAATCTGGTCGCGCAGCAGCTGGAGGAGCTGGGAGGCTTCTCCTCGGCCGAGCGGCGCGTCGGGGTAATCTTCCTGCTCGCGGCCTTGGCCTGGATCGTCCGCCCGCTGATCAACAATCTGGGCCTGGACTGGGTATCTGATACAACGATCGCCATCGCCGCCGGCCTGCTGCTGTTCCTGCTGCCAAGCGGTACCCAGCGCGGAGTAAAACTACTCGACTGGGATCAGGCCAAGGAGTTGCCCTGGGGCGTGCTGCTGCTGTTCGGCGGCGGGTTGGCGCTGGCCGGGGTGATCAAGAGTTCCGGGCTCGCCGAATGGATCGCCAACCAGTTGTCGATGTTCGAGGTATTGCCGCTGATCGGGCTGGTCGCGATGGTGGTGTTGATCATTATCTTCCTCACCGAAGTGACCTCCAATACCGCGACGGCGGCAGCCTTCCTACCGCTGCTCGGCGCCCTGGCGATGTCGCTCGGCGTCTCGCCGCTGTTGATCACGGTGCCCGCGGCCATCGCCGCCAGCTGCGCATTCATGATGCCCGTGGCCACCCCTCCCAACGCTATCGTGTTCGCCACCGGCCACATGAAGATTCAGTCGATGATCCGAGCCGGGTTCGCGCTCAATATCGCCGGCACGATCGTCGTCACCTTGGTGGCTTACTTCGTGGTGAACACCTTCTGGTAATCTCACGCTTGGTGGATGTTTTCTTGCTACGGATGTTTTCTTGCTACGCCAGACAGAGCCGCTCGTAGAGCGGCTCTGCCAAGTCATGCTGAACGGTTCAAAGCCCGAACAGCTTGACGATCAGCGGCAGCAGGAAGGCGGTGAGTAGCCCCGTCAGGCCCATCGCCAGCCCGGCAAAGGCACCCGCCATGGCACCGAACGACGCGAAACTCTGTGCCGTGCCGAAGCCATGGGCCGCCAGCCCCATGGTGAAACCGCGCACGCTGGGATCCTCGATCTTCAGCCAGCGGAATAACCAGGGCCCCAATACACAGCCGACCGAACCGGTCAGCAGTACCAGTCCCGCCGCCAACGAGGGGATGCCTCCCACCTGCTCGGCGATCCCCATGGCGATCGGCGAGGTCACCGAACGCGGCGCCAGCGATAATAACGTTTCACGCTGAGCACCCAACAGCATGGCAATACCCAGCGTAGAGCCGACAGCGGTGAAGATACCCGCCACGCAGGCAAGCAGGATCGGCAGCAATAACCGACGCACGCGCTCGCGATGATCAAAAAGCGGTATCGCCAACGCTACCGTCGCCGGGCCCAGCAGAAAATGGATAAACTGGGCGCCCTCGAAATAACTGGCATAGTCGATGCCTGTCAATAATAAGAAAGCGATCAGCAAGGCAATGGCCACCAATACCGGGTGCATGATTGGCGAGTGACGGGCCCAGCGGTTGATGTGCGTGGCGAGATAGAACGCCACCAACGTGGCCAACAGCGATACCAGCGGGTTGCCGGACAGATAGACCCATAAGCGATCGAAGTCGGCCATCGTTACGACTCCCCTCTTTTGCGCAGATGACGACGGGCCAGCCAATCGAGCAGCTTGGCAGTAACTGCCAATGTCAGTGCCGTGGAAGCCACCAGGGTGACGGCCAGCACGCCGAGTTCCTCACGGATCAAGCCGAAATGGGTCATCAGCCCCACCCCCGCCGGCACAAACAGTAGCGTCAAATAGCGCAGCAGGCCTTCGCCAGCCATGCGCAGCGCGCTCGGCACCCGTCCGTTGATCATCAACCCGACCAGCAGCACGACCATCCCCAGCACCGGGCCAGGCACCGGCACCGCCAAGGCCCGCACCAGTAATTCACCGATGAACTGGCAGCCCAGCAGCACGCTCATTCCAATGATCAGTGGCATCTTCTTCCCCGGCTGTAAGCGTAGGCCGAGATTATACAACGAACGTCGCACGCCATTTGCCCGCAACGCGCCCCGAGGACGGACAAGCGATTGAAAGGAAAGCGCAATTCTTGCTTGCATTTGATAGAAAAAACGATAGTATATGCCTCGTCCTTGGGCAGGGCCTCGGCTAATTCCGACTCCTTCCCATAACAGGACGACAGTCGGAGCGTGGCGCAGCTTGGTAGCGCGCTGCAATGGGGTTGCAGAGGTCGCAGGTTCGAATCCTGTCGCTCCGACCAGAATAGCTAGTAAAAACCGCCACTTACGGATCATGCCGAGTGGCGGTTTTTGTTGGTGACATAGAGGTAGGTGACACACGACGGCTGTAGCGACACATGATCGTCACCAGAACATGCTCGGACGATGTAATCTTGAGTAGAGTTCAATGGCATGACTCAGATGAACAAACTGTCGATCGCCATAGTGTAAATCCGGGACAAAAAAGCGGGCTCCAAGCCTTCTACTGCTTCAGGCGGCGTAGTTCCGATGACCCGAGACCGCCGCACTTCTTGCGCCAGGCATAGAACGTGGGCTCGCTGTTCTATCTTTCGGCACACCACTCCGACCGGTTACCTAACCCGCCCCTGCTTGAAAGCGAAAGCGATCTGCTTTTCGGTGAAACGGGATTTTTTCGCGGCACAGCCTCTTGTGAGGACTCTTAGCGCGGCGGAATCTCTCGTTATGCTCGCCCAGGATTCGGGGTGTGGATCACGCCTCGGCTGTGCCGTATCACTCAACACAACACGACCACAGGAGAAGCAACCTTCTCCGACTCGATGTACTGATACATCTGTGCAACTCCTTGGCAGAAAAGGGTATGGCATTCCAACCGCAGCCTTTCCAATCGATCCTTTTCACTTCGCAGTTTACGAATTTCTTCTGGCAATTGTTTGCATTCGGCGTCGCGATCAGTCGCTTGCCGACATGGAACGCTGGCTGACGATACTTGCAGCATCAGCGATCCAACACATTGCGCTCAAATTCCAGGCGTCGGGGCTCGGATACGGAATATCCCTGATCTGTTACCAAGCTGATCGCACCCGCATTGTGCCGTGGTTTCTAAATATCCGAGTCTTGCCATGGCACCAAGCAGCCTATGTCCTGTCCTCAAGCGACTTACTAGACATTAGTCCCACGTCCCAGGATCCGTTGGCACTTGCCTGAGGGGCTACCCCACGCGCCAGCAGCGGCCCGCACACGATTTTTCGGGAGGGCCTGACCTCTCTCCGTCATTGGCCCCAGCAGTTTTCACGTTGACAGCGTTAGTTTCGGCTTTCTACTATCCAACTCAGTTTTGAAATTAAATACCGCACAGCAAAACAACAGTGGCTCAAAGGGCCAAGGAGTACCTCCGATGCACCAGCTCGCATATCGCCTACTGCTTCTATCACTGCCGATTAGCCTCGCTCTGCCAGCAACGGCCATGGCCAAAGATGTCGACTTACCGGCTACCATGGCCTGGACCGCCTACGGCACCAACTCCAGCGGTTATGCCCAAGCCGTTGCCATCGGAGGCATGCTGCAAAACCAGTACGGCACAGCAGTCCGCGTATTGCCCGGCGATAACGACGTTTCGCGCATGACTCCACTGAAGACAGGCCGCGTCGATCTGTGCGCCTGTGGTATCGCTAGCTATTATGGTGCCGAAGGGGTGCTGATGTTCGCTCACCCCGATTGGGGCCCCCAGCCGCTGCGGGTGCTGACGACTTCAACTGCTTCGTTCGGGCTATCTCTGGCAGTAGCCGGAGATCTCGAGGTTGAGACGCCGGCTGACCTCAAGGGCAAGCGCGTCGCCTATATCCGCGGCGATGACGCCCTCAATAAGGGTACCGAGGCTTATCTGGCCTTCGGCGGGCTAACTTGGGACGACGTCGAACGCGTGGAGTACCCCGGTTACGCACGATCTTTCGATGGCATCATCTCTGGCGAGGCGGATGCTTCCTTCACCACTACGGTAACGCCCCCTGCCCAGCAGCTCGCCAGTAGCCCGCGTGGAATCAGTTGGCCAACGCTCGATCCTAACAATGAGGCGGCTTGGCAACGCATGCAGGCTGTCGCTCCGTACTTCCGTCCACATCAGGTTACCTCGGGCGCTGGCGGGGTCTCTGCCGATAACCCGATCGATAGCGCCAGTTACCCCTATCCGATCATTGTCGCCAACGCCGACTTCGACGATGACAGTGCCTATGGCCTAATCAAGGCGCTGCAGGACAACTATGAGGTCTATAAGAACAACGCGCCTGGCGCTGCCGGTTATGCACTGGAGAATCAGGACCTGACCTGGGTCATCCCATTCCATGATGCGGTGGTCGATTACTACAAGGAGATCGGCGTATGGACGGAAGAGATGCAGGCGCATCAGGAAAATCTGGTCAAGCGTCAGAACCTGCTGCTCAAAACTTGGGATGATTTCACTGCCAGCGATGTTCCCGAAGAGGAAGACGCGTTCCGCGAGGCGTGGATGCAGGCACGCGCCACGGCTCTGAGCGATGCGGGTTTTGCGCCCATTTTCGAATGATGCCAGCTCGCCAGCGGCCTGCCTGACAGTGCCCCAAAGGCCACCTAGGTGGCCTTTGGAGTGGCCACCGAACACTTTGCAGCCCTTATAACGCCACGGATCACACCATGACTCACTCAGCCTCCAATGAGCCCGCTGACGCCGCCAAGGAGCAGGTATCGCAGGTGAGGTCCCTACCTCATGCGCTGCGCTGGTTGCCTGGCACCATTACCGTCCTGCTCATACTGATGACCCTGGATTATCTCTTCAATCTGGGCCTGCTCACCGTTGTCACCGGACTGGAAACCCAGTTCTACTATATGGTGGTGGCTCTGCTGCTACCGCTGGTCTACCTACTATGGCCAATGCGGCCATCCGGTCAGGACAAGCCGGTTCCCTGGTATGACTACGTATTGTTCATACTGACAGCCATCGTCGGCGGTTACTTCGTCGTTCAGGCTGAACCGATTCTTGAACGTGGCTGGGCTTTCGCCGCACCCGAGCCAGCGGTGTGGTTCAGCTACGCCTACTGGCTCCTTATTCTGGAGGCCGCCAGGCGTGCCGGTGGCTGGCCTATCGCACTGATCGTCGCAGTGTTCTCCTGCTACCCGATGGTGGCTGACATCATGCCGGGGCCGATACAGGCGTTTCCCTCGACGCTGGAGCAAACAGCGATCTACCACACCATGAGCACCGAGAGTGTCATGGGTGTACCGCTGCAGGCCTTTGCCGGATTAGTGATAGGCTTTTTGATCTTCGGCGTAGTGCTGCAAAAGACTGGTGGCGGTGCCTTCTTCATCAACCTTGCCTTCGCCTTGCTCGGACACGTGCGCGGCGGCCCGGCCAAGGTGTCAATCTTTGCCAGCGGCCTAATGGGTTCGATGAGTGGCAGTGTGATCACCAACGTACTGACCACGGGCGTACTGTCGATCCCCGCTATGCGGCGCATCGGCATGGGTCGCTCATTCGCCGGGGGCGTAGAGGCCTGCGCCTCGACAGGGGGCGTACTGATGCCGCCGGTAATGGGCGCCACGGCCTTTGTCATGGCCATGTTTCTCGACGTCCCCTATGCGTCCGTCGCCCTAGCCGCGGTGATCCCCTCAGTACTGTATTTCCTCGGCCTGTTCATCCAGATCGATGCCTATGCCGCCCGCCATGGCATCAAGGGTCTCCCTAAGCTAGAGCTGCCATCGATCAAAGAGACCCTGAAGCAGGGCTGGTACTTCATCTTTGTTTTCGCGCTGTTGGTGTGGATGCTACTGGTCATGCAGCGTGAGGCAGTGGCACCTTTCTACGCCACCGCCCTGCTGCTGGTAATGAACCAGTTCTCCAAGTCGCATCGCTGGGGCTGGAAACAGGTCACCGACACCCTGGGCTCGGCGGCGAAACTATTTGCTGAACTCATAGCTATCCTCGCAGGTGTAGGCATGCTGGTCGGCGCTCTGTCGATGACTGGTCTGTCGGGAACCATCGCCAATGACTTTATCCATCTCGCCGGGGGCAGCGTACCGCTACTACTGATCATGGGCGCGCTGACCAGTTTCGTGCTCGGCATCGGTATGACCGTAACCGCCGCCTATATCTTCCTTGCCGTGGCACTGGCTCCAGCCCTTATCCAAGGCGGCGGTCTCGATCCCATGGCCGTGCATATGTTTATTCTCTATTGGGGCATGCTCAGCTTCATTACTCCGCCGGTAGCGCTAGGTGCCTTCGCCGCCGCCACCGTAGCAGGCGCACGGCCAATGGAGACCGGCCTGCAGGCGATGCGCCTGGGCAGCGTGATCTATTTCATTCCGTTTATGTTCGTGCTTAACCCAGCGCTGATCATGCAGGGCAGTGTGCTACAGATCGCCCTCATGTTATGTCAGGCAGTAATCGGCATCATATTGTTCGCCTCAGCCATGCAGGGCTATCTGATCGGCGTCGGCCGCCTCGGCCATACACCAGTGATGGAAGTCATCATTCGCGCCCTGGTGCTGATCGCCGGCGTCTGTGTCGCGCTGCCGGGGGGTGACCCGATCCCATTAGGGACCTTCGAACTACTCGGACTCGGCGTAGCGACCGGGCTGCCGGCAGTTATTCTCGCCCGCTGGAGCCAGCATTACCGGCGTGGCGCTGACCAAAGCTCGCTTACGCCTTACTAGTAATCAAAGGGTAAGCATATACTTGTCCTTCCAGTACCACGAACTCGACCCATCTCTCCTGTCCTGGCCACCATCGGTGGCCTTTTTTAATCTCTCTGCAATAGCTCTTGTTTTGCTTTGCGGAATCCAGTTTCGAAATACTTGACCGCCATACCCCTTCGACGCATCATGCATGCATACATGCTATTCAGGGAGCACGATTCGCGATGCCTAACGCCAAGCCCTCCAGCGCCACCACCCCGGTAAGCTATACCCGGCATGCTCGCGTAGGCGTGATCCGTATAGATAACCCTCCGGTCAATGCCCTCGGGCAGACCGTCCGCCAGGGAATGCTCGACGCCTTGCAACAAGCTCGCGCCGATGACCATGCAGAGGTTGTGGTGATTCTGGCGGCCGGTCGAACCTTCATTGCCGGCGCCGATATTCGTGAATTCGGCAAGCCGCCGCAGGCTCCCTTGTTGTCCGATGTCATCGCCGCACTAGAAGCCAGTGCCAAACCATTGATCGCGGTGCTGCACGGCACCGCCCTCGGCGGTGGCCTGGAGGTCGCACTGGGATGCCATCTGCGCATTGCTCTTGAAGGCACACGCGTCGGTCTGCCCGAGGTCAAGCTGGGCTTACTGCCAGGCGCCGGTGGCACCCAGCGCCTGCCACGTCTGACCGGAGTCGCTGTCGCCCTGGATATGATTACCAGTGGACGCTTCGTCGCTGCCGACGAAGCCAAGCACCACGGCATTGTTGATGATGTGGTCGCTGCGTCCGATCCGCTGAAAGCGGGTCTGGAGGCTGCCGATAAGCTGCTCGCAGGGCGCCTTAGGCCACGCGTCAGCGGCGAGTTACCCTTGCCGATGGCCGATACCAGCGCCCTCATATCGTTCCGCGAACAGTTGACTCGCGATGTTCCCTACTTGTTTTCTCCGTTTCGCTGTGTGGACGCCATCGAGGCCTCAACCCGGCTGCCATTTGCCGATGGTCTCAAGCGCGAACGCGAGCTGTTTATGCAATGCATGGACTCTCCCCAGCGTGCGGGCATGATTCATGCCTTTTTCGCCGCTCGCGGCACGCATAAGGTACCGGGCGCCGATACCAACGACAGCCTAACGACGCTGGGTTTGCTGGGCCGGCATCCGCTGTTCGAGGCGTTGGCCGCACCGGCCGCCAAAGCCGGCGTAACCTTGCTAAACCTGGCTGACGACGGCGCCTTGCAAAGCTCGGTGCAAGCCTGCCTGGTCGCCCCGGACGTCGATGATAGTCAGCGTCAACAGATCCACGAAGCGCTCCCCGCGGGCACGGCATGGGTCGAGGTGGTCTCACCGCAAAACCTGCCCACCCGATCGGACAACGCCGATGCCTCTCTGGTGATCTCACCACGCGACACCAGCCAGTCAATTTGCGAACTGGTCAGCCACATAGACAAAGCCACACCGATCCAGACGTTAGCCAACACCCTCAAGCAGCTTAAACGCCAAGTCGTGGTGACCCACGGCAAGAGTGTAATCATCGCCCTCAACGAGACACTCAGAGGCGCCCTGTCCGAGACGCCCGAGGCCCAGGCTGCCGCTTGGCATAGCGAAGGCTGGGATTTATCGCCCTGGATAGCAGACGAAACCGTCGGAAACGACACGCCGAACACTCGTAATGCGCGCCAAGTTCTGGATCTCGCCTGGCAACAGACCGCCGCGGAAATCATGCAGGCCGGCCTGGTACATCGCGACAGCGATATCGACGTGCTGGCAATCCATGCCTTCGGCTACCCCGCCCACCTGGGTGGCCCCTCCTTTCGCGGCAAAGCCACTCGCTGAACCGCCTCCTTATTATGACGAGACCGCTATGAATCTACAGTTCACCGCAGCCGAGAATGCCTTTCGAGACGAGGTGCGCGTTTTCCTAGCAGAGGCGTTGCCCAGCGATATCCAGGACAAGGTTCGTCATGGCCAGCGCCTGACCGCTGAGGAGCATGTGCGTTGGCAGAACTGCCTTAACAAGCACGGCTGGCTCGCGCCAAGCTGGCCAATTGAGCATGGTGGCACCGGCTGGACCCCGGTTGAGAAACATATTTTTGAGGAAGAATGTGCCGCTGCTCACGCCCCGACAGTAGTGCCATTCGGCGTCAACATGGTTGCCCCAGTGATTATCCGCTTCGGCAGCGAAAGTCAGAAGCGCCATTACCTGCCACGCATTCTCGACAACCGTGATTGGTGGTGTCAGGGCTATTCAGAGCCAGGCGCCGGCTCGGATCTCGCCGGTCTCAAGACCCGCGCCGAGCGTGATGGCGATCACTATATCGTCAATGGTCAGAAGACCTGGACCACACTCGGCCAGCACGCCAACAAAATGTTTTGCCTGGTGCGTACTGACCCGAAGGCTAAGAAGCAGGCCGGCATTAGCTTTCTGCTGATCGATATGGATTCCCCGGGTGTCATGGTGCGCCCGATCATTACTCTTGATGGAGCCCACGAGGTCAACGAGGTCTTTCTCGATGATGTGCGTGTACCAGTTGAAAACCGTGTCGGCGCGGAGGGCGAAGGCTGGACCTGTGCCAAGTTCCTGCTCACCCATGAGCGCACCGGCATCGCCGGTCTGGGTCACGCCAAGCAAGCGCTACGTCATCTCAAGGACGTCGCTCGGCGCCAGACCCACCGCGGGCGTCCGCTTATCGAGTCACCGAGCTTCCGCGAGCAAATCGTTCGCAGCGAACTCGAGTTGATGGCCCTGGAAGTCACCAATCTGCGTGTGCTTGCCGCTGCCCGAGACGGGGGCGCGCTGGGTGCCGAAAGCTCCCTGCTCAAGATTCGCGGATCGGAACTGCGTCAGCGCCTGAGCGAGCTGACCCGCCGAGCACTGGGCCCGCAGGCACTCCCCTTCTTCCCTGACTTCCTGGCCGGCACCGAGGACGGACTTGAGAGTGATCAGGCTCTCGCCGCTGCGGCCAGCCAGCAGTACTTCAACCGCCGCAAGCTATCAATCTATGGCGGCGCCAATGAAATCCAGAAGAATATCGTCGCCAAGACGATTCTCGGTATGTAAGGAGCGGGTATGGACTTTTCCTTGAGCGATGAGCAGCGCATGCTCGACGAGACAATAACGCGCCTGGTCGCCGATCGCTGCTCTCCGGATCAGCGTCGCGCGCTGATTAATGAAGGTGAAACCACGCCGTCCTCGCTTTGGCGTACCTTCGCCGAGCTGGGTCTACTGGCGATGCCCTTTAGCGAAGCGGCCGGCGGGCTGGGTGGTGACGGTATCGATCTGATGCTAATCATGCAGGCGCTAGGGCGTGGCCTAGTGCCCGAGGCCTACCTCGACGGCCTCGTGCTCCCAGGCACGCTATTAGCCCTGCTCGCTGACGATACCCAACGTGAACACTGGCTGACACCGTTGCTGGAGGGCGAGCATCAGTTGGCACTGGCCTGGCACGAAGCCGCAAGCCGCTATGAATTCGACTGCCCGGCGACCCGTGCCGAGCGCGACGGCGACGGCTGGCGGTTAAGTGGCCGCAAGCAGGTGGTTTTAAATGCGCCTGTTGCCACGGCACTCCTGGTCACTGCACGCCTCGACGACGACACGCTCGGCCTATTCCTGGTTCCCAGCGATAGCGAGGGACTGCAGCGCCGCGATTACGCCACGCTTGACGACCAGCGCGCCAGTGATATCGACGTCGATGTTGCGCTCCCTCGCTCGGCCTTGCTGGCCAGCGGTGAATATCTCCGGGTGGCCCTTGACGAGACACTTGCGATTGGCCGCGCGGCGCTGTGTGCCGAGGCGGTGGGAGCCATGGAGGCGGCCTGCGAACAGACGCTGACCTACCTCAAGGAACGTCAGCAATTTGGAGCGCCACTGAGCCGTCAGCAGGTACTTCAACACCGCATGGTCGACATGCGTCTGCACTTGGAACAGGCACGTTCGATGGCGATTCTGGCCGCCACCAGCCTGGAGCTGCCACCTGAGCAGCGCGATTATCGTGTCGCCGCTGCCAAAGCCTATATCGGCGAGGCTGCTCAGTTCGTCGCCGAGCAGGCAATCCAATTGCACGGCGGCATGGGCATGACCGAAGAATGCTATATCGCCCATTATGCCAAGCGCCTGATCCTTATAGATCACGCGCTGGGTGATCGTGACTATCATCTCGAGACTGTCATGGCCCGGCTCGACACAGCGGCCTGACTAAGAATTTATTTCCAAACTCCCAGCGATAATGGACGCCGGGGGCAAGGCAAAGCGAGGGTCCTTTGCCATGGATGGCAAAGGTAGCGCCCAAGGAAAGGTTCACAGCGCCCTCGCGAAGTCTTGCCCCCGGAAATCCCCCTTGGTCTGCTGGGTTGGGAAAGAAACTCTAAGCAATGGCAAACTGTTCTGAGAATCTTGCCCTGCTTTCAATATTATTAGCATTGCCCTTATAAATCGTTAAACCGCCTGGAAAGCAAAAACATAGAAGGTGAGGTATAGCTGCGCTAGGCACGCCCTCGAACATCGCAGTCGAGCGATTTATTCGGGTAGATATTTATCCGGTAATTGTGAGGAGGAAGCCTTGGAACGCGAACACATGGACTTCGACGTGGTCATCGTCGGTGCCGGCCCCAGCGGCCTCGCCGCCGCCTGCCGCCTGATGCAGCAGGCCAACGAGGCCGAGCGCGAGCTCAGCGTCTGCGTGGTCGAGAAAGGCTCCGAAGTCGGCGCACATATCCTGTCCGGGGCGGTCTTCGAGACCCGCGCACTGGATGAGCTGTTTCCCGACTGGGCCGAACGTGGCGCGCCGCTGACCACACCGGCCAGCCACGACGAGGTCTACCTGCTCAAGGATGGCGAGTCGGCGCAGAAACTGCCCAACGCGCTGGTGCCCAGGAGCATGCACAATACCGGCGGGAGTTCGCCGAACTACGTGATCAGCGCCGGCAATCTGTGCCGCTGGCTGGGCGAGCAGGCCGAGGCGCTCGGCGTCGAGATCTTCCCCGGCTTCGCCGCCCAGGAAGTGCTCTACAATGCCGACGGCGGCGTAGGCGGCATCATCACCGGCGACATGGGCGTGGCCGCCGATGGCAGCGAGAAGAGCGGCTATATGCCGGGCATGGAGCTGCGCGCCAAGTACACGCTGTTCTCGGAAGGTTCGCGCGGCCATCTCGGCAAGCGCCTGATCGAACGCTTCGACCTGGCCGCCGGCAAGGATCCGCAGCACTATGGTATCGGTCTCAAGGAACTCTGGGACGTCCCCGCTGAGAAGCATCAGCCGGGCCTGGTGGTGCATGGTTCGGGCTGGCCGCTGCCCAAGGATATTCAGGGGGGCTTCTTTCTCTACCATGCCGAGAATCAGCAGGTCGTGGTGGGGCTGATCGTCGACCTGGCCTACAACAACCCCTACCTCTCGCCGTTCGACGAATTCCAGCGCATGAAGCATCATCCACTGCTCAAGCAGTATCTGGAAGGCGGCTCGCGGGTCGCCTACGGCGCCCGGGCGATCACCAAGGGTGGGCTGAACTGCCTGCCCCGCATGTGCTTCCCCGGCGGGCTGTTGATCGGCTGCGATGCCGGCACCCTCAACTTCGCCAAGATCAAGGGCCTGCATACGGCGATGAAATCGGGACTGATCGCCGCCGAGACAGTCTTCGAGGCGCTCAACGATCGTGACGAAACAACCGACGGCGACGAGGGCGGCAACGAGCTGAGCCACTTCATGACCCGCTGGGAGCAGAGCTGGGCCTATACGGAACTCAAGGAAACCGCCAGCTTCGGCCCGGCGATCCACAAGTACGGCACCCTAGTCGGTGGCGCCTACAACTTCGCCGACCAGCTATTCGGCGGCAAGCTGCCCAAGGTCCACGACGCCACGCCCGACCATGCCCGGCTCAAGACCCGCGATCAGGCCACGCCGATCGATTATCCCAAGCCGGACGGCAAGCTGTCCTTCGACAAGCCCTCCTCGGTATTCCTGTCGAATACCAATCATGAGGAGGACCAGCCCTGTCACCTGAAGCTCACCGACCCGGACATCCCGATTCGCGACAACCTGCCCAAGTTCGATGAACCGGCGCAGCGCTACTGTCCGGTGGGCGTCTACGAAGTGGTCGAGGACGAGGCCGGCCAGCCGCGCTTCCAGATCAATTTCCAGAACTGCATTCACTGCAAGACCTGCGACATCAAGGACCCGGCGCAGAACATCACTTGGGTAGCCCCGGAAGGGCGGCGGCGGGCCCAACTACCCCAATATGTAGGAGGCTTCGGTTATTCGAAGTTTGACGAGCGAAGGCCAAAGCAGCCCTCCTTCAGGCAGGCCTTCGCATACTACTCAAACTCCGGGGGCGTCAGCTGACGACCTTCGCGTATATTTCTACCTGCCCGTTGACTCCTCGGATGGAATAGCGCTTTCAGTGATCCTCGAAGGCAAGTCATAAAAAAGGCCCCGCATGCGAGGCCAAAGCAAACACGATCTAAGAAATATTAAAAGCTATATTGTGCCGAGACGTGCAGCCGATCCAATTCGAAGCTATCGTTATCGACTTCCTCAAGATCGAAGTGCTGATACTCGATGCCATAGGTGGTGTTCGCCATCGGCGACCACATAAGGTTGACGAAGGTAGTGTCATAGCTATCGGTCATATCGCCCACCCCCGTCTCGTCCAGCCCGGTACGCGAGTAAGCCAGTGTGGAGCGCCATTCATCGGTCCAATAGTGACGATAGATCGCCGAGGCTCCCCAGGCATCAACACCCTCGATCTCGCCTTCTTCGATCTGCGCATCCGGATAGGGACGCAAGCCCATATACCGTCCAAGGTTGCCATAATTAGCCTGTAGGCGAAGGTCATCCTGGCCAATGGTCGGGAAGCGAGCCGTCACACTGTAGGCGTCTCCCCACTCGCTGTCGTCATCGACTCCATTGTCGACTGTCAGCCGGCGTGCCAGAGCCGCCACCGAGGCATGCCCCCAATCGCCGTCAAAGTTTACCCGCCCGACAATATCCGGAACCGACTGGTCGTCGCCGCCATCCTCAGGGTTCTCGAGGGCGAATTGCAGGTTGCCGCCCTCAAAGGGCTGGGTATACCGCAATTGCGCCTGACGCACGAAGATTACGCTGGCATGCTGGCCGAAGGCGTCGACCTCACCCAAGCCATTGAGGTCCATAAAGGTCGACCAGGTCTGGCCGGCCAGCCAGTTGCCCCAACTACCGTAAGCGTGGCGCAGACGCGGCGCATAGGAGTTACTGACAAATTCGTTGGCCTCATCGTCCGCGCCGTAAAAATCCATCTCGATGAATGTCTTGAGCGTATCGCCAGCCAGCGGTGTGGCGGTACCAACGTGCAGACGGCTCTGGCGCGCACTAAAGCTACTGCGGCTACCCAGGTCCTCATCGACGCTACGCAGGGAACTGGGCGTGACGATCTCGCTGGCCTTGCCGTCACCATAGCCGTTATTGGCCACCGTGGCCTGAGCCTTGACGTAACCACCAATCGACAGCGTGGTCTTGCCAACCTGTAGATCCCCCTTCGGGGTGCGAGTGACAACGTTGTCGCTGACCGTAGCGACCTCCTCCTGTGTGGTGCGTTGCTGTGACTTGAGTTCATCGATCTGTGCCTGCAATGCGTGCATCTGGGCTTGCAGGGCCTCGATATCAGCGGGGGTCGCTTGTGCGTTGGCTATTCCCATCGGCAGCATCAGGGAAGTGCCGATGATCGATAGTGTTGTTATTCGTCTGACGGGCTTGAACATGCTTTTCCTCGTTATTTTTAGGCGCGCGACCGCTCCCTCCGCGGCCCTCTAGGGCAGCAGATCGACAAGAGATGTCACGCTGGGATGGCCTGAGCATTGCGCCCAGGCCGATGGAGCGAGGGCTCCGCCCCGCTGCCGCGCCATATCGGCGCTTGCTCAGTTACCGGCGAACCCCTAGTGCGGGCTAGTGTTGGCTATTTCTATAGCGCCTGCTCGAGCTGCGGCAGGATCTCGAACAGATCGCCGACCAGGCCGTAATCGGCCACCTGGAAGATCGGCGCCTCATCGTCCTTGTTGATCGCGACGATGACCTTGGAGTCCTTCATCCCGGCCAGGTGCTGAATGGCCCCGGAGATACCCACCGCGATGTACAGATCGGGCGCGACGATCTTGCCGGTCTGGCCGACCTGCATGTCGTTGGGCACGAAGCCGGCGTCGACCGCCGCCCGCGAGGCGCCGATGGCCGCGCCGAGCTTGTCGGCGATGCCGTCGAGCAGCTTGAAATTCTCGCCGTTGCCCATGCCGCGACCGCCCGAGATGACGATCTTGGCGCTGCCCAGTTCGGGGCGCTCGCTGGCCGCCAGTTCTTCGCCGACAAAACTTGACAGCGTGTTGTCGACGACGATGTCGAGGGTTTCCTGAGTGGCGCTGCCATTTTCGCCGACCGCATCGAAGGCGGTGGTGCGCACGGTCAGTACCTTGAGCGCCTCCTCGGACTGGACGGTGGCGATGGCGTTGCCGGCGTAGATCGGGCGTTTGAAGGTGTCGGCATCGACCACGTCGAGAATTTCCGAAAGCGCGGTGACGTCCTTGAGCGCGGCGAGCCGCGGCAGGACGTTCTTGCCGTTGGTCGAGGCGGCAGCGAGCACGTGGCTGTACTCGTCGGCCAGCGCGAGCAGCAGGTCGGCCAGCGGCTCGGCGAGCTGATGGGCGTAGACGGCGTTATCGGCGACCCGCACCCGCGTCACGCCCTCCAGCCGCGCGGCGGACTCGGCGACAGCGGCGACGTTGTCGCCGGCGACCAGCACGTCGACGTCGCCGCCGCCGGACTGGGCGATCTGCCGGGCCGCCTCGACGACGTGGGCGGTGGCACCGGCGAGCTGGCCGTCGTGGTGTTCGGCAAGGACCAGAATGCTCATGAAATCAGCTCCTATCAAAGCACTTTGGCTTCGTTCTTGAGTTTGTCGACCAGCTCGTCCACCGAGCCCACCTTGATGCCGCCCTTGCGCTCGGCCGGGGTCTCGACCTTGAGCTGACGGGTGCGCGGCGCGATATCGACGCCCAGATCCGCGGGCGACTGGGTATCGAGCGGCTTCTTCTTGGCCTTCATGATGTCGGGCAGCTTGGCGTAGCGCGGCTCGTTCAAACGCAGGTCGGTGGTAACGATCGCCGGCAGCGTGAGGGTAACGGTCTGCAGACCGCCATCGATTTCGCGGGTGACGTTGACGGTCTCGCCGGCGACATCGACCTTCGAGGCGAAGGTGCCCTGGCCCATGCCGGTCAGTGCGGCGAGCATCTGGCCGGTCTGGTTGTTGTCGGTGTCGATCGCCTGCTTGCCGAGGATCACCAGCCCGGGCTGCTCGGACTCGACGACCTTGGCCAGCAGCTTGGCCACCGCCAGCGATTCGACCTTGCCGTCGCTGCCCGCGGTCTCGGCTGACGTATCAATATGGATAGCCCGGTCGGCACCCAGCGCCAGCGCGGTACGCAGCTGTTCCTGCGCGGCCTTGGGGCCGATGGTGACGGCCACGATCTCGCTGGCCACACCCTGCTCCTTGAGCCGTACCGCCTCTTCCACGGCGATCTCGCAGAACGGGTTCATGGCCATCTTGACGTTGGTCAGGTCAACGTCGGAATTATCCGCCTTGACGCGGATCTTGACGTTGTAATCGATGACGCGTTTGACCGCGACGAGTACTTTCATGGTCGCCTCCTTGTGATTTTGCTATGCGAAACTGTATTTCGCATAATGTTGAAACGATAGAGTCACCGGAACCATGGCGTCAAGCGCTCCAGTTAACGCCTATACCAAAGGAGTAAGAGCGGCATGGCTGGGTCGAAGAGTGGAGCGGAATTTAAAATTCGCTTGAGAAACAACGCATCGAATGAATCAGAACAGGTTGGCAAGCAGGAACCAGGCCACCATGAGGGGCACGACTCCGAGCATGAAAGGACCGTTCCAGCGATAACCGATACGCCACGAGGATATGCCTGAGAAGCGCGAGAGAATCAGCATCGACGCGGTGAGTGGCGAGGTCATCAACGCCAAGGACCAGCCCACCATTAATGCGACACCGATCATCGGCGGCGCCAAGCCGGGAATCCCCAAGGCGGGTAACAAACCGGCAAGCAGGGTGACGCTGACAATAGGATTGAGCCCCACCTGGGCGGTGATAAGCACCAAGAGCATGCCAATGACGGCGTTCCAGGCACCCAGCGGCACCAGCCAGCCTAACGAACCGACTAACACCTGCGGGTCAATCATAGCTACCCACAAGTGGCCGATATAACCCGCCGAGCCGAGTACCACCACCTCACTACCCACCGGCCCTAGCAGCCAAGGCAGCTTGCGGTAGAAGGTAACGGCAACCGGCGCCAGTCTCCGCCCGCCTAACCTTCGGAGTTGCCAGGCCAGCCATAACCACGACGCGAGAGGGGCACCGACCAGGGTGGCGATGGGCAGACGCACATCGAGCAGATAAGCCAGCAGGAAGATTAACAACACGATGCCTAGCAGTAGCACACAGAAGCGCCGCAGCGGGGCCAACGGAGGTGGAGTCGGAGGAGAATTGCGACGTGGCGGATGCGGGCCTGTGAGATGATCGGCTAGCCAGCCAACGAGAAAAATCACCGCAGCGGCGCCATAAGCGTAAGGCGCAAGCTCGATCCACTGTACCGATGGCATGCTGGAGAGAATCACAGCCACGCCGATGCCCATCGGAGAGATTAGCGGCGCCAGAGAGAACCCCCGGAGCAGGGCCATCAACATACGTCGCCGACGAGCCTTCTGGACCCATTGCCGGCCGCCGGCCGCGGCCAGGGTATTGCTCTTCTCGATCATCCCGGCGAAGAGGTTAAGAACGCCTATGTTGAGAATCACCCCAAAAAGCCCCGAGCCCAGCGACAGCATGGGATAACGTCGGGCCGGTGGCTGATGCAGCATCACTTGACCACATTGGCGCACCAGGCGCGAGCGATACGCAGGCAAGCGCAGCAGGCTCAGGGCAGCGATGAAGGTTGCGAAGAAGGCAAAGCGACCCATCGCCTCGCCGAGCAAAGGCCAAATCTCATCGACCCGCCACAGGGCAACCAGCGTGGTCACAACGGCGAAAATCAGCAGGCCCCGCGCCATGCGCGACAATTGCCCGCGCTGGGAAACGAGATATCCCCCCAAGAACAGGCCGGCAAACGCGTGTGCCCAGGCATTTTCAAACACCAGACCGACCAGCGTGGCCAGCATTGTGCCAATGAGCAGCCAAGTGCCAGCACGTAGAGTCACACGCGTTTACCATCCGCACCCAGCCGCGCCAGCGCGGTGCCTGCCTCGGCCTCCAGCTCGGCAACGATCTCGGCGAGGGGCGCGCCTTTGTTTATCAGTCCGACACCTTGGCCGACCGATAGCGCGCCCTGACCCCAATCACCGCTGGCATAGGCGGCCTTACCCAGAGTGCCACGCACAAACGGTAACAGCTGCTGTATATCATTGACGCCCTGGGCTTCGAGCGCCTGCACCTTGGCAGTAGTGTCATTGCACAGCACGCGCATCGAGCTTCGAACCGACGACAGGATTAGCGTAGTGTCGCCGGACTGGGCCTCTATCAGGCGCCGTTTGTAGTTGGCGTGAGCGGAGATCTCGTCGGCGACCAAAAAGCGCGTGCCAATGGCTACTCCCGAAGCGCCCAGTGCCAGCGCTGCGACAATCTGCTCGCCGGTGGCGATACCGCCTCCCAGGGCAAAGGGTATCGTCAAAGTGCGAGCAGCCAGCACGCCCTGTACCAAGGTGCCAACTGGTGATTCGCCAGGATGGCCGCCACACTCGGCACCCACCAGTGTCACGGCATCTACGCCGGCAGCCTCGGCCTTTATTGCATGGCGTAGCTGCGGCACTTTATGTACTACGCGACAACCGGCGGCCTTGAGGCTGGCGACATAAGGCGACGGATCGCGCCCCGAGGTTTCGACCATAGCGATGCGTTCATCGGCAACCAGCGACATGATCTCCTCAGTGCGATCGCCAGGCAGCAGCTTGGGAAGCATCGATACGTTAACGCCAAAGGCGTTTCCCCCCAAAAGCTCGCGACAACGCTGAATCTCGTCACGTAGCGCACTAGTGTCAGGGAAGCTCGCCGCCGTGATGAAGCCCATCATGCCGGCATTCACTGCAGCAGCGACATAGTCAGCGTTGGCCAGCCACTGCAAGCCGGTAGCCATGATCGGCACCCGGGTACCCAGCAGCCGGGACAACGGCGTATCACGCCAATCGAGGGATGCAGCCTTGGCGTCTATCATTCCGGCTCGCCTGCCGACGACTGACTGTCGCGGCGTATACGAAAGGTGCCCTCGCCCATTGCCACTATATTATCCTCGGCATCCAGGACCTCACCGCTGGCCATAAAAGTCGCCCGACCACCGCCTCGGCGTCGACCGACGGCACGCAGCACGCCGCCGCGTGCCGGAGCAATGAAGGTGCTTGTCAGCGACAGCGTCATGCCTTTACGTACATGCCCCGGCACTGGACAGTAGAGACCGGCGAGGCTCAGGGCCGTGTCAAGCAGCGAGGTAAGCACACCACCATGAACAATCCCACTGCGGTTGAGATGCTGCTCGCCGATATCGAGCTCGACAACCGCGTAATCATCCCGCCACTCGCAAATATACATACCCAGCAACCGTTGGTAACCAAACGGCTCGCCGGTTTCTGACACATTAGATGCTCGCTTCTCGGGCAGTAGGCTATCAGTCATACGAACCACTCTCTTTCGCCTGCTGGCGAAGCCGCCCTTTGAGAATCTTGCCAGTGGCGGTCGCCGGCAACGCATCGACCAGAAAGATTTCACACGGACGCTTGTAGGGGGCCAGGCGTTCAGCGACAAAGGCGCGCAGCTCATCCTCACTCAGGTTGACGCCAGGTTCGCACTGCACAAAGGCAATCACTTCCTCGTTGCCCGCTACCTGGCGACCGACCACCGCCGAGAGGGTGACCTCGGGATGCTCATTGATAACCGCCTCGACGTCCGGCGGGTAGATGTTGAAGCCGGAGCGGATAATCAACTCCTTACTACGCCCGACGATATACAGCTCGCCATTATCATCGACGCGCGCTATGTCTCCGGTATTAAGCCAGCCCTCCGCATCGAGGCAGGCGCGCGTGGCCTCCGGCTGGCGAAAGTAGCCAAGCATCACATTAGGGCCGCGCACCCAAAGCTCGCCTGTTTCCGGCGCCTCGGTATCGGCACTGCCCAGGGGTTCGAGGCGGTATTCCAGCAGCGGCAATACACGACCGACAGTGGTGGTATTGGGCGAGTCGTTGATACGTGTCTGACTGATCGTCGGACTGGCCTCGGTGAGACCATAGCCATTGTGCAGGATCTGGCCAAAGACCGCCTCGACACGCCGCTTGATGTCGCCATCCAGCGGCGAGCCGCCGGCTGAAATATAGACTAACGCCGGGGCATATAGCTCTGACTCCTGCTGCTTGAGATATTCGAGCATACGCGCATACATCGCCGGCACACCCTGGAGCACGGTGATGCGCTCGTCGACGAGCGCCCTGACCAGCGCCGGTGCCTCGAAGCGCGGCACCGGATAGAGACAGGCCCCATTATAAAGCGAGCCCATGCACACCGATGCCAGACCGAACACATGCGACATCGGCAGCACTCCATAAACGCGTTGCCCCTGGGTGAGATGGCGCATGCCGCCAGAAATCGAGGCTATGAAGAGGATGCCGCGGTGGGTCAGCATAACGCCCTTGGGCGTACCGGTAGTGCCCGACGTGTAGATCATCGCCGCGACTTGCTCGGCGCCGCTGGCGTGTACCGGCTCCGGCGCGGTGTCGGCGAACGGGCCAATCATCAATTCGCCGAGGCTAGCGTGCTGGAAGGTCTTAGCCCCATGCCGTTCGCCATGTGCGGCGGCGTCTCGCGATGCTGCATTGGTATAGAAGACGCAGCGTGGTTCGCAATTGTCGCGGATTAGATCGACTTCCTTCACAGAAAGGCGCGAATTGACGATCGCTAGCCAGGCATCCATTTCACTGGCCGCTAGCAGCAGCACCACCAGCGCACGGCAATTCTCGCTTACCGTCATCAGACGATCGCCAGGGCGCACTCCCAGCGAAGCTAGCCAAGTGACGGCAGCACGTACTTGCTCCGCCAGCTCGGCATAGCTCCAGCGCACCTCACCATCAACGATGGCTTCCTGCTGCGGCTGAAGCTCGGCCAATTCAAGCACTCGGGTACTCAGCCGCTCGGGCAGTTCGGCGACCAACTCGCTGGCCCAGCGGCCATTGATCAGTTCGTCTGCCACTTGGCAAGGGTAGGACAATTTCATCACTGCGCCTCCCGCACCATATTGCGAGCAATCACCAATTGCTGAATCTGAGTGGTGCCCTCGTAAATGCGAAATAGCCTCACATCGCGATAGAAACGCTCGACAGCATACTCGGCCATGTAACCGGAACCGCCATGGATCTGTACCGCGCGATCGGCGACACGACCGACCATCTCGGCACAATAAAGCTTGGCGCACGAAGCCAGGGTCGAGACGTTCTCGCCAGCATCCTTGCGCCGCGCAGCATCCATGACCATGGCACGTCCGGCGTAGGCTTCGGTCTTGCTGTCAGCGAGCATCGCCTGAATCAGTTGATGCTCGGAAAGAGCGGCGCCGAACTGCTTGCGCTCCATGGCGAAGTTCAGTGACTCCTCGACCAGCCGCTCGGCCACGCCCACACATACCGCCGATATATGCAGTCGACCACGATCGAGTACCTTCATTGCGGTCTTGAAGCCTTGACCTTCGCGGCCTCCGATAATGTTCTCGGCTGGCACGCGGCAGTTGTCGAAAATCACGTCACAGGTATGCGCACCCTTTTGACCCATCTTTTTATCCGCCGGACCGCGCAGGATGCCTGGGGAATCACCTTCAACGATAAAGGCGCTGATGCCGCCGGCACCCTTGTTACCGGGATCAGTGCGCGCCATTACCGTGAACAGATCAGCCTCGGGACCGTTGGTGATAAAGCGCTTGGTGCCGTTGAGTACATAGTGATCGCCATCACGGATTGCCGTGGTACGCAGGCTGGCAGCATCGGAGCCGGAATCCGGCTCGGTGAGACAGAACGAACTGATAATCTCGCCGGTGGCCAGACGTGGGACGTACTTGTTCTTCTGTTCAGGAGTGCCATCGATCAGGATGCCCTGGGCACCGATGCCGTTGTTGGTGCCGAAGATAGAACGGAATGCTGGCGAGGTCTTTCCGATCTCCATCGCCACCAGTGCTTCTTCTTCCATGGTCAGCCCAAGCCCGCCATATTCCTCGGGAATCGATAGGCCAAATACGCCCATTTCCTTCATCTCCGCGAGTATCTCGGCGGGCACCGCATCTTCCTCAGCCAGCCGGGCTTCGTTGGGTATCAGGCGCTCGCGTACGAAGCGTGAAAGCGTATCCAGCAACTGGTCGAGAAGTTCCTGATCGCGAATCATGGCGGTTTCCTCGCTGCCGTCTTGTAAAAATGGCGTATTAAGCGGGTAGGCAATACTCGTCTTCGACTTTAGTTTTGCATTGCGAAACTAAAGTCCGCTTATCTTGCGATGAACTGTTGCACAGCTTATGATAAGCGTCAATATTCGGAATTTAATTTTGCTTTGCGAAACACGCTGCACGTTATTTTCATGGAAATCGAGCACAGGAGGGACGCCAGGCATGAGTCAACCAATCACTACCCTCGGTATCGTCGGTACCGGCGCCATGGGCCGCGGCATCGCCCAGGTCGCCGCCGAAGCGGGGCTACAGGTTAAACTGCACGATACCCGCGACGGAGCGGTCGACGAAGCCAAGGCATTTATCACCCAGCTATGGGCGCGCGGTGTCGAGAAGCAACGTTTCGACCAGGCCCATGCCGACGCACTGTCCGCCCGGCTCGAGGAGGCCACGGCACTGGAGGACCTGGCCGACTGCGAGTTGGTCATCGAGGCCATCGTCGAGCGCACGGAGGCCAAGCAGCGCCTATTTCAGCAGCTCGAGACGATCCTAGCTGAGCGCGCCATCTTGGCTTCCAACACCTCATCTCTGTCGGTCACCGAGATCGCTGCGGCTTGTGAGCATCCCGGGCGGGTGATCGGTTTCCACTTCTTCAATCCCGTGCCGTTGATGAAGATTGTCGAGGTGATTCCAGGGCTCAAGACCGATGCCGCCGTGGTCGAGGCCGCCGAGGCGCTGGGCCAGCGATTCGGCCACTTCACCGCGCGCGCAACGGATACTCCTGGGTTTCTCGTCAACCATGCCGGGCGCGCCTTCGGCACCGAGGCGCTGCGCGTGCTCGCCGAGGGCGTCACCGATCACGTCACTATTGACCGTTTGCTGAAGGACCAGGGCGGCTTTCGCATGGGCCCGTTTACGCTGCTCGACTTGACAGGTCTCGACGTCTCGCACGCGGTGATGGAGTCGATCTATCACCAGTACTATCAGGAACCACGCTTTCGACCCTCGGCGCTGACCAGGCAGCGTCTGGCCGCGGGTCTGCTGGGACGCAAAAGCGGCGAGGGATTCTACCGCTACCTCGACGGCCAGCCCCAGTTGCCCGAGGAACCGCCCGCGCCCCGCTCCGCGCCGAGGCCGGTGTGGATCAGCCCCGAAGAGGCCGACGCGAAGCGCGCCCTGACCAGCGTGGTCGAAGCCGCCGGTTGGCCGCTGGAAACGCGGGACGTCCCCGGCGAGGCGGCGCTGTGCCTGCTTACTCCCTATGGCGAGGACGTCACCGATTGCGCGCTGCGCCAAGGTCTCGACCCGGCACGCTGTGTTGCCGTCGACATGCTCGCCGGGCTCGACAAACGCCGCTGCCTGATGATCAGTCCGGCAACCCACAGCGACATGTGCGATGCCGCCCACGCCCTGCTCGCCGACGACGGCACGCCGGTCAGCACGATTCACGACAGCAACGGTTTCGTACTGCAGCGTGTGGTGGCATGCATCGTCAACGTGGGCGCCGACATTGCCCAGCAGCGCGTTGCCGAGCCGGAGACCATCGACCGCGCCGTCGAACTGGGTCTGGGCTACCCGCGCGGACCGCTAGCCATGGGCGAGCACTACGGTGCACGGCGCATCCTGACCATTCTTGAAAACCTGCAGGCCGCCAGCGGCGATCCGCGCTACCGGCCCAGCCCTTGGCTGCGTCGCCGGGCGCGCCTGGGCCTGCCCCTGACCACTCTCCAGGCCGACTGAACTAACCGACGACGGAGCCTCACCATGAACGACGCCTACCTCTACGACGGTATTCGCACCCCATTCGGTCGCCACGGCGGCGCACTGGGTAAGGTGCGCCCCGATGATCTGCTGGGGCTGACGCTCAAACACCTGATAGATCGCTCGGCGTTCGCCGCCGATGCCTACGAGGACGTGCTCGCTCGGCTGCACCAACCAGGCCGGCGAGGATTCGCGCAATGTGGCTCGCCATGCCGCGCTGCTGGCCGGTCTACCGATCGACGTCGCTGGGCAGACAGTCAACCGGCTCTGCGGCAGCGGACTGGCAGCAATCCTCGACGCCGCCCGCGCCACTCGCAGCGGTGAGGGCGAGCTATTTCTGGCCGGCGGGGTCGAGAGCATGAGCCGCGCGCCCTATGTGCTGGGCAAGGCTGAGTCGGCTTATGCGCGCAACCAACCGCTCTATGACACGGTGATCGGCTCACGCTTCCCCAACCCTTGGATCGCCAAGGAGTACGGCAGCCATAGCATGCCGGAGACAGCCGACAACGTGGCGCACGATCTCCAGATCAGCAGAGAGGCGGCCGATGCCTACGCCGCCCGCTCCCAGGCGCGCTATGCAGAAGCGCTGGCAAAGGGCTTCTATACGGATGAATTGCTCGCCGTAGAGGTTGCCCAGGGCCGCAAGCAGCCCCCGCTGACGGTGGATCAGGACGAGCACCCGCGCCCCGGTAGCGATGCCGACAAGCTCGGTCGCCTGCCGGCGCTGTTCGAGGATGGCGTGGTCACGGCAGGTAACGCCTCCGGCCTCAACGACGGCGCCGCGGCAATGATCGTGGGCAGCCTGGCCGCAGGTGAGAAAGCGGGCATGACTCCGCGCGGGCGCATCATATCCGGTGCGGTCGCCGGTGTCCCCCCGCGGGTGATGGGCCTGGGGCCGGTGCCGTCCAGTCAGAAGGCGCTGGCCCGTGCCGGCCTGACGCTAGACCAGATGGACCTGATCGAAATCAACGAGGCCTTCGCGGTGCAGGTACTCGGCTGTGTCAAACAGCTTGGCCTGTCGCCCGACGATAGCCGCCTCAACCCGAATGGCGGTGCCATAGCCATCGGGCATCCGCTAGGGGCCTCTGGCGCTCGTCTCGCCCTAACGGCACTGCGCCAGTTGGAAGCGACCGGCGGACGCTACGCGCTGGTGACCATGTGTATCGGGGTAGGCCAGGGCATTGCTGCGGTGATAGAGCGATTCGAAGACCTCTAACGCCCTAAAGGAAAAGCGCCCGCTGCGTCGGGCGTCTTTTCCCTTGCTTCTCTTCGCCGCACTTATGCGATAATGTTTTTATTTTTTAATTGGCCTTATCCAAGCTCTTGGGAGCACAGATGAACAAATCGATGCCATTAGAGGAGGAGCAGGACGCCGCTATCAAGGATCGCAACTTCGTCACCGCACTTTCCCGTGGACTCGAATTGCTCAGAGCCTTCGGTGCCGGTGAGGAGTATTTGGGCAATGCCGAGCTTTCCAGTCGGACCGGCATTCCACGCCCTACCGTCTCGCGCTTGACTTATACCCTCAAGCAGCTGGGCTACTTACAGCACAATGAACGCCTCGAAAAATACCGCCTCGGTGCTGGCGTGCTCGCCCTGGGCTATCGTTATTTAGCCAGCATGGGTGTTCGTGACATCGCTCGACCGCACATGCAACGCCTAGCCGATGCAACCGATTGTGCTATCGCTTTGGGTACCGCAGACCGCTTATCAATGACCTATATAGAAGTATGCCAGGGTAGCGGGCCCTTGCTGATGCGCCTCGAAACGGGTTCACGCATTCCCATGGCCACTACCGCCATCGGTCGCGCCTGGCTTTGTGGTATCCCCGCCACACAACGCAGCCAACTGATGGAAGAAATGCGCCAACGTGACCCCGATAACTGGCCGGCCATTGAGGAATCCATTCAGAAGTCGCTTGACGATTATGCCACCTACGGGTTTTGCCTTTCCCAGGGGGATTGGGAAAGCGAAATCAGCGCGGTCGCCATGCCTTTGATTCTTGAGGAAGGAGCCGAAGTCATGGCCATCAACTGCGGCGGCTCTTCATTACGCCTCAGCCACCGTATCTTGGTGGAAAATCTCGGCCCGCGACTCAAGGAGCTTGTCGAGCAGATCAAGCAAACGCTAGCGCCACCCCGCTTCGAGTAACCATCTTATAGCGCCATGCCGTCATCATGCGCGCGGCCTAGTGATCAGGTTTAGCGTTTTAGACAGAAGCCTTCAGGGTACGTTACGGATCATCGGTGTCGCGGCTGAGCGCTGATGCAGCTTGATGTCCCTGCCCTACCCCCTGTACCCAAAGGGACTGCTGGCGGAGATCTCTTGCTGCCAGCACCCCCAAGACTCCTCAGTTCAGCTAGGTCCTAAAGTCAGTAAGGCATATCGCTTCCGGACACTTGCCAATGTATGCACTCCCTTTATCAAGATACAAAAGCAAGTACCGTGAAGCATCCCTGTTAAGGAATATCGCACCAATTATTAGTCAAGACAAGTATAGAAATTGGGATGCGGTAGCCTTAACCCGTTGCCGATTGTCTTGACGTTAACCTTACCGGCTTAAACCCAACCTGGCGTGCCAATCTAGACTCAGCGTTGTTGTACTGGACGCAAGAAAGATAACGGCGAAGACAGCGGAGATCCACCGCCTCGACCCCACGGTCGGCGCCATGGCCTCTACATCAAGTCGAATAGCGACAACAACGGCAGACAGAGAACTCAGGATGGGCTGAGCTCCTTGGGCGTTCTGCGTTACCCGGGAACGGTGCCGGGGCTGAGTGCACTCCGCGCCCGGCTCGACCGGATGAGGCCCCTCCTCTCCACACATTGCGGCTCAGGGACAGGCCGTGATGCCACATACCATACCTACCAGACAGCTGCGGCGGGGTTCATGCTGCGTTTCCCCTAACAGTCATCAGCCCAGCATGGCGTCTGTGCAAACGGCTGAAAAGCACAGCGCACAACCTCAGAAGTTAAAATTTATATTTTCGATTTTGTCGACAAAAACGATTAGTTTCAGTTATTGTCGCTGAATGAAGCTGAATTTCAGTATCTCGGAACGGTGAGTATCACAATCAGGAGAGCGCCATATGAGCTCATTTCGGTGGGATGACCCTCTGTTGCTAACGCAGCAATTGACCGATGAAGAACGTCAGATACAGGACGCGGCCTACTCCTATTGTCAGGAGAAGCTTCAGCCTCGGGTGCTGAGTGCCTTTCGGGAGGAGCGATTCGATCGTGACATCCTGCATGAGATGGGCGAGATGGGCCTGCTGGGAGCGACAACGGCCGAAGCCTATGGCGGCGCCGGTGTGGGCCATGTTGCCTATGGGCTGATCGCGCGTGAAGTTGAACGAGTCGATTCAGGCTACCGTTCAGCCATGAGCGTACAGTCTTCTTTGGTAATGCATCCGATCGAGGCCTATGGCAGCGAGGAGCAGAAACAGCGTTACCTTCCCCGCCTGGCCACGGGAGAACTGGTGGGCTGCTTCGGGCTCACCGAGCCGGATTTCGGTTCTGATCCAGGCGGCATGCGTACACGAGCCCGAAAGGTAGACGGCGGCTATCGTCTGTCAGGGCAAAAAATGTGGATTACCAACAGCCCCATAGCGGATCTGGCTATAGTCTGGGCAAAGTCCGATACGCACGATGATAAAATCAAGGGTTTTATAGTCGAGCGCGGTACGGAGGGGTTCAGTACCCCGACAATCCACGGCAAGGTATCGCTACGCGCTTCGATCACCGGCGAGATAGTTCTTGACGATGCTTTCGTGCCCGACGAGGCGCTACTGCCCGAGGCTTCCGGGCTTGGCGGGCCGTTCGGCTGTCTCAACAAGGCCCGTTATGGCATCGCCTGGGGATCCATGGGCGCAGCCGAGTTCTGCTGGCATGCCGCACGACAGTATACTTTGGACCGCAAACAGTTTGGCCGTCCCTTGGCCGCCAATCAGCTCATTCAGCTGAAGCTCGCCAACATGCAGACCGAGATCACCCTGGGTCTTCAAGCCTGCCTGCAGGTTGGCCGGTTGCTGGATGCCAAGCAGGGCGCCCCGGAGATGGTGTCTTTGATCAAACGCAATAATACCGGCAAGGCGCTGGACATTGCCCGCCAAGCAAGAGATATGCATGGAGGAAACGGGATCTCCGATGAATACGGCGTGATCCGTCATATGGTCAACCTCGAAACGGTTAATACTTACGAGGGCACCCATGACATACATGCTCTGATCCTCGGTCGGGCCCAGACCGGCATACAGGCGTTTTACTAAGCCCATCCACAGAAGGGACGTGGTGATGCGAAAGCCGCTAGAGGGGATACGCGTCCTGGATCTTTCCCGGGTGCTGGCTGGCCCTTGGTGTAGTCAACAACTGGCTGATTTGGGCGCTGAAGTCATAAAGATCGAGCGACCCGGCAGCGGAGACGATACGCGCGCCTGGGGCCCCCCGTGGCTGACGGGGACCCAGGAATCCGCTTACTTCTTAAGCGCCAATCGCGGCAAGCGCTCCGTCGCCGTAAATCTCTCCTCGCCTGAAGGTCAGCAATTGATCCGGGACTTGGTGAGCCAGTGCGATGTGCTTATCGAGAACTTTAAGGTAGGTGGGCTTGAGGCATACGGACTGGACTATGCCAGCCTGAAAACCGTCAAGCCGGAGCTGATTTATTGCTCGATAACCGGCTTTGGTCAGGATGGACCTTATGCACATCGTGCTGGTTATGACTTTATTATTCAGGGCATGGGCGGGCTGATGAGCCTCACAGGCCACCCCGATGACGCCCCGGGCGGCGAGCCTATGAAGGTAGGTGTGGCGTCTGCCGATATATTTACAGGCCTGTATGCAGCCAATGCCATTCTTGCCGCGCTCTGGGAACGTGAGCGTACTGGCAAGGGCGGGCATATCGACATGGCGCTGCTCGACGTTCAGGTGGGCGTACTTGCCAACCAAGCACTTAACTATCTAACCAGTGGTGAAGTACCAGGTCGCCTCGGCAATACCCATCCCAATATCGTGCCCTATCAGGTTTTCCCAAGCGCTGATGGCCATCTCATCGTGACGGTAGGCAACGACAATCAGTTTCGCCGTTTCTGCCAGGTCCTGGGTTGTGAGGAACTTGCCGACGAACCACGCTTCGCCACCAACAGCGCCAGAGTCAAACATCGGGAAGTATTGGTGCCTGAACTCAGTCAACGCTTGGCGAGGCGCTCAACGGATAGCTGGCTGGCTGAACTGGAGCAGGCCGGCGTACCTAGTGGGCCGATCAATACCCTCGACAAGGTCTTTGACGATGCGCAGGTGCGTCACCGAGGGATGCGCTTGACCATGCCGCATTCCAAGGCCGGTCGAGTCGAACTCGTCGGCAACCCGATTCGCATCGACGGCCAGCGTCTGGACGCTAACTCCTCGCCGCCTGCGCTAGGAGCACACAGTGACGAGGTCCTCAGCCAATTGCTGGGGATCGATGAAGCGACACTTCTTAGCCTGAAACAACGAGGAGTGATTGGTAGCTCCGAAAATTGATTCCCTCGATCAGCCAGAATGGGCAACAGTAACGCCTCTGTCCGCATCGAGCCGGGCGGCCAGCGCATCAATAGCAACAGCGGTGCCTTGCTGAATCTGCCGGGGTCGTAGCCACTTCTGTTAAACGGGCCTCATCAAATTAAGGAACCAGCACCGCAGCACCGACATGCCTGCCCTCCCTCAAGCTCGCCAGTGCCTCGTTCGCGGCATGAAGTGGGAAGCACGTCACTTCAGTATGCACCGGAACCCTTGGCGCAATGTCTAGAAATTCGCTGGCATCCACCCGTGCGAGATTAGCCACCGAGCGAATGTGTCTTTCTCCCCATAACAGGGAGTAAGGAAACGAAGGAATATCGCTCATGTGGATACCACCACAGACCACGACGCCCCCTTTTCTGACCGCGTGTAGCGCGACAGGAACCAATTTTCCATCGGGCGCGAAAATGATTGCTGCATCCAGTTTATCCGCAGGCTCGGCGCCCGACTCACCGGCCCAGCTGGCCCCTAATCTTCGTGCAAATGCCTGTGCCTGCTCATCCCCGGCCCGGGTAAACGCAGAAACATTTATGCCTCGCCATAAGGCTATCTGAGTGATGATGTGTGCGGCGGCGCCAAAGCCGTAGATCCCTAAATGTTCTATATCCGCTCCACACATACGCAAGGAGCGATAGCCAATCAGCCCGGCACACATCAGGGGCGCCGCATTTGTTGCGGAATAGAATGGGTCAATGGGATAACAATAACGGTGATTGGCCACGGCATATTCGGCAAAACCACCATCCAACTGACAGCCGGTGAATAGCGCGTGGTCGCAAAGATTCTCTTCACCGCGCTGACAGAAGGCGCATGTGCCGCAACTATAACCCAGCCAGGATACCCCCAGGCGTGCGCCAAGCGGCTGTGTTACGCCTTCCCCACACTTGACTACCCGACCGATTATCTCATGGCCTGGCACGATAGGATAACGAGCATCCGGCAGGTCGCCGTCGACCAGATGCAGGTCCGTGCGACAGACAGCACAGGCTTCAACCTGCAGTACTAGCTGGCCAGGCCCGGGCTCGGGAATCGGCCGGTGGGTTTCCTTCAGCTCATCACCTGCCTTTTCCAGCACCATGGCTAACATGCGTTTATCACCTCCAGTCAGGCACCTCGATCATTCGTGCCGCATCAACAGCATAGAACAATCAGGCGCTGGCCCTATTCGGTCGCAGGGTTTCAGTAGCTTAGCCAACCCGCTCGCCGTATCAGTACCTTCTCGATTTCCAGCACGATCATGAGGGCAACGCCAAGACCGAGGATCTTTAATCCATCTACCAAAGCGATTGGCCGGGTATCGAATAACAGCTGCATAACCGGCAGGAAGGTGAACGCGAACTGCGCCACAACCACCACAGCGACAGCTATCAGAACCGCGGGGGTCCCCAGCACGCCGCGCCAGTGAAACGAGCTCATGTGCAGGTAGCGCACATTGAAAAGGTAGAATATCTCCAGCACCACGAGCGTATTGACCACCAGGGTGCGCGCCGTGGCCAACTCGTCCCCTCGGCCCAGAGAGTAGAAAAAGACGCCCAGCGATGCGGCCAGAAACAGGAACGACACGAGTACGACGCGCCAGATCAAGAAAGGGCTAAGCAATCCCTGGTCCACTCGTCGGGGCCGTCGGCGCATGACACTCGGTTCGGCCGGCTCGAACGCCAGGACCAGGCCGAGCGTGGCCGCTGTTACCAGGTTGATCCACAGGATCTGAACGGCTGACATCGGCATGGCGAAGTTGAACAGGATCGCGGCAATGACAGCAAGCACCTCGCCGCCGTTGGTCGGTAACGTCCATGCCACGACCTTGCGAATATTGTCGTAGACGACTCGGCCTTCATGCACGGCGGCCACGATGGAAGCGAAATTGTCGTCCAGCAGGACCATCTGTGACGCCTCCTTCGCCGCATCGGTGCCCTTGTGTCCCATGCCGATCCCGACATCCGACTGCTTCAACGACGGCGCATCATTGACGCCATCCCCGGTCATCGCGACGATGGCGCCGGACGCTTGCAACGCCCGAACGATGCGCAGCTTGTGTTCGGGGCTGGTCCGGGCAAAGACACTGGTCTTGGCAACGATGCCAGGCAGCTCGCTATCCGGAATATCATCGAGTTCGCGTCCGCTGAGCACGCGCGGGTTCTCGCCGAGCCCCAGTTGCCGGGCAATGGCCGCCGCCGTTGCGGCGTGATCGCCGGTGATCATCTTCACCTCGATCCCGGCGGAGTGGCACTCCTCGATGGCGGTAATGGCCTCCTCGCGTGGCGGATCGATGAGCCCCACCAGGCCGACGAAGATCAGGCCATCCTCGAGGTCGGCGAACGCCACCTGATCAGCGTTTGCTGGAGCCGGCCTGGTGGCGAAGCCGAGCACGCGCTCGCCCTGGGCGGCGGCTTCCGCGATCCGTGCCGCCCATGCCTCGTGATCGAGCGGCACACTACCTTCGCCGTCGGCCTGGGCGGTGCATAACCGCAGTAATTCGTCCGGTGCGCCCTTGACGAAAATGTGCCGCTCGCCCACCGCATTGCGGTTGAGCGTCGCCATGAAGCGGTGCTGGGTGTCGAAGGGGATTGCATCGATGCGCGGCCAGTCGCTGCGCATACGCTCGGGATCCAGGCCCGCCTTGATGGCCAGTATCAAAAGCGCCCCTTCCATCGGGTCGCCGATAACATGCCAGTCCCCATCGGCCTGGGTCAGTTGGGCATCGTTGCAGAGCAGCCCGCCCAGGATCAGTCTTTCGCTGTCGGCCAGCCGCGCGCCCTTTGCCGCGTCATCCACCGCCTCGATTTCCAGCCGACCTTGCGGCACATAGCCCGACCCGCTCACCATGAGTTGGCCGCTGGGAACGTCCAGCCGCCGCACCGTCATTTCGTTGCGGGTCAGCGTGCCGGTCTTGTCGGAGCAGATAACCGATGTGGCGCCCAGCGTTTCCACGGCGGGCAATAGCCGAATCGCGGCGTTGCGACGCGCCATGCGCTGCACGCCGATGGCTAGCGTAATGGTGATGACCGCCGGCAAGCCCTCGGGAATGGCCCCCACCGCCAAGGCCACCACGGCAATCAGTGCATCGGGCCAGGCATAGCCGCGTATCAGCACCGCGAAGGCGAACAGCACGACCGCCACCGCCAACGTGACCCAGGTGAATTGCGTTCCGAAGCGATTGATCTGGCGCAGCAAGGGCGTGGTCAAGGACTGAACCCCACGCAACAGGGTGCTGATTCGTCCAATCTCGGTATCGCTACCCGTGGCAACCACCACCCCCGTCGCTTGCCCGGTCGCTACCAAGGTGCCCGAGTAGGCCATGCAGTGGCGATCGCCGAGGGCAGCTTCCTTCGGTGCCGGCGCCTCGCGCTTCTCTGCCGCCACTGACTCGCCGGTCAGAATTGCCTCCTCGATTCGCAACGCGTTGGCCTTAAGCAGCCGAAGGTCGGCAGGCACCCGATCCCCGGCCTCCAACGATACGATATCGCCGGGCACGATCTCTTCGACCGCCACGTTGGCACGTCGCCCCTCCCGCACGAGCCGAGCGTGTGGCGCGATCAAATCGCGGATCGCATTCAGCGCCTTTTCAGCCTTGCCCTCCTGAACAAAACCGACCGCCGCATTGACCAGCACTACGGTAACGATGACCGCCGCGTCGATGAAGTGCCCCAGTAGCGACGCTGCAACGGCGGCCGCCAGGAGAAAATAGATCAGCGCATTATGAAACTGGGCGAGAAAGCGGGCCAGCGGATGACGTTCAGCCGTGGCTGGCAACTGGTTGCGTCCGTGCGCCGCCAGTCGCCTCGCCGCCTCGTCTGCCGTCAGCCCCGAAGGGGATGTATCCAGGGTTTCAAGAATTTCGTCGACTGGCCTGGCGTGGGCGTCCCCAGGCTGGGATTTTGCCCGGTCATTGGCCGAGCGTGCGGCGGTGGGTGTCTCCATAGCTTTCTCCATGGCAACGGGCACGAGCACGATGGCGGGCTGCCATTACAGATCAAGCGTGACCGTGACGGTATCCATCGCATCGTCGTCAGCCTGGGTCACGAAGCCCAGTTCCTCGGCCATCTGGCGCATGGAATGGTTCTCTCGCAGCACATCGGCAAACACCTGGCGGATACCGCTATCACGGGCATAGCCGAGAATCTGCTGCATGAGCCGGTAGCCGAGCCCCGTTCCCTTCATGTCGCTACGCACCATGATCGCGAACTCGGCCTTGTCCTTGTCGGGATCGACGGACAGGCGAACAACGCCGAGGAGCTCCTCGCTGTCGGGCGGCATCGCCACGAAGGCCATTTCCCGCTCATAGTCGATCTGGGTCAGGCGAGCGGCAAAGGCGTGATCGAATCCCCTGATGGCCGCAAAGAAGCGCAGCCGCACATCGTCGGAAGAGGAGTGGCGAAGCATCTCGACCAGCGCACCTTCATCCTCGGGGCGTATCGGGCGCATGAAGTAGCGTTGCGCAGTGCGTGTCTCGATAACCTGTTCGAGATGCTGCGGGTAGGGGCGAATGGCAAGCGGCTTGCGTTGGTCACGCTCGGCCCTGACCACGATACGGGCGTCCAGGGCGATCACCCCCTCGGCATCGGCGAGCAGCGGATTGATATCGAGCTCGGCCACCCGGTCCAGATCGACGATCAACTGGGACAGCTTGATCAGGGTGAGCGTGATCGCCTCGAGATCGGCCGCCGGACGATCGCGATAGCCCTGCAGCAGGCGCGAGACACGCGTCGCCTGGATCATTTTCTGCGCCAGCAGAGGATTGAGCGGCGGGAGCCCGACGACCCGATCACCGATCACCTCGACCGCCGTGCCGCCCTGTCCGAACAGCAGGACCGGACCGAAGACGCTGTCTTCGGCGATGCCGAGGATCAGCTCGTGCGCCCCTGGACGGCGGATCATTGGCTGCACGTTGAAGCCATCGATGCGCGCCTCGGGGGCAACCCGACGCACCGTGGCGAGCATGTCCTCTGCCGCCTTGGCCACGGCACCGCGCGAGGCCAGATTCAACTGCACGCCCCCTGCGTCGGACTTGTGCGAGATATCGCGCGAGAGGATTTTCAATACCACCGGAAAGCCCAGCTGCTGCGCCGCTTCGCTGGCTTCGTCAGGAGTGCTTGCCGTGATGGCCGGTACCGTTGGAATCGCATAAGCCGCCAATACCCCGGCCGCCTCAGGTTCGGTCAGGATGCTACGTCCATCCTCGATCGCGCTGTCGATGATCGCGTTCGCCCTGTCCCGGTCGATGCTGATGGCATCGGAGATGGCCGGTGGCGTCTCCATCAGGGCCTGCTGGTTATGCCAGTAGCTGTACAGGTGCCAGAAGGCCCGAATGGCCTGCTCGGGCGTTTCATACGTCGGTATCCGTTTTGCGGCAAACAGGCGGCGCGCCTCGGCGGGCGCCCCTTCGCCCAGCCAGCACGTCAGCACGGCCGGGCGTCGCGAGCCAAGCGTCTCGACCACCGCCTGGGCAGCATCCAGGCTATCGGCGACCGCCGTGGGGCAGTTCATGACGAAGACCGCGTCGGCCCCGCGTTCATCGAGCAGGGCCTCGAGCGCGTCCGTGTAGCGTCGGCCCGGTGCATCGCCGAGGATATCGACGGGATTGGCATGCGACCAGGTTCGCGGCAGTACACTATCGAGGCGAGCCAGTGTCGCCTCGGAAAGCTCGGCCAGGCGACCGTTCATGTCGGCCAGTGCATCGACCGCCAGCACCCCAACCCCCCCGCCATTGGTGAGAATGGCCAGCCGGTCGCCCTTCACGCGGATGCCGGTGGCCAGCGTGCCGGCGGCCTGGAACAGCTCGTCGAGGGAGCTGACGCGCAACATGCCCGCGCGCCGGAAGGCGGCATCGTAGATGGTATCGGAACCGGCCAGCGCGCCGGTATGTGACAGCGCCGCCTTGGCGCCGGCATCACTGCGTCCGGCCTTGACCACCACCACGGGCTTGTTGCGCGAGGCCGTACGAGCCGCCGACAGGAACTTGCGCGCCTCGTCGATGGCCTCGACGTAGAGCAGGATGGAGCGCGTCCTGGGATCGAGGGCCAGGTAATCGAGCATGTCGCCGAAATCGACATCGCTCATCGAGCCGAGAGAAACCACATGCGAAAAGCCGATACCGCGCGCCGAGGCCCAGTCGAGGATCGATGTCGCCACCGCCCCTGACTGGGTGACGAAAGCCACGTCGCCCTTCTGCGGCGTGAGATGCGCAAAGCTGGCGTTGATCCCCCGGTGCGGCGCCAGTATGCCCAGGCAATTGGGGCCGACGATCCGCATCAGGTAGGGCCTGGCCGCCTCCAGCATTGCCTGCTTGAGCGCCTTGCCATCCGCACGCTCCCCCTCGCCAAAGCCTGCCGTGATCACCACCGCTGCGCGACAGCCGCGTTCGCCGAGTTCGCGGATGAGTTCCGGCACGGTGTCGGGGGGGGTGGCGATGATGGCCAGATCGGGGGCCAGCGGCAACTCGCTGACGGCGCGGTAACTGAGGGTCGAGCGGATGGCTCGCTCATGGGGGTTCACGGTCAGGATGGGCCCCGCGAAGCCGCCCTCGAAGAGATTGCGCGCCAGCACGGCGCCCACCGAGCCGGGCCGGTTGCTGGCCCCGATAAGCGCGATGGTGGTGGGGGAAAACAGCGCATCAAGGTTGCGGATCGACATCGCGCCTCCGATCGTCATTCGAATTCTGGTTGTCCCATCGCTCTCCGGCTCATCGCGACCGATACTCAGTGGGTCCCGCCTGGTCCCTGAAGGGCGATGTCGAGAGCCGAGTCATTGTAGGGCAGTTTCCCCTCCTGTGGCCGTTTACAGACGCCTCGAAGATTGATCTGCAGCAATATTGCTGCAACTGCGTGCGTTATAAAATTCACCCTGCCAGTACGTGATCGCAGCGATGACCCACCTGCCGCTATTCCCCCTATAAGGAAAGCGTCAAAGAGGTCTCGCAATAAGGCGGACAACGGGTCATTTAACCAAGAGCATCGACCATGACAGCCCATCAGGAACGTCAAGTGCCGAGTACTTCCAAAGGTTTGGGGCTATTCGAGCGATATCTTTCAGCATGGGTGGCGCTGGCCATTGTTACCGGAGTTCTGCTCGGCCAGCTTGCTCCGGTAATCCCCGAAACGCTTTCCAGCTTCGAGATTGCCCAGGTTTCAATTCCCGTCGCCATTCTCATCTGGGCGATGATCTTCCCGATGATGGTGCAGATCGATTTCGGCGCTGTACTTGGCGTGCGCCGCCACCCCAAGGGGCTGGTGATCACCACCGCGGTCAACTGGCTGGTCAAGCCATTCACCATGTTCGCCATCGCCTGGTTCTTTCTGACCCTGGTATTCCGTCCATGGATTTCCGAGCCGCTGGCCCAGCAGTACCTGGCCGGCGCGATCCTGCTCGGCGCGGCGCCCTGTACGGCGATGGTCTTCGTCTGGAGTTCGCTAACCCGGGGCGATGCCGCCTATACCCTGGTACAGGTCTCGCTGAACGATCTCATCATGCTGTTCGCTTTCGCCCCCATCGTGGTGATACTGCTCGGCGTGTCGAATATTCAGGTGCCCTGGGATACCGTGGCGCTGTCGGTGTTTCTTTACATCGTCATCCCGTTGACGGCCGGTTACCTGACCCGGCGTACCCTGGTTGCCCAACGGGGCGCGGAATGGTTCGCCGATGTGTTCATGAAGCGCCTGGGCCCGGTCACGCCGATCGGCCTGATCATTACCCTGGTACTGCTGTTCGCCTTTCAGGGCGAAGTCCTGCTCAGCAATCCGCTGCATATCGTGCTGATCGCCATTCCATTGATAGTGCAGACATTCCTGATCTTCTTCATCGCCTACGGCTGGGCCAGAGCCTGGAAGGTGCCGCATAGCGTGGCCGCCCCGGGCGCGATGATCGGCGCCAGCAACTTCTTCGAGCTGGCCGTGGCCACCGCCATCGCCCTTTTCGGGCTGCAATCCGGCGCGGCATTGGCCACGGTCGTGGGGGTGCTTGTGGAGGTCCCGGTGATGCTGGCCCTGGTACATATCGCCAATAACACGCGTCACCACTTTCCAGCCGACGAACGCGGCTAGCCATCATCATCGAGATGTGGCTTCTGCATGGGTCCGCGGCCGATAAGGTCGACCAACGCCGATCTGTCCGTTTCAGCACAGATTGATATGGAACAAGTTTTATAGGGGTGCAACTGCTTATGCTGCAGTTTGAACAATCAATACAGTAGCCACTCTCCTTTGTGAGGCTAAAAATGCCGCAGGCTACCCAGAAACTGAAAATCGGGGCTCTTATCGCACTGGTCGTCGGCTCGATGATCGGTGGAGGCATCTTCTCGCTGCCACAGAATATGGCAGCGAGTGCCAGCGCAGGCGCCGTACTGATCGGCTGGGTGATCACGGCGATTGGCATGCTGACGCTGGCCTTCGTATTTCAGACCTTGGCTAACCGTAAGCCTGATCTGGATTTGGGCATTTATGCGTATGCCAAGGCAGGCTTCGGCGATTACATGGGCTTTTCGTCCGCCTGGGGTTACTGGATCAGTGCCTGGCTGGGCAATGTCAGTTATTTCGTTCTGCTGTTCAGCACGCTCGGCTATTTCTTTCCTGTGTTTGGCGAAGGCAACACGCCTATTGCCATCGCCCTGGCCTGCCAGCGCGAACTCGGCCTGCCGCAAGAGACCGTCAACGTGGATGGCGGCGCCATTGCTCACGGCCACCCCATCGGAGCCAGCGGCGCTGTGATGATCACCCGCCTGCTGCATGCCATGCACCGCAACGGCGAACGTCGCGGTGTCGTGACCCTGTGCATCGGCGGTGGCCAGGGAATCGCCTTGGCGCTAGAGGCCCTCTAACCATTGCCTTGAGGGCACCTGCATCAAGTTTTCCCAGCACGTGCATCAGAAGTAACGAGCAATAAGAACAGCAAAAACATGCCTACCCCTGCATCCTTTTGCTGGTGATGCGTCCTCTTAGCAAACAACGCACATGACAAAAGGAGCTACCTGCATGTTGGATATCTTCACAAGATTAGCCGACTGGCTCGTCTATGGCTTAGCAGGCCTGGATCCAACCAGTAAGTGGGGATCATCCCTGCATTTTTTCATTGAGGACACCACCAAGATCTTTGCGCTGCTGATGGTAATGATCTATGTGATTGCCCTTTCCCGCGCCTCTTTAGACCTTGAGCGTGTACGTGATTATATCCAGAAGAAGAATCACTTCTATGGCTACGGGCTCGGCGCAGGCTTCGGGGCCATCACCCCGTTTTGTTCTTGCTCCAGCATTCCGCTGTTTCTCGGCTTTACTAGCGCTGGCATACCGCTAGGCATCACCATGGCCTTCTTGTTCACCTCACCTATCATCAATGAGGTAGCGGTGATCATGCTGTGGAGTCTGCTGGGCTGGGAATTCACCTTGGTCTATGTGGTCATCGGCATGGCAGTAGGTATTGGCGGCGGCATGTTACTTGATACGCTCAAGGGTGAGCGCTGGCTCAAGGACTTTGCGGCTAAGGCCTACCAGCAGGCCAGTAAGACGCCGCAAAGCGATGTGCCAGCCCCCAAGGCGCCCTCCCTCTCTCTGAAGGATCGCCATGGATTTGCCCGTAACGAACTCAGGGAGATCGTCGGGCGAATCTGGAAATGGATAATCATCGGCGTGGGCCTGGGTGCTGCGCTGCATGGTTTTGTCCCCGAGGGCTGGTTCGCCGACAACCTGGGCAGTGGTCAGTGGTGGAATGTGCCCGTTGCCGTTCTCGCCGGGCTGCCGCTCTACTCCAATGCCACCGGTGTCATCCCGATCATGGAGAGCCTGATCCTCAAGGGGCTGCCGGTAGGCACCACCTTGGCTTTCTGTATGAGCACCGTAGCGGCCAGCTTCCCCGAGCTCATCATGCTCAAGCAGGTCATGCAGTGGCGGCTGCTGGGCACCATTTTCGTCATCCTACTGGCCAATTTCATGATCGTAGGCTGGCTGCTAAACCTGCTGAGCTCCTGGCTGTTCAGTGGATTTGCATAATAGAGGAGATTCACCATGAAAAAGATCGAAGTGTTGGGCACCGGCTGCAAAAAGTGCGTGACCGCCGCCGAGCAACTGCAGGCCGTGGCCGGCGAATTAGGTATTGAAGTTGCCGTGGAGAAGGTCACCGACCCGGCGACCATCATGGGTTACAAGGTCATGGCAACGCCGGGTATCGCCATTGATGGCAAACTCGTGCATAGCGGTGGCGTGCCGGATCGGAAGCAGATCGAAGCGTGGCTCACAAATTGAGCCAGGTGAATGCTGTCTCGATATTACCAACTTGGCCTTGAGTGATTCGAGAGGAGCAATGAGGAGCACCCTAGCTTCCCGTGCGCGCTGAGCAATGACCTCGCTACCTGCAGCGAAGTGGTCGGGCATCCGATTTCAGGCACATAGGTACTGTTTGCGGTAATCAACCCATTTCGACTCAGATTGACTTGGAACAAGTTTTATAGAAGCGCGACTACTTATGATACAGCCTGTACTGGCAAGCAGGTTGCCTCGACCATGGCTTGGAAGCCTCTGCTGAACATTAGCTGACTAGTCACGCTGACATGAAGCAGCCATTCGTTCTGAAGGAGGCTAAAAATGACGCAGGCTACCCAGAAACTGAAACTCGGGGCCCTTATCGCGCTTGTCGTCGGCTCGATGATCGGCGGGGGCATCTTCTCGCTACCACAGAATATGGCAGCGAGTGCTAGCGCAGGCGCCGTACTGATCGGCTGGGTGATCACGGCCATTGGCATGCTGACGCTGGCCTTCGTATTTCAGACCTTGGCTAACCGTAAGCCTGACCTGGATTCGGGCATTTATGCGTATGCCAAGGCAGGCTTCGGCGATTACATGGGCTTTTCGTCCGCCTGGGGTTACTGGATCAGTGCCTGGCTAGGCAATGTCAGTTATTTCGTTCTGCTGTTCAGCACGCTCGGTATTTCTTCCCTGTCTTTGGCGAAGGCAACACGCCTATTGCCATTGCGTGTGCTTCCCTGCTGCTCTGGGGCATTCATTTCCTGATACTCAACGGAATCAAGGAAGCCGCCTTTATCAATCTCGTCACGACCGTAGCCAAAATCGTGCCGTTGATTCTCTTTATCGTCATCCTGATGTTTGCGTTCAAGGCCGATATTTTCCTGACCGATTTCTGGGGCCACGGCAATCTCGAACTCGGCAGCGTAATGGACCAGGTCAGAAACATGATGCTGGTCACTGTCTGGGTGTTCATTGGTATCGAAGGCGCGAGCATCTACTCCGCACGAGCCGAGCAGCGCAGTGACGTTGGCAAGGCCACGATAATCGGCTTCCTGGGTGTGCTGCTTTTGCTGGTATTGGTCAATGTTCTGTCCATGGGCGTCATGCAGCAACCCGAATTGGCAGCCCTGCAAAATCCCTCCATGGCTGGCGTGCTGGAGCAGGTCGTGGGCCGCTGGGGCTCCATCCTGATCAGCGTCGGCCTGGTGGTGTCGCTGGCAGGAGGCCTGCTGGCCTGGACGCTTCTATGTGCGGAGATTCTTTTCGCCGGGGCACGCGACCACACCATGCCGAATTTCCTGAAAAAGGAGAACCGCAAGCAGGTACCCAGCAATGCCCTGTGGGTCTCGAACGGGCTGATTCAGCTTTTTCTTGTACTTACTCTGTTCAACGAATCCACCTATCTCAGCCTTTTCTATCTGGCCACCTCGATGATCTTGCTACCGTACTTCTGGTCGGCGGCGTATGCCGTGCTGGTAAGTTGGCGAGGCGAAACCTACGAATCTCAGCGCTCTCAACGTAACAAGGACTTGCTCATCGCCTTGATCGCCGTCCTCTACAGTGCCTGGCTGGTCTATGCGGGAGGCGTTCAGTACATATTGCTCTCGGCGTTGCTTTACGCGCCTGGCGCGCTGTTCTTCGCCAAGGCCAAGCGCGAGCAGAACCAGCCCGTCTTCCGACCTGTAGAAAAACTGATATTCGCTATCGTCCTGGTCGGCGCCATCCTTGCCGCCTATGGTCTGTACACCGGTTACCTATCCCTCTGAGCTCAAAGCCAGCCGGCTAAAAGCCGCCAGGCCGCCACGGTTCCAAGGAGTATCCCATGTCTGTTCCTCTGCAACTCGGCGTTCATTCGGAAATCGGTAAACTGCACAAGGTGCTGGTCTGCTCGCCGGGGCTGGCCCACCAGCGCCTCACCCCGAGTAACTGCGATGACCTGCTCTTCGATGATGTACTGTGGGTCAACCAGGCCAAGCGTGATCATTTCGATTTCGTAACCAAGATGCGTGAACGTGGCGTCGAAGTGCTTGAGATGCATAACCTGCTGACGGAAACGCTGAAGGATCCCGAGGCTCGCCAATGGATCCTCGATCGAAAGGTCACGGCCAACCTGGTAGGCCTCGGACTGCAGCAGGAAGTGCGTGCCTGGCTGGAAGAGCAAGAGCCACGCCGACTCGCCGAATTCCTCATCGGCGGAGTCTCGGGAGACGATCTGCCGGGCGATCATGGCAGCGAGATCGCCAAGATGTTCCGTGATTATCTGGGCCATTCGAGCTTTATTCTTCCTCCGCTGCCGAACACGCTGTTCACCCGGGATACCACCTGCTGGATTTATGGCGGCGTGACGTTGAACCCCATGCACTGGATGGCTCGACGGCAGGAAACCGTATTGATCACCGCGATCTACAAGTTCCACCCTGAGTTCGCCCATGCCAGTTACCAAGTCTGGTATGGCAATCCCGATGAAGACCATGGCATGGCCACGCTGGAAGGCGGCGACGTCATGCCGCTTGGCAAGGGTATCGTTCTGATCGGCATGGGCGAACGAACCTCGCGCCAGGCGATCGGTCAGCTTGCGCAATCCTTGTTCAATCAGGGGGCGGCCGAACGGGTCATCGTCGCCGGTCTGCCGAAGTCACGATCCTCGATGCATCTCGATACCGTGTTCAGCTTCTGCGATTACGACCTGGTAACGGTTTATCCGGAAGCCGTGCAATCCATCGTGGCATTCAGCCTGCGTCCGGATGAAAGCAAGCCGGGCGGCATCGACGTGCGCCGCGAAGAGCAGGGCTTCCTTGAAGTCGTGGCCGCGGCCCTGGGCCTGAAGAAGCTGCGCACGGTGCAGACGGGAGGCGACAGCTACGAGGCCGAGCGGGAGCAGTGGGATGACGGCAACAATGTGGTGGCTCTGGAACCCGGCGTCGTCATCGGCTATGACCGCAATACCTACACCAATACGCTGTTGCGGAAGGCTGGTGTGGAAGTCATCACGATCGACGCCAGTGAGCTGGGACGGGGTCGCGGCGGTGGGCACTGCATGACTTGCCCGATCATACGGGACCCCGTGGATTATTGATTCAGCCCTACCCTATTTGTATCTCCGAGGAGAACCTGCATGGCCTTCAATATCCATGACCGCAGCCTGCTCAGCCTGATGCATCACAGCCCCCGCGAACTGCGCTATCTGCTCGATCTTTCGCGGGATCTCAAGCGCGCCAGGTACACCGGCACCGAACGGCAGCACCTGAAAGGCAAGAACATCGCGCTTATCTTCGAGAAATCCTCCACCCGCACACGCTGCGCCTTCGAAGTGGCCGCTTATCAACAGGGCGCCAACGTGACCTACATCGACCCGAGCTCCTCGCAGATCGGCCACAAGGAGACGATGAAAGACACGGCACGGGTCCTGGGGCGCATGTACGATGCCATCGAATATCGGGGTTACAGCCAGTCGATCGTTGAAGAGCTGGCCAGATATGCCGGCGTCCCTGTCTTCAACGGCCTGACCGATGAATACCACCCGACCCAGATGCTCGCTGACGTACTGACCATGCGCGAACACAGTGACAAGCCATTGCACGAGATCAGCTACGCCTATCTGGGTGACGCACGTAACAACATGGGGAGTTCACTGCTGTTGATCGGCGCCAAACTGGGCATGGACGTGCGCATCGGGGCGCCCAAGGAGCTGTGGCCGAATTCCGAGCATGTCGACGGCATGCCGACAGTTTCGCCGAGGAAGCGGGTGGCCGACTGACGCTGACCGAAACGCCCGCCGAGGCGGTCCAGGACGTCGACTTCATCCATACCGACGTCTGGGTCTCCATGGGTGAGCCCATGGAGACCTGGGGCGAGCGTATCCGGCTGCTGACGCCCTATCAGGTGAACAAGGCCCTGCTGGAGCGTCAGCGGCAATCCTCGCGTGAAGTTCATGCACTGCCTGCCGGCACTGCATAACGCTGAAACCAAGGTCGGCAAGCAGATCGCCGCGCAATATCCCGAGCTGGCGAACGGCATCGAGGTCACCGAGGAGGTCTTCGAATCCCCGGCCTGCATCGCCTTCGAACAGGCCGAAAACCGCATGCACACGATCAAGGCCGTGCTGGTTGCCACCCTCGGCGATATCTGACACTCACGGCATGGGAGATAAACTCAATGCGCATCGTCACTGCCTTGGGCGGCAATGCCCTGCTTCGCCGTGGTGAGCCATTGACGGCGGACAACCAGCGCGAGAATGTACGCATCGCCTGTGCCCAGCTCGCCAGGATCATTCCCGGCAACGAAGTGGTGATCGCCCACGGCAATGGCCCCCAGGTCGGCCTGTTGGCCCTGCAGAGTGCGGCCTACAGCGATGTTCCCCCCTACCCGCTGGATGTACTCGGCGCCCAGACGGAAGGCATGATCGGTTACATGATCGAGCAGGAACTGGGCAACCTGCTGCCCGTCGAGGTCCCGTTCGCCACAATCCTCACCCAGGTCGAGGTGGACGCCTCCGACCCGGCCTTCCGCATCCGAGCAAGCCCATCGGGCCGGTCTACTCGCAGGTGGAGGCCCAGCGCCTGGCCAAGGAGAAGGGCTGGGCATCGCCCCCGATGGGGACGCTTTCCGCCGCGTGGTCCCGAGCCCGCGCCCCAAGCGCATCTTCGAGATCCGTCCCGTGAAGTGGCTGCTCGAGAAAGGGAGCGTGGTGATCTGTGCGGGCGGTGGCGGCATACCGACCGTCTACGATGAGGGCCGCAAGCTGCACGGTATCGAAGCGGTCATCGACAAGGACTTGTGCTCGGCACTGCTGGCCCAGGAACTCGCCAGTGATCCGCCGGCCCCAGTCGATATAGGCTGCATCGACGTTGGTGGCGATGACCAGCAGATCACTAGCGAGTTCCTGAGCCAGGAGTGCCGAGCATGAATCCTTGTCGATAACCGCTTCGATACCGTGCAGTTTGCGTCCCTCATCGTAGATGGTCGGTATGCCGCCACCACCGGCACAGATCACGACACTCCCTTTCTCGAGTGTCACCTCCACGGACGAATCTCGAAGATGCGCTTGGGGCGCGGGCTCGGAACCACGCGGCGGAAAGCGTCCCCATCGGGGCGATGTCCCAGCGCCTGGCCAAGGAAAAGGGCTGGGACATCGCCCCCGACGGGGATGCTTTCCGCCGCGTGGTTCCGAGCCCGCGCCCCAAGCGCATCTTCGAGATTCGTCCCGTGAAGTGGCTACTCGAGAAAGGGAGTGTCGTGATCTGTGCCGGTGGTGGCGGCATACCGACCATCTACGATGAGGGACGCAAACTGCACGGTATCGAAGCGGTCATCGACAAGGATTCATGCTCGGCACTCCTGGCTCAGGAACTCGCCAGTGATCTGCTGGTCATCGCCACCGACGTCGATGCAGCCTATATCGACTGGGGCCAGCCTACCCAGCGGGCCATCGCCCGCGCTCATCCGGATGCGCTGGGGAATTTGCCCTTCGCGGCAGGCTCGATGGGCCCCAAGATCGAGGCTGCCTGCGACTTCGCCCGTCACACGGGCAAGGAAGCCGTCATCGGCTCTCTGGCGGATATCGAGGCCATTGTCCAGGGCACGGCCGGAACCCGCATCAGCCTGTCGACTGCGGGAATCGAGTATCGCTGAGCAACGACTCGACAAGCTGTAAGACTCCCAGCCCAATCGATAAAAGCCTTGACCGGTAGAAACATACTTGCATGAATGTATGTTTCCCTATGCCATCACTCGCTTTCACAGCCCTG
>CAVZBU010000013.1:0-16169 GCA_963773565.1 uncultured Gammaproteobacteria bacterium | reverse complement strand
TCCCTGAATTACAAGCCATGGCTACAGCTTTCCATAAAGAGCTAGGCACTCTATTCCCAATAAAAAATATAGTTACGACCAATTGGGATACATATTTTGAAGACTTCGCCCATGCAACACCGTTTGTACTTGATAGTGATTTAGCATTTTGGGAGGTAGCTGAACGTCGAGTGCTAAAAATTCATGGCTCAATAGATAACTTATCAACGGTGGTGGCAACTGAAGATGACTACACCGAGTGCACAAAACGTCTCAATGAAAAATTAATAGGAGGCATGCTAAGGACTATCTTAGCAACTCAGACGGTAATATTTGTTGGTTACTCAATGCGGGATAGTGATTTTCAAGAGATTTATGGTTTAGTAAAAACTCAAATGGATCTTTTGCATCGACAAGCTTACGTTGTTACTCCCTTTGAGGAAGAGGCAAAGCGTTTTGAGGGCGCGGGGCTTATCCCGATAGTAACAGATGGTACATATTTCTTAGAGCTGGTAAAGAATGAAGCTGTCACACAAGAACTTATCTTGCCTGATTTAGCATATATATTTTCATCTTATATGCTCGATGATATGGAGGATGAACACCTTGAATTAAATAATAAGATTAACAACACGGATTGTCCTGAGATTATATATTCAGCTTGTTATCAAGATGGTGTCTTGCATGCTCTGCAGCGAATTCGAAAGAACAAATATTCAGGTGAATATTCACACCCATGCAGATTAAAAGTCTCTAATCGGTGAATACGTTAGGATACAGTCAGGTAAGAGAAAGGAGAAAAATATATAGATGTTGCTTACATCGAAGGTTATATTGGGGCTTTGATTTTTCATTTGCAAAATTGTTTTGAAGATGATGGTTTTGAAATACCAAAGTACTTTGCTTTCGGAGCTAAAAACGATTTATATTCTTTTGAAGATTTCATGGAATTTGTGAAGGAAAACCCTGAGGCGCATAAAGCATCTCTTAAACTAGCCAAACGTTACTTGAGCACTTTGAACGAGCCTGACAAAGTTGCAATTCATCATCCTCCATGGATTTAATGTATAATAAGCTGAGGAACAGGAAAAATTTCCGCTGCGTTCCAATTTTTCCCGTGCTGCGGGCGTTATGAAAAGACGGGGCCAAGGTTTATGGCACCGAGCGGTGGTAATCGATCGCTCGATCGCTCGATGGGTTGAATCCTCCACTTCTGCCACCATTTCTAAAGACAAGCCGCCGCTATGGCGTCGCTCTGTTCACCGTTTCACACATTCCATGGAGGCCTCTTGCCCTTTGCACCGTCCAGCATGCACGTCGAAAGCACCGCCTTTACGCCGAATGGGGCGATTCCCAAGCGCCATTCGGCGGAAGGTGACGATGTGTCCCCGGCCCTGAGCTGGAGGGATGCGCCGTCGGGCACCCAGGGCTTCGCGGTGATCTGCCACGATCCGGATGCGCCGCTGGTCAAGGATGGCAGCTACGGTTACGTGCATTGGCTGCTCTACAACCTGCCGGCGGATGTCACCTCGCTGGAAGAGGGCACGACGCTGGGCACCGCCGGCATCAACGATGGCGGCGCCATCGGTTACGGTGGCCCGATGCCGCCGCAGGGCCACGGGCCGCACCAGTATTATTTCTGGGTTCTGGCGCTGGATACCCAAACCGAATTGCCCGAGGGGCTGACGCAGCCGGAGCTGCTCAACGAGCTGGAGCCGCACATTCTGGGCATGAGCCGGCTTGTAGGGACATACCGCCGCGATTGATCAATCTTTGACTGCTTGAATGTCGCCTCAAACGCACTCGGCGCCTTCCCCTGGGAGGCGCCGAGTGTCGTTCTGGGCCTGCCTGTCGCCTTCAGGGTGCGCCCAGCAGGGCCAGCAGGTCGCTGGCCGGGCGTGTCTCCAGGCTCATCACCACCTCGCGCAGCCGTGTCGCCCGTTCGCCCAGCACGGGCTCGGCCAGGGCGTCGTACTTGGCCCGCAGTTCGGCGCCGTCGAGCGGGTTGGTGGGGTTGCCGCGCGCCTCGCAGGCGGGGCTTTCCAGGCGGGTGCCGTCATCCAGGTGCAGAACGGCGCTGGCCCAGCGCTCGGCGGGGAAGTGGGCGTTGAAGTCGTCGCTCTCGCGAATCTCGACACGCTCGGCGAGGCGCGCCAGCGCCGGGTCGCCCAGCTGCTCGGTGATGCCGTCCACCGCCACGGTGCCGGTGGCCAGCGCGCAGGCCACCGGCCAGGGCAGGCTGTACTGGGCCTGCTCGGTGGTGGTCGGGTGCGTCACGTGCAGGCGCTCGCCCTCGTGGAAGGTGACGATCTCGATGCGCGCCACCCGCTCGGGGTCGAGATTCGCCGGGCGGGCGGCCAGCACCGCCTCACCGCCGGCTGGGCCCAGCGGCACACCGGGTAGGCCTTGAAGTACTGCTCGTAGATGTGCCAGCGTGCTGCCCAGGTCCGCGCCAGAGGTGCGGCGACCCCTCGGCGGCTCACGGTCACCGCCGGCGCGCCGGTGAAGCCGTCGGCGGCCAGCTAGGCCGCGCGTGACGCCGGCCATCGCGCCCCAGCCGGAGCCGTCCTTGAGCATGGTGGGGTGGTCGATGCAGCGCATCATCTGGCTGCGCGGCCCGTAGTACTCGGCGATGCCCAGCGGCCTGGGCAGCCTCGCCCGTCGAGCCCCATGCAGGCGCGCGCCCATGGCGGCCGCGCCCAGGCAGTTCCAGGCGCCGGAGGTGTGGTAGTCGGGCACCGTGGCGTGCAGGGCGATGCCGGCGCGGGTGGCGACCTCGTAGCCGAGCACGAAGCAGGACAGGAACTCGCCGCCGTCGACCCGGCGGTCGACGTCGGCAGAAGCCAGCAGCGCGGGCAGCATGGCGACCCCGGTGTGGCCCTTGGTCGGCCGCTGGCCGTCGTGGGCGTCGACCGCATCGATCGCCATGCGCCGGCCAGCGCGACGCCGGCCGGCGATGCGTTCCCCTCGGCGAACAGCAGCGGGCGGTCGCCGCCGTACTGGCGGGTGGCGAAACGTTGCGCGTGCCGGGCGAGCGGGGTGCGCGTTGCCCCGGCCGCCACGCCGATGAGATCGAGCAGGCAACGCTTGGCGTGCTCGTAGTGGCGGGCCTCGAGGCGCTCGGGGTCGAAGCGGTGAATCCAGTCGAGTGGGGCGGCATCGGCCATGCAGGGTTCCTCGGGTTAGCGGTAGCCGTCCATCAGGCGGCGGACCAGCGGCGTGTCGGCGTCGCGCAGGGTCGGCAATTCAAAACGCGCGCGGGCGATCGCGGTGCGCGAGAGGGTGGCAGCGATCAGCCCCTCGCCGGTTTCGGCCTCGGCGAGCGTCTCGCCGCGCGGGTCGAGGATGCGCGAGCCGCCCCAGAAATGATGATCGCCTTCGGGGCCGTAGCGGTTGGCCATGACCACCGGGGTGCCGTAGGTCATGGCGTAGAAGCGCAGGTTGAGCGCCCAGTTGGCTTCGTTGGAGAAGGTCTCGCTGACGATCGCCGAGGCCGAGTTGATCGGCGCGCACAGCACGCTCGGCCGGGCCAGCAGCGCCGCGTGCACCAGGGCGGGGTTCCACAGGTCGGCGCAGATCAGCGAGGTGGCCGTCCATCCGGGGCGCACCTCGGTGCTGGTGAGGGTTTCGCCGTGGGTGAACCACTTGCCCTCCTCGAGGCCGCCGTAGGTGGGCAGGTTGAGCTTGCGGTGGATGGCGACGATCTCGCCGTCGTGCAGGGTGGCCAGGGCGTTGTAGTACTCGCCGGGGCTCGCTTCCTCGACGAAACCGACGATCACCTGCATGTCCCCGGCGTGCCGGGCCAGTTCGAGGAGGCGCGGGTCGTGGCGGGGGCAGGCCACGTCGAGCACCCGTGGGCCCAGGGCATAGCCGGTCAGCGAGAGCTCGGGGAAGACCAGCAGGTCCAGCGCCTGAGCTCGTGCTTCCTGGATGTGCCGGCGATGGGTGTCGAGATTGGCGTCGACGTCGCCCAGCACGGTGTTGATCTGGGCGCTGCCGACATGGAGATGATCCTGATAGTGCATGCTTGGGGGTCCTTGACACGAAAGCCGCCCAAAAGGGCGGCTTCGTTATTACCGGTACATCCGTCGTGGCTTAGAGCAGGTCGTTCTGTTCGAGGAAATCCTGCGCGACGTTCTCGATCGACTCCTTGTCGACGTCGACGCGCGCGTTGAGCGAGGCCATGGTCTCGGCGTCGATCATCCCGGAGAGAGTATTCATCTGCTCGGCCAGCTCGGGGTTGGCCTCGAGGGTTTCCTCGCGTACCACGGGGGTCAGCGAGTAGGCGGGGAAGTAGTTCTTGTCGTCCTCAAGGACCTTGAAGTCAAAGGCCGGGATGCGTCCGTCGGTGGCGAAGACCAGCGCGACATCGACCTGCTCGTCGCGCAGTGCCGGGTAGGTCAGGCCCGAGTCCATGCGCTTGACGTTCTCGCGGCCGAAGCGGAAGTCGTAGGCCTGCTGGAGCGGGCGCAGGCCATCCTCGCGGGCGTAGAACTCGGCATTCGAGGCGAAGGTCAGGGCCTCGCCGCCGTTGATGGCGGCCGCCAGGTCTGAGATCGAGGCGATTCCGCGCTCATTGGCGTCGCTCTCGCGCATGGCCAGCGCGTAGGTGTTGTTGGCGTCGGAGGGTTCGAGCCACACCAGGCCCTTTTCGGCATCGAGTGTCTTGACCTTGTCGTAGGTCTCCTCGGCGGTCATGCCCTGGGCGGACTCGTCGTTGTAGTTGATCAGCGACGTACCGGTGTATTCCCAGTAGAGATCGATCTGGCCGTTCTCCTGGGCCTGGCGCAGGATGGCGGAGCCCATGCCCGCGCGCTTGGTGACGTCGTAGCCCAGCCCTTCGAGGTATTGGGTGGTCATGCTGCTGAGCAGTTGCTGCTCGGTGAAGTTCTTGCCGCCGACGACGATCTCCTCGGCTTGCGCCGTGGCGACACCGGTGGTCAGGGCCAGGCCGGCCATGAGGGGGATCAGGTTGCGTAGCATCTTGTCTCTCCTGCTATGGGTTGTTGTGATCTTGAGCCTTTACAGTAGCTCGTGCTCGGCGAGGAAGTTCTGGGCGACCTTCTCGGCGGACTGCTTTTCGATATCGACGCGCGCGTTGAGTCGGGCCATGGTCCGGTCGTCGAGCAGGGCGGAAATGCTATTCATTTGCTCGTCGAGTTCGGGGTTGGCTTCGAGCGTCTCCTGGCGGACGACCGGAGTGAGCGCGTAGTTGGGGAAGAACTGGCGATCGTCTTCGAGAATCACGATGGGCAGCGAGGGTATCTGGCCGTTGGTGGCCGTGGTCATGGCGACATCGACCTCGCCCTGGGTCAGCGCGCGTAGCGTCAGGCCCTGGTCCATGCGCTTGACGTTGGCACGCCCGAAGCGAAAGCCGTAGGTCTCCTGCAATGGCCGCAGGCCGTCGTCACGGGCGTAGAACGTGGCGTTAGAGGCCAGCGTCAGCTCGGCGTCGTCGTTGACGGCTGCTGCGAGGTCCGAGATGGTCTCGATGCCGAGTCGCTCGGCGTCCGCTTCGCGCATGGCCAGCGCATAGGTGTTGTTGGCGTCTGAGGGCGCGAGCCAGACCAGGCCCTTTTCGGCGTCGAGTTCCCTGACCCGCTGATAGGTCTGCTCGGGCGAGAGCTTCTCGGTACCTTGTTGTAGCTGATCAGCGAGGTGCCGGTGTATTCCCAGTACGAGGTCCACCTGGCCGTTCTCCTGGGCGCGGCGCAGGACGGTGGTGCCCATGCCGGAGCGCTGGTCGACGTCGTAGCCCAGGTGCTCGAGATACTGGACGGTCATGCTGGTCAGGATCTGCTGTTCGGTAAAGTTCTTGCCGCCGACGACGATCTCCTCGGCCTGGGCGGAGGCTGTACTGATACCGAGCGTGAAAGCCATGAACAATAAAGCGTGGGACAGGTGCCTCAACATAGGGACTCCTTGTAGGAATGAAATAAAACGCTACGCAGCTAGCTTGCCCGCCCGGGATTGACGCCGCGTGGAACGATGAGGAAGGCGACCAGCGCGATCAGGGCATCGACGACGACGGCCAGCAACGCCGTGGGAATCGCGCCGGACAGCATCATTACGGTGTCGTACAGGTCGATGCCGGTGAAAATCAGCTCACCCAGCCCGCCGGCGCCGATCAGAAAGGCCAGCGGCACCGTCCCTACATTGATGGCCAGCGCCGTGCGCACGCCGGCGAAGATCACGTAGAGGGCATTGGGCAGCTCGACCCGCAGCAGGCGCTGTATGGGCGACATGCCGAGCCCCGCCGCGGCTTCCATCAGCGCCGGTGAGACGCCCTTGAGGCCGACGTAGGTGTTGCGGGCGATCGGCAGCAGGGTGGCCACGAATAGCCCGAAGACCGCCGGCACCGTGCCGATGCCGAGAAAGCTCATCGACAGCGCCAGGACGGCGAGCGTGGGGATGGTGGTGCCCACGTTGAGCACCTGCATCAGCGATTCGGCGTAGCGGTCGACGCTGGGGCGCGAGAGCACGATGCCCAGCGGCACGGCGACCAGAATGGCCAGCCCGCCCGACACGGCGGTCAGGAACAGGTGCTGAACGGCCAGGTAGCGCACGTCGGGGAGATAGAAGATGAACTCCTCGATCATGCCGCTGCGTTGCGCCCAGACACCGGCCAGAAACAGCGCGATCGCCAGCAGCCAGCGGCACACACGTTGCAGCGAACGACTCGGCATGAGCTTACTCCTTGGTGGCGGTTTCCGAGCGGACCGATGCGCTATCCCCGGGGCGCGAGCGGTAGCGAGAGCCCAGGTGGTGGGTCATCGCCCGCTGGGTGATGTGCCCGCAGACCCGGCCTTGCGGATCCACGCAGGGCATCCAGGTGCTGTCGTTGGCGAACATCTGCGAGGCGACCTTGCGCAGGTCGTCATCGAGCTGGGCCACCGGTGGCGCGACCTGGAAATGATCGCGACAGAAACCCCGGGTGGTGCGAGCCACCGAGCGGGTGACCATGCCGGCCGGCTCGTTGCGGTCGTTGACCATCAGGATGGCGTTCTGGTAGCCGTACTCGTCGATCCGCGACAGCGCGGTTTCCAGGGTATCGTCCGGGCGCACGGTGCCCAGGTCGTCGGAAAACACCTCGCGAACCTTGACCAGATTGAGCCGCTTGAGCGCACGGTCCTCGCCGAGGAAGGATTCGATGAAGGCGTTCTTCGGCGCCGATAACAGGTCGTCCGGTGGGGAATACTGGACGAGCTTACCCTCGCGAAACACCGCGATGCGGTCGCCCATCTTGATGGCTTCGTCGATGTCGTGGCTGACGAACATGATGGTTTTCTTGAGTTCGGCCTGCATCTTCAGGAACTCGTCCTGAATCACCGCCCGATTGATCGGGTCGATGGCGCCGAACGGTTCGTCCATCAGCATCACCGGCGGGTCGGCCGCCAGCGCTCGGGCGACGCCGATGCGCTGTTGCTGGCCACCGGATAGCTCGCTGGGGTAACGCTTGAGGAAGGCATCGGCGTCCATGGCGATCATGTCCATCAGCTCGCGGGCGCGCTTCTTGTAGGCTGCCTTGTCCCAGCCCAGCAGGCGCGGCACCACCGTGATGTTTTCCTCGATGGTCATGTTGGGGAACAGCCCGATCTGCTGGATCACGTAGCCGATGTTGCGGCGCAGATCCTGCGTGTTCATGCCGGTGGTGTCCTCGCCATCGAGGAACACCTTGCCCGAGGAGGGTCGGATGATGCGGTTGATCATCTTCAGGGTGGTCGTCTTGCCGCAGCCGGAGGGGCCGAGCAGGATACAGATCTCCCCCTCGGGCACTTCCATGTTGATATGGTCGGCCGCGACTACCGCCCCCTTGGGCGTGTCGAAGACCTTGGTGAGGTTATCGAGTCGTATCATGGGAAACCCTTGTCGAGTCAGCAGTGAGCGCGTTCACATCGCGCTGGCGTCGCGTTCCATGCCCTTGGGAGTCAGGCGCTTCTGCAGGGCCAGCAGGGCATAATCGACGGCGATCGCCAGCAGGCTCACCGCTATCGACCCGACGATCAGCTGGCGTGGGTCGGATTGCGAGATGCCGCGACTGATCAGCGTGCCCAGGCCGCCGGCACCGATATAGGCGGCGATCGCCATCACGCCGATGTTGAGCACCACGGCGGTGCGCACCCCGGCCATGATCACCGGCACGGCCAGGGGGATCTCGACCATGCGCAGACGCTGGTTCTGGCTCATGCCGATGCCGCGCGCGGCTTCACGAAGCGCGGGGTTGACGTTGTTGATCGCCGTGTAGGTATTGCGAATGATCGGCAACTGCGAATAAAGCAGCACGGCGATCACGGCGGGTACATAGCCGATGCCGTAGCCGAAGATCGACAGCAGCGGAATCATCACCCCGAACAGCGCGATCGAGGGAATGGTCACGATGACCGAGGCCAGGTACAGCACGCCCTTGGCCAGACGCTCGTTCTTGGTGATGGCGATGCCGATCGGTACCCCCGTCAGCGTGGCGATACCCACCGCGACCCCGACCAGCGAAATATGCTCCAGGGTCAGTTCGAACAGTAGCTCGAGATTATCGAGGACGTATTGTATGAGTTCCACAGGCATTGCCCTCTACGAGTCTCTGGGGACGAGACTCCTTGCTTGAGCGGATTAATTTCTGAATAGGCTGGCATTTTATAATTTCGAATTATTCGCTGAGCATAACACGCTTTTTCAGCGCTAAAGATGAGTGGCTCATTGGGATGTGCAATGCCTTTCATTTTAAACACTCATGGTGCTATGAAAGTCTGAAATCCAGATCAATGAGTCGTACCCTTCGGAGGCTCTAATTCGTTATTCGTGGCTTGCCATTTGAACTCGGAGTTGTGGCGAGAGGGTGGCCACTTTCCTTTACTGAGTAGGCGCCGCTAAAACCAAGGGTGCCCCAGCGATTTGGCGAACAAGCTTGATTGGCATGATTTTCGCTGATCTAACACGCACAATAACGCGCCTCCCGGCCCCGTCGCAGTGACGAGGCCGGGAGGCGTAGAGTCATACTGCTGGCGCCGCCCCGGCTCAGTAATTCCCGTTCAATAACCGGCCGGCCTGGGGAACATGAGTCTCCAGGCCCAGAGTCTTCAGCATCCGGTAGGTGGTGCAGGTTGCCGCCGAAACGACTGGCAACCCCAGGGCATCTTCGACCGGCTGGATGGCTGCCAATGAAGGCATCTGTACGCAGGCCGACAGGACCACCGCATCGATGCCCTCGGTGGGCAATTGCTTCACGAGTTCCACCAGCGCCAGCGGGTCGCGCCGGCCGACTTCCAGATTATCGGCGATCTCCAGCGACAGGCTGTCGACGACGGTGATGCCCTCGGCCTCGATGTAGTCGCTGACCATGACGGTCAGCGGCTTCATGTAGGGCGTAATGATCGCCACGCGACGGGCGCCAAGCGCCTCCAGGCCTTCGATAAGGGCGCCGGCGCTGCTGACCACCGGTGTCGGGTGGCCGTTATCGCGGCAGAGCGCCTCAAGGCGTTGCTGCGATTCGCGGTGATAGCCCGGGCCGCGACTCATGATCGCGACCAGGCAGGCGTAGCCCATCACGTCCATTTCGGCGTCGGAGAGTTCCAGGGCGCAGCGATCGGATTCGTCGTCCATGGCCGCGAGTTCCTCCCGGGTTACCCGCTTCATGCGCATGCGGCTGGAATGGAAGGTAAAGCGCTCGGGCGCCACCGCTTCGCGGGCGCGCAGCATGGCCGGGATCTCGGTCTCCATGGTGGTGTTGGAGCTTGGCACGATCTGCCCGATCCGATAGCTGGGCTTGCTGACATGCGGGCTGACATGCGATCTCCTCAGCGGGCCTTTGCCGCGTAAGTATCCTGATATTGCTGACGCAGCTGGTTCTTCTGCACCTTGCCCATGGTGTTGCGGGGCAGGCTGTCGGCGAAGAATACCCGCTTGGGTTGCTTGTACTTGGCCAGTCGCCCGGACAGCGAGGCGAGTACCTGGGCCTCGTCGATATGGGCATCCGGCTCGCGTACCACCACCGCCGTCACGCCCTCGCCGAAATCGGGGTGGGCCACGCCGATCACCGCGGATTCGATCACGCCGTCGAGCTCGTCGATGACCTGCTCGACCTCCTTGGGGTAGACGTTGTAGCCGCCCGAGATCACCAGGTCCTTGTCGCGCCCGACGATGTGCACGTAGCCGCGCTCGTCGACCATCGCCAGATCGCCGGTGACGAAGAAGCCGTCCTCGAGCAGTTCCTCGCGGGTCTTCTCGGGCATCCGCCAGTAGCCGATGAACACGTTGGGGCCGCGCACCTCGAGCATGCCGATCTCGCCCTGGGGCAGCGACTCGTGGGTGTCGCGGTCGGTGACGCGGATCTCCACGCCCGGCAGCGGCATGCCCACGGTGCCGGCGATGCGCTCGCCGTCGTAGGGGTTGGAGGTATTCATGTTGGTTTCGGTCATGCCGTAGCGCTCGAGGATGGCATGCCCGGTGCGCTGCTCGAACGCCTGGTGGGTCTCGGCGGTCAGCGGCGCGGAACCGGAAGTGAACAGGCGCATGTTGGCGGTGAGTTCAGCGGTCAGCCGCTCGTCCTGGAGCAGTCGCGTGTAGAAGGTCGGTACGCCCATCATGGTCGTGCCCTGGGGCAGCTCATCGATGATCGTGTCGACATCGAAACGCGGCAGGAACAGCATGCTGGCGCCGGCCATCAGCACCACGTTGCAGGCCACGAACAGCCCGTGGGTGTGGAAGATCGGCAGCGCATGGATCAGCCGGTCGCTCTCGCTGAAGCGCCAGGCCTCGACCAGCGACGCCGCGTTGGAGGCCAGGTTGTGGTGCGTCAGCATGGCGCCCTTGGAGCGTCCGGTGGTGCCCGAGGTATAGAGAATCGCCGCCAGGTCGTTGGCGTCGCGTGGCTCGATGCCCTCGAACGGAGCGGCCCGCTCGGCCTGCTCCAGCAGGCTGCCGTCACCCCGGGTGCCCAGCGTGGCGACCTGGGGGCAACCGGTCTCGTCGGCGACGTGCTGGGCGGCGTCCAGGTCGCCGGGCCGGCAGACGAACAGCGCCGGCTCGGCATCGCCGAGGAAATAGCGGATCTCCTCGGCGGTATAGCCGGTGTTGAGCGGCAGGTAGACCCCGCCCAGGCGCAGGCAGGCCAGGTACAGCAGAATGGTCTCGGGGCTCTTGTCGACCTGTACCGCTACCCGGTCGCCGGGCGCCACGCCCAACGCCTGCAGGGCGCCGGCCAGCTGGGCGCTGCGTGCCAGCGCCTGGCGATAGCTGTAACCCTGGCCGTCACGGGTGGTGATGAAGGGTGCGTCTTCGCGGGCCTGCATGCGCGCCGCAAACGTCTCGAACAGGTTGTCGCTCATTTTTCCGTTTCTCCCGTGAGCAGTTTCCGGGCACGCCGCCCCAGGTCGCGTACGCTGGAGGAGCGCGCGATCGTGCCGTTGGTGGTGTAGTGTTCGTGGTTGCGCTCGATCTCCTCGAGCACGTAGAGGTAATTGACCATCAGCCCGGCGGCCTGCTGGAGGCCCTTCGGCGAGACGTCGCCCAGCCAGTTGATGCGATTGAGCTCCGCGCCGTTGCCCAGGTGGAAGCGGGCGACCGGATTCAGCGGCAGGCCCTTGGCGTTCTTCTCATGCAACAGGTAGTGGGCCGCCAATGGCTTGATCACGTCGCGCAGGCGATCGGCCTTGGCCGGGTCGCTGTGCCAGTCGGGTTCATCGAGCAGGGCCAGCGTCTCGCTGGCTTCGTCGTCGAGCCGATCCTCGCTCTCGCGCACGCTATCCAGCCACTGGCGGAAGCCGGGCACCGGCGACAGGGTCACGAAGTTGCGCAGGTTGGGCAGCTCCTGCTTGAGTTCCTGGACGACCTGCTTGATCAGGAAATTGCCGAACGAGATGCCGCGCAGGCCGGTCTGGCAGTTGCTGATGCCGAAGAACGCCGCGGTGTCGACACTTTCCGGGTCCTCGATGACCCCATGACTGCCGCTGAGGATGGGCTGGATCTGATCGGGCAGGCCCTTGTTGAGGGCCACCTCGACGAAGATCAGCGGCTCGTCGCCGATCGCCGGGTGGAAGAACGCGAAGCAGCGCCGGTCGCGGGCGTCGAGGCGCCGGCGCAGGTCGTTCCAGTCCTGGATCTCGTGCACCGCCTCGTAGTGGATGATGCGCTCGAGGATCGCCGCCGGGGTATTCCAGTCGATGCGCCGCAGGACCAGGAACCCGCGGTTGAACCACGAGCCGAACAGGTGGCCGAAGTCGGCGTTCACCGGTTGCAGATCGGGATGCGCCTTGAGAAAGCCCAGCAGGTCCTCGCGCATGCCGACCAGCTCGTGGGTGCCGTCGGTGGTCAGGTTCAGGCGCCGCAGCACCTCCTGACGGCTGGGTTCGCAGGCGTCGAACAACGCCTGCAGGTCGCGGTTGTCGCGCGAGGCCTGATAGCGCTGATAGGCCGCGTCGATCTGCTCCGGCTCGGCGGAGAATTCGCTGGTCAGGCGCTCGAAGAAACGCAGCTTGTTGTCCTCGTCGAGCCGCGAATAAAGGTCCAGCGCGCGACGCGCCAGGGTGATGCTCGAGGCCTCGCCATCGCTTTCCAGCAGCGCCTTGCAGGCGCTGATCAGTTCCGCGTGACTGACCGGGGCGAGGGCCTCCGAGCGCTTGCGACGCAGGGCATCACGCTGGGTGATGGTGCTGAACAATTCCTGCAGAAAGCTCATGTTCATGGGTCGCTTCTCTTGTCGGTGACGGTCAGTTCATCATCAGGTCGGGAAGCCAGGTGGCGATGCCCGGGAAGAAGCACAGCAGCACGATCCCCAGCACCATGCACAGGGCGTAGGGCAGGCTGCCCAGCAGCACGTCACGCAGCGCGATATCCGGAGCGATGCCCTTGATGATGAACAGATTCAAGCCGACCGGCGGGGTGATCAGCCCGATCTCCAGATTGATGGTCAGGACCACCGCAAACCAGTAGGGGTCGAAGTTGGCGGCGAGGATGATCGGCAGCAGGATCGGCGCGGTCATCACGATCACCGCCACCGGCGGCAGAAAGAACCCGGCCACCAGCAGGAACACATTGATGATCCCCAGCAGTAGCCAGCGGTTGACCTCGAGATCGGCAATCGCGCCGGCCACGGTCTGGGTGATGAACATCGACGACAGCGCGTAGGCGAAGATCTCCGCCACGGCGATGATCAGCATGATCATCACGCTCTCGCGCAGCGCGTCGCGCATGATCAGCTTGAGCGGTTTGGCCTGCCACATGCGGTAGACCACGATGGCCAGCGCCAGACACAGGAAGGCGCCGATCGCGGCGGCTTCCGAGGGCGTCGCGACCCCGCCGTAGAGGGCGAACAGGATGCCGGTGACCACCACCAGGAACGGCAGCACGCGCACCAGTGCCTTGAGGTTACCCTCGACGTTGTCCTTGACCTGCGCCGCCGCCTGGGCGACCGGGCTCGGGGTGTCGTAGCCGCCGGCCAGCTTGCAGGCGATCAGTGTCCAGGCCATGAACAGCACGGCCAGCATGAGGCCGGGCAGGGCGCCGGCGATGAACAGCCGACCGATCGAGGTCTCGGTGGAAATGCCGTAGACGATCATCGTCACCGAGGGCGGAATCAGGATTCCCAGCGTGCCGCCGGCGGCGATGCAGCCGGCCGCCACGCCATCCGGATAGCCGCGCTTGCGCATCTCGGGGATGCCCAGCTTGCCGATCGCCGCGCTGGTCGCCGGCGAAGAGCCGGACAGCGCGGCGAAGATCGCACAGGCGCCGATGTTGGAGATCGCCAGCCCGCCCGGGACGCGGCCCATCCACAAATCGAGCGAACGGTACAGGTCGCGCCCGGTGGGCGAGGAGGCCACCGCCGCGCCCATCAGGATGAACATCGGGATCGCCACGAAACCGAACGAGGCGAGGCTCGAGTAAAAGGTCTCGCCGAAGTAGGTCAGTTCAGACATACCCTGGTTGAGCACCAGGGCGCCGAGCGACACGCTACCCAGGGCGAAGGCGATCGGCGTGCCGATAGCCATCAGCACCATCAATACGACGACGATCAGGATGCCGCTAGTGACTGGATCCATGCTCGGACTCTCCACGAAGAATTTCCGCCACGTACTGCAACGAGAGCAGACTGGCGCCGATGGCTACGGGCAACAATGACGGCCACAGCGGCGGGTTCCATACCGTCCCCGTGGTCCAGCCGCCGTGCCAGGCTTCGAGCACATACAGCCAGGCGCCGTAGGTCAGGGCGATGCAGAAGCCCAGGCCGACCAGCGAAGCGATCAGCTGCATGGTCTTTTTGAGCCAGCCACCGAGGGCGTCGGGCAGTACGGTGACGGCGACATGGCCGCCGGTCATCAGTACATAGGGTGCACCGAGCAGCATTGCGGCGGTGACCGTGGACACTGCGAATTCCGTTTGCCAGGTGGTGCTTTGGCCCAGCGCGTAGCGCATGAAGACCATGTGGCAGACCGCGAGCACACCTGCGGCCAGGGCAATGGCAGCCAGCACCGCCATGCCGCTCGAGACCTTGTCCATCAGGCGGATGTAACCGCCGGTCACGCCACGCTTGGGCAATGACGCATGACTCGAGGTAGGGGTCATGGTGCCCTCCCGATCAATGAGTAAAAGGCCGCCTGGATACGGCGGCCCAAGAATGACGGCCGCCCGGCAGCAAGCAATGTGGCCGGGCGGGTAGGCTCACTCCACGGCCAGTGCCGCGTCGATCAGGGCCTGACCATTGGGCACTTTCTCGGCAAAGGTCTTGTAGGAGCTCTGCTTGGCGACATCCAGCCAGGCCTGGAAGTCCTCGGGGGACATGGTCACCACCTCGACGTCGTTTTCCTTGTAGACGTCGACCAGCTTCTGGTCGAGATCGGCGGCCTGCTCGGAGAACCAGGCTTCAGCCTTCTCGCCGGCGGCGGCCAGCGCTTGCTGCTGCTTCTCGTCGAGCTTGTCCCAGCTCTGCTGGGAGACCAGGATCGGCTCGTACATGAACCACAGCGCGTTCTCGCCGGGCGCGGTCAGGCACTTCGATTGTTCATAGATGCGGTAGGAGACCAGCGACCCCGAGGAGGTGTTGGCGCCGTCGAGCACCCCGGTCTGCATGGCAGTGTAGATCTCCGAGGAGGGCATCGAGGCGATCGAGGCCCCGGCGGTGGCGAGCATTTCGTCGAAGGCCGGGCCGGCGGCGCGCATGGCCTGCCCTTTCACGGTATCCGGCGAGGTGATGCAGCGCATGTCAGATACGAAACCGCCGGCCAGCCAGGAATCCGAGAGCACCCGCGCCCCGGCGTCGTTGATCACCTGCTTGATCATGTCCATGAACTTGGAGTCGTTGAGCCGCTGGGCACGTTCATGGCTGCGTACCAGGCCCGGCATCAGGGTCGCCGAAAACTCGGGATGGCGGCCACTGGCATAGTCAAGCGGCAACGCCGTCATGTCCAGGCGGCCGCGCACCAGTGCCGACCACTGCTCCTTGGCGCCGAACAGTGACTCGGAGGGATAGACCTGGACCTCGAGGCCGACGTCGGCCTTGGCGACCTCATCAGCGATCATCTGGACCATCTCGTCGCGCACATCGCCCTTGGGGAACTGGTGCGAGGCGCGTAGTACGGTGTCGGCGGAGGCAGCGGAGCTGAAGGCAATGGCCAGGCCGAGGGTGGTCAGAACGGGAAGAAATGTGGATTTCATCGTGGCGTCTCCTGTCGATTATTATTGTGCTAGATATATATCAGATGCTCTGATGTATACTTTAATAGCGGTGCTAGTATATTTATGTCAATTTTTTGACCCTAGACCATGGTTGCATAGGCGAACGGGGCGGGAGGTGACGCGTGGGCGACATGAAGCGATCGAATACGCAGCGACTCAGGGACGCACTGGAGAACGACATCCTCAATGGGCATCGTGCGCCGGGCGAGCGCCTCGACCCAGAAGCGTTGGGCCAGGAGTTCAATGTTTCGCGCACCCCGGTTCGCGAAGCCATTCATCAGCTGGTGGCCAGCGGGCTGGTTACCGTGCAACCCAAGAAGGGTACCTTCGTCGCCGAGGTCGGCATCGACCGGCTGATCGAGATGTTCGAGGTCATGGCGGAGTTGGAGGGGATGTGCGGACGGCTCGCCGCACGCCGCATCACGCCGCTGGAGCTTGACGAGCTGCGCGACGCCCTGGCGCGCTGCGAACAGGCCGCCGGAAACGGCGACACCGACGAGTACTATTACGAGAACGAGGCCTTTCAC
>CAVZBU010000012.1:0-45778 GCA_963773565.1 uncultured Gammaproteobacteria bacterium | reverse complement strand
CGGCCAGCCACAATGCCTTTCTCGCCGACGAGGCCCGGCAACTGAAGATGCGCCTGAAGCCCTACCGACGTCTGCAACTCAAGGTGCGCCATCGCCTGCAATCGTCGCTCGACGAACACCGGCTCATCATCACGGCGATCGAAGCGGGGGATCCTCAGGCAGCCGAGGATGCACTGCGCTCGCATGTGCTGGTGCAGGGCGAGCGGTTCAGCGATCTGGTGGCAAGCATCAAGGACCTGAATCGCCCAGTGATGACCGAGTTGTCCTGACCCGTCATTAGGCTCGCCTATTCATCCACGCGGAACCGGGGTCCGGCATGCTTTTGTCTTTTCTGTATTTTTCTCTGGTGGGTAGTGTCGCGGGATTCGTCGCCGGATTGTTCGGCATCGGTGGTGGCGTGGTCATCGTACCCGCGCTGCTCTTTGCGTTTGCCCAACAGGGTATCGATGGCTCGGTCATGACGCATATGGCCATCGGCACATCGCTGGCGACCATCGCCGTGACGGGGTCTTCATCGGCATTCGGTCATTGGCAGCGCGGTGCAGTCGCCCGGCCATTGCTGGCGCGGCTGCTACCGGGGCTGATCGCGGGGGCGATTCTCGGAGGCGTGTTGGCGAGCGTGCTTCCGGCCGCTCAGTTACAGACGCTGTTCGGCCTGTTCCTGATCCTGCTGGCGCTGCGCTTGCTGTTTTCCCGCATGCCGACGGCGGCGAATGAGGGCGCCGGTGGGCTTCAGACGATGGGCGCCGGCACGGTGATCGGCGCGTTCTCGGCGCTGTTCGGGATCGGCGGCGGCGTGCTCAGCGTACCCTGGCTGTTGCGCAGCGGGGCGAGCATGACCCGGGCCATCGGCACCTCGGCGGCCTGCGGCATTCCCATTGCGGCATTCGGCGCACTGACCTTCGTGGTGACCGGCTACCGCCACGCGGCGCTGCCTGACTACGCCACCGGCTTCCTCTACTGGCCGGCCTTTCTCGGCATGGTGTTATGCAGCGTGCCGTCCGCGCGGCTCGGCGTGGCTGCCGCCCACCGGCTACCCGCCGGCCTGCTCAGAAAACTCTTTGCCCTGGTTATCATGCTGGTGGGCATCAAGATCCTGCTTTAACCCGCTCGGGCGCTGCCGAGGCGCCCTGTCGCTGCGGGGCGGCCCGGGGCCGTCGAGCCGCGTCGCTTAGGACGACACAGGAGCGTGATGCCCGTCTTCAGCGCCTGCACTTTCAACGCCTGCACTTTCAACGCCTGCAATTGGTCGACCCACGGTCAGCGCCTGGCGTAGGCCTTCTTCCATGTCCGCAAAAGCGCCATCTGCCTGCACACCCAGCCCATCGAGTAGCGTGGTGAAAAAGGCTCGTGCCGCCGTGACCACGATGATGTCGAAGATCTCCGCATCGTCGAGTCCTGCGTGGCGCAGGCGGTCGATGTCGTCCTGGGTGACCTTGGTGGCATCGCGGGCCACCTTGCGTGCAAAGGGCAGGATCGCCCGTTCCTCGTCAGTCAGGCCCGACGGTTCGCGGCCTTCCGGATGGCCAGCGCATCGTCGGGACCGACCAGGGTGGCCAGCGCCCTGCCATGGGCCAGCGCGCAATAGCTGTTGCCCAGGGCCTGAGCGGCAGCCAGGGTGGCGAGCTCGAAGCGTCTGGGGGCCACATGGTGACGGATGCTGGCCAGCAGGGCCGCCCAGCTGCCATGACATCGGGACGATAGCAGAACACCGTGGCGTAGTTGGGCAAGTAGCCGAAGTGGGCCTGCTGGCGTGCATACATCGCACACGTTTCCGGTGGTGCATTTTCATGGCCAAGGTCTCGATGAAGGACATGCAGGTGATCCTCCCGACAGGTGAATGTAAGCCTCAGGCAACCGAGTTTCGCGGATGCAACCACTTGGGCAGTAGGGAATAGGGGTCGATTTCGAGCTGGGTGTCGTAGGCAATGCCGCACTCGTCGAGACGTTGGCGCAATGCACCGCTACGCCAGGCATCGAACAGCCCAGTGCAGCCGCCGATGAGGTGGCCGCCGACGAACACCTGCGGGATGGTCCGGCACCGGTGCGCGCGACCAGTACGGCGCGGATCTTCCCGCCCAGGTCGTCTTGCTGGTACTCGATCGAATCGAGGTCGACGAGGTGGTAGGCGATGCCGTACCGCGCGAACAGCTTGCGCACCGACCAGCAGAACTCGCACCACTCCAACGCGAACATCACCACCGGTTCCGCGGGACGGGTGCCCAGAAGCGCTCGGCGTCGGCATCCAGCCGAGCACGGGGCCGCGGCACCGCGGCGGCAGCCGCCGAGACGGTTCGAAACGGTATCCCGGCGTGGAGCGCGACATCTCCAGCTCCTCCTCGGTCATGTCGCGCCGATGTCCTCGAACAGCGGCGTGGAGAGATAGCGCTCGCCGGTGTCGGGCAGCATGCACAGGATGTTCGCGCCCTGCGGCGCGCGCGCTGCGCGACCTCCAGCGCACCCGCGAGCGTCGCGCCTGCCGAGATGCCGGCGAAGATGCCCTCCTTGCGCGCGAGCTCGCGCGCGCAGCGCATCGCTTCGCCGCCGTCGACCGGCACGATCCCGTCGATCAGGTCGCCGTCGAGCGCGTCCTCCGCCAGCCGCGGAGATGAAGTCCGGCGTCCAGCCCTGCATCAGATGCGGCCGGAAACGCGGATGGCTTGCGGCGGGCGCGCCGTCGGCGTCGCGCGTCTGCGCGACGCCGCTGCCCAGCATGGACGAGTTGTCCGGCTCGCAGACGACGATCTTGATCGCGGGCCGCTCCTGCTTCAGCACCCGCGCGACGCCTTTCAGCGTGCCGCCGGTGCCGACGCCGGTGACCCAGTAGTCGAGCGGCACGTCGGCGAAGTCATCGAGGATCTCCCGCGCGGTCGTGCGCGAATGGATCTCGGCATTGGCCTCGTTCTCGAACTGGCGGCACAGGAACCAGCCGTGCTTCTCGGCCAGCTCCACCGCCTTGGCCAGCATGCCGCTGCCTTTCTCCGACGCCGGCGTCAGCACGACCCTGGCGCCGAGGAAGCGCATCAGCTTGCGCCGCTCGACGCTGAAGTTCTCCGCCATGGTGACGACCAGCGGATAGCCCTTTTCCGCGCAGACCATGGCCAGGCCGATGCCGGTATTGCCGCTCGTCGCCTCGATCACGGTCTGCCCGGGCTTCAGCGCGCCGCTGCGTTCGGCCTCCTCGATGACGCCGAGCGCCAGCCGGTCCTTGACCGAGCCCATCGGGATTGAACGCTTCGACCTTGGCGAAGACGTTCACGCCTGTGGGGGCGAGCTCTTGACGCGCACCACCGGCGTGCGGCCGATGGTATCCAGAATACTGTCGTAGCGGGGCATGATCTCCCTCCTGTTGTTCGTTGATACCGGGCCTGTACCGATCAGCCTCGGCTGTTGGCGAGGTAGTGGGCGTGTGAAACAGCGTGGTTTTTACCCGCAATGAAAGCGGGGCATGGCACTGGGCAAGTTGGCCGGCATAAGGGATAGGCCTCCGAAGTGAGCACATACTTACTATAATGGAGCGATGAGCGGGAGGCTTCGCCATGGGCGCGTTGACACTCAATTTCCTGGGTGGTCTCGAAGTGATTCGTGACGGGCGACTCATGCCGCTTCCGCCTTCCCGCAAGACACGGGCGCTGCTGGTCTATCTGGCATTGCATTCCCGGCCCTTCGGTCGAGAACAGCTGTGCGAACTCTTCTGGGAGCTTCCTGATGATCCCCGGGGGGCGTTGCGCTGGAGCCTGTCCAAGCTGCGTCGCTTGGTTGATGAGCCGGGCCAGCCGAGAATCGTTTCCGACCGGCTGACTGTTGGATTCGATGCCGCGGGGGTGGATATCGACGTAGTGGCGCTCGATAGGGTATCTCGTGAGGGCTTCGAACGGGCCTCGACATCAGCGCTGGAGGCCGTGGCTCGGCGCTATCGCGGCGAACTGCTGGAAAACTTGGACTTGTCGCGTTGCCATGATTTCCAGGCCTGGTGCCTGGCCGAACGGGAGAAGGCCGTCAGGCAGCAAACCGGTGTCCTGTCGGCGTTGGTCGGACGTCTGGCAGATCAGCCACCACGGGCCTTGCCCTATGCCCGGGCCTGGGTAAGGCTGGCATCCGACGACGACGCGGCCTGGGCGACACTGATTCGCTTGCTGGTTGCCGTGAATCGGCCCGAGGAGGCCGAGCAACAGTACCGGCTCGGCCTGGCGGTACTGAAGAAGGGCGGCGTGACCCCTTCCGATGCCTTTCAGCGTGCCCGGCGACGAGATCGTCTCGTCGGCTTGCCGTCTTCGGGCCCGCCCGCCGCGCCACCCGCGACCGGCCCCCCCGAGGAGCACGCACTGGTGGGGCGGCACGTGGAATTGCAGCGCCTGGAAGCCCTCTTCGCCCGGGCGTGTCGGCAGTCTCGGGCCACTTTCGTACTGCTCACGGGCGAGCCCGGAATCGGCAAGACGCACCTGCTTTCGGTCGTTGCCAAGCGCTTGCATGAAGCAAGGGCCTGCCTGATCGAGGCCAGCGCCATCGAGGCCGATACACTACGCCCCTATGCCTTGGTGGATCGATGCATTCCGCCGGCTCGATTCGGCCGCGGAGATCATGGAGCACGATAACCGTGATCGACTGTTCGCCAGCCTGCAACCGCCGCCTCGTCGAGGTCTGCTCGCAGCGCCCGGTTGCCATCCTCTTCGACGTATCAATGGTGCGATGAATCCAGTGCCGCCGCGTTGCATTACCTGGCTCTGCCCCGACGCCGACCGCCCTCTGTTCGGCGTGCTGGCGGCCCGTGATGCCGGCGTGCAGGACAATGCCTTGCAACCGGCCCTGCGCGGGCTGCGTCACGACGGCCTGCTCGAGGAGCTCAGGTTGGGTCCGCTGGCAGAGCAGGCCGTGCGCTTGCTGATTGCTCGCCTGGCACCGCACGCCGGCCCACAGCGCCCGGCTCGAGGCGGGTGCGCGGGGGCAATCCGCTGCTTGCCATCGAGTTGGCGCGGGCTCAGGCGGCCGGTGACAGTGGCCTGTCACTCGAGGAGCTGGTGCGCGAACGCCTCGGTCATCTCGATCCGCAAGCCGCCGAGGTCATGCGCTGGGCTTCCGTGCTGGCGCCACGTATCGAGCCGGCAATCCTGCATCGCGTTACTGGCCTGGCGAGCGAGCGCATCGACGCGGCCCTCGAGGCGGCAGAGCGGTTGGGTCTTATGCATACCGATGAGCAAGGACTGGCCTTCTCCCACGATCTGATGGCCCGGGGGGTCGACTAGTGCCGCGCCGCCCGCCCGGCGACAGACGATGCATCGACGAGTCGCCGAACTGCTCGAACAGGACACTTCGCTCGATCTCGAGCGTGCCGCCGGCCTGGCCCACCACGCTCTGCAGGGCGGCGATCCTGACCTGGCGGCCCGCGCCATGGTGTGTGCCGGACGCCTGTGCCTGCGCTTCTTTGCCAATGATGATGCCCTGAAGCTGGCGCGCAATGGCATCGCCTTGGCGGCACGGCTGTCCGAGGCACGCAGAATCTGTCTGACCCTCGAATTGCACGAAATCATGCTCAATGCCGAAACACCGCAGGACTGCGAGACCCGGGCCAGTGAGCTGGTGAACCTGGCGGAGCAGGCCCTGGAGCACGGTGATCTCGCTCATGCACGGCTTGGCTACCAACTGGCCAGCACGGTTCGCTGGGCCCACGGCGAATGGCGGGTGGCTCGAGAGGCCGCGCTGCAGGCAGCGCGTATAACGCGCGGCGGCACCGATCAGGATCACATCATTGCCCTGGCCGAAACGGCGAAGCGCCGGCCATGCTGGAGCGCAATCTCGGCCAGGCGGAAGCCATGCTGAAGGAAGTCCAGGCGCTGGCGGGGCGACGCCTGACCGACTGTCCTGCGATCTCAATGGCGCTTGGGTTGTTGCAATTCCATGCCGATCGCCTGGAAGACGCCGAGGAGACTTCAGGCCGCGCGCACCTTGACCGGGCGAATGGGGATCGCCCGGGCGAGTTCCAGGCCAACGAATACCTCTTGATGCTGGACATCGAACGTGATGATTTTCCAGCGGCCTTGGATCGGTGTGCCGCGCTGATCGAGCTGGGCTACAAGCTGCGCGATGGGAGCGAGGTACCGTTTGCAGCGGCGGCGCAGGGGCTGTGTCGTTATGCCATGGAAGATGACGAGGCGCCGTTTGCCGCTTCACTGGACGCCTTGCGTCAGGCCGACGCCAAGTACCGATTGGCCTATTTGCTGACTCGTGCCGCCTTGCTGGACCTGGAGCGTGGACGTGGCAAAACGGCGGCCCGGCGCGCCGAAGAGGCACTCACCTATGCCCAGGCGCTGGAAAGAACGACGAAAACGGCACTGGCTCACGGCATCCTGGCCCGGGTTCAGCGCATGGCCGGCGAGGGTGCCGGCAGTTTGCTGCATGCCGCTGCAGCGGAGGGCTTTCGGCAGGCACCGGTTGCCCGGTGGGCGTGGCGCCGGATGAAGGAGTTCCTCGAGGAGGCGCGAATCGAGCATGATTGACCTCTTTCTGGAGCGTACTTTTGCTACGCCATGCACGATCGAGACGATCGCTTCGCTGTCGCAGGCTGCACTGCCCTGCTTCGCCCTGCACCGGGTCGCCTGGCAGGGCAGCCTGTTGTCTCGGGACGGGCGCCGCATGGTATGCCGGTTCCGGGCACCCGATGTCGAGTCGTGCCGCACCGCGTTGCGCCAGACGAAAGCCGATGCGCGCGGGTTGTGGCCCGGCACCGTCCATGAGGCACCTGGCGAAAAGACGGATGCAATGATCGATGCCAACGTGCTGGTGGAGCGCCGCTTCGCGCAGGCAGTGACGCTCGCCCGGGTCCAGGCGCTCGAGGATGCCGGGGCGGGCTGTTTGTCCACTTACCGGGGTACGCTTCGTACGCACCTTTTTTGCCCGCGATGCCCGGCGCATGCTCTGCCTTTACCGTGCCGGCGATGCCGAATCGGTGCGTCAGGCGCAGCGCCAGATCGGCATGCCAATGGAACGTGTCTGGACGTTCCAGGCGATTCTTCCCCCGGCGAAGTAGCCATCCAGCCCAGGGTCTGAAATACCACGCGTGTTCCCACGCTGGGTTCAACGTCGTGCTTCCAGGCTGTCCATACCGGTCACACACCGGATCACGAACAGTTTCCAGGAGTCACGATCATGCATACCCAAACCATTCAGATCGACAACGGCGTGAACGTCAATGCCTTGCTGGGCGCTCGGCAGGCACTGACCCAGGCCCCGGAAGCCGCCCGCTTTACCTGGCGGGCAACGTCTCGCTGGGTCAATGGCACGCATAGCCAGGCAACCGTGGAGGGCTATCACGGGCTCGGCTACGAGCAGCGTCACAAGCAACGTTTTTCCTTCGATACGGATCATCCTCAGTCTTCGCCTCGGAGGATCACGGCGCAACGCCGGTGGAGTATGTGCTGGTCGGTTTTGGCCGGTTGTCTCAGTGCCGGCATCGCGGCCGTCGCCCAGCACCGGGGCATTCAACTGCGTGCCGTCAACGCCACCCTGGAGGGAAGCATGCAACATTCAGGGGATCCTGGGCATGGACAGCGAGATACGCAATGGCTTCGACGATGTCAGGGTCACTTTCGAGATCTAATGCCGAGGCCTCCAGGGAAGCGATCGAAGCGCTGGTCGCCCAGTCACAGAAGCGCTCGGCGGTCTACGATATCCTGACCAATCCCACCAACGTCTCGGTAACCGTGAAATGAGCGGCGTGTCGCGACGAGCTGCTGCTTCGTTCCGTGCGGCCACTGTCGTGGTGATCGGCGCAGGGCAGGCGGGGCTAGCCATGAGTCATCACCGGCAGGCACGCTCCATCGATCACGTGGTACTTGAGCGCGGCGAGATCGCCCATGCATGGCGGCATGAACGCTGGGATTCTCTGAAGGCTGCTCACGCCCAACTGGCAGTGCCGGTTGCCCGGGGTCCGCTATGCGGGCCCCGACCCCGAGGGCTTCATGACCACGTCCGAGGTCGCCGGATTTATCCGCAGCTATGCCCAGCGGCTCTCGGCGCCAATCCTCACCGACACGACGGTAACCTCGGTTCGCCCGGTTGGTGAGGGGTACCGTCTTGTCGTTACTGACGGCGGCGCCTGGCGCTGCCGTGCGCTGGTCATCGCCAGTGGCGCCTGCAGCCAACCGGTCATTCCCTCCTTGGCCAAGGATCTTCCCGCTACGGTCGCTACGCTGAGTGCGCGCGAGTATCGTCGGCCTGAGCTGTTGCCGGAGGGGGCGCGCTGGTCGTGGGGGCCTCCGCGACGGGGCTGCAACTGGCCGACGAGATTCAGCGCTCCGGTCGTCCGGTGACGCTGGCGGTTGGTGAACACGTCCGCATGCCACGCCGTTATCGCGATCGTGACATCCAGTGGTGGCTCGAAAAAGCTGGGCATCCTGGACCAGCGTCACGATGCAGTCGACGATATCGTACGGGCCCGGCGAGTGCCGTCACCGCAACTGCTGGGTAGCCCCGAGCGCAGGACCCTCGACCTGAACGCCTTGTCCGACCGGGGGGTAACGCTGGTGGGGCGGCTGTCAGGGCTGCGTGACCGGACGCTGCAATTTTCCGGTTCGCTGACCAATCTTTGCGCCTCGGCGGATCTCAAGCTTGGCCGACTGCTCGATGCCATCGACGCCTGAGACGGGCATGGTTGCAGGATGAGGCAGGCCTGCACCGGCAGCCCGACACCAACGCGTGTTCCCCGTACCCCTAAGCTGAGCCTCGATCTCGGCCGAGGCGAGATCCGCACCATCGTGTGGGCAACTGGCTTCAAGCCTGACTACGCCTGGCTGCACGTCCCGGTGTGCGACCCACGGGGGCGACTGCGCCACGAAGGTGGCATCGTTGCTGCACCGGGCCTGTACGTGATGGGGCTGCCTTTCATGCGCCGCCGCAAGTCAAGCTTCATCCATGGTGTAGACGATGACGCGTGCGAGCTTAGTGCCCACCTCGCCGGCTACCTGGCCGATCGGAAAGGCAGGCCCGGGAGGCCGAGAAACCGTAACGTCGAGGACGCCAATACGCGTTCCATGGTGAGTCTGTGCTCATAGGGCGTGCGTGTCGGTCAGTGAGTCCACCTTCGGTTCAATAGGCTGCAGCGCCTGTTCAGCCATTAGCGTTTACCCGAAGATTACTGGCAACTAGGCTCACAGGTTAATAATTCCTAGATGCCAAGGATGGCCGACCGTATGTACGCTAATTGGAAGACCGGAAATCACTTTGCGCTCTTGCCAGGCAGCGCCTCCTATGTGCCCGCCATACTATCGGCGATCGACGCGGCGAAGGAGTCGATACTGTTTGAGCAGTACCTGGTCGAGTCAGGTCGCTTCGCTTCGATGCTCGTCGATGCACTGACCCAGGCGGCGCTACGCGGCGTGAGCGTAAAAGTCCTGCTCGATAGTTACGGCGCCAAGGGCCTCGAACGCACCGACTATGAACGCTTGGTCCAGTCGGGCGTAGCAGTGAGATACTTCAATCCGCCGACCCATGGTCGATTGAAGACCAGCCTGAGGCGTGATCATCGCAAGCTGATGCTGGTGGATCAGCATGTGGCATTTACGGGAGGCTATTGCATCACGGATGCGTTTCTGGATGAATGGCACGATGTGGCAATACGTGTCGAAGGCCCGGTCACCGAAGACTGGGAAAAGCTCTTCGTCAGGTTGTGGTCTGCTTCTCTGACCCAAGGAAGCCATGAAGAGGCAGCTGACCCGCAAACTGAGGCCCATCGGCAGAAGACCCCCGCAGAGTCCAGTGGCCAGGGTATGAAAGGTCGCGTGGTCTGGGGGCGTGGCGGAAGCAATCAGACGATCCGCTTCTCGCTTCAGCAGCGCATTGCCGATGCATCGCGGCGCGTATGGATCCACACACCGTATTTTCTACCTACGTTCAGCCTGCGGCGTCGCTTGATGGAAGCGGCTCGGCGAGGCGTGGATGTCCGTCTGCTCCTGGCAGGGAAAAGCCACGACCATCCCAGCGTATTGTATGCCGGACGGCACTATTACGGTCGCTTGCTGAGAAACGGCATTCGTATTTATGAGTATCAGCCGACCTTCACCCACGCGAAATTCTGCATTGTCGATGATTGGAGCAGCATAGGCTCGTGTAATTTCGATCATTGGAGTCTGCGCTGGAATCTCGAAGCCAATCAGGAAGTCGAGGATCGCCATTTTGCTGCCGATGCCGCTGTGCTTTTCGAGAAAGACCTTACTGACAGCAAAGAGATACTGCCCACAGAATGGGCGCAGCGTACGTGGCACCAGCGAGGACGCGAGCGAGTCTTGGGAACGCTAAGTAGCTGGGCTAGCCTACTGCGTTAACTGTCCTGTTAAGAGAATCATCGTTGCTTTTAAATAGCGTGCACTTTTTTCCCAAATCCATTTAATAAAACAGTTAATATTTCTATTTTATTAGTCAACATTCCCATTATTCACAGCTGCTATTAACTTGGATGTATATTGATGCCAGCTTGGATAAGACAAATTGAAATACAGGAGGACGCATTGACAGATACCTACCGCACGCAAGGGCCGATCATCGATTCCTTGCTGGATACCGATTGGTACAAGATCACGATGATGCAGGGAGTCCACCACAACTACCCCAACGCTAGCGTGACGTGGGAATTCCGCTCTCGCAATGCGGAGGATCTGGCCCCCACGTCGATGAGATACGGGCCCAGATCGACTATCTGGCCACCTTGAAGTTGAGCAGAGAGGAGTCCGCTTATCTCAGCACCTTTGCGTACATGACTCCGGATTTCATCCGCTTTCTCGAACTGTTTCGTTTCAACCCGGAATATGTCGTCGTCGGCATGGATGGAAAAGATCTGTGCATCGTCATCGACGGTCCCTGGTCCCACAGCATTCTCTTCGAAATCGTCATACTGGCAATCATCAGCGAGGTTCGTAACCGCGCGCTATATCCCGAGGTGACCATCGACCAGGCGGTGACGCAGTTGCATGCCAAACTGGACACGCTGCGTCGGAACTATTCGCCGGATCAGCTCAAGGGCTTCAATCTGGCGGACTTTGGTACCCGTCGGCGTTTATCGCAGTCGGTTCATGAGGCGGTCATCGAGGAGTTGAGCAAGCATTTTCCAGGTAATTTCGTGGGCACCAGCAACGTCGATATCGCTCGCCGTCATGGGCTTGCGCCGATGGGCACCATGGCCCATGAATGGGTCATGGCCCATCAGCAGTTGGGCAGCCGGCTGATCGACAGCCAGCGCGCAGCGTTGGAAGCCTGGGTGCAGGAGTACCGCGGTTATCTGGGCGTCGCCTTGACCGACACCATCACCCTCGATGCATTTCTCAACGATTTCGATCTGTATTTTGCCAAGCTGTTCGATGGACTGCGTCACGACAGCGGCGACCCCATGGCCTTTGCTGAAAAGTGTATCCGCCATTATGAGCAGCTGGGCGTCGACCCAACCACCAAGACACTGATCTTCAGCGACGCGCTGACGTTCGACAAGGCCATGGAGATCAAGACGACGTTGCAGGGCCGGGTCAAGACCAGCTTCGGTATCGGCACCAGCCTGACTTGCGACGTGCCGGGGGTCAGGCCACTGAATATCGTGATCAAGATGATGTCGTGCAACGGTCGTCCGGTTGCCAAGATCTCCGACGAGCCGGGCAAGGCGTCATCCCGCGATTACAATTACGTCAACTATCTGAAAAGTGTCTTCGGTGTAACCCATTGAGTCGGTTGACGGGTAACGATGCACATTGCAACGTTACCCGCAACAAGCCTGGCCGCCTATGCTGGCCGAGCACTGCACTGGGCTAAGTACTAGCTGGCTTACCAAGGCAACATGGATGGCATCATGCGCGTGTAAAGGTTGAGTACGATCCATAATGTGCCGCCGATCATGATCACCAGAATAAGCGTGGTGAAGAGTATCAGGTGCAGATCTTCGCGCTTTTGTTTGGCTAGCGAGACATGCAGGAAAAAGCGGAAGTGCACGACGACTTGCATCAATGCGCAGACCCCGATGATCGACAATTGCGTGGTTTGCGTAAAATCGCTCCAGACGACAAGCGCAAAGGGAATCAACGTCAATATCAGCGCGAGTGCATAGCCAATGACATACGACCGCAACTCACTTGAACGCTCGCTTGCCTGCTGAGCTGTCAAATTCTGGCGCGTCATACCAGCCCCCCCAAGTAGACGACCGAAAAGATCCCGATCCAGATAATATCCAGAAAGTGCCAGAGGATGCCGAGGCGCAGCAGTCCAGTCTTGACTCCGGTGTCCAGGCCGTGGACGGCCATCTGCCCGAGCAGCACCAGTAACCAGAGGCAGGCGCCAGTCACATGGAGGCCGTGTAACGAGACCAGCGCATAAAACGCGGAAAGAAAGCCGCTGCGGCTCGGCACGCCGCCCTTATCGGCCATCAGATAAAAGTCATGCAGCTCAAGGCCGACGAAGGTGAGCCCGAGTGCCAGGGTGAGCACCAGCCAGCCGATTAGCTGGCCCGTGGATTGGCGGTACTTGAGCGATAACGACGCCATGCCAAAGGTAAAACTGCTGGCCAGCAACAGCATCGTTTCGAGAAAAGCGCTCTTGATCTCGAAGAGTTCATGAGGCCCCGGCCCACCGGCCATGCCCCCGAAAAGCACGATGTAGGTGGCGAACAGCAGCGCGAAGATGATGAGGTCGCTCATCATGAACACCCAGAAGCCAAACACGAAGCTTTCGCAGGCGTCGCTGGCTTCCTCGTGCATGTCGCCGAGATTGAGGCCGGGATGTCTGTTGATCTTGGCAGTCATTGCACGGCTCCTTCCACGGGGGGCTCTGCAAGGCCCTGATTGGCCGTGTCACGCTCGTCGGCGCGCTTGATGGCCTGGGTACGGGCCACCTGAGCGAGCCAGGCTTCATGCGTGCGCCGCACCTCGTCGGCACCGATGAGCCGCGTGGTCCGACGCACGAAGCTGCGCGCTATCAATGCTATCAAGCCGATCAGACCGCCGCCGATGGTCAACCACCACATGTACCACACCAAGCCGAAGGCCATCAGAAAGCCCGCCACGGCAAGCACCGGTCCCAGCGCGCTGTTGGCGGGCATCTCGATGTTTGCGTAGCTCGTTGGGCGCTGGTAGGCCTGGCCGCGGTCCTTCTCGCTCAAGAAGGGGTCGCGACTGGAGATTTGAGGGATGACCGGAAAATTGTATTCCGGCGGAGGCGATGATACTGACCACTCGAGGCTGAAACCATCCCAGGGATCACCGACAGGAGCTGCGTAGGCGGCTCGCCGACGGATGCTCACGCCGAGCTGCATGACCAGGCTGAACAGCGCGAACAGTACAACCAGCGCGCCGACGCCGGCGATGATCGTCCAGGGCAGATAAGCCGGCTCGAAGAATGCGACCGTGCGCCGCGGCATGCCTAGAAGTCCCAGCGCATAGAGTGGAAAGAACGCCAGTATGAAGCCGGCGATCCAGGAATAGGCGGCGCGGTAGCCCCAGCGCTCGTTGAGGCGAAAACCAAAGGCCTTGGGAAACCAGAAGTTGTAGCCGGCCAGCATGCCGAACAACATTCCCGGCACCAGCATGTTGTGGAAATGCGCGACCAGAAAGAGCGTGTTATGGACCTGATAGTCGATGCTCGGGTTGGCAAGAATGATCCCTGTCAGCCCGCCGATGACGAATAGTATGATGAAGCCGATCGCGTAGACCATGGGAATGGTCAGGCGTACTCGGCCACGATACATCGTCAGCATCCAGTCATAGACCTTCACGCCGGTGGGTATGCCGATCAGCATGGTGGCGATACCGAAGACGGCGTTGACGCTGGCGTCCTGGCCCATGGTAAAGAAGTGGTGCAGCCATACGGTGAAGGAAAGCGCCGAGATGCTGATGGTGGCGATCACCAGGGTCTTGTAACCATAGATACGTTTGCCTGAAAAGGTCGAAAAGACCTCGGAGAACACCCCGAAGGCGGGCAGGATGAGGATATAGACCTCAGGATGGCCGAACGCCCAGAACAGGTTGACATAGTTCATCATGTTGCCACCGAGATCGGTGGTGAAGAAGTGGAAGTCGAGATAACGGTCGAGCGCCAGCAAGGCGGTAGCCACGGTGAGCGGGGGCATGCCGAAGATCATCAGGATCGCCGTGGTCAGGGCTGTCCAGCAGAACAGCGGCATACGCATGAGGTGCATGCCCGGGGCGCGCTTCTTGTAGATGGTCACCGCGAAGTTGATGCCGGTCATGGTCGAGCTGAGCGTCGACAGCGTGACTGCCCAGATCCAGTAATCGACCCCCGCACCGGGACTGTAAGGACTCTCGGTGAAAGGCGGATAACCACTCCAACCACCGGTGGAGAACGGCGTCAGGACCAGCGAGGCCATGACCAGCGCGGCGCCGGCCGCAGTAAGGCCAAGACTGATCGAGTTCATCACCGGAAAGGACAGATCGCGGGCGCCGATCTGTAGCGGCATGATGTAATTGATGAGTCCAGTGAGAAACGGCATGGCCATGAAGAAGATCATGATCGTGCCGTGGGTGGAGAAGAACTCGCCGAAATGCTCGGGCGACAGGAAACCGCCGTCCAGCCCCACGCTCTGCTGGGCACGCATGAAGACCGCTTCGATGATCGCTCGGGCGAGCATGACGAAGGCGATCACGATGAACATGATGCCGATCTTCTTGTGATCGACGCTGGTCAGCCAGTCGCTCCATAGCATGCGCCATTTGCCGAACCAGGTGATCAGGGCTACCAGCGCGAGCGCGCCAAGCACGACCAGGGACGCGGCACCGGTGACGATCGTGCCATTGATGATGTTGAACGTCGTAGGTTCCTGGAGCATCTCCCAGAAGGGCAAGGCCTCCCAGTCGAGCCGGCCGAGCAGGGTATCCAGAAGATCGCTCATTGAACTTTCTCCTTCCTGAACGGAACGATGGGCGCTCCGGCCGGGGCCTCGAGCGTGACGGGCAGATTCTCGGAAGTCATGGCGGTGGGTTCGGAAGCCAGCAGAGCCTGGGCTATCAGTGGCCCATCGACGATGGCCTTGAACAGTCCCTCGGGCACGTGCGAGAAGCGGATCAGGCTATCGGGAGCTTCGCCGGTTAACGCCCGTTCCGCCTCGCGTAGCGTGCCGGGATGCTTGAAGATCGCATAATGCTCGCCGCCCATCGGGATGCCTGTTTCCTGAGTTGCTTCGATGAAGTCGTTGAACGCCTGTGGCTCGAGTGCCTCGGCGGTGAAGCGTTGCTCGTGAAAATGCTTGCCGTTGTACTGAACGTTCTGGCCGCGGAACGTGCCCGGTCCATCCGCCGCCAGATGCAAGCGGGTGATCATGTTGTTCATGGCATAGATCTGGCTACCCAGTGCCGGCACGAAGAATGACTGCATGACCGTCGTCGAGGTCAGCTCGAGGGCCAGCGGGCGATCGGCGGGGAAAACCAGCTTGCCGGCGGTGGCGATACCCTGCTCGGGGTAGATGAACAGCCATTTCCAGTCGTAGCCCACTACCTGGACACGCAGCGGTTTCTTGTCGGAGGGCAGGGGCTGGTAGGGGTCAAGTTCATGGGTCTCCGTCCACAGCACGTAACTCAGCACAGCGACAATCAACAAGGGCAAGCCCCAAATCAGCCACTCCATTTTCATGGAGAACGTCCAGCGAGGTCGGTAGACCGCCGTGCCACCGTAGCGATAGCGCCATACCAGCCAAGGCGTCAAAACAATGACCGGTAGCACCACCACCATCGACAGTGCCACTACGAACCAGTAGTGGCCACGCTGTGCCGCAGCGACAGGCCCCTGTGGATCCAGGAAACTCAGATGCTCCCCGCTGCATGCCGTAAGCGTGGCGGATACGAGCAACAACAGGCCAACACGCCAACTGCGTGCGGCATAAGCCAGGCAGTCAGATCGTCTGCATTTCATCATTGAGCGCACCCCGTTACCAGCTGGGTGACCATGGGGCGCCTGGATCGAGCAAGCACGTAATAAGACATGGTGCCATTCAGTGTTTTATGCCTGCCCTCAATGCTTCTCTTTATAGAGAAACGTAATAAACCGGCTGCCACCTAGCTGCTTGCCTGACTTCGACGTCGTCGAAGTAAACAAAGACTCGCTCAATAAGCATCAGCCGTTCGGTACAGGCAAGTGAGTTATTGCTGGAATCGCTCAGCGCTCGGTATCAACCGTGTTGGTCGAGCCTTGTCCAGCATCAAAGCAGGCAATCAGCCATCACGACGCGATGAGTCGGCCTCTTCCGAAGCATCGTCGATGTGACGCTTCCTGCTTTTTTGCTCGCTCGCCTGGGCCCCCGGTACGGGCGTCTGGTCGATCGAGCTGTTATGGCCCGGGGTATCCCGCGAGGCTGGGGACTTCTCGTTGTCGACATTCTCATCAGGCCGGTAGACCTCGGCATCATGCCCCTTTGAGGGCTGAGCTTCGGCGGCTTCTTCGGGCCGATCCTTGTCGACGAGGCGACGGCTCTTTTCCTTCTCGGTAGCGTTCTTGCCGTCTGCGTTACCTGTATCCGTTCCATTAGATTCCGACATGAGGCTTTCCTTAGCACAGCATACGAGTGACTCTAAAAGGGTAGTCCGCGAAGGGTCAGAAGGGCAAGTGTTGACAAGGCGGGTAAAGATTGGTCCTGTGCCTTTGGCGTTAAAAGTGGAGTGTTCATGCGGCATTAAAGGCTAATTAAGATATCTTTAAGCAAGAGCGACAAGGCCGGGCAGGAAAAATTTAGCATGAGTTAATGGTGTTAAATCTGATGAACTATAAGCTAGATACTCTGCTGCTAATTTTAGCTGCACCTAGCCCGACCCAGTCGGGCTAGGTGGTAGCCGAGTTATTCGTACTTGCTCCACTGATTGCTGCCTTTGGGTACGGCATCCTTGATCTGCTTGCTTCTGGTCTTGCTGATCTCCTTGCTCTTCCTGTCCACTTCTTCTTCCGAGCGCGCACCTTGGCCCGGTTGTTGATTCAGCAGCCCATTGGTCGATTTGACCAGGCTCTCGGGGTCATCCACATACTGCCAGGGTTCACCCAGCAGAGGACTTTCGCCCTCATTCCAGGGACCTTTCGCTTCCTCGCCCTTGGACATGTTGAAATACAGGTTGCTGTAGCGCGGATCGCCCTGCATCACACCCGGCGGGAAGTTGGGTTCGAGTGTGGCGAGCGCCGCTTCGAACATCTGCTGGTGAGCGATCTCGCGGGTCATCAGAAAGCGCAGCGTTTCCTTGACTGCAGGGTCGTTCGTGAACTGCATCAGGTATTCATAGACGATCTTGGCTCGCGATTCCGCAGCGATATCCGAGCGCAAGTCGACCGTCGGGTCGCCATTGGCATCGACATAAGTCCCCGACCAGGGCACCCCCTGGCTATTGGTCAGCGTCGGGCTTCCGCCACTCAACCCCAGGAACTGAGGGTTGACCAAGGCCTCATGGATCATGCTTTCTTTCTCGCCCTTTCCACCCCCCACAAGCTGCATGATTTCGGACTGCTCGGAAATATCCTTGAGCTCACCGTTGACGCCATTGAGCAGCATCTGGATGGTCGCTCCGACGATCTCCAGATGGCTGAATTCTTCCGTGGCAATATCCATGAGCATGTCGTATTGCTTTGGGTAGGGTTGGCGTACCGAAAAAGCCTGAATGAAATACTGCATTGCCGCCTTGAGCTCGCCATTCATCCCGCCGAACTGCTCAAGGAGTAGACTGGCGAACTTGGGGTCTGGGCCAGATACTCGCGCGTTGAACTGCAACTCCTTTGCATGGTGGAACATAAGCTTTCCCTCTTTGAGTTGGTTTCGCTACCGTACATGTGCCACTCATTTAGCGTAGACGAGCGGCGAATTTTTTGGGATGGCAAAAGCAGTATGGGTGCTCTATGTAGATCAAGTTTGACGTTCGATAAACGGGGCTCGAAGAAGCGAGGTTCCCATCTTCATAATGGTTAATAACTTAGGTTAATGGCCTATTCGCGCTTGGCTACTATCCTTATAAATGCTGAGCAGGATGCTTCAGTATTAGGTTGTAAACTTCTTCGATTGTGACCGATTAGCCCTGCAAGGGCATCCAAGGAGGCGGTAATGAAAGCTGTAGAGAAGCGACTGCTCGAGTGGCTGCGTGATGCTCACGCTATGGAGGAGCAGGCAGAGCAGATGTTGAAAGCTCAGGCCAGTCGCATCGAGCATTACCCGGAAATCAAGCAGCGTATCGAGCGTCATATCGATGAAACGCAAGCGCAGAGCAAAAAGATCGAGGGTTGCATCGCACGTTATGACAAGAGTTCGTCATTTCTGAAAGATACGACTGGTAAAATGTCGGCGATGGGCCAGGCGGTTGGCGGTATGTTCAGCGGTGACGAGATCGTCAAGGGCTGCATCGCCAGCTATACCTTCGAGCAGCTGGAGATTTCCTCCTACAAGGTTCTTATAGAAACGGCAGAAGCAGCCGGGGATATGGAAACCAAGCGAGTCTGCGAGGAGATCCTTGAAGAGGAGAAGGCGATGGCCACTTGGCTGGACGAACATATGCCCCAGACGCTACAGCAATATCTGCAACGTGATGAAGACTCGAATACCACAGCCAAGCGCTAAGCCACAAATTCAGCATATTTGACCACAAACAAACGGCCCGGACGATTCCGGGCCGTTTATCTGTCAGGCGGCTGTTTATCATGCTGAACTGTTTTGCCCGCTGAATAGAAATGGGATCGGCGACTGGCCGATCCCATTGATTAAATGAAGCTTTTCGAGCCTCTACATGTCACGCCGCCAGAAATAAGCTTACAGGCGATTCTTCAAGATCTTGGCAGCTTTTTCACCGTATTCCGAATAGAAGCGCTGTAGCTCTTCGAAAAGTTTGGCAGCTTCATCGTCATTGTCTCGTTGGGCATCGCTGGCATACTGCTTGCAGTTTTCCGAGCCCTGAGCGAGATGGTAGATAGAACTAATCATGTTGTAGTTCTTATCCTTGACTGGGTTAGCCATAACTGTGCTCCTTTCCTTGAACTTTTTCACTGACTTTCGGCACGTCCTTGTGCTTCGGCACATCCTTGTGCTTTTTTCCATGTCGATTCGAAAGAATCAGTTAGCTATTACGGCCACCTTTCTTGCCAGCTTCCGAGGCTTTCTCCCGGTCATTGGCAAAGTTACCTCCGCTGTGCTGGCCACCTTTCTGGCCGGCTTCGGAAGCCTTTTCCGGATCGTTGGCGAAGTTACCCCCGCTGTGCTGGCCACCTTTCTGGCCGGCTTCGGAAGCCTTTTCCGGATCGTTGGCGAAGTTGCCCCCGCTGTGCTGGCCGCCTTTCTGGCCAGCTTCTGAAGCCTTTTCCGGGTCATTGGCGAAGTTGCCTCCGCTGTGCTGGCCACCTTTATGCCCAGCTTCGGAAGCCTTCTGGGGATCGTTGGCGAAGTTGCCTCCGCTATGCTCGCCACCTTTTTGGCCAGCTTCGGATGCACGCTTTGGATCTTCTGCGAAGTTACCAGAACCGCCACGATGTTCAGCCATGACATTACTCCTTTCACTCTAGGTGTATGTGAGCGAGTCTTTCTTGAATATTGCCTAAAAGACGTTTCGCTTCACTTCACTTTTTCACTTCACTTCTGAAGTGCCACATTTCCGTGTGACACCTCTCAAGCTAGTCATGGCGTGCCGCTAAGGCAAACCCTTGTATGTAAAAAAGAGCAACGATAGATAACTGTTTTTAAAATCAAGCCTTGCTTTAACCTGGGTTATTTATCCAGGTTAAAGCTTTCGGAATAGGTATAAAAAGTTAATTAACCATGACCCTGGCGATAAAGATCCCGCTCAGTCGTACTCGAGAGTCCATTCAATAGTGAACGGCTCGTCGACCTGATGCGCGCCGCTTTCGCAGGCGATGCGGGTGATCAGCGGGCCGACTGGCGTCTGGTAGGGCGGTTCGCCATTTACGCGAGTTGCCTGGCACTCATCGAGCCCTTCGACCCGGAAGTCGCTGACTGCGCCCTGGCCGAACTGCGCGTGCTTGCCATCGAGGTTGGCGTCGTCCGAGAAACTGGCGAATTCAAGGCGAATATTGCGAATATCCAACGGCTCGCTGGGCCGGTAGGTGTCGGTGCGGGTGATCTTGCCGGGCGACAGGCGGTAGCGGGTATCGACCGCCAGGCGCTCGTCCTTGATCGGCCTGGATTCGCCCAGCCGGTCGAGTTCGTCCTGGTGGTAGCGCACCGTGTAAGTGTCGCCATCCTCCTGAGTCTCGACGTCGCGGATGAACGCCGCCGGAATCAACTCGGAGCCGTCATCAAGCGTGAAGCGTGGCAACAGTTGCGGGTAGCTCGCGTCGGGAGTGCCCTCGAGCATGCCGTTGGAGAACGGGATCGGGTAGTAGGGGTTGTTCATGTGCTGCGACTTGCCGCCATTGATCAGCGGCAGGCTGATCACGTGGCCCTGGTCGCGGTAGGTCACCAGGGCGCGATCGTAGTCGCCCTGGGCGAACCAGGTGAGGGTGGTCTCGGGCAGGGTATCGAGCCAGTCCGGAAATTCGGGTGAGGGCGTCTCGCCCTTGAAGCCGATCTCGTTCCAGATATTGGCGGTATACAGCAGTTGGTGGGACAGGCTGAGGTTCTCGCCGAGAATGCGGTACTTGCCACGGTAGTCGTCGGTGGTGCGGCCCTTGTCCCACAGGTTGACGGAGTTCATCTCCTCGTCGTACCAGAAGTTGACGTAGCGGGCCGTGGCGCGCGCTGCGAAGGCGTAAGCCATCTGCTTCTCTTCGTCGCTGAGCACGTCGAGATAGGCCGCCGCAGAGAGCACCTCGAGGAACGCCGTATCGCCGTAGGCGCCGATGCTACGCCCGTAGCTGAAGCCGTGCCCCGCCTCGTTGAGCCGTGGCAGGATGACCTCGACCGAGTTGCGCAGCCACTCCTTCATCTGCGGCGTCACCGGCATGCCGGTCTCGATGAAGCGCTGGCAGATCTCGCCGATCAGCAGCACGCTGTAGCGGTCGAAGCGTCCCTCGCCGTTGGTCTCGTCGGAAAAGCCGTACTCGCCGGAATACTCGCGATAGTGTTCCATCATCTTGTCGAGCAGTTGCTCGCTGCCCGAGGCGTCCTCCCAGCCCAGCAAGTAGCGCAGCCGGGCGATCGAGAAGGCGACGCCGTAATAGTTGGTCGGCAGGTCGATCAGGCTCATGTCATCGGTATCGACGAATTGCCGCCAGTCGGTCTTCTCCTTGAGCGTGGCCAGCGTCTCGTCGCTGATGGCGCGCTCGAGCAGGCCGGCGTTCTTGAGCCGGTTCAGCGCCGAGACGTAGTAGTAGATGCCCCAGGTCTCGTTGCGATCATCGATGGTCATGTCGGTGATCTGCCGATAGCCCTCCAGGTAGTGTTCGAACTTGGGGTCGTCCTGGGGCGTGTTGAGCAGCAGGTAGCTCAGGCCGATGGCGATCTTGCCGGGCAGGAACTTGTCCTTGCCGGAAAAGGCGTGGGTACCGTCGAGCGTGATCTCTTCGCCTTCGTCGAGCAATTTTTCGAAGTAGAAATCCAGCTTGGGGAGGATTTTCTTGTCGACGAGGCGATTGAGCGGCATCTGGGCGAGTTCCTTGTGCTGCTGGTCGCTGGGCCGGGATTCCTCGCGGGTCTGCGTATCTGCGGCGTGGCCCGCGGCGGGTACCAGCAGGGCCGCGATCGTCATCGCGAGCAGGGTCTTGGTATGGGGCAGGGGCATGGTCTCTCTCCTTACGTGATGGGCAGCTTGATACGCTGCGCTCGTCCTTAAGCGGTAGTAGCCGGTGCTGATAGAAATCATGCAATCTGGTGGCGGCAAAGGCGCTAGCCGCCCAGTTGCCGGGTGGCGGCCAACGGGGTGACCCGCGGCGGCCCGTCGGCGGGCCACTCGACGTGCGCCTCGATTGCATAGACCTCGCGCAGGTTCGCGGCAGTCAGCACCTCGCCGGGTGCGCCGCAAGCGGCGACGCGGCCCTCCTTGAGCATCCACACGTGACGGGCGAAACGCGCCGCCAGGCTAAGATCGTGGATGGCGATGACGACGATGATCCCGCGCTCGGCGGCCAGCCGGGTCAGCCAGTCGAGGACCTGCAATTGATGATGCAAGTCCAGCGCACTGGTCGGCTCGTCGAGCAGCAACAGCCGTGGTTCGCGGATCACCGCCTGGGCGATCGCCACGCGCTGGCGTTGGCCGCCGGACAGCTGGCCCAGTTCGCGCTCGGCGAGCGCGTCGAGCTCCAGCGCGTGTAGCATCTCGCCGACCCGGGCCAGGGCGGCGGCCGGCGCTTCGCGGATGCGCGTGCGGCGCGCCAGCAGCACCGCCTCGAAGACGCTCAGCACGGCGCGTGAAGCCGTTTCCTGAGGCAGATAGTAAAGGCGCTCGGCTCGCCGGGCCAGCGACAATCCGGCCAGCGGCTGGTCGTCGAGGGCGAAGTGGCCCTCGCCACGTTCAAGCCCGGCAAGCGCCTTGAGCAGCGTCGACTTGCCGGCACCGTTGGGGCCGATCAGCGCGGTCAGCTCGCCCGGGCGGGCGCACAGCCCGGTGAGGCCATGGAGCACGGCGCGTCCGCCGAGCCGGCAGTTCAACTGATCGATGCTCAGGCTCATCCCCAGCCCTCGCGGCGGCTGCGCAGGATTAGCGAGACGAAGAACGGCAGGCCGATCAGCGCGGTAAGAATGCCGATCGGAAACAGCAGGCCGGGGATCAGCAGCTTGGTCAGGATCGACGCCAGCGACATGATCAGCGCGCCGCACAGCGCTGCCATGGGCAGAAATACCCGCTGGTCCTCGCCGACCAGCAGCCGGGCGATGTGCGGGCCGACCAGCCCGACGAAGCCGATGGTGCCGGCGAAGGCCACCGCGGTCGCGGCAAGCAGCGAGGCGCATAGCATCACCCGCAGGCGCAGCCGGCCGACCTCGATGCCCAGCGCCTGGGCCTGCAGGTCGCCCAGGCGCAGCGCGGTCAGCCGCCAGCCGGCACGCAGGAACACCGGCAACGTCACGCCCAGCGCCAGCAGCCCCAGGCCGAGCTTGTCCCAGCTCGCCCGTTCCAGGCTGCCCAGCGACCAGAACACCAGTTGCTGGAGCGCCTCGGCGGAGGCCACGAACTGCAGCAATCCCAGCAGCGCGTTGAAGAAGAACATGATCGCGATGCCCATCAGCACCATGGTCTGTACGCTGATGCCGCGCAGCCGGTTGATGGCCCAGATCGCCAGCGCGGCGAGCAGCGCCAGCACGAAGGCGTTGCCGGTGACCAGCAGCGTGCCGGCGAATGGCACCACGCCCAGGCCGAGCACGATCGCCAGCGCGGCGCCGAAACTCGCCGCCGAGGAGATGCCCAGGGTGAAAGGGTCGGCCAGCGGATTGTCGAGGATGGTCTGCATCTCGGCGCCGGCCAGCGCCAGGCTGACACCGACCAGCACCGCCATCAGCGCCACCGGCAGGCGGATCTCCCAGACCACCACGCGCAACACCTGCGAAGCGCCGGTGGGGTCGATCAACGTATGCAACACCTCGTTCAGCGCATACGGCCCCGGGCCGGTGACGATATCGGCCAGCAGGGCGGCCACTACCAGCAGCGCGAAACCGGCGATCAACAGATAGTGGCGGCGACGGCGGGCCAGATAGCGCGCTACGCTGTCCGGCGCCGCTGACTCGGAGGAGACGGCGAGCGGCGAATTCATGGGAACGGGGTCGGGGGCATGCAGGGCTCGGGTGGTCGGTCAATGGAAAACACCGCCTAGGTGTAACCGCCGCGGGGCGGCCTGTCCATTGGCATGCGGCCCGGGGGCCGAAAAACATGCATAAAAAAGCCCGGTCGCGAGACCGGGCCATGAGCGCTGCGTATCCTTGCGGCACATCCATGGGCATCCAGCCCATGCATCCTTGGCACATCGAACCGTCCTGGCTCGAGCTTCCGTGCTGACGCTTTCCTTGCGTCGATGAAAGGCATTCTAGGCCTCAAAAGGACAGCCCGATCTAACCCAAGTTAATTTTCACTGTAAGAGATTGCCGACAAACGGCCTGTCCATAGCCAAGGGAAAGCCACAGGATACATGTAGCTCATTGATAGCATTCGCTAACAGGGGCAGATGTTTCACGCACCTTTAATCGCCCTGCCCAGTTCATGATCACAGCTTCTCACCGCCACTCTCAACCCGGCAGCAGCCGACGCCGCCGCGGCTTGACCGGACGGGCGCCGGGAAAGCGCGTCTCGACCAGGCGCATGCCGGCGGTGAGCACCAGCGTCATCGCCAGGTAGATGCCGGCGATCAGCAGCAGCGGCTCGTAGACCAGAAAGGTCTCGTCGCGTACCAGGTTGGCGGCCTTGAGCAGATCCATCATGGCGATCGTCGAGACCAGCGGCACCGACTTGAGCAGCAGGATCATCTCGCCGGTCAGTGTCGGCAGGCACAGCTGGAAGCCGCGCGGCAGCCACAGCCGATAGAGGATCTGCCAGCGCGACAGGCCGAAGGCGCGGCCCGCGGCCAGTTCGCCGGCCGGCACGCTGAGCAGCGCGCCGCGAATCACCTCGCCGGAATAGGCGCCGACGCTGATCGTGAAGGTCAGCGCGCCGTAGAAGAACGGGTCGCGCAGCAGCGGCCACAGCAGGCTGTCCTGCACCCCGGGAATCGCCGGCAGCAGGCGCCCGACGCCATCGTAGAAGAAGAACAGCTGGACCAGCAGCGGCGTGCCGCGGATCACCGTGGTGAAGCCGCGCACCAGTCAGCGCCAGCGGCCGCGGGCCGCGAATCTGCGCCAGTGCCACGCCCACCGCGAGCACCAGCCCCAGGCTGCCGGAAACGGCGACCAGCCACAGCGTGTTGACGAAGCCGGTCCATAGATAGCGCTGGTAGAACGGGTCGGAAAGCCAGGAAAAGTCCATCGAGCATGTCCCTTATTATCGCCTCAGATCCCGGCCTGGCCGCGGCGCACATGGCGCTCGGCACGGGCGAACAGGGCATTGGAGCCCAGCGTCATCACCAGATAGAGCGCCCCGGCGACGGCGTAGAACAGAAAATAGGCGCGGGTACTGGCGGCGGCCTGCTGAACGGTGAAGAACAGCTCCTCGAAGCCGATCACGCTGACCAGCGCGGTGTCCTTGACCAGGATCAGCCACAGGTTGGACATCCCCGGCAGGGCGTTGGGCAGCATCGCCGGAATCACGATGCGCCGGAAGCGACTGGCGCGCGAGAAGCCGTAGGCGTCGGCGGCCTCGAGCTGGCCGCGCGGGATCGCCAGGATCGCGCCGCGGAATACCTCGGTCATGTAGGCGCCCTGGACGAACGCCAGCACGCCGACCGCGGTGACGAAGCCGCTGATCGCCAGTTGGCCGTCGCCGCCCAGCGCCGCGAACGCCGCGGTCAGCGCCTGGCTGCCGGCGTAGTAGAGCAGGATGATCAGCAGCAGCTCGGGCACCGCGCGCACCAGCGTCGAGTAGCCGGTGCCCAGCGCGCGCAGCGCCGGCCACGGGCTCAGCCTGGCGCCGGCGCCGATCAGCCCCAGCACCAGGCCGATGGCATAGGCGAGCACGGCGATCTCCACGGTGGTCAGCGCGCCGTGCAGGATCGGCCCCATCCAGGCCAGCAGGCCATCGTTGGTATCGCTAGTCATAAGCGCTTCCCCGGTGGCGACGATGGCGGCGCCCGAGCGGGCACCGTCATCGTCGCAATGGCACGGCGCTCAGCCGCCGCAGATATCGGTGTCGAAGTATTCCTGCGACAGCGCCGCGCAGGTGCCGTCCTCGATTACCTGGGCGATCGCCGCGTTGAGGTCCTTGCGCAGGGCGTCGTCGTCCTGGCGCAGGCCGATCCCCACGCCCTCGCCGAAGGCCGGGTGACGCGGCGCGGTGGCGCGGATCTCGTAGTCCTGGGCCTCGTCACGCTTGACGAACTCGGTCATCGCGACCTTGTCGGCGAGGATCGCGTCGACGCGTCCGGCGAGCAGGTCGCGGTTGGCCTGCTCCTGCTGGTCGTAGATCTTGATCTCGACGCCGCTGTCGGCCAGCGCGCGGCGCGCATAGCTGGCGTTGGTGGTGGCGCCCTGCACGCCCAGCACCTTGCCGTCGAGCCCGTCGGGGATCGCGAACTCGGCATCCTTGGCGGCGACATAGGCGCCCGGCGTGTAGTAGTACGGGTCGGTGAAGTCGATGACCTTCTTGCGCTTGTCGGTGATCGACAGCGAATTCATGATCATGTCGATCTTGCCGCTGTTCGAGCGCCGGGAAGATGCCGCCCCAGCCGGTCGGGGTGATCGCGCAGTCGGCCTGCATCGCCTCGCACAGCGCCTGGCCGAGCTCGACCTCGAAACCGGTCCAGTCGCCATCGGCGCTCTTGTAGGTGAACGGCGGATAGGGTTCGGCGGAGATGCCGATCTTCAGCGGTTCGGCGGCGCTTGGCGGTCAGCGCGGTCATCGTGGATAGCGCCAGCACGCCGGCGGTCAGGGCAGGAAGCAAGCTACGTTTCATCAAGGTTTCCCCTTGGTTGTTGTGACGAGCCGCAGCGGGCGGCCCGGAAAGATGACGCCGCCGTGTCGCACGGCGACGCTGGAACGACTGCAATCGTCAGGCGACGCTCGAGACGAACTGCCGGCAGCGCTCGCTGGCGGCGTTCTCGAACACCTCGCGCGGGCTGCCGCACTCCTCGACCACGCCCTGGTGCAGGAACACCACTTCGTGGGAGACGTCGCGGGCGAAGCTCATCTCGTGGGTGACCAGCAGCATGGTGCGGCCCTCGTCGGCGAGGCCGCGGATCACGCCCAGCACCTCGCTGACCAGCTCGGGGTCGAGCGCCGAGGTGGGTTCGTCGAACAGCAGCACCCGGGGTTGCATGGCCAGCGCCCGGGCGATCGCCACGCGCTGTTGCTGGCCGCCGGAAAGATAGCCGGGGTAGGCGTCGCGCTTGTCGGCCAGCCCGACCCGCGCGAGGAAATGCTCGCCGAGCTCGACCGCCTCGCGACGGCGCAGGCCGCGCACCCGCAGCGGCGCCTCGATGACGTTGCCGAGCACCGTCAGGTGCGGCCACAGGTTGAATTGCTGGAAGACCATCGCGACCTGTGAGCGCAGGCGCAGAATCTGGCGACGATCGAGGCCGACATTGTTGCCTACGGCGTCGCGGGTGAAGCGTATCGCCTCATCGGCGATGGTCAGCTCGCCCCGGTCGGGCATCTCGAGCAGGTTCATGCAGCGCAGCAAGGTACTCTTGCCGGAGCCGCTGGAGCCGATGATCGAGACCACGTTGGCTTCGCGCACGCGCAGCGAGACATCCCTGAGGACCTCATGCTCGGCGTAGCGCTTGACCAGATGGCGGGCATCGATCGCCAGGCCTGTTGTTATCGGTTTGTTGGGTCATGGACGCTGTCGGGGGTGGAGTGTCACGCTAGCCATACCCCTCCTGTTGCCGGTGGAAAGAGTGCGGCCACGGGCAAGACGCGCCCCGGGACCGCGCGTGCGATCAGTCGAGGGCCGTCGCCAGGCAGTCCCGGGCGCAGCGCTCGATGCGCCGGCAGGCCTCGCCCAGTCGCTCGGCGTCGACCGTCAGGCTCAGCCGCACGAAGCCCGCCGCCGAAGGGCCGAAGGCCTCGCCGGCCAGCAGCGACACGCCCTGCTCGTCGAGCAGCTTGTCGGCGAAGCCTTGAGCGGAGAGCCCGGTACGCCGGATGTCGATCATCATGAACATGCCGGCAGCGGGGCGCAGCACCTCGACCGCCGTGCTCCCCTCGAGCGCCCGGCATACCGTGTCGCGGCGCGCCCGGTAAGTCTCGCGCATCGTCGCCAGTTGCTCGGGCGGGTCGGCCAGCGCCGCGCAGGCGGCGTCCTGGATGAACTCGGGGCTGCCGTAGAGCATGCACAGCGCCAGGTTGCTCAAGTGATTGATCAACGCCTCGGGGCCGATCACCCAGCCCAGCCGCCAGCCGGTCATGGCGTGCGACTTGGACAGGCTGTCGATCACCGCGGTGCGCTCGGCCATGCCCGGTAACGTGGCGGGGCACAGGTGCTCGCCCTCGAACACCAGCTCGGCGTAGACCTCGTCGGAGATCAGCCATAGATCGTGGCGCTGGCACAGCTCGGCGATGCCCTGCCAGGCCTCGTGGCTCATGCACTGACCAGTGGGGTTGTGCGGGCTGTTGACCAGCAGCGCCCGGGTGCGCGGGGTGACGGCGGCCTCGAGATCGGCCAGCCGTGGCTGGAAGCCTTCTCCGGCGCGCAGCGGCACGCGCACCAGCGTCGCGCCGGCGGCCTGCAGCGCAGCCTCGTAGGTCACGTACATCGGTTCGGGGACGATCACCTCGTCGCCGGGGTCGAGCAGGCACTGGGCGACCGCGTAGAGCCCGCATTGCGCCCCGGCCATCACCGTCACGTTGTCGGGCCCGGCCGCGCCGCCGCGCGCGCGGTGGCGGGCGGCGATCAGCTCGCGCAGGCGCGCCTTGCCCTGTACGTCGGCGTAGTGGGTGGCGCCGCCACGCAGGCTGGCGATGGCGCTGTCGACGATCGGCGCGGGCGTGACGAAGTCGGGATCGCCCACCGAGAGGATGATCACGTCGTCGCCGTCGGCCTGACGCTCCAGGGCGCGGTAATGAATGTCCCAGGCGGCGGCGCCTTCGCCGGCGATGCGGGTGGTCAGTCGGGAATAGTGCATGTCGGTTCCTCAGGATCGCGCGTCGAGACGGCGCAGCTCGGCCAGCCAGGCGGGATCGTCGCCGTCGGCGGTATCGCACTCGGCCCACTGCGCGTACTGCTCGGCGACGTGGTCGCATAGGGCGGGATCGAGTTCACGAAGCACTGCGCCGCTGGCCTGGGCGGCGAGCTGTGCCTGACAGCTGCGTTCCAGGTCGCGCATGCGCAGGAAGGCCTCGCCGACATTGCGGCCGCAGGTCAGAAGGCCATGATTGCGCAGAATCATTGCCGGCTGGTCGCCAAGATCGGCGACCAGCCGCTGGCGTTCGGCGCGGTCCAGCGAGATGCCCTCGTAGTCGTGATAGGCGAGTCGGCGGTGAAACTGCAGTGCCCACTGATTGAGCGGCAGCAGGCCTCGCTCCTGGCAGGCCACCGCGACGCCGGCCACGGTATGGGTATGCAGCACGCAGCCGACGTCCGCGCGGGCGGCGTGGATGGCGCTGTGGATGATGAATCCGGCGGCATTGACGCCGTGGCCGAGCGGGTCGTCGAGTACCTGGTGCCTTCGGCGTCGACACTCACCAGGTTGTCGGCGGAGATCTCGTCGAAGCGCAATCCATAGGGGTTGAGCAGGAAGCGCTCGCGCTCGCCCGACAGTCGCGCGGAGATATGGGTATAGATACCGTCGTCCATGCCGTGATGGGCGATCAGCCGATACGCCGCGGCGAGCTCGCGTTGGGTACGCTGCTGACTGTCCTGGTGGCTCACAGGCTGCGCTCCACCGCGGGCAATGCCGGCTTGCCGTCGCGGGTGGTGACGCCGTCGAGGAACTCGGCGAGCTTGTCGCGGTGCGCAACCAGCCAGTCGTGGGCGACCGCCTCGGGGTCGCGGCCCTCGCGACCGAAGCCCTGAATGAACGCGCTCTGGTCATCGGCGCTGAGCACGAACTGGTCGAGCAGCCGGGTGAGATTGGGGTTGGCTTCGCTGAATTCGCGGCCGACGATGGTGCGCACGTCGCTGCGCCCGTTGTCGGGGCCATAGACACCGGCCGGGTCGTCGAGAATGCGCATGTCGTAGGCCAGTACCATCCAGTGCGGGGTCCAGCCGTAGAAGGCGATCCAGCGCTGCTCGTCGTAGGCCGCCTGGACCTCGGCGAGCATCCCCGGCGTCGACGACTCCATCAGTTCCCAGTCGCCCAGGCCGTAGGTGTCGTCCTGCTTGGCCTGGTTGATGAAGTCGCTGACCGTCGAGCCGCTCTCGATCGAGTAGTAGCGGGCGTCGAAGCGCTCGCGGTGCGCATCGAGCTGCTCGGCGCTGGTCACTCCGGCCTCGGCGACGTAGCCGGGCACCGCAAAGCCCATCCGCGCGCCGTTGACGTTGTTGCCCAGGTCGACGATCGCCCCGTTGGCTATGGCGGCATCGTAGCTATCCTGCTGGGCGGGCAGCCAGCCGGCCAGGAAGACGTCGCTGTCGCCGGTTTGCAGGGTCTTGTAGCCCACCGTGCTGCTCAGCTCCTGCTGCTCGCTCTCATAGCCCAGCGGGGCGAGCAGTTGCGCCATGATCTCGGTCTTGACGGTCACGCCGGGCCACGGCGGCACGATGAAGTCGACAGTCGTGTCGCGGTCGGCTGGCCTGGGCCAGGCCCAATGTCGGCAGTAGCGCCAGGGCGGCGATCGTCAGCCGGTTGCGATTGCGGGGGTTCATGGCCTCTCCTCGGTTGCGATTGTCGTTCGGCGAGTGGTTACTCAGCGGCTGACCCCAGGCGTCGGCATCGACCTCGATCAGCGTGGGCTTCGTGGTGGCCTGACTGGCGGTCAGCGCCTGGCCGAGCGCCGCCGGGTTGTCGACCCGCGCCGCGTGGCAGCCGAAGGCCTCGGCCAGGGTGGCCAGGTCGGGGGCCGGCAGGTCGACGCCGAGCCGGGCGACCGCATGCATGTCCATGTAGCGGCGAATCTCGCCGTAGCCGTCGTTGTTCCATACCACCACGGCCAGCGGCACGCCGGCATCGCGGGCGGTGGCCAGCTCGCCGAGGGTGAACATCAGCCCGCCGTCGCCGACCAGCGCGATCACCGGGCGCTCGGGGTTGGCCAACGCCGCGCCGAGCGCCGCGGGCAGGCCGTAGCCGAGCGTGCCGTAGCCGGTGGCGGCGTTGAACCAGCGCCGCGGAGCCGGCATCTCGACGATGAAGTTGCCGGCATAGACCGCCCCGGTGGAGTCGCCGACGATGCTCGCCTCGGGCAGCGCGCCGCGCAGGGTGTCGAGCAGCTCGGCGTAGGGCGCCACATCGTCGGCCTCGCGCAGCGCCAGGGCGGTTCGCGTCGCGCCGTACCTGCGCTGCGGCGTCGCGCTGGGCGGCCACCGGCAACCGCTCGAGCAGGCCGCGCATGACCTCGCCGGCATCGGCGAGCAGCGCCAGGTCGGCGGCCTGGTTGCGGGCCAGTTGCTGGGCGTCGATGTCCACGCGGATCAACTGGCCGGTGAGCGCGAAGCCGTCATCGAAGACCAGATCATAATCGGTTTCGCCGAGTTCGCTGCCCAACGCTAGGATCACGTCGGCCTCGGCGGCGAGCTTGCGCCCGGCCGGCAGGCTGGCGCAGGCGCCCAGGTCAAGCGGATGACGCTCGCCGAGCACGCCGCGGGCGTTGATGGTGGTCATGGTCGGCGCGTCGAGGCGCTCGACGAGCGCGCGGGCGTCCGCGGCGGCGTCGACGCAGCCGCCGCCGAGCAGCACCAGCGGGCGTTCGGCGCCGGCCAGCCAGGCCGCGGCAGCATCGAGCCCGGCGGCCGCCGCGGCCGGCGGATAGACCGCGGCCCGCTTGATCGGCGTGTCGGCGACCGGCTGGGTCATCACGTCCAGCGGAATCTCGATATGCACCGGGCCGGGGCGGGCGCTTTTGAACACCGCGAAGGCGCGGGCGACGATCTCGTCCAGCGCCTCGCCGGCGTGCAGGGTGTGGCTGAACACGCTGACCCCGGCCAGCGTGCGCTGCTGGTCGGGCAACTCGTGCAGGCGGCCCTGGCCACGGCCCAGGGTGTCGCGACGGTTGACGCTGGAAATCACCAGCATGGGTATCGAGTCGGCCAGCGCCTGGGCCATCGCGGTGGCGATGTTGGTCATTCCCGGGCCGCTGATGATCAAACAGGCCGCCGGCTTGCCGCTGGCGCGGGCGTAGCCGTCGGCCATGAACCCGGCGCCCTGCTCGTGGCGCGGCGTGACGTGGCGCAGCGGGCTGTCGCTGAGGCCGCGGTAGAGCTCGATGGTGTGCACCCCGGGGATGCCGAACACGGTGTCGATGCCGTGGGCCTCGAGCAGCTCGAGCAGGCGTTGCGCGCAGGTCGTCATGAGCGTACCTCGGCGTCTGAGCTTGCCTGGGGGGGAGCGCCGAACGGCTCGCGTGAGAAGATCCGCTCGACCATCGGCACGAAGTATTCCAGTGGCAGCGAGGGATAATCCGGGTCGAAGGCGCGCTGGTCCCACTCGTCGCAGAAGCGCACGGTGCGCGCGTAGGCCGGGTGGTCGCGGTAGGCCTCGCGGGCATGGGGGTCCATGCCGTAGAAGGCGCGGTAATGATAGCCCTGGAACAGCTCGTGTTGGCGGATCATCCACACGTTGAGCGGGTCGATGTAGGGCGCGAGGATCGCCGCGGCGATCTCGGCGTGGTTGGCCGGCGCCAGGTCGTCGCCGATGTCGTGGAGCAGCGCGCAGACCACGGTCTCCTCGTCGGCGCCGGCGTCGAGCGCACGGCTGGCGGTCTGCAGGCTGTGCGCGTAGCGGTCGATCGGGTAGCCGTGGTTGTCGCCCTTGAGGCGCAGCAGGTGCTCGAGCACCCGGCGGCTGGCGTCGTTCTGGTAGGTCTTGAAATGCGCGTCGATGATCGCCCAGTCGTCGGCGGTGCTCTCGTCGAAGCGCGTGAAGCGGGCCTGGTCCATTACGGCTGTCCTCCTTGGGCGCCGGCAAGGGTTTGATCATTGGTGCCGGGCGCGTCGTCGTTGGCGCTGGCCGAACCGGCGAGCGTATGGCGCAGTACCTGGCGGCGGCTGACGGTGCTGTCGCGGTCGACGTAGCCCTGGCGCAGGTGGCGCACGCCGCCCTCGAGCTGGTAGGCGGTACGCCCGTGCAGCAGCCGGTAGTTGTCCATGATCAGCATCTCGCCGGGGGCGAGCTTGAGGTGCACGGTCAGCGCCGGGTCGGTGATCAGCGCGTGAAAGCGTTGGCGCGCCGCGTAATAACGCTCCAGCGTGTCGGCGTCGTAGGCGGCGACACGCTCGGTGCGGTTGGAAAAGCGCACCCGGGCGAGCTGGCCATGGCTGTCGAGTTCGATCAGCGGGCCTTCGCTCTCCAGCTGGGTGGTGGCATCGACATAGCGAAAGCCGGGCGATAGCCGGGTCAGGCAATCGAACGCCGCCGGGTCTTCGCGCTGCAAGCGGCGGGCGGCCATGAAGCCGTCGACCAGCGTGCTGTCGCCGCCCGCGGCAGCGTTGCTCAGGCAGTGCAGCCAGATGTAGCCGGGGATCGGGTCACGGTAGGGATTGTCGGTATGCGGCTCGAGTCCGCGCTGGGTCATGGTCAGGTCGTAGGCGTTGGCCACCGACTTGACGTCGGCGATGCCGCCCCAGTTGGTGCGCCGCAGCGGGCCGATGCGATCGATCAGCGCCTGCATGCCGTCCTCTTCGCCGGGCACCCCGGCAACCCGCACGAAGCCATAGCGCTGCAGGTCGTCGAGCAGCGCCAGCAGCGCCCGGTCGTCGTCCGAGGGCGGCAGCGAAGTCGGCCTTGGGCAACTCGCTCAGGCCGGCATCCCACAATTCATGCTCGTCGCCGGCCGCGCCGCGCGCCTCGACCCGGGCGGGCGGCCCTCGGCGAGCAGCGCGGGCAGCGCGAAGGCGGTGCGGTGGCCGTCGCTGAACGCCAGGTGCAGCGTCTCGCCGTCGATGGCGGCGGACTCGAGGGTCAGGTCGAGCGGCAACTCGGCGGCCTCGATCAACCGCTGGCCGGTCTGGGTATCGAGGGTCTCGCTGTCCGGCGCGCGCTCGCGCAGCCACAGCGCAGCGAAGTGGCGCTCGAGATCGGGGCCGCTGAGCGTCAGGCGACGGCCCTGGGTAGTGACGCTGGCGTCGACGGGATTGGACATGGCGGCGCGAACCTCCACGGCTGGCTGGGTCAGGGGAACCGGACGTGAATCCGAAGCGTTGTCGACACCCGGCTGGGCGCGACCTGGTACTACCCTAGAGCCATGACGCGGCGGTGATTTGCCTTAATTGGCCATATAATGGACTATTTTGGCCATGAACGATCTCGATTCGGCCCATTGGGCCCAGGCCTGGCCCTACCCGCGTCCCGACCAGCCGCCGGTGGCGCGCCCCGGCGAGGCCGAGCACACCGTCAGCGTGTGGCTGCTGCCCAAGTTCTCGATGCTGACGCTGTTCTGTCTGCTCGAACCGCTGCGCGTCGCCAATCGCTTCGGTCGCACGCTGTTCGCCTGGCAGTTGCTGTCCAGCGATGGCGAGGCGGTGACGGCCAGCAACGGCGTGCGCATCGACGTCGACGGCGCGCTCGGCGACGCGGGCGATTGCGAAATGCTGATGGCGATCTCGTCCTACGAGGCGGAGGCCACGGTGACCGCCGCCGATCGTGCGCTGCTGCGCCAGGTCGCCGCGCACGGCGGGCGGGTCGGCGGGCTGGACACCGCGCCGTTCATCCTCGCCCGCGCCGGGCTGCTCGAGCAGCAGCGCGTGGCGCTGCACTGGGAGAGCGTGCCGGCGTTTCGCGAGGAGTTTCCGCACATCGCGATCAGTCCGGCGCGCTTCGAATTCGCCGACCGGCGGCTGACCGGCTCCGGCGGCGCGGCGGGCATCGACATGATGCTGCAGTGGATCGAGTCCGATTACGGCCCGGCGCTGGCCAACGCGGTGGGCCGCCAGCTGGTACACCAGCGGGTCACCGAGGAGGACGCCCTGCAGGGCCACGGCCAGCAGCGCCTCGATCATCTGCCGCGCACGGTGGTGAGGGCATTGGCGATCATGGAGGCGCATCTCGGCCAGGCGCTGGCGATCCCCGAGATCTGCCGGTTGGTCGGCCAGTCGCAGCGTCAGCTGACGCGGCTGTTCGTCGGCCATTTCGGCGAGACGCCCAAGCAGTGCTACCTGGGCATGCGACTCGACCTGGCGCGGCGGATTCTCGCCGACAGCCGCTGCCGGGTCACCGAGGCGGCGCTGGCCACCGGCTTTGCCAATATGGCGCATTTCTCGCGGGCCTATCAGGCGCGCTTCGGCGAACGTCCTAGCCGGACCGGCGAGCGCGGGACGAGCTGACCGGGCTTACTGTGCGGTCAGCCTGGTGGGTTACACAGCTAGCGGGATCGCTCTACGGGACATGCTGCCCCAGCGCTTCGACACGGCGCTGGCGGGCGGCGCGCTTGAGCATGCGCCACCGCGAGCGCACTTCGTCGCGCTCCAGGTAGCAGCCCTGCAGCCAGCGCTGGCCGGAGGTCCCCTCGAAGGCGTCGCGGGCATGCAGCAGCCGGCGGTTGTCGAAGATCACCAGATCGCCCGGGCGGTAATTGAAACGCATCGCGAAGCGCGGTTCCCGCAGCAGCCGCTGCAGTTCCATCAGCGCCTCGTAGGCCGGTTCGACCTCGTCGAACGGCGCCATCAGCGGCCCGCGCAGGAAATCGGCGATACGCACCTCGCTCAGCCGGCCCTCGGCGTCGCACTGGATCATCGGATTGAACCAGACATAGTCGCTGGTGCGCGCGGTGTTGGCGTAGCACCACTTGACCCGGGTCAGCGTGGCGAACGCCTCGGGGCTGCGCTCGCGCAGGGCCTCGGCCACCGCGAAACCGTCCATCATCACCGCCTGGCCGCCCTCGACGCTGTTCTCCAGGCAATGCAGTAACTGCAGGCCTGGCTGATATTCGCGGGTCGGCAGGTCGACGTGAGGCGGCAGGGCGATCGAGGTGTAGGCGTTGGAGTCCGGGTCGGGCTTGGCGCGCACGTCGAACAGCGTGCCGAAGTTGGTCGGCCGCGGCGGGCCGATGCGCCGGGCGATGGCGTCCAGGCTGCCCGGCGTGGTGGGCAGGTTGCGCAGCCGCACCAGGCCGTGGCTGAGCACCGCGCCGAGCGCCTCCTCGAGCAGCGCCTCGGCGGCTTCGGCGTGTTCGTCCTGGTCCATCCATCCGGCGGCGTCGAGGCTCGGCGGCGCGTCGAGCTCGGCGGCGGTCCAGCGCTCGACCGCGACCAGCGGCGCGTCGAACGCCTTGGCATTGTCGTAGTCGTGGGCGCGCAGCCAGCCGGGATGAAAGCGCAGCGTGCGCGCTTCCGGGGCGAAGGTGACGCCGAGCGCGCCGGCCTCGTCGAGCCAGGCGGCGTCGATGGTCGGCCAGGCGGCGAGCCGCGACAGGTCGAGGATGCGCTCGCGGGTCGCCGGGTTGACGGTGGTCTCGTCGGCGGCGTTCTCGCGCAGCCACACGGCGTGATAGCGGCTGACCCGGCCATCGGCCCAGCTCAGCTCGACCCAGTGGGCGTGGTGGTCGACCCGCGCGAGACCGACCTCGATCGGCCAGGCGTCGTAGTCCGGGGTCGGCGGCAATTGTGGTGCGTGCGTGGTGAACATGGCGGCTTTCCTGAATGAAGGGGCGACCTTCAGGATGCCGGGTCGTCGTCGCGGCGATTAGCCATCAAGCGACGGACAGTTGCCATGATTCGTCATTCATGGGTCATCGGCGCGCGTCACGCGGTCGCTCGGCGTAGCGTTGCCGGTAGGCGCGCGCGAAGCTCGACGCCGAGGCGAAGCCGCAGGCCAGGCCGATGCCGAGGATGTCGTGGTCGGTTTCCAGCAGCAGCTGGCGGGCCCGCGCCAGGCGCAGGTTCAGGTAATGATCGCGCGGACGCATGCCCAGCTCGCGTTCGAACAGCCGCTGCAGCTGGCGCAGCGAAATGCCCACCCGGCACGCCACCGCATCGATCGACAGCGGCGCCTCGATATGCGCCTCCATCAGCGCCACGGCCTCGATCAGCACGTGCTTGTGGGTGCCGAGGCGCTGGCTCAGCGCCATGCGCTGCTGGTCGTGGGGCGTGCGCATGCGGGCGTGGATCAGTTGTTCGGAGACCGCAGTGGCCAGCGCCTCGCCGTGACGCCGGGCGATCAGGTCGAGCGACATGTCCATCGCCGCCGCGCCGCCGGCGCAGGAGAAGCCGCGCGGGCCGAGCTCGAACAGCGCCTCGCGGGTCTCGATGTCGGGGAAGCGCTCGCGAAAGGCCGGCAGGCTTTCCCAGTGCAGGGTCACCCGCTGGTCGCGCAGCAGTCCGGCACTGGCCAACACCAGGCTGCCGGTATCGATACCGCCGAGCACGCAGTCGCTGTTGGCCAGCCGGTTGAGCCAACGGATCAGCGGCCGGCTCAGGGTCGCCTCGGGCTCGAAGCTGGCGCACACCGCCACGCTGGGCAGCGCCGGGGCGCTGGCGATGGAGTCGTCGGCGAGCAGGGTCATGGCGTTGCTGGCGGTGATTGGTGCGCCGTCCTGGCTGATCACCCGCCAGGCGAACAGCTCTCGCCCGGCGATGCGGTTGGCGATACGCAGCGGTTCGACCGCCGAGAAGAACGCCATCATCGAGAAGCGCGGTAGCAGCAGAAAGCCGATGGGCTCGGGCAGTGGCCCGGTGTAGTCCAGACGCATGAGTGACTCATCAAGAGAGATCGCCCGACGATGATAGGCGATCGCACGCGGCGTTGCAGACAGCGTTGGTGCAGTGTGCGGTCGTTATGGTCGATACTAGGAGCCCATGATACCGACCCTGCGCAAGAGCCGCTCATCCTCCGCCCAGCGATCAGCTGCTCAATTGATCTGGAAGGCTCCGCAACGCTTGTTGATTCTGCTCGGCTTGCTGGCCGTGTTGGCGGTGGGCGGTTTTCTGTTCGTGGAAACCCGCAATCTCGAGCAGCGCAAGCTGAGCGCGCTACAGAGCAATCTCGAGGTCGAGGCCACGCTGCTTGCGGAGCAGGCCGAACTGACCTTCTCTTCGGCGACGCGGCTGCTGCGGGATATCGAATGGGACATCGACCCCGCGACCCTGCGCGAAGGGCTGGCCGCGCAGCCATTCTATCAGCGTATCCTGCGGAGTCCCCAGTTCGCCGGACTGCTGGTCAGCGATGCGGCAGGCGAGGTGGTATTTACCGCCAACCGGCTGCCGATCCGTTCCGAGCGCGTATTCGAGCAGCCTTTCTTCGCGGCGCACCGCGACGGTGAGTACCTGGCGATCGGCGAGCCGATCTCCCAGACTGGTACCCAACGTCGCTTGATTCCAGTCAGTCAGCGGCTCAACGGCCCGCAGGGCGAATTTGCCGGGGTCGCCGTGGTACTGCTGGACGGCAACTATTTTCATGACTTCTACAATGCGGTGAGCCGCAATCATCGCTACCGGATCGGCATGTTCATGCAGAATGGCACGCTGCTGGCCATCTATCCGTCGCCCGACGATGTACGGCCGGGTGCGCGCCGGGATCTGGCCGAGCTGTTCGCCTCTCGCACCGCCGAGGTCACGCGGCTCGACTCGCCCCTCGACAATGTTCCGCGAATTGTCGCCTATCGCAACCTGGCGAACTTTCCACTGGTGGTGACGGTGTCGCGCAGCTACGCCGCGTTTCAAGACGAACTCGGGCCCGACCAGTGGCGCAACGCGGTGCTGTTCGCGATCTTCGCCGGTGGCACCTTGTTGTCGGTCATGGTTATTGGCGCCAACCTGCGTGCCCTGCAGGGCGCCAACCAGAATCTCGATCGTCTGGCGAGCACCGATGCGCTGCTGGGCATCAGTAATCGTCGACGCTTCGAGAGTGCCTTGCATGCCGAATGGCAACGCGCCCAGCGGCACGCCCATCCGCTCAGCCTGCTGCTGATCGATGTCGATTATTTCAAGCGCTACAACGACAGCTATGGCCATCCCGCCGGCGATGCCGCGTTGCAACAGGTCGCCAGCGTGCTTGCTGATGCCGTCGCGCGCTCCAGTGATCTGATCGCTCGCTATGGGGGGGAGGAGATGGCCGTGCTGCTGCCGGGTACGCCCCAAGCAGGCGCCCTGGAAGTTGCCCAGCGCATTCATCGCTGCCTGGCACAGCGGGCGGTAACTTTCGACGACTCACCGATCGCTGCCTACCTGACCGTGAGCATCGGTGTGGCGACGCTGATCCCGCGGCGCGACAACAGCGCCGAGGAACTGGTCGAACGGGCCGATGAAGCGCTGTACCGGGCCAAGGCGGCGGGGCGCAATCGTAGCGCCGGGCCTGCCGATGGCATCTCGGGCTAATTGCTTTAGCTGAACTGGTTTAGCTGATTCGGCGCCATAAAAAACAAAACGCCCCGCGGGTTAACGCGGGGCGTGACTACTGCCGTTCCGGGCTTCCTTGGCGATCGCGACATCCGTGTCTTGATGGTGCCTTTCCTGCCCGTCGTCGGCCTTCCTGGCCGGTAGCAATCCTTGCTTGCGCAATCGTCCTGATCACGCTCGAACACCGGTAATTTAGTATGCCTGTTTATTAATGTAAAGAGGATAATTAACAAATTTATATAAAAAGCCATTATGCATAGGTGTCGGCGGATCGACATCACCGCCTGAAGCGCATCGGCACTCGAGGGCTTTTAGGCTCAACCTCCGGTACGTAGATACGCCTCGAGGGCGAAGACATGCGGATCGTCGTGGCCGAGTTCACGCAGCGCGGTGGCCAGGTTGAGCAGGTAGTCGCGGTTGGCACCGCTGGGACCGTGGGCGTTGGCGATGCGCCGGGCCAGCGCATCTTCCGGCTCGGGGCCGGCAAAGGCGGCGTTATCCTCGCTGGCGATGTAGACCAGCCCTTCGTGGCGGGCCCCGTCGTCGAAGTGGAGCGGGGTGACGACCCGCAGATAACCGTTCTTTTCACGCACATCGAGCGGCTTGAGGGTCTGCGGGGTGATGCGGTAGGCCATGCCGTGGCACGCCGTTCCCGGCGCGCGGACCAGGGTGGCCACCCGGCCGGGCGCCTCGGGCGTGCCGCGGTGGTCGTGGGAGGCCTGCCAGAAGCGCCGCGCCCAGCCGAGGATGTGCGCGGGGCGACGCTCCAGGTAGTCGAAGTCGGCTTTCCAGATCAGCGAGCCATAGCCGAACAGCCACAGTGAATCGTGGCCGTCGAAGTGGGTCATCTGCTGGTTGAGCGTGGTGGTATCGAAAGACATGCGTTGCACGGAACCTGGAGAATCAATAATCCCTTTACTCTGCGGCAGGCCAGGCGGCGGGGCAAGCGAGCGGGCCGTTCGGCATCGGGGAGTTGCCATAACGGCGTGCCAAGTGCTCAGGGAATAGTCGGCAACTCGATCTCGCTGTGGCTGTTCGGCTACGGCTCGCTGATCTGGAAAGCCGACTTCGACTATTTGGAGCGTCGCCCCGCGCACATTCTCGGCTGGGCGCGGCGCTTCTGGCAAGCTTCCCACGACCACCGCGGCACGCCCGAGGCTCCGGCCCCGTAGCGGCCCCGATCCCGGGACGGGGACGCCTCCGCACGGCATGGCCCACCCGGTGACGCCGCAATCCCTCGAGCACCTGGATAGGCGTGAAAAGAACGGCTATCTGCGGGTGCCACCCCCCTTCTTCAACGACGGTCCGCCACGAAGGACTGGTGTATATCGCCACCCCCGATAACGCGGCCTTTCCCGGCCCGGAGCCGGAAGATCGCTCCCGGCACATCGCCAACGCGCACGGCCCCAGCGGTTCCAACCGCGACTACCTTATCCACTTGGCCACCGCGCTGCGTGAACTCGGCCACGACGATCCGCATGTCTTCGCCCTCGAGGCGTATCTACGTACCGGAGGGCGAGCCTAAAAGCCCTGGAGATTGCCGATGCGCTTCAGGCGGTGATGTCGATCCGCCGACGCCTATGCATAATGGCTTTTTATATAAACTTGTTAATTATCCTCTTTACATTAATAAACAGGCATACTAAATTACCGGTGTTCGAGCGTGATCAGGACGATTGCGCAAGCGAGGTTCTACTACCGGCCAGGAAGGCCGACGACGGGCAGGAAAGGCACCATCAAGACACGGATGTCGCGATCGCCAAGGAAGCCCGGAACGGCAGTAGTCACGCCCCGCGTTAACCCGCGGGGCGTTTTTTTGTTTAGTGGCGAAGGAGCCGAATCAGCTAAACCAGTTCAGCTAAAGCAATTAGCCCGAGATGCCATCGGCAGGCCCGGCGCTACGATTGCGCCCCGCCGCCTTGGCCCGGTACAGCGCTTCATCGGCCCGTTCGACCAATTCCTCAGCGCTGTTGTCGCGCCGCGGGATCGCGTCGCCACACCGATGCTTGCACGGTCAGGTAGGCAGCGATCGGTGAGTCGTCCAAAGTCACCGCCCGCTGTGCCAGGCAGCGATGAATGCGCTGGGCAACTTCCAGGGCGCCTGCTTGGGGCGTACCCGGCAGCAGCACGGCCATCTCCTCCCCCCCATAGCGAGCGATCAGATCACTGGAGCGCGCGACGGCATCAGCAAGCACGCTGGCGACCTGTTGCAACGCGGCATCGCCGGCGGGATGGCCATAGCTGTCGTTGTAGCGCTTGAAATAATCGACATCGATCAGCAGCAGGCTCAGCGGATGGGCGTGCCGCTGGGCGCGTTGCCATTCGGCATGCAAGGCACTCTCGAAGCGTCGACGATTACTGATGCCCGGCGGCGCATCGGTGCTCGCCAGACGATCGAGATTCTGGTTGGCGCCCTGCAGGGCACGCAGGTTGGCGCCAATAACCATGACCGACAACAAGGTGCCACCGGCGAAGATCGCGAACAGCACCGCGTTGCGCCACTGGTCGGGCCCGAGTTCGTCTTGAAACGCGGCGGAGCTGCGCGACACCGTCACCACCAGTGGAAAGTTCGCCAGGTTGCGATAGGCGACAATTCGCGGAACATTGTCGAGGGGCGAGTCGAGCCGCGTGACCTCGGCGGTGCGAGAGGCGAACAGCTCGGCCAGATCCCGGCGCGCACCCGGCCGTACATCGTCGGGCGACGGATAGATAGCCAGCAGCGTGCCATTCTGCATGAACATGCCGATCCGGTAGCGATGATTGCGGCTCACTGCATTGTAGAAGTCATGAAAATAGTTGCCGTCCAGCAGTACCACGGCGACCCCGGCAAATTCGCCCTGCGGGCCGTTGAGCCGCTGACTGACTGGAATCAAGCGACGTTGGGTACCAGTCTGGGCGATCGGCTCGCCGATCGCCAGGTACTCACCGTCGCGGTGCGCCGCGAAGAAAGGCTGCTCGAATACGCGCTCGGAACGGATCGGCAGCCGGTTGGCAGTAAACACCACCTCGCCTGCCGCATCGCTGACCAGCAGTCCGGCGAACTGGGGACTCCGCAGGATACGCTGATAGAATGGCTGCGCGGCCAGCCCTTCGCGCAGGGTGGCGGGGTCGATGTCCCATTCGATATCCCGCAGCAGCCGCGTCGCCGAAGAGAAGGTCAGGACTGCGGCCTGCTCCGCAAGCAGCGTGGCCTCGACCTCGAGATTGCTCTGTAGCGCGCTCAGCTTGCGCTGCTCAAGATTGCGGGTTTCCACGAACAGAAAACCGCCCACCGCCAACACGGCCAGCAAGCCGAGCAGAATCAACAAGCGTTGCGGAGCCTTCCAGATCAATTGAGCAGCTGATCGCTGGGCGGAGGATGAGCGGCTCTTGCGCAGGGTCGGTATCATGGGCTACTCGTGTCGATCATAACGACCGCACACTGCACCAACGCTGTCTGCAACGCCGCGTGCGATCGCCTATCATCGTCTCGTTAACTCTCTTGATGAGTCACTCATGCGTCTGGACTACCACCGGGCCACTGCCCGAGCCCATCGGCTTTCTGCTGCTACCGCGCCTTCTCGTGATGGCGTTCTTCTCGGCGGTCGAACCGCTGCGTATCGCCAACCGCATCGCCGGGCGGGAGCTGTTTTTTCTGGCGGGTGATCAGCATCAAAGGACGGCGCACCAATCACCGCCAGCAACGCCATGACCCCTGCTCGCCGACGACTCCATCGCCCAGCCGCCCCGGCGCTGCCCGGCGTGGCGGTGTACCGCCAGCTTCGAGCCCGCAGGCGACCCTGAAAGCCGGCCGACTGATCCGCCTGGCTCCAACCGGCCTAGGCCAACAGCGACTGCGTGCTCGGTGGGTCTCGATACCGGCAGCCTGGTGTTGGCCCAGTGCCGGACTGTTACGGCGACACAGCGGGTGACCCTGCACTGGGAAAGCCTGCCGGCCTTTCGCGAGCGCTCTCCCCGACATCGAGGACCCGCGAGGCGCTGTTCGAGCTCGGCCCGCGGCGGCTTCTCCTGCGCCGGCGGCGCGGCGGCGATGGACATGTCGCTGGACCTGATCGCCCGGCGTCACGGGCGGGCGCTGGCCCACTGCGGTCTCCGAACAACTGATCCACGCCCGCATGGGCGCACGCCCCACGACCAGGCAGCGCGTGGCGCTGAGCCCAGCGCCTCGGGCACCCACAAGCACGTCGCTGATACGAGGCCGTGGCGCTGATGGAGGCGCATATCGAGGCGCCGCTGTCGATCGATGCGGTGGCGTGCCGAGAGTGGGCATTTCGCTGCGCCAGTTGCAGCGGCTGTTCGAACGCGAGCTGGGCATGCGTCCGCGCGATCATTACCTGAACCTGCGCCTGGCGCGGGCCCGCCAGCTGCTGCTGGAAACCCAGCACGACATCCTCGGAATCGGCCTGGCCTGCGGCTTCGCCTCGGCGTCGAGCTTCGCGCGCGCCTACCGGCAACGCTACGCCGAGCAACAGCGTGACGCGCGCCGATGACCCATGAATGACGAATCATGGCAACTGTCCGTCGCTTGATGGCTAATCGCCGCGACGACGACCCGGCATCCTGAAGGTCGCCCCTTCATTCAGGAAAGCCGCCATGTTCACCACGCACCCGTCACAATTGCCGCCGACCCCGGACTACGACGCCTGGCCGATCGAGGTCGGTCTCGCGCGGGTCGACCAACACGCCCACTGGGTCGAGCTGAGCTGGGCCGATGGCCGGGTCAGCCGCTATCACGCCGTGTGGCTGCGCGAGAACGCCGTCGACGAGACCGCCGTCAACCCGGCGACCCGCGAGCGCATCCTCGACCTGTCGCGGCTCGCCGCCTGGCCGAGCATCGACGACGCCTGGCTCGACGAGGCCGGCGCGCTCGGCGTCACCTTCGCCCCCGAGGCGCGCACGCTGCGCTTTCATCCCGGCTGGCTGCGCGCCCACGACTACGACAATGCCAAGGCGTTCGATGCGCCGCTGGTCGCGGTCGAGCGCTGGACCGCCGCCGAGCTCGACGCGCCGCCGAGCCTCGACGCCGCCGGATGGATGGACCAGGACGAACACGCCGAAGCCGCCGAGGCGCTGCTCGAGGAGGCGCTCGGCGCGGTGCTCAGCCACGGCCTGGTGCGGCTGCGCAACCTGCCCCACCACGCCGGGCAGCCTGGACGCCATCGCCCGGCGCATCGGCCCGCCGCGGCCGACCAACTTCGGCACGCTGTTCGACGTGCGCGCCAGCCCGATCCCGGACTCCAACGCCTACACCTCGATCGCCCTGCCGCCTCACGTCGACCTGCCGACTCGCGAATATCAGCCAGGCCTGCAGCTACTGCATTGCCTGGAGGAAAGCATCGTCGAGGGCGGCCAGGCGGTGATGATGGACGGTTTCGCGGTGGCCGAGGCCCTGCGCGAGCGCAGCCCCGAGGCGTTCGCCACGCTGACCCGGGTCAAGTGGTGCTACGCCAACACCGCGCGCACCAGCGACTATGTCTGGTTCAATCCGATGATCCAGTGCGACGCCGAGGGCCGGCTGAGCGAGGTGCGTATCGCCGATTTCCTGCGCGGGCCGCTGATGGCGCCGTTCGACGAGGTCGAACCGGCCTACGAGGCGCTGATGGAACTGCAGCGGCTGCTGCGGGAACCGCGCTTCGCGATGCGTTTCAATTACCGCCCGGGCGATCTGGTGATTTTCGACAACCGCCGGCTGCTGCATGCCCGCGACGCCTTCGAGGGGACCTCCGGCCAGCGCTGGCTGCAAGGCTGCTACCTGGAGCGCGACGAAGTGCGCTCGCGGTGGCGCATGCTCAAGCGCGCCGCCCGCCAGCGCCGTGTCGAAGCGCTGGGGCAGCATGTCCCGTCCAGCGATCCCGCTAGCTGTGTAACCCACCAGGCTGACCGCACAGTAAGCCCGGTAAGTTCGTCCCGCGCTCGCCGGTCCGGCTAGGACGTTCGCCGAAGCGCGCCTGATAGGCCCGCGAGAAATGCGCCATATTGGCAAAGCCGGTGGCCAGCGCCGCCTCGGTGACCCGGCAGCGGCTGTCGGCGAGAATCCGCCGCGCCAGGTCGAGTCGCATCTCCAGGTAGCACTGCTTGGGCGTCTCGCCGAAATGGCCGACGAACAGCCGCGTCAGCTACCGAGCCACTGGCCGACCAACCGGCAGATCTCGGGGATCGCCAGCGCCTGGCCGAGATGCGCCTCCATGATCGCCAATGCCCTCACCACCGTGCGCGGCAGATGATCGAGGCGCTGCTGGCCGTGGCCCTGCAGGGCGTCCTCCTCGGTGACCCGCTGGTGTACCAGCTGGCGGCCCACCGCGTTGGCCAGCGCCGGGCCGTAATCGGACTCGATCCACTGCAGCATCATGTCGATGCCCGCCGCGCCGCCGGAGCCAGGTCAGCCGCCGGTCGGCGAATTCGAAGCGCGCCGGACTGATCGCGATGTGCGGAAACTCCTCGCGAAACGCCGGCACGCTCTCCCAGTGCAGCGCCACGCGCTGCTGCTCGAGCAGCCCGGCGCGGGCGAGGATGAACGGCGCGGTGTCCAGCCCGCCGACCCGCCCGCCGTGCGCGGCGACCTGGCGCCAGGACAGACGCACGATCGGCGGCGGTCACCGTGGCCTCCGCCTCGTAGGACGAGATCGCCATCAGCATTTCGCAATCGCCCGAGTCGCCGAGCGCGCCGTCGACGTCGATGCGCACGCCGTTGCTGGCCGTCACCGCCTCGCCATCGCTGGACAGCAACTGCCAGGCGAACAGCGTGCGACCCGAAGCGATTGGCGACGCGCAGCGGTTCGAGCAGACAGAACAGCGTCAGCATCGAGAACTTGGGCAGCAGCCACACGCTGACGGTGTGCTCGGCCTCGCCGGGGCGCGCCACCGGCGGCTGGTCGGGACGCATAAGCAATGCGTC
>CAVZBU010000011.1:0-9890 GCA_963773565.1 uncultured Gammaproteobacteria bacterium | reverse complement strand
TCCTGAATCGTCAGGCGCCCGCTTCTGCCCAGTGAGCTTGTCGGCCTCCGTGAGAGTGTCCACTCTGAGACAAACCCTGATTGAGAGATGCCCCCATGTGCGGCCGCTTCGCGCTCTATCATGCCTACCCCAAGCTCGCCCGTAAGATCGGTGTCCCGACCGAGGGTGAGGTGACACCGCGGTATAACATCCCACCGGGCACCTGGATTACGGCTATTCTTCGCACCGCGCATGACGAGCCGCCCATCCAGGCGAATCTATGGTGGGGCTATAAGCCGGCCTGGGCGAAAGGGAAAGCTAGCCAGCCGATCAATGCACGAAGCGAGACGCTGGCCACGTCCGGCTACTTCAAGAGTGCCTTCCAGAAACGTCGATGTATTATCCCTGCTGACGGCTGGTTTGAGTGGCTGAAGACCACGACGCCAAAGACACCGCATTATCTGACCCGCACCGATCGTGAGCCGATTGCTTTTGCGGGGATCTATGCCGAGCGCGAGGATGGCTCGCTGGGCTGCGCGATCATCACCGAGCCCGCCCGCGGCAGCGCCCAGGATGTTCACGACCGGATGCCGCTGATTTTGGATGACGACAGCCTTGAGTCTTGGCTCGACCCGGACCTGACGGACCGCGAGACCATCCGTCAGGTCGTGAAGCACATCGATGCGGCGCTGATCGAGCACTGGGCGGTGAGCACTGCCGTAAACAAGCCGGGCAACGACGAGAATGCTGGACTCATCAACCCCGCTTAGTGCCGCCATCGTTAAATTCCTACATCTTTTGTCAGAGATCGCTTACAAGCTGACCTAACTTGGGTTAAGTCCTGTCGAAAAGGTGACTGGCAGACTGTTTTGCGTGAGCAGGGATACGCTCAGCAGCAAGGAAGACGAGCACACGGACGGCTCAAACCAAGGATGCATGGGCAGGAAGCCTGTGGAAGAAGCAAGGAAAAGCAGCGCTCTGAGCCCGGCCCCAGCGGCCGGGCGCTTTCGTTTTGACCTGCAATTCGAAACTCCCTGTTGCTGTTGGCTTACCGTGCAGTAATAAAGCGAAAACAACCGAGACATCGTTTCGCTTTTCACGGCTTTCCCGGTAGAGTCACGCTGCTAAGGTTCACTGGCGTCGTCAATTTTCTCGTTCCGCAGTGTTCGTCTGTTGTAAACGGCGCGAGCCCCGGTCGGCCTGGCCGGGGCACCTTCGATCCGCCTGCATGTTTACTTAGTTCGTGCTTCTCGTGATCGATCGGTCGAACCCGACAGGTTCCTGGCGGGTAGCTCTTGAATGGCTGCTGCGCACCCCTAAAAAGCGGCCCGCCTCGCCGGTTTAACCGGCGAGGCGGGCCGCTGTGCTTTGCTCAGGCAGCGGGCCGGACTCAGTCGTCGGCGTCGGCCTGCTGCTGGCTCAGGTGTTCCATGAAGCGCCGGCGCCATTCGAGCAGGCTGTTGTGCCGGAGCATGCCAATCATTTGCTGGAAGCGTTCGCGCCGCTCGTCCTGCGGCATGTTCAGCGCCTGTTCGATGGCGCTGGCGATGGCATGCACGTCGTAGGGGTTGACCAGCAGCGCGCCGCTTAGCTCGTTGGCGGCACCGGCCAGCTCGCTGAGCACCAGCACGCCGGGATCATCGGGGTCCTGGGCGGCGACGAACTCCTTGCAGACCAGGTTCATGCCGTCGCGCAGCGGGGTCACCAGGCCGACCCGGGCGGAGCGGAACAGGCCGATCAGCGCTTCGCGGGGGTAGGTCTTGTTGAGGTAGTGCACCGGCACCCAGTCGAGATCGGCATAGGTGCCGTTGATGTGCCCGGCCATCTCCTCGAGCTGGCGGCGCAGCTCGTCGTACTCGGGGATCGCGCTGCGCGAGGGGCTGGCGATCTGCATGAACATCGTCTGCTGGCGGCGATGCTTGAAGTGCGTGAGCAGTGTTTCGAAGGCGTTGAAGCGCTGCACCAGGCCCTTGGAGTAGTCGAGCCGGTCGGCGCCGATGATCAGGTCGCGCTCGCCGAGATCCTCCTTGAGCTGGCGCGCCTGTTCATTGGCGCAGGAGCGCTCGGCTTCACCGGCCAGCTCCTCGACGTCGATGCCCACCGGGTAGACGCCGGTGCGCACCTGCTTGCCGTTGCACTCGATGGTGTCGCCGAAGACCACGGCATCGAAGGTTTCGATCACCGCCTGACGGAAGGCGTGCAGGTCGTTGTTGGTCTGGAAGCCGAGCAGGTCGTAATGCAGCAGGTCGTCGAGCAGTTCACGATAGCCGGGCAGGGCGCGCAGCAGGTCGTAGCTGGGGAACGGGATGTGCAGGAAGAAGCCGATCGGGTCGCTGACGCCTTGATCGCGCAGTTCCTTGCCCAGCGGCAGCAGGTGGTAGTCGTGCACCCAGATCAGTTCGCCGCCTTCGAGCAGGGTGCTCAAAGAGCTGGCGAAGCGCTCGTTGACCCGCTGATAGGCCTTGGCGTAGTTCAGCCGGAAGTCCATGGCGCCGAGGTTGAAGTGGAAGACCGGCCAGACGACTTCGTTGGAGAAGCCCAGGTAATAGTCGTCGTAGTCTTCCTTGGACAGCGGCAGGGTGGCGTAGGTGATGTTGTCATGCTGCACGGTGGTGGGGCGGCTGGTCGACGAATGGCTGACCTTGCCGTCCCAGCCGAACCACATTCCGCCGTACTCGTTGAGGGCGCCGGTGATTGCCACGGCCAGGCCGCCGGCCTGGGGCTTGTCGGGTTCGGGAATCGATACGCGATTGGAAATGACGACGAGACGGGTCATACGGCCTCCTCCCAGCTACGACTGAGGTGCAACGCCGAGTTGATCAACCCGACCATGCTGTAGGTCTGCGGGAAGTTGCCCCACAGCTCGCCGATTGGTGGTGTCGAGATCCTCGGAGAGCAGCCCGTGACGGATTGCGGCAGGCGAGCATGTTCTCGAACAGGCGCCGCGCCTCGTCCTTGCGGCCGATCGCCCAGAGCGCGTCGATGTACCAGAAGGTGCAGATGTTGAAGGCGTTCTCGGGCTGGCCGAAGTCGTCGGCGGCGGCATAGCGGAAGATGTGATCGCCGCGGCGCAGTTCGCCCTCGATGGCGCCGACCGTGGAGGCGAAGCGCGGGTCGTCGGCTTCGAGGAAGCCGAGCTCGTGCATCAGCAGCAGGCTGGCGTCCATGGTGTCGCCGCCGAAGCTCTCGGTGAAGGCCTGGCGCGCCTCGCTCCAGGCCTCGCGGCAGATGACTTCGTGCATGCGATCGGCCTGCTGGCGCCAGCGGGTCGCGTCCTCGCGCAGACTCGAGCTGGCCGGCGATGCGCGCCAGCCGGTCGCAGGCCGCCCAGCACATGATCGCCGAAGAGGTGTGCACGCGGGCGCGGCCGCGGTATTCCCAGATGCCGGCGTCGGGCTTGTCGAACAGCCGCGCGGCCTGCTCGCCGAGCAGCGTCGAGGCGGCGGAACAGCGCCTCGTCGCCGGGGCGCGCCAGGCGCTCGTCGAAGAATGCCTGGTTGGCCGCCAGCACCACGGCGCCATAGACGTCGTGCTGGATCTGCTGTAGGCGGCATTGCCGATGCGTACCGGGCCCATGCCGCGATAACCGGCGAGCCCGGGCACGTCGTATTCGTCAACCCGCGCTTCACCGCCGATGCCGTAGAGCGGCTGCAGCTCGTGCTCGGCGGCGCCGACCACCAGGTTGAGAATGTAATTGAGGTAATTCTCCATGGTGGCGGTGGCGCCCAGCCGGTTGAGCGCGTGGACCACGAAGTAGGCGTCGCGCAGCCAGCAGTAGCGGTAGTCCCAGTTGCGCTGGCTGTGGGCGGCCTCGGGCACCGAGGTGGTCATCGCCGCGATCGACCGCGCCGGTATCCTCGAAAGTGCTCAGCTTGAGGGTGATCGCCGCGCGGATCACCGCCTTCTGCCAGTCGAAGGGGATCGACAGCCCGCGGACCCAGTCGTGCCAGTAGGTGGCGGTCTCGCTATGAAAACGCTGGCACATGGTGGTCACCGATTCGGTGATGCTTTCGTCGGGGCCGAGCAGGAAGTTGAGTTCGCCGTCGAGCACGATCGGTGATTCCTGCTGGACGTAGGTGATCGAGGCGTCGGTGGTCAGGCGCGTGACCCGGTTGCGGCCGATATAGCGGATATGGTGACTGCCCTGGGTGGTCTCGGGCGTCTGGGCGCCATAGTCACTGGTCGGACGCAGCCTGACCCGGATCACCGGGGTGCCCGCGAGGGGCTCGACACGCCGCACCAGTGCGACCGGGCGAAAGGCGCGGCCGAACTGGCGAAAGCGCGGGCAGAAGTCGTTGATGCGGATGCGCCCGCCGTACTTGTCGGTGAGTTCGGTGCACAGGATCGCGGTATTGCGCTGGTAGTATTGCTTGGTGTCGACCAGGTCCTGCAGTTCGATGGCGAAATAGCCGCGATCCTGGGTATCCATCAGGTGCGAGAAGAACGGGTCGCCATCGAAGCGTGGCAGGCAGCACCAGACGATGCGCGCCTGGTTGTCGATCAGTGCACCGACCTGGCAGTTGCCGATCAGGCCGAGTTCGAGGTAGTTGTGTTCCGCAGCGTGCGTCGGGGTCAATGGGTCTTGCGTTGTCAGGCTCTCCAGCCATGTCAGTACCTCCTGTACTGATTCAAGGTAGCAGGTTGCGGCAGTCTCATCCTGGCTGCCGACACGCACGGAATGCCCGCCGCGCGCATTGACGATGCGAAAGGCGTCCTCGTCGGTGACGTCGTCGCCGATGAATACCGGCGTGCGGCCCTGGAAGGCCGTCGTTTCGTCGAGCAGGCGGGCAACGGCGGTCCCTTTATGGTAGCCACGGGGGCGCAGTTCAAGGACGCACTTGCCGGGGATCAGTTCGAAGGTCTCGCCCAGCGCTTGCTGCTGGGCCTCGAAGAACTCGCGGCAGGCCTCGGCGAGCTCCGGGGCGCCACGGTAATGCAGGGTCAGCGAGACGCCCTTGTCCTCATAGTGCAGGCCGGGGTGGGCCTCGACGAAGGCCGCCAGGGCGTCACGGCAGGACGCCAGCTGGGCGGGCTGGTCGACGGCGGTGTGGTGCGTGCCATCGGCGTCGCGCCACTCCAGCCCGTGAACGCCCGCCATCGGCAGGGAAACCGGCGCGAGCAGGCGCTCGAGCTGATCCAGCGGGCGTCCACTGACTACCGCCACGGCGCCGGCGAAGGTCTTGTCGAGTTCGCCGAGCAGCGCCTTCAGGCGCGGCGGTACGCATACGTCGTCGGGATGGGCGGCAAGCGCTACCAGAGTGCCGTCGAAGTCGAGAAACAGCGCCCAGTCACGGCGTGGTCGGGGCAGTTGCGAAGGAGCAAGGTGCGTCGGGGGTGGTGGCATTGGCCTGCGCGAGCTCATCTGAATGAATGATCGGGTTCGTAGGCGTAGCCAGCTTGGAGGGCCAAGATGACGCCAGGTGAGACCTGTCCATGATAGACGGATCAGGGCGGCGGTTGGCAACGCCGGCTACTCGCCGGCGTTATTTCGAGGTGCGCTCTTGTTTCGAGGTGCGCTTTTCCGGGCAGAGTCGGCTGGCGTTCTGCCTTGCGGCCCAGTGTCTTGCAGCTCAGCGCTTGCAGTTCAGTGTTCGGCCTGTTCGAAGCGCTCGGCGGCGCGTAGTGCCTCGTCCTGAGTCGTATGCTCGGAGACGACGTTCTCGTTGTCGGGCTGGCTTTCGTCGATGACCACCCAGCCGGTGATCGTTTCTTTCAAATCGCTGCTGTCGAAGACCGGTTCCACGCGGGCTTGTTTCTGCATCTCTCCATCCTCCGTGATGATGTTGCTGTGCGGTTTGAGCGCTTAAAAACCTTCCCGGGCCAGCTCGCCGGACGGCGGGCGGTTGAGCTCGGTGCAGGGGCAATCCTGATGGATGCAGGGCATGCCTTCCGGATGGCCGGCGGCGCAGCCGGTGCAGCAGAATGCCTGCCCCTCGCTGAGCGCGGCATTGTCGCTGGTGACTTCATTCTCGCAGCCCGTGCAGGCGCAGGTTCCCAACTCGGCCATCGTGTCTCTCCTTGGCATCGGCATTGAATGGCCCTGTCAGCGTAGACAAGCTGGCGAGCCGTTTGCCAGCCCCGGCTCAGTCGCCGTCCGCGGCGGCGGCCTGGAAGGCGCGCTTGTCGTCGGGCAGCCGTACGGTATCACCGAGCGACAGCTCGCCCAGCGAATTCACGCGCTCGCCATTGGCGGCGTCGATCAGCGCGACCACTTCGCCGATGCTGGTCGCGTCGCGGTAGGCCTCGACGCGAATGCGCACGCTGGCGCCTTGGTAGCGGGCGGTGACGATGCTGCCGGGATGGGGCTCGCCGTACTCGTTGGGGTCCTTGGCGTAGTGCGAGGCGACGCTGCCGGAGCCGGGATTGTCCCAATTGACGTGCTTGTGCATGGCGCTCTCCTGTCCGTGAATGTCTCTGACAGGGTAGCGTGCCACTCGCGTGTCGCCCATAGCTCGCGTGTCGCCCATAGATCCCAATCGCGTGGCCATGATAGGTAGCCTGCGCTCGGGCGTTAAGCCGACGTTAAGCTGGATGTGCTGTGCTGAATGAACAATGGACGCCAACGCGTGGCCGGTTCGCGACATGACATGCGGGAACGTGGTTACGCCGGTAACGGGAGGTACCCGATGGAGCTTGCCCATATTCATCCCATGCTGGTTCATTTTCCGATCGTGCTCTGGCTGCTGGCCGTGGCCTGTCAGTGCCTGGTGGTGTTGCGCGGCGAGTCGTTCGAGCGACGCCGAAGCTGGCAGCAGGCGTCACTGTGGCTGCTGGTGCTGGGCACCCTTGGCGGTATTGTCGCAGCCGGATTCGGCGATGCGGCGATGGATATCGCCAAGGAGAAGGGCTTCCCGACGGCCCCCATCGAGGAGCATGAGAGCCTGGCGATGACCACCCTGACGCTGTTCGGCGTGCTGACCCTGGTGCAGGCGGTAATCTACTGGCGGCGAATCGCGCTTAACCGGGCGCTGTCCTGGGTGTTGCCGGTCGCGGGGCTGGTGGGTGTCGCGCTGCTGCTGATGACCGCGTGGCATGGCGGCGAGCTGGTCTACGAGATTGGCGTCAACGTGGCTGCGGTGCATCCTTGAGCCTCGCGGCCTGCCGAGCAGTTGGCGCAGCAGGCGATCTGGATCAAAAAAGCCCGACCAGAAATGGCCGGGCTTGGGAGAACCGCTTGAGAAGCGCCCTTAAGGGGAAGGGGCGTTCTTGAGCGCGCCTACTTCTTGCTGGCGCGCTTGCGCTCGTTCTCGGTGAGGTGCTTCTTGCGCAAGCGGATGTGGTTGGGCGTGATCTCGACCAGCTCGTCGTCGTCGAGGAACTCGATCGCCTGTTCGAGGCTGAAGCGTACCGGCGGGGTCAGCACGATGTTCTCGTCATTGCCCGAGGCGCGCATGTTGTCGAGCTTCTTGCCCTTGGTCGGGTTGACCACCATGTCGCTGGCGCGGTTGTTGATGCCCACCAGCATGCCTTCGTAGACCTCGGTGCCGTGGTCGATGATCAGCTTGCCGCGCTCCTGCAGGGCGTACAGCGCGTAGGCCAGCGCCTTGCCGGGAACCATCGACACCAGCACGCCGTTGCGGCGTTCGATGGAGGCGTCGGGCTTGAGCGGGCCGTAGTGATCGAAGCGGCTGGTCAGGATGCCGGTGCCCGAGGTCAGGGTCAGGAACTGGCCACGGAAACCGATCAGCCCGCGCGCCGGGATGATGAAGTCCAGGCGCACGCGACCCTTGCCATCGGGGTTCATGTTGGTCATCTCGCCCTTGCGATAGCCGAGCTCTTCCATGACCGCGCCCTGGTGCTGCTCCTCGCAGTCGATGATCACCTCTTCGTACGGCTCCTGCCTGACGCCGTCGATCTCCTTGATGATCACCTCGGGGCGGCCCACGGCCAGCTCGAAGCCTTCGCGACGCATGCTCTCGATGAGTACCGAGAGGTGCAGCTCGCCGCGCCCGGAGACCTTGAACTTCTCGGGCGATTCACCCTGCTCGACGCGCAGCGCGACGTTGTGGATCAGCTCCTGATCGAGGCGATCCTTGATGTTGCGGCTGGTGACGTACTTGCCGTCCTTGCCGGCGAACGGCGAGTCGTTGACCTGGAAGGTCATCGACACGGTGGGTTCGTCGACGGTCAGCGGCGGCAGCGCCTCGACGGCGGCCGGATCGCACAGCGTGTCGGAGATCGCCAGGTCCTCGATACCGGTGATGCAGATGATGTCGCCGGCTTCGGCCTGCTCGGTCTGTACCCGCTCGAGGCCCATGTGGGTCATGACCTGGCCGATCTTGCCCTTGCGGGTATTGCCTTCCTTGGTGATCACGCTGATCTGCTGGTTCGGCTTGACGTTGCCGCGCTTGATGCGGCCCAGCCCGATGACGCCGACGTAGCTTGAGTAGTCGAGTGCCGAGATCTGCATCTGGAAGGGACCATCGCGCTCGACCTTGGGCGGCTCGACGATGTCGACGATGGACTGGAACATCGGCGACATGTCGTCGGCCAGTTGTTCCGGCTCGGGGCCGGCGATGCCGTTGAGCGCCGAGCAGTAGATGATCGGGAAGTCGAGCTGATCGTCGGAGGCGCCGAGGTTGTCGAACAGGTCGAAGATCTGGTCGATGACCCAGTCCGGGCGCGCGCCGGGGCGGTCGATCTTGTTGACCACGACGATCGGCTTCAAGCCCTGGTCGAAGGCCTTCTGGGTGACGAAGCGGGTCTGCGGCATCGGGCCGTCGACGGCGTCGACCAGCAGCAGCACGGAGTCGACCATCGACATCACGCGCTCGACCTCGCCGCCGAAGTCGGCGTGCCCGGGGGTGTCGACGATGTTGATGTGATAGACCTGCTCGTCGGGAGCCTGCCAGCGGATCGCCGTGTTCTTGGCCAGGATGGTGATGCCGCGTTCCTTTTCCTGGTCGTTGGAGTCCATGATCGCGCTCCTGGCCCTCGGCCTTACGGTCCAGGGTGCCGGATTGACTCAGAAGCTTGTCGACCAGGGTGGTTTTGCCGTGGTCGACGTGAGCGATGATGGCTATGTTGCGAAGTTTCTCGATCACGACGGGATCCTGCAGGGAAATAAGGGCCGCATTATAGGGTCTAGTCGCTGGCCCCTGCCACCTTGATAACTCCGATTCATGGGCTTTCGACACGCTGTGACCTGCGTCAATGTCACCCGACCCGCCCCTCTATAGGCTAAACGTGACAAGAGGCTAAGCGTGACACCGCACGATGGACGCGATATCTGCGCGAGGTGGCCTCGCGCATCACGCTCGTAGGGAGCGAACGATGAAACAATGGCTGGTGGGTGGTGTATTGGTGGCCACGCTGGGGCTGGGTACCGGGCTGGCAATGGCTCACGGCAACGATGATGGCCGGTTCGGTCATGGCGGCTACGGTGCAGGCATGGGCCCCGGGATGATGGGCGGCTATGGCGGCGCGGGCATGGGCCCGGGATGATGGGCCTCGTGCAGGCATGGCCCCGGGATGATGGGCGGCTATGGCGGCGCGGGCATGGGCCCCGGCATGATGGGCGGCTACGGCCCCGGCATGATGGACGACGATGACGAGCGGTGGCTGGTATGGCCGCGGCATGATGGGCAACCCGGCCGGGCTGCAGGGGCCGCAGCGCGAGGAATTCCGCCAGATCCAGCGTGACTTCTTCAAGGAGCAGCGGCCGCTGATGGAAAAGATGATGGACCAGCAGCTGCAACTGCAGGAACTGTCTCTGGATGACAAGATGGATCCGGAGCAGGCCGGCAAGGTCTATGCGGAGATCTTCCGCCTGCGGCGCCAGATGCAGGAGAACGCCCGGCAGATGCACGAGCAGCTCTACCAGATGATGGAGCAGGGCCAGCAGGACAAGGCACAGTGAGCGTTCGGGCTCACAACTGTCCGAGCAGGTAGTCGAACAGCCGGCCGGGGCT
>CAVZBU010000010.1:0-66931 GCA_963773565.1 uncultured Gammaproteobacteria bacterium | reverse complement strand
CGGATCTTTTTGAGAACGTTTGAACCTTGAGCCAAGATTTGTCCGCTTAACGGACTCTATGATTTTAAACTGAAGAGTTTGATCATGGCTCAGATTGAACGCTGGCGGCAGGCTTAACACATGCAAGTCGAGCGGTAACGGGTCCAGCTTGCTGGATGCTGACGAGCGGCGGACGGGTGAGTAATGCATAGGAATCTGCCCAGTCGTGGGGGATAACCTGGGGAAACCCAGGCTAATACCGCATACGTCCTACGGGAGAAAGCGGGGGCTCTTCGGACCTCGCGCGATTGGATGAGCCTATGTCGGATTAGCTTGTTGGTGAGGTAACGGCTCACCAAGGCGACGATCCGTAGCTGGTCTGAGAGGATGATCAGCCACACCGGGACTGAGACACGGCCCGGACTCCTACGGGAGGCAGCAGTGGGGAATATTGGACAATGGGCGCAAGCCTGATCCAGCCATGCCGCGTGTGTGAAGAAGGCTTTCGGGTTGTAAAGCACTTTCAGTGGGGAAGAAAGCCTGGCGGCCAATACCCGCCAGGGACGACATCACCCACAGAAGAAGCACCGGCTAACTCCGTGCCAGCAGCCGCGGTAATACGGAGGGTGCAAGCGTTAATCGGAATTACTGGGCGTAAAGCGCGCGTAGGCGGCTAAGTAAGCCGGTTGTGAAAGCCCCGGGCTCAACCTGGGAATGGCATCCGGAACTGTTTAGCTAGAGTGCAGGAGAGGAAGGTAGAATTCCCGGTGTAGCGGTGAAATGCGTAGAGATCGGGAGGAATACCAGTGGCGAAGGCGGCCTTCTGGACTGACACTGACGCTGAGGTGCGAAAGCATGGGTAGCAAACAGGATTAGATACCCTGGTAGTCCATGCCGTAAACGATGTCGACTAGCCGTTGGGTCCCTTGAGGACTTAGTGGCGCAGTTAACGCGATAAGTCGACCGCCTGGGGAGTACGGCCGCAAGGTTAAAACTCAAATGAATTGACGGGGGCCCGCACAAGCGGTGGAGCATGTGGTTTAATTCGATGCAACGCGAAGAACCTTACCTACCCTTGACATCCTGCGAACCCTCCGGAGACGGAGGGGTGCCTTCGGGAACGCAGAGACAGGTGCTGCATGGCTGTCGTCAGCTCGTGTTGTGAAATGTTGGGTTAAGTCCCGTAACGAGCGCAACCCTTGTCCTTATTTGCCAGCACGTAATGGTGGGAACTCTAAGGAGACTGCCGGTGACAAACCGGAGGAAGGTGGGGACGACGTCAAGTCATCATGGCCCTTACGGGTAGGGCTACACACGTGCTACAATGGCCGGTACAAAGGGTTGCAATCCCGCGAGGGGGAGCCAATCTCATAAAGCCGGTCTCAGTCCGGATCGGAGTCTGCAACTCGACTCCGTGAAGTCGGAATCGCTAGTAATCGTGCATCAGAATGGCACGGTGAATACGTTCCCGGGCCTTGTACACACCGCCCGTCACACCATGGGAGTGGACTGCACCAGAAGTGGTTAGCTTAACCTTCGGGAGAGCGATCACCACGGTGTGGTTCATGACTGGGGTGAAGTCGTAACAAGGTAGCCGTAGGGGAACCTGCGGCTGGATCACCTCCTTAATCGACGCGTCATCGCGTTCGGTCAAGTGCTCACAATGAATTACCTGATCGGCCAGAGCAAAGACTGTTTGGGTTAAGACCCAGCGTGACCAATCGGGTCTGTAGCTCAGTTGGTTAGAGCGCACCCCTGATAAGGGTGAGGTCGGCAGTTCGAGTCTGCCCAGACCCACCAATTTTATCCAGTTCTACGTTATTTTGTGACTCGCCTAGCAGGCTAGGCGTCGCCCCAAAATGCCTTGATCTGAATAAAATATCCCCATGGCACGTAAGGGGAAGTCAGAGGGGCCTTAGCTCAGCTGGGAGAGCGCCTGCCTTGCACGCAGGAGGTCACCGGTTCGATCCCGGTAGGCTCCACCAATTTTCTCTACCCAACAGTCGATGAAACTGAAGTCCGCAGTCACAAGCCCGGTTATCGAATGATGACGTCGGTTTGTGACTGTCGATTGACAGTGGCTCTTTAACAATGTGAATCAAGCTGACAAATTTGAGATACGACTCAAGCGTATCCGGCAATTGTCGTGTGAAATCGCACCAGACCCCTTGGGGTTATATGGTCAAGCGATTAAGCGCATACGGTGGATGCCTAGGCAGCCAGAGGCGATGAAAGACGTGGAAGCCTGCGATAAGGCTCGGTGAGGTGGCAAACAACCTGTGACCCGGGCATTTCTGAATGGGGAAACCCACCCACTGTAAGGTGAGTATCCCACACTGAATCCATAGGGGTGGGAGGCGAACCGGGGGAACTGAAACATCTAAGTACCCCGAGGAAAAGAAATCAACCGAGATTCCCCCAGTAGCGGCGAGCGAACGGGGAGTAGCCCTTAAGCGTCACAACTGATAGGCGAACGCGTTGGGAAGCGCGGCCATAGCGGGTGATAGCCCCGTAGCCGAAATCTGAGTGGCGTGAAATCGAGTAAGTCGGGGCACGAGAAACCTTGACTGAAGACGGGGGGACCATCCTCCAAGGCTAAATACTCCTGGCTGACCGATAGTGAACCAGTACCGTGAGGGAAAGGCGAAAAGAACCCCGGCGAGGGGAGTGAAATAGATCCTGAAACCGTATGCGTACAAGCAGTGGGAGCCCACTTGTTCGGTGACCGCGTACCTTTTGTATAATGGGTCAGCGACTTATATTCAGTGGCGAGCTTAACCGAGTAGGGGAGGCGTAGGGAAACCGAGTCTTAACTGGGCGACCAGTCGCTGGATATAGACCCGAAACCGGGCGATCTATCCATGGCCAGGGTGAAGGTTGAGTAACATCAACTGGAGGCCCGAACCCAAGTATGTTGAAAAATGCTGGGATGAGCTGTGGATCGGAGTGAAAGGCTAATCAAGCTCGGAGATAGCTGGTTCTCCTCGAAAGCTATTTAGGTAGCGCCTCACGTATCACCACCGGGGGTAGAGCACTGTTTCGGCTAGGGGCCCATCCCGGGTTACCAAACCGAGGCAAACTCCGAATACCGGTGAGTGCAGCGTGGGAGACACACAGCGGGTGCTAACGTCCGTTGTGAAAAGGGAAACAACCCAGACCGTCAGCTAAGGTCCCAAAATCCTGGTTAAGTGGGAAACGATGTGGGAAGGCTTAGACAGCTAGGAGGTTGGCTTAGAAGCAGCCATCCTTTAAAGAAAGCGTAATAGCTCACTAGTCGAGTCGGCCTGCGCGGAAGATGTAACGGGGCTAAACCAGGTACCGAAGCTACGGGTTCGCCGAATGGCGAGCGGTAGAGGAGCGTCGTGTACGCCGATGAAGGTGGGTTGAGAAGCCTGCTGGAGGTATCACGAGTGCGAATGCTGACATGAGTAACGACAAGGGGAGTGAAAACCTCCCCCGCCGGAAGACCAAGGGTTTCTGTTCGACGTCAATCGGAGCAGAGTGAGTCGGCCCCTAAGGCGAGGCCGAAAGGCGTAGTCGATGGGAAACGGGTTAATATTCCCGTACCTCACGTGATTGCGATGGGGGGACGAAGAAGGCTAGGTGAGCCGGGCGTTGGTTGCCCCGGTGAAAGTGCGTAGGCTGAGAACTCAGGCAAATCCGGGTTCTTTAGGCCGAGACACGAGACGAACAGACTACGGTCTGGAAGTCATTGATGCCACGCTTCCAAGAAAAGCCTCTAAGCTTCAGATCACGCGAGACCGTACCCCAAACCGACACAGGTGGTCAGGTAGAGAATACCCAGGCGCTTGAGAGAACTCGGGTGAAGGAACTAGGCAAAATGGTGCCGTAACTTCGGGAGAAGGCACGCCGGCAGTAGGTGAACACCCTCGCGGTGGGAGCCGAAGCCGGTCGAAGATACCAGGTGGCTGCAACTGTTTATTAAAAACACAGCACTCTGCTAACGCGTAAGCGGACGTATAGGGTGTGACGCCTGCCCGGTGCCGGAAGGTTAAGTGATGGTGTTAGCCGTAAGGCGAAGCTCTTGATCGAAGCCCCGGTAAACGGCGGCCGTAACTATAACGGTCCTAAGGTAGCGAAATTCCTTGTCGGGTAAGTTCCGACCTGCACGAATGGCGTAATGATGGCCACGCTGTCTCCACCCGAGACTCAGTGAAATTGAAATCGCAGTGAAGATGCTGTGTACCCGCGGCTAGACGGAAAGACCCCGTGAACCTTTACTATAGCTTCACACTGGACGCTGATGTTGCTTGTGTAGGATAGCTGGGAGGCTTGGAAACCCGGACGCCAGTTCGGGTGGAGCCACCCTTGAAATACCAGCCTGGCATCATTGGCGTTCTAACTTGGCACCGTTATCCGGTGTGAGGACAGTGTGTGGTGGGTAGTTTGACTGGGGCGGTCTCCTCCCAAAGAGTAACGGAGGAGCACGAAGGTACCCTCAGCACGGTTGGAAATCGTGCAGTGAGTGCAAGAGCATAAGGGTGCTTAACTGCGAGACAGACACGTCGAGCAGATACGAAAGTAGGTTCTAGTGATCCGGTGGTTCTGTATGGAAGGGCCATCGCTCAACGGATAAAAGGTACTCCGGGGATAACAGGCTGATACCGCCCAAGAGTTCACATCGACGGCGGTGTTTGGCACCTCGATGTCGGCTCATCACATCCTGGGGCTGAAGTCGGTCCCAAGGGTATGGCTGTTCGCCATTTAAAGTGGTACGCGAGCTGGGTTTAGAACGTCGTGAGACAGTTCGGTCCCTATCTGCCGTGGGCGTCGGAAGTTTGAGAAGTGCTGCTCCTAGTACGAGAGGACCGGAGTGGACGTACCGCTGGTGTTCCGGTTGTCATGCCAATGGCATTGCCGGGTAGCTATGTACGGACGGGATAACCGCTGAAAGCATCTAAGCGGGAAGCCCCCTTCAAGATGAGACTTCCCTGGGGCCTTGCGCCCCCTAAAGGACCCTCGAAGACGACGAGGTTGATAGGCGCGGTGTGGACGTGCGGCAACGCATTGAGCTAACGCGTACTAATGGTCCGTGAGGCTTGACCATATAACACCCAAGGGGCCTGAACGGCCCCGGGCGAGAACACACGACGGATACGCAAAAGAGTCGTCTCAACCAGCTTGATTCACCGTGTTAAGACCAGGTAACGGGGCGTTGTCACGACAACGCGCCCACAGTTACGCCTGACGACCATAGCGAGCGGGTCCCACCTGACCCCATGCCGAACTCAGCAGTGAAACCGCTCAGCGCCGATGGTAGTGTGGGGCTTCCCCATGCGAGAGTAGGTCATCGTCAGGCATCTTCACGAAAAAGCCCCCGGAAACCCGGGGGCTTTTTTTATGCGCGGAAAACAACCAGCTAAGACAACAGCAGGCCATCTCCTCCGTATCCGTCCGGTGAACACACCTTCCGCAGACGGATCTCGCCAGCCACATTAGGTGCCCATCTATTAATAAGTGGGCACCTATTATGACTTCTTCTAGCACCGAGCGTGAGATCCGTCGCCGTCGTCGTTATGCCCCCGAGTTCAAGGCCAAGATCGTCGCGGCCTGCCTGCAAGGCAACGCCTCGATTGCCCAGGTCGCCCTGCAGCACGGGCTGAACACCAACCTCGTCCAGACCTGGATCCGCAAGGCCAAACGGCAGAGCCAGTTACCGGCCGTGCCGGACTTTGTGCCCCTTCCGGTGCCGTCAGCAACGGCTGACCTGCCAGCGCCGCCCTCCACCGCTGGCGAGATATGCATTGAGTTGCCCTCGGCACGAGGCACGATCACCGTACGCTGGCCGGTCAGTGAGGCAGCCCAGTGTGTGCACTGGCTGAAGGGGCTGCTGTCGTGATCCGTATCGACGAGATCTGGCTGGCCACCGAGCCGTTGGACATGCGCGCCGGCCCCGATACGGCGCTGGCCCGGGTGGTGAAGGTATTCGGTACCGCCCGGCCACACTGCGCCTATCTGTTCGCCAACCGGCGCGGCAACCGCATGAAAGTGCTAATCCACGATGGCCTGGGGGTCTGGCTCTGTGCGCGCCGGCTCAATCAAGGCAAGTTCCATTGGGCCGGCAACCGGCACGGAGACCGGGTGGAACTGTCGCCGGAGCAAGTGACGGCGCTGGTCCAGGGTCTGCCCTGGCAGTGCATCGGCCCGGCGGGGGCCATTTCGGTGGTGTAAGCCTCGTCGGCACATAAGGCGAACCCTGGCCATTCGATGATCCGCGCATCCCCTTGCGGCCGGTGGACTGGCATAATCGCCGGATGAACACGCCGCCCGATCTGTCCCAGCTCTCTCCCGATCAGCTCCGCCACCTGGCGGCAACGCTGATGGCGCAGGTCGAGGAAAAGGATCGGGCGCTGGCACAGAGCCAAGAAACGCTACGCCACACCGAGCAGGTCAACCAGAAGCTGACCTATGAACTGGCGCTGCTCAAGCGCCACGCTTTCGGCAAGCGCAGCGAACAGCTCAACGTCTTGCAGATCAGCCTGCTGGGCGAGGTGGTGGATGCCGACATTGCTGCCATCGAGGCCGAGTTGGAAGAACTCGCTACCCCGGCGACGGTGCCCGCCACCAAGCAAAAGCCCAAACGCCAGCCCTTGCCCGACGACCTGCCGCGCGTCGAGATCCGACACGAGCCCGACAGCGAGCACTGCACGTGCGGCTGCCAGCGGCGCCGCATCGGGGAAGAGATCAGCGAGAAGCTCGACTACACGCCGGGCGTGTTCACCGTCGAGCGGCATATCCGCGGCAAGTGGGTCTGCGACGCCTGCGAGACGCTGACCCAGGCACCGATGCCGGCCCACGTGATCGACAAGGGCATCCCCACCTCGGGGTTGCTGGCCCAGGTGATGATCGCCAAGTATGCTGACCATCAGCCGCTCTACCGGCAGGCACAGATCTTTGCCCGTGCCGGCGTGGAGATCCCACGCTCCACCCTGGCGGAATGGATCGGCCTCTGTGGCGTGCGATTGCAGCCACTGATCGATGCCCTGCGCGACACCCTGCTCACCGAACCGATACTGCATGCCGATGAAACGCCGGTGCCGATGCTGGCTCCGGGCAAGAAAAAGACGCACAGGGCCTACCTCTGGGCCTATGCCACCACGCCCTACGCCGAGCAGAAGGCGGTGATCTACGACTTCGCGTCCGGGCGCGGCGGCCAGCATGCCCGGGACTTCCTCGGCGAGTGGAAGGGCAAGCTAGTCTGCGACGATTACGGCGGTTACAAGCAGAGCTTTGCCAACGGCGTGACCGAGATCGGCTGCATGGCCCACGCGCGGCGCAAGTTCGTCGACCTGCACGTGGCCGGCAAGAGCCAGATTGCCGAGCAGGCCATCGAGCTCATCGGCCAGCTCTATCAGGTAGAGCGCGAGGCCCAGTCACTGAGCGGTGAAGAACGCCAGCGGCTACGCGACACCCGAGCGAGGCCTATCGCTGACACGCTGCACCGCTGGATGCTGGCTCACCGCGAGAAGGTACCCAACGGCTCAGCAACGGCGAAAGCGTTGGACTACAGCCTGAAACGCTGGGCGGCGCTGACACGTTACCTGGATGACGGCGGGTTGCCGATCGACAACAATCGAGTCGAGAACCTGATTCGCCCCTGGGCGCTGGGCCGCTCGAACTGGCTATTTGCCGGCTCGCTGCGCAGCGGTCAGCGCGCTGCCAACATCATGAGCCTGATCCAGTCTGCCAAGCTGAATGGCCATGAACCGCATGCCTACCTGAAAGATGTACTGGCTCGGCTGCCGACGCAGAAGGCCAGCCGGATCCACGAACTCCTACCTCAGCACTGGAAACCGGTCGACTGATCACTCGCAAAGGGTGATGGCCGGGCGCTTACAGCTAACTAAGGCAGCAGCAGGCCTGATCTCCTCCCGCCTGGGAGTGTTTGCCCATTCATGTCAGCTCTTTCATCAAGAGATGTAAAAACGCCGGCGCTTAACCAGCCACCGGCGCAATGTGAAGCGAGGCAGACAATTCAGGATCGTGAGCTTAGTGGCGGGCTCGCTGGCTCGCATCGAGCATTTCGCGGGCGTGGGCGAGGGTGCGGTCGGAGAGCTTGACGCCCCCCAGCATGCGCGCCAGTTCGCGAACCCGGCCAGCACTGTCGAGCAGCACCATCTGGGTCTGAGTGGTGTCTTCTTCGGCCTGTTTCTCGATATGCAGGTGATGATGCGCCTGGGCGGCGACTTGCGGTAGATGGGTGACCGTCATCACTTGGCCGTTCTCACCCAGCCGGCGCAACAGCTGGCCGACGATCTCGGCGGTGGCCCCGGACACGCCGACATCCACTTCGTCGAAGATCAGCGACGGGATGGTGCTGTGGCTGGCGGCGACCACCTGAATCGCCAGGCTGATGCGTGACAGCTCGCCCCCGGAGGCGACCTTGGTCAGCGGGCGTGGCGGCTGCCCGGGGTTGGCACTAATCAAAAAGCGTACCGTCTCCATGCCATCGGGCTGTGGTGTTTCCCGAGCACTCGACTTCGGCCGCGAAATGCGCCTTGCCCATCGCCAGGAAGCCCAATTGTGCCTGGACCTCTTCGGCGAAGGCTGTCGCTGCCTTGCGTCGAGCGTCACCGATGGTGCGGGCCTGGGCGCGATAACGATCGCGCGCCTCGGCCACCTCGGCGGTCAGGGCGTCCAGGTCATGATCGCCGCCTTCCAGCGTAGCCAGCTCTTCACGAAGACGGGCATGCAGAGCAGCCAGTTCGTCGGGCATGACGTGATGCTTGCGGGCGATGCGATGCACTTCGCTAAGGCGTTGTTCGACATGCGCCAGGCGTTCGGGGTCGAGTTCCGTGTTATCGGCGAAATGGCGCAACTCGCGGGCGGCCTCCTCGATCTGGATGCGCGCGTCGCCGAGCATGCCGCGAGCCTCGGCCAATGTGCCACGCTCGGCTCCCGGCAGGACGTCGAGGCGCGCCAGTGCCTGATGGAGCAGATGCAGGGCGCCGCCCTCGTCGTCCTCGCAGCAGTCGACGGCGAACTGGGTGTCGCTGAGTGTCTGTTCGGCGTGGGCGAGTTCTTCCTGGTCGCGTTCCAGGGTCTGCAGTTCGTCGTCCGCCAGGGCCAGTAGGTCGAGCTCCTCGACCTGGTAGCGCAGTAGCTGCCGACGCGCTTGCAACTCGTCGCTGGTGTCGGCCAGACGCTTGAGCCGGCGCCGCAGCTCCTGCCACTGACGATATGTCGCCCCCAGCTCGCCAACCGCGTCGGCCAGCCCGGCGAAGTCGTCGAGCAGGCGGCGATGGGTATCCTCGCGCAGCAGTGCCTGATGCGCGTGCTGGCCGTGGATTTCGATCAGATGATCGCCGAGCGCCTTGAGATCGCCGATGGTGCAGGGCTGGCCGTTGATCCATGCCTTGGAGCGGCCGCTGGCGGTAACTACCCGGCGCAGCAGGCAATCTTCGCCGGGCAACTCGCGTTCCTCGAGCCAGGTCTGTGCCTCGGGCAGGCGGGCGATATCGAAGCGTGCGCTGAGATCAGCCCGCTTGGCGCCATGGCGCACGCTGCCGGCATCGGCGCGTTCACCGAGGCACAGCCCCAGGGCGTCGAGCAGGATCGACTTGCCCGCGCCGGTCTCGCCGGTGATGGCGGTCATGCCGGCGTGCAGGTCGAGATCGAGCGTATCGACGATAGCGAAGTCACGAATGGCGAGTTGTACCAGCATGATGGCCACCTCCGGGTGGAATCCGCCGCGTAGATGAAATGGGTCTGTGTGTTTATACAGTAGCCCGCGGTGAGACTGCAATCCTCGCCCGAGTGTCTCGCATGCCTTGAGATCGTCCGCGACCATCCCCATATAGGTGTGCAAATAGACAACGCCCGCGGCCAGCGTGCCGCGGGTCGATTTCAGGAGAGCGACATGGCCAAAGATCCCCAGACGCCGCTGGATGAAGAACTCGAACGCGCCGATCAGGACGCCGAACCTCAGCAGGAGACGCTCGAGGGCCAGCTCGACGAAGCGGATGCCAGCGAGGTAGCCGTGGACGACGAGACGGCAGCCGATGCCGAGGCCATGGGCGACCCTGAAGCCGATGTGCTGGCGGCCAAGGTCGAGGAGCTCGAGCAGGCGCTGAAAGAGGCCAAGGACCAGGCGCTGCGCGAGGCCGCCGAGGCGCAGAACGTACGTCGCCGCGCCGAACAGGATATCGACAAGGCGCGCAAGTTCGCGCTGGAAAAGTTCGTCAAGGAACTGCTGCCGGTGGTCGACAGCCTGGAAAAGGCGCTCGAGTCGATGGGCGAGGACGCCAGTGAAGTGCACCGCGAAGGGGTCTCGATGACTCTCAAGCTGCAACTCGACACGCTGGCCAAGTTCGGCGTCGAGGCGGTCGAGCCGCAGGGCGAGCCGTTCGACCCGCAGTACCACGAAGCCATGGCCATGGTGCCCAGCCCCGATGTCGAGCCGAACTCGGTCATCGAAGTGATGCAGAAGGGATATCTGCTCAATGGCCGCCTGGTTCGCCCGGCCATGGTGGTAGTCAGCCAAGCGGCCAACGGGTGATGAATCGCCGCTAGCCCTTGAAAGGCGCGGCCGAGCCCCCACATAGACGACAAAGACGCGGCATCGCTGCCGCACGGATTAGCAAGCAACGATTCTTCGAGGTGTTTACATGGGACGCATCATAGGTATTGACCTGGGGACCACCAACTCTTGTGTCGCCGTGCTCGACGGCGACAAGCCCAAAGTCATCGAAAACGCCGAAGGCGCACGCACCACGCCGTCGATCATCGCCTACACCGATGACGGCGAGACGCTGGTCGGCCAGGCGGCCAAGCGCCAGGCGGTCACCAACCCGAACAACACGCTGTACGCCATCAAGCGTCTGATCGGCCGTCGCTTCAAGGACGACGTGGTCCAGAAGGACATCAAGATGGTGCCCTACAAGATCGCCGAAGCCGACAATGGCGACGCCTGGGTCGAGGTCAACGGCAAGAAGATGGCACCGCCGCAGGTCAGCGCCGAGGTGCTGAAGAAGATGAAGAAGACCGCCGAGGACTATCTCGGTGAGGAAGTGACCGAAGCGGTAATCACCGTGCCGGCCTACTTCAACGATTCCCAGCGCCAGGCCACCAAGGACGCGGGCCGCATTGCCGGTCTCGAGGTCAAGCGCATCATCAACGAGCCGACCGCGGCCGCGCTGGCCTACGGCATGGACAAGCAGCGTGGCGACAAGACCATCGCCGTCTATGACCTGGGTGGCGGTACCTTCGATATCTCGATCATCGAAGTCGCCGACGTCGATGGCGAGACCCAGTTCGAAGTGCTGGCCACCAACGGCGACACCTTCCTGGGTGGTGAGGACTTCGACCTCAAGCTGATCGACTACCTGGTCGATGAGTTCAAGTCGGATAGCGGCATCGACCTGTCCGGCGACAATCTCGCCATGCAGCGTCTCAAGGAAGCCGCCGAGAAGGCCAAGATCGAGCTTTCGGCCGCACAGCAGACCGAAGTCAATCTGCCGTACATCACGGCCGACAACACCGGGCCCAAGCACCTCAACGTCAAGATCACCCGGGCCAAGCTCGAGTCGCTGGTCGAGGAACTGGTCAAGCAGTCGCTGGGGCCGTGCAAGACCGCTCTGGCCGATGCCGGCCTGTCCAACTGCCGAGATCGACGACGTGATCCTGGTCGGCGGCCAGACCCGCATGCCGATGGTCCAGTCCAAGGTCGCCGAGTTCTTCGGCAAGGACGCCCGCAAGGACGTCAACCCGGACGAGGCCGTGGCCGTGGGCGCGGCGATCCAGGGCGGCGTGCTCGGCGGTAACGTCAAGGACGTGCTGCTGCTCGACGTGACTCCGTTGACGCTGGGCATCGAGACGCTGGGTGGCGTGATGACCCCGTTGATCGAGAAGAACACCACCATCCCGACCAAGAAGACCCAGACCTTCTCGACCGCGGATGACAACCAGACCGCGGTGACCATCCACGCACTGCAGGGTGAGCGCAAGCAGTCCAGCCAGAACAAGTCGCTGGGCCGTTTCGATCTGGCCGACATCCCGCCGGCGCCGCGTGGCGTGCCGCAGATCGAGGTCGCCTTCGATCTGGATGCCAACGGTATCCTCAACGTGTCCGCCAAGGACAAGGCTACCGGCAAGGAGCAGTCGATCGTCATCAAGGCCTCCAGCGGTCTGACCGACGAGGAAGTCGAGCAGATGGTTCAGGATGCCGAGGCGCATGCCGCCGAGGACAAGAAGTTCGAGGAACTGGTTCAGCTGCGCAACCAGGCCGACGGCATGATCCACGCCGCACGCAAGACCCTCGACGAGGCCGGCGACAAGGCCACCGACGAGGAGAAGCAGAAGATCGAGAGCGCGATCAGCGAACTCGAAGAGGCGCTCAAGGGCGACGACCAGGAGGCCATCCAGGCCAAGCTGGACGCGCTCACCGAAGCCTCGGGCGGCCTGGCGCAGAAGATGTACGCCGAGCAGTCCGAAGCGGACCAGGGCGAACAGGCCGAAGGCGGCGCCAAGAAGCCGGAAGACGACGTGGTCGACGCCGAGTATGAAGAAGTCAACGACGACCAGAAGAAGCAGTAACCACGTCTGACACTACGGACCACGGCGGCGCGGGGGCATGACTCCCGCGTCGCTGTTTCCGTGACCGACACGGAGGCGGACTAGATCCATGTCCAAGCGCGATTATTACGAAGTACTGGGCGTCGAGCGCGGGGCCGATCAGAAAGAGATCAAGAAGGCCTACCGACGGCTCGCCCAGAAATACCATCCGGATCGCAACCCGGATGACGACAGTGCGGAAGAGAAGTTCCGCGAGGTTTCCGAAGCCTATGAAGTACTGACCGACGACGAGAAGCGTGCCGCCTACGACCAGTTCGGCCATGCTGGCGTCGACGGGCAGGCCGGGGGTGGCTTCGGCGGTGGCGCCGGGGCCGGTGGCTTCAGCGACATCTTCGGCGATGTATTCGGCGACATCTTTGGCGGGGGCGGCGGCCGGCGCAACCCCAACGCACCGCAGCGCGGCGCTGACTTGCGCTACAATCTCGAGCTCGATCTCGAGGACGCGGTCACCGGCACCACCGTCGATATCCGCGTGCCACGGCATGTGCCCTGCGGGCATTGCAACGCCAGCGGTGCCGAGCCGGGCTCCACCAAGGAAACTTGCCCGACCTGTCACGGCATGGGCCAGGTGCGCATGCAGCAGGGCTTCTTCGCCGTGCAGCAGACCTGCCCGACCTGTCATGGCGCCGGTGAGAGCATCAAGGTTCCGTGCCGCGAATGTCACGGCGACGGTCGGGTCCGCGAGACGCGCACGCTGTCGGTGAAGATTCCTGCCGGCGTCGATACCGGCGATCGCATCCGCCTCAACAGCGAGGGCGAGGCCGGTGCCAATGGTGGGCCGGAGGGTGATCTCTACGTCCAGGTGGCGATCAAGCCGCACCCGATCTTCGAGCGTGACGGCCGTCACCTGCACTGCGAGGTGCCGATCAACTTCGTCGATGCGGCGCTGGGTGGCGAGCTCGAGGTGCCGACGCTGGAAGGCCGGGTCAAGCTCAAGATCCCGCCCGAGACCCAGACCGGCAAGCTGTTCCGGCTGCGTGGCAAGGGCGTCAAGCCGGTGCGTGGCGGCCCGGCCGGAGACCTGCTGTGCAAGGTGCTGGTGGAGACCCCGGTCAAGCTCAGCGACGAACAGAGGGACCTGCTGCGCCAGTTCCAGGACAGCCTGGACGGCAGCAACAGCCATCACTCGCCCAAGAAGTCGAGCTTCTTCGATGGCGTCAAGAAGTTCTTCGAGGAAATGAAGCCGTAAGCGGTGCTTCTCTTCTTCGCGTATCTCAGGCCCCGAAACCATCAGGTTTCAGGGCCTTTTCTTTGGTTAGGATTTACCTTTGCAGATGATCCAAGCGCCAAGCTAGAGAATCGCGATCGGGATACCAGCGTGGGTCACGGGGGAGCACCAAGCGTTGCTGGTCAAGTTCCCAGAGCCAGCGGCTATCGGGTATCAAAGCATCAATTACAGTACTGACATGCCAGAGGTAATCCGGCCCTGGCGCGATAAGGTGATTATCCATGGCCCAATGTAAATTTGGTGTCAACGTTAGGCCGTTGTTGGGGCGGTCATCTTGGTTGATGGCGAAAGGTATCAAATGAGCTGCTTCTACCAAGTAGCGATAGTCGGGAGTGATGTAACGCAACCGGCTCGCGGCGCAGCGGTAATCGTAAGCTTCCAGTACTAGGGTACGGAAGGCCGCTGAGCGAGCATATAACGGGCCGGTGTCTTCGATACCTGAGGTGAACTGTTCGGGATTACGCTGGTAATCGCCGCTGGCCAATACCCTCTCAAGATAGTCTGACAGGCGTTTCAGTGTCGTTGAACCTACGGTTAGATACCGATGTATCAGGAGGGCGCAGGCTTGGCGGGCAATTTCGATATCCTGTAAGGCTGTGAACAGCTCGTTATCGAGATGGGCGGAAGAAAAGCGTTCCAAGAGCTTATTCAGGGACTTTGGTTGGCCCAATTGATTCGCTATGGGTGCCAATTCCGAAGCGTAGTTTGGTAACCAGAGTGGCCCTGCAGGACCTCGGTCGTTGCGCAAGTGCCAGAGGGGGAGCCAAGGGTTGGCCTTTTGCCTTTCGCCGGAAACAATTTCATAAAGATCGTGATAACGGCCAATCAGTCGAATATCTAAGGACACGCAATTAGAATCGATATGACCGCTCTGAACCTCGCAAATAATCGCCAGCAGTAAACAGGGCTTGTTGAAAGGGCTTCCCGTTCGTAGCTCCTTGAGGCATTCCAGCCGTCGATCCACTCCTGCGTCCACCCGCTCTCCTCGTTCCGAATATATATAAGCCGATAACAAGATAACGTGCACGAGGAGCCTTGTCAGTGCGGGCTATAGCCACCCGGCCTTGCGGAAGCGCCGGTAGAGTCCACCGCAGGCCGCCGCCATCAGCGCCAGCGCCATCGGGTAGCCCAGCCGCCAGTCAAGCTCCGGCATGTGGGTGAAGTTCATGCCCCAGATGCCGGCGAGGATGGTCGCCGCAGCGAAGATCGCCGCCCAGGAGGCCAGCCGCTTGTGTACCGTGCTCTCGTCGATGGCGACCAGCGACAGGTTGACCTGGATGGCGGTGATGATCGTCTCGCGGATGGTCTCCAGCGACGCCTCGATGCGATCCAGGTGGTCGTAGACGTCGCGGAAGTATTCCTGGGTGCCGCGGCACAGCGAGGGAACGCGGCCGCCGAACAGGTGGGATGAGGCCTCGGCCAGTGGCGTCACGGCATGCCTGACCTGCATGACCTGGCGCTTGAGCTGGTAGAGACGCTCGAGGCTGGCGCGGGCGCTGTCCTCGACGAAGATCTGGTCCTCGATCGCCTCCAGCTCGCTCTCCAGTGCCTCGACCACCGGAAAGTAACGATCGACGATGGCATCCATCAGCGCATAGAGCACGAACGCCGGCCCCTGCTGGAGTAGCTCGGGTTCGCGCTCGCAGCGTCGGCGCACGTCGCTGAAGCCCTGCTTCGCGTGGCGACGCACCGAGAGCACGAAGCCCGGGCCGGCGAACACGGCGATCTGGCCGTCCTCGAGGTCGTCCCGGGCCATCGTGGCCATGCGGATGACGACAAACAGCGTCTCGCCGTACTCCTCGACCTTGGGGCGCTGCCCGCCGTTCAGGGCATCCTCGACGGCCAGCTCGTGAAGGTCGAAGACCGTCTGGAAGGTCGCGAGTTCGTCGGGCGTGGGGTCGTGCAGCGCCACCCAGACGAAACAGTCCGGCCGGTTCAGGTAGTCGTTGACCTCGCGGGGCTGGATGTCGCTCAGTCGGCGTCCTCGTTCGTAGGCCACGCAGTTGACGATCATCGTCGAGTCCTCTTCGCCGCTGACGGAATGGATGCCTCTGGCTATGAGAATAGTCAGAAGCTGCGGGTGGCGGCGTCCGCGGGTATCGTCGACGTGCGTCGTGCCGGGCGGCGCGTTAGGCTGGGCGGTCACGGCCTGCTGCCGCGCTGAAGCGGGCCGGTGTCGCGGGGGCATTGCGCATACTGCTTCGCAGGAGGTTGTCGATGACGTCGAGCCGTGATGTGGCACGCGCCCACGCCGGGATGCTGCTGTGGGCGCTGCTGGTCGGGCTGTCGTTTCCCGCCGTGGGGCTGATGAGCGAGGGGTTGCCGCCGTTGCTGCTGACCGCGATCCGCTTCGCGATCGCTGCGCTGGCGCTGTGGCCACTGGTTCGCCACGCGCCGTCGCTGCGTCCCGGCAGAGCGGGGTTGCTGCTCTACGCGCTGATGGGGTTATGCCTGACTGGCTTCTTCGGGGCGATGTTCTGGGCGGCGCACCGCGCTTCGGCGGTGTCGATGGCGACGCTGTTCGTCAGCGTGCCGCTGCTGGCGTACTGCCTGGGCTTGACGCTGCGCGTCGAGCGACTGGCCTGGCGGCTGCCGTCGATCCTGCTGCTGGGTGCACTGGGCGCCCTGGCGCTGGCCTGGGCCGAATCCGGCGGCGACTGGGCGGCACTGCGCTTCGGCCGCGGCGAGGCGGTGTTCTTCGTCGGTTGCATCGCCTCGGCGCTGTATCCGGTGCTCAGCAAGTGGGGGCTCGAGCGTGGCTGGCTGTCCGCTTCGGCCGGAGTGAGGACTTTCTGGAGCCTGGCGCTGGGCGGGGCGCTGATCGCTTTGGTGGGACTGGCGCGCGGGGGCGCCACGGAGCTGGCACGGCTGAGCCTGGGCGATGCACTGGTGCTGATCTATCTGGGGCTGTTTTCCAGTGGCCTGACCTTCTGGTTGCAGCAGCGTGCCACCGCCGTGCTGACGCCCGGCGCGGTGACCGCTTACAGCTACCTGGTGCCGTTCGTGTCGATGTTGCTGCTGTTTTTCCGCGAGCCCCAGCGACTGGACTGGACGTGGCTGCCGGGCAGTCTGCTGGTCATCCTGGCAATCGCGCTGCTGCTCAGGCGCGACATCACTCAGCGTCGGGCGGCGGCAGCTCGAAACAGCTCAACAGTGTCTCCTGAGCGAGGCTGAAGTTATCGTCGCTGATCATCAGAAAGCGCCGATCGGACAGCGCCGTCAGCCCTTCGAAGTTGTCGAGCCGCCAGCCTTCGCCGGTCGACAGTCGTGCTAGCGTCGTGACCTCGAGCCGTGCGTTGCTGGCCAGGCTTACCTGACGCAGGCTGACCACCAGCGGTGCTGGCGGGGCGAACGCACGCTCCAGCGCCAGCAGGCCATTGCCGTAGGGAGCCAGCGCGGTCAGCGCGCTGCCGGCTTCGTCAGCCAGGGGATAGCGCCATTCGGCGCCGGAGTCGAGCGCGAATAGCCGCGTCATGCCGGTCTCATTGCTCTCCCCATTGTCCTGGGGCGGGCCCTCCAGGCCGACGATCACCCCCTCGCTCGGGTGCCGGGCCATCGCTTCGGGGCCGTGGTTGATGTCGGCGCCGCGCAGCCCGCCGGGATACAACGCTTCATCGGCGGCACGGCCATTGGGATAGAAGCGCTGCAGACGTGTGTTGCCCTCGAAGCCGATCAGCAGCACGCTATCGCCCCGCTTGCCGTTGTCAGCGCGCTGCAGGATCAGCGATTCGGCATCGGCGTCGCTGGTCTTGAAGGCATTGCCGTCGGCGTCGCGCAACACGTAGGTCTTGAGCGGGTCGAGGGCGATCAGTTCGTCCTCGCGGAAACGCGGTCTCACGCGATGCAGCCAGCCGCGATCGGAAACCAGATAGAGCAATGACTCGTCGGCGTCCCAGGCCAGGTCGGAAAGGCCTCCGACCGGGGTTTCATCCTGCCACTTTCCGGGCAGCGCCAGGCTGCCGCACCACTCGAGCGCTGTGGGTGGTTGCTTGACGTTGCCGGTCATCAAATGGGTCTGGCGGGCCTCGCGGGCGCAGCCGGCCAGCAGACTGGCGGTCAGCAATGGTAGTGCCCAGCGCACGTACCCAGGAAGATAACGATGGGCCATGGCGGCTCCTGTAATGCACGACGAACTGGTTGTACTCCCGAGCCTAGCATGGCGGGAGCGCCGGCATGACAGACGCCATCGGGTCGCATTGATATACTGCTCGCCGATCAGTCTGCTATTGCCCAGAGCGCCGCGCACTTCCCGAAGGGACGCCGCCTGGTAGCGAAGCGGCTTCTCTGGCCATCCGCAACGTGCCAAATAGCCGACGGTAACCCTGCCCATTCACCGCCGGCCGCGTTCGGTTCTCGCTCAGTTCGGTAGGCACTCAAGATGAATGACATCGCGGACCGCCCGCTGGCCGGTATTCTGCTCAGGCTGTTATCGGGCCTGCTCTTCACCGGCATGATGGTGTGTGTCAAGGCGGTCAGCACCCAGGTGCCGCTGGGGCAGACCGTATTCTTTCGTTCAGCCTTCGCGCTGCTGCCCATCGTTGCCTTCATGGCCTTGCGGCGGGAGTTCCCAGGGGCCCTGGCCACGCGGCGTCCGCTCGGCCACCTGATGCGCTCGGGGTTGGGGGCGGCGGCGATGTTCGCATCCTTCGCGGCAGTGGCCCGGTTGCCGGTGGCCGAGGCGACGCTATTGGCACAGCTGTCACCGGTAGCCATGGCCGTGGGTGGCGTGATGCTGCTGGGCGAGCGTTTCAGTCTGCACCGAGCGACGGCCCTGGTATTGGTGCTCAGCGGGGTGGCAGCGCTGGTGCTGCCCGAGCTAAAGGGCCCTCAGGTGGAGGGGCGTGTGCTCGGATATGCATTGGGCATTCTGGCAGCCCTGCTGACGGCGGGGGCGCTGCTGACCGTGCGGCGAATTTCGCGCACCGAGACCGCCGCCTCCATCGCTTTCTACTTCGTTCTGGTCACGGCCCTGGCCGGTCTGGCGACTTTGCCGCTGGGGTGGGTGGCCGTCTCCCGGGAAACGCTTGGTTTGCTGGTGCTGTCGGGGCTGTTCGGCGGTGCGGCGCATATCTGTATGACCATGGCGCTACGTTTTGCCGAAGTCTCGCGCCTGGCGCCCTTCGAGTACGTGGCGCTTATCTGGCCGGTGTTGGCGGATGTGTGGCTTTTCGGGCAACCGCTCTCGAGTGGCTTTGTGCTGGCCCTTCCGCTGGTGCTGAGCGGTGCCGCCCTGGCGGCTTTCGAGGGACGCCTCAGACGGCCGCTTCGACGATGAGCTGTGGGCGGCCCTGCGAGCAGGGCTCGATGCGGGCATCCACCTGAAACACTTGGCGCAGCAGTGCCGGAGTAACTACCTGCACGGTCGCTCCGCAGGCGACCAGTCGGCCACTCTCGAGCACCATCGTCTGGTCGGTGAAACGCAGCGCATGGCCCAGGTCATGCAGTGAGGCGATGACCAGCATCTTCCGCTCGCGCGCCAGTTGACGGAGGATCCCCAGCAGGCTGATCTGGCGGTGCAGGTCCAGCGCCGAGGTGGGCTCGTCGAGGAGCAGGATCTCGGGGGCCTGCACCAGGGCCTGGGCGGCGCTGACCAACTGCCGCTGGCCGCCGCTGAGGTTGCCGATGTCGCGCTCGCCCAGGGCGACGATGCCCAGATCGCTCAGCGCGCGATCCACTTCTTCGAGATCCTCGGGTTGCACCCGCAGACTACGACCCTGCATACGCGCCAGCAGCACCGACTCATAGACCGTCAGCATCGCGTTGGCACCGGTTTCCTGGGGCATGTAGGCCACCGGGCGCTCGCTGGTCGCTCCTTCTATATGAACCTTGCCCCCGCCGTTGAGCAGCCCGAGGATGCGCCGGAAGAGTGTCGACTTGCCGGCGGCATTGGGGCCCAGCAGGGCCACGACCTGGCCGCCCGAGAACGTGGGTGTGGTGATCTCGGAAAGGATCTGGCGCCGGCCATAATGGGCCGACAGGCGGTCGAGGGTGAGCGTTACCATGAAGCCTTCTTGTGACTGAGCACGAGGAACAGGAAGAATGGGATGCCCACCAGCGAGGTGATGATGCCGATGGGAATGATAGTGCCGGGCAGGACGACCTTCGACAGCACCGAACCCACGGAAAGGATCAGTGCACCGCAGAGTGCCGAGCCGGGCAGGAAGAAACGCTGATCCTCGCCGAGCAGCAGGCGGGCGATATGCGGCCCGACCAGACCGATGAAGCCAATGGTGCCGACGAAGGCCACCGCGATGGCGGCCAGCAGCGACACCAGCACCAGCACCTCGAGGCGCAGCGCCCGCGGCTTCACTCCCAGGCTCTCGGCCTTGGCATCGCCCAGGCGCATGGCGGTCAGAGCCCAGCCGTGACGCGCCAGCAGTGGCAGCACGGCCGCTAGCACCCCTAGCGCGATCCACAATTTGGGCCAGGTCGCCTTGGTCAGGCTGCCCATGGTCCAGAATACCACCGCGGCCACCGCCTGCTGACTGGCGAAGAACTGGATCAGCGCCATTAGCGAGTTGAAGATGAACACCATGGCGATGCCTAGCAGCACGATGGTCTCGATCGTCACCCCGCGTCGCATGCTCAGCAGGTGGATGGCGAGGGCGGTCAGCATGGCCATGACAAAGGCGTTGATCGGGATGATGTAGTCGACGGCGGCGGGCACCAGCGACACACCGAAGGCGAGCGCCAGGGCGGCGCCGAAGCTGGCGCCGGCGGAGATGCCCAGTGTGAAGGGGCTGGCCAGCGGGTTGCTGAGGATGGTCTGCATCTGGGCGCCGGCGATCGACAGACTGGCGCCGACCACCAGGGCCATCAGCGCTACCGGCATGCGGATTTCCCATAGGATCACTCTGACCGGCTCGCTCACGGCAGCGGGGGTGAGCAGGGCGGTGATCACCTCTCCCAGGCCATAGCGTGCGGGTCCGAGCGCCAGGTCGACGCACAGGCTAAGACACAGCGCCAGCGCGAGTCCGGCCAGAATCAACTGACGCCGGAACACCAGGCTGCGGTAATGGGCGTTACCCTTGAGGGCACCGGTAGTGCTGAGGCTGCTCTCAGTGGTCATGGAGTGATATCCAATACCCGGGCTCGTAGTCCACCGGCAGGAAACGCTCGTGCAGGGTCCGCAGGGTAGCCTCGGGGTCCAGATCGCTGAATAGATCCGGATGGAACCATTTGGCCAGCTGCTGCACCGCGACGAAGTAGTAGGGGCTGTTGTAGAACTGGTGCCAGATGGCGTGGAAGTTACCGGTCTCCACGGCCGTGATACCGGTCATGGCGGTGCGCTCGGTCAGCCCCTTGAGCTTCTTGCGGGCCGCGTCGATGTCGGCGCCCGGCCCCACACCGACCCAGTCTCCGCCGGGAACATAGGCGTCCCAATTGCCCCCGGTGACAACCACATGGTCCGGGTTGGCGGCGATGATCTGCTCGGGGTTCAGGGTGCCGAAGGTGTTGGGAATGATGTCGGCGGCGATATTGGTACCACCCGCGAGTTCGACATACTCGCCGAAGTTGCCCGGCCCGAAGCTCATGCAGCAGTCTTCGGAATAGCCCCCGGCTCGGTCGATGAAGACTTTCGGGCGCTCGGGATCGGCCGCCGCGATCGTCTCGGTGACGCGGGCCATCTGGGCCTCGGCGAAGTCGATGAAGGCCTGGGCCTTTTGCTCCTCGTCCAGTAGACGTCCCATCAGGCGCATCGAGGGAATGGTGTGGGCGAGGGGATCCTCGCGAAAGTCCACATAGACGATCGGGATGCCGAGCTGGGCCAGCTTGTCGTCGTAGGCTGCATCCTCGGTGGCGGCCTTGGCTTCGAGGTTCATCAGCACCACGTCCGGCTGGAGCGCAGCGGCCTGTTCGACGTCGAAGGTGCCGTCCTTGAAGCCGCCGAAAGTCGGAATCTGCTTCAACTCTGGGAACTTGGCGGCGTAGCTCGCATAGTTGTCCGGATCGGCCTGGGAGAAGTCCTGTCGCCAGCCCACCACATGCTCGAAGGGGGCTTCCGGTTCCAGCGCCCCAAGCAGGTAGATCTGACGGCCCTCGCCAAGGATCATGCGCTCGACGGGTGTATCGACGGTGACTTCACGGCCGGCGATGTCCGTTACGGTTATCGGGTCGGCCTGGACGGACGTAATGCCGAGGGCGATGGCCGTACCACCGATGACCTTGAACAGTGAGTTAAGCATGTGCGGATGTCGTACTCGTTGATGGGTCACGTCGAGTTCCACCAGTGGGACGCGGACGGATCTTGGAGGTTTTTAAACATGATTCTTATTGCGATTGTGCGCTCGCGGGCCAGTATGGCGGAGTCTCCTGGTGCCGTCCATACGGGCGCGCCGGGTCGGCAGTTGCTATACTTTCGCGGCTTTAATTCCACCCTATTCGCGTTTCTCGCCAATTGCCTGGAGACTGCATGTCCTCTCACGCTCCTCGTATCGCCGTCATGGGCGCCGCCGGCCGTATGGGCCGCACGCTGGTAGCCGCCGTCGAGCAGCAGCCCGATGCCAGCCTGGCGGCCGGGATTGTCGCCGATGATAGCTCGCTGGTCGGTGCCGACTTGGGCGAACTGGCCGGTATTGGCAAGCTGGGCGTGGCCGCTGGGGCTTCGCTGGAGGCGGTCAAGGATGCGTTCGACGTGCTGATCGATTTCACCAATCCGACGACCACACTGGCCAATCTGGCGTTCTGCGCCGAACACGGCAAGCGCATCGTGATCGGCACTACCGGCCTCGACGACGCCCAGCTGGCCGAGCTCGACGGCTATCGCGATCGCGTGGCGATGGTCTTCGCCCCCAACATGAGCGTCGGCGTCAACCTGACTCTCAATCTGCTCAAGACTGCGGCGACGGCGCTGGGCGACGAGGGCTACGATATCGAGGTGATCGAGGCCCACCATCGTCACAAGGTCGATGCGCCGTCCGGCACCGCTCTTAAGATGGGCGAGGTGGTCGCCGAATCGCTGGGGCGCAGCCTCAAGGAGCACGGCGTGTTCGCCCGCGAAGGCCAATGCGGGCCGCGCTCGGAGCGCGAGATCGGTTTCGCCACGGTACGCGCGGGGGATATCGTCGGCGAGCACACGGTGATGTTTGCCACCGAGGGCGAGCGCATCGAAATTACCCACAAGGCCTCGAGCCGCATGACCTTCGCGCGCGGCGCAGTGCGTGCGGCTCGCTGGGTCGCCGAACGCGAGGCGGGGCGCTACGACATGCAGGACGTGCTGGGACTGAGCTGAGGCCTGTGTAGAGGCGCTTGTCGCTCGCAAGGCTGGCCTCGGTGCGTGGTTTCCGGTAGAATCTCGTCAATTTGGCCGGGCTGGGGCTTACTCGGAAGCGGTAAGAGTGGCCCAAGCACCTGGCCGGCGTGGCAATCTGGCGATTGGCAAGGCCGCCGATGTGAAAACGCGGACAACAACAAGCGGGATGGAACCGGTCTTCTTCGGGTTTCGTCCCGCTTTTTTACGACCTGAGCGTCCGTGAGCATGTGCTTGCGGATGCGCGGAGAAACGTTTGAGGCGGCACGCCGTGCCGTCTTGCGAAGTGAGCACTGGAGGACGTTGCGTTGACTAGACCCGCGATACTGGCCCTGGCAGATGGCAGCGTATTTCATGGCAGCGCCATCGGCGCCGATGGACAGACCAGCGGCGAGGTGGTTTTCAATACGGCCATGACCGGCTATCAGGAAATCCTTACCGACCCCTCCTATACCCGGCAGATCGTCACGCTCACCTATCCGCATATCGGCAACACCGGCATCAATGACGAGGATGTCGAATCCGCGCGCATCAGTGCGGCGGGACTGGTGATTCGCGATCTGCCACTGATGGCCAGCAATTTTCGCAGCCAGCGGACCCTGGACGACTACCTCAAGAGCCAGAACGTGCTGGCCATCGCCGATATCGACACGCGCCGGCTGACGCGCATCCTGCGCGACAAGGGCGCGCAGAACGGGGCGATTCTCGCCGGACCCGATGCCGAAGGCGACGATGCCACCGAGCGTGCGCTGGCAGCGGCGCGCGAGTTCCCCGGCCTCAAGGGCATGGACCTGGCCAAGGAAGTCAGCTGCACCGAGCGTTACGAATGGAGCCAGGGCGACTGGACGCTGGGCGAGGGCTACGCCGATACCGCCGCCGCTGAGCGGCCCTTCCACGTGGTCGCCTACGACTACGGCTGCAAGCACAACATCCTGCGCCTGCTCGCCGCGCGCGGCTGCCGGCTGACCGTGGTGCCGGCGCAGACCCCGGCCGCCGAAGTGCTGGCGATGAAGCCCGACGGCGTGTTCCTGGCCAACGGCCCGGGCGACCCCGAGCCCTGCGACTACGCGATCAAGGCGATCGCCGAGATCCTCGATACCGACACCCCGGTGTTCGGCATCTGTCTGGGCCATCAGCTGCTGGCGCTGGCCTCCGGGGCGCGCACGGTAAAGATGAATCATCGGCCATCACGGCGCCAACCATCCGGTGCAGGATCTAGGCAGCGGCAGGGTGATGATCACCAGCCAGAACCACGGCTTTGCGGTCGACGAGACCAGCCTGCCGGCGACGCTACGCACCACCCATCGTTCGCTGTTCGACGGCACTCTGCAGGGTATCGAGCGGACCGACCGGGCGGCATTCAGCTTCCAGGGTCACCCCGAGGCGAGCCCCGGTCCGCGCGACGTGTCGCCGCTGTTCGACCGTTTCGTGCGGGTCATGCGCGAACGCCGCTGAGCCGCGCCCACTCTATCCGCGTCGCCGTCTGTCACTTTTCTAGCGGGAATCGTCATGCCCAAACGTACCGACATCCAGAGCATCCTGATCATCGGCGCCGGCCCCATCGTCATTGGCCAGGCGTGCGAGTTCGACTACTCCGGCGCCCAGGCCTGCAAGGCGCTGCGCGAAGAGGGTTACCGGGTCATTCTGGTCAACTCCAACCCGGCGACCATCATGACCGACCCGGAGATGGCCGATGCCACCTATATCGAGCCGATCACCTGGCAGGCGGTGGAGAAGATCATCGAGGACGAGCGCCCCGACGCCGTGTTGCCCACCATGGGCGGCCAGACTGCGCTGAACTGCGCGCTGGATCTTGACAAGCATGGCGTGCTGGCCAGCTACGGCGTGGAGATGATCGGCGCCAACGCCGATGCCATCAACAAGGCCGAGGATCGCGACCTGTTCGACCAGGCGATGAAGCGCATCGGCCTCGAATGCCCCAAGGCCAAGGTGGCGCACAGCCATGGACGAGGCCTGGGCGATCCAGGGCGAGCTCGGCTTCCCGGCGATCATCCGCCCCTCCTACACCATGGGCGGCTCCGGCGGCGGCATTGCCTACAACAAGGAAGAATTCGAGGAGATCTGCACGCGCGGCCTCGAGCTCTCCAACAACCATGAGCTGCTGATCGACGAGTCGCTGCTGGGCTGGAAGGAATACGAGATGGAGGTCGTTCGCGACAAGCAACGACAACTGCATCATCGTCTGCGCGATCGAGAACTTCGATCCGATGGGCATCCATACCGGCGACTCGATCACCGTGGCCCCGGCGCAGACGCTGACCGACAAGGAATACCAGATCATGCGCGACGCCTCGTTGGCGGTGCTGCGCGAGATCGGCGTCGAGACCGGCGGTTCCAACGTCCAGTTCGCGCATCAACCCGGACACCGGGCGGATGGTCGTGATCGAGATGAACCCGCGCGTGTCGCGCTCGTCGGCGCTGGCCTCCAAGGCCACCGGCTTCCCGATCGCCAAGATCGCCGCCAAGCTGGCCGTCGGCTACACGCTGGACGAGCTGCTCGAACGACATCACCGGCGGCAAGACCCCGGCCTCGTTCGAGCCGGCGCATCGACTATGTGGTCACCAAGATTCCGCGCTTTACCTTCGAGAAGTTCCCGCAGGCCAACGACCGGCTGACCACCCAGATGAAGTCGGTGGGCGAGGTGATGGCGATCGGTCGGACCTTCCAGGAATCGCTGCAGAAGGCATTGCGCGGGCTGGAAATCGGCAATGACGGGCTTGATCCCAAGTTTCCCGATTGCAAACCCGGCGAATTCAGCGAGGCCAATCTGGCTCTGATCAAGGGCGAGCTGCAGGCCGCCGGCGCCGAGCGGATCTGCTTTATCGCCGACGCCATGCGCGCCGGGATGAGCGTCGACGAGATCTTCGCGCTGACCAATATCGACCGCTGGTTCCTGGTTCAGCTCGAGGATCTGGTGCGCACCGAACAGTCGCTGGGCCAGCGCTCGCTGGGCGAGCTGGACGCGGGGGCGTTGTTCCGCTTGAAGCGCAAGGGCTTCTCCGATGCGCGGCTTTCCAAGCTGCTTGGCGTTTCCGAAAAGGAGTTCCGCAAGACCCGACAGAAGGCTGGTATTCGGCCGGTCTACAAGCGCGTCGATACCTGCGCGGCGGAGTTCGCCTCGCATACCGCCTACATGTACTCCACCTACGAAGAGGAGTGCGAGGCCGCAGCCCAGCGATCGCCAGAAGATCATGGTGCTGGGCGGCGGGCCCAACCGCATCGGCCAGGGCATCGAGTTCGACTACTGCTGCGTGCACGCGGCGCTGGCGATGCGCGAGGATGGCTACGAGACGATCATGGTCAACTGCAATCCGGAAACCGTCTCCACCGACTATGACACCTCCGATCGCCTCTACTTCGAGCCGGTGACGCTGGAGGACGTGCTGGAAATCGTCGACAAGGAAAAACCGGTCGGGGTGATCGTGCAGTTTGGCGGCCAGACGCCGCTCAAGCTGGCGCGCGAACTCGAGGCGCCGGGCGTGCCGATCATCGGCACCACGCCGGACGCGATCGACCGTGCCGAGGATCGCGAGCGCTTCCAGCAGATGATCGACAAGCTGGGTCTCAAGCAGCCGCCCAACGCCACCGCGCGCAGCTTCGAGGACGCTTTCGCCAAGGCCGAGCGAGATCGGCTATCCGCTGGTGGTGCGGCCGAGCTATGTGCTTGGTGGGCGCGCCATGGAGATCGTCTATGACGCCGCCGAGCTCGAGAACTACATGACCCACGCGGTCAAGGTCTCCAACGACTCGCCGGTGCTGCTCGATCACTTCCTCAACGCGGCGATCGAGATCGACATCGATGCGGTCTCCGACGGCACAGCAGGTTGTGATCGGCGGCATCATGCAGCACATCGAGCAGGCCGGCGTGCACTCCGGTGACTCGGCCTGCTCGCTGCCGCCCTATTCGTTGCCTGCCGAGGTGCAGGACGAGATGCGCGCTCAGGTCAAGCGCATGGCCATCGAGCTCAACGTGGTCGGCCTGATGAACGTGCAGCTGGCCTGGCAGGACGGCGAGATCTACGTCATCGAGGTCAATCCGCGCGCCTCGCGCACCGTGCCGTTCGTCTCCAAGTGCATCGGCACTTCGCTGGCGCAGATCGCGGCGCGCTGCATGGCGGGCACGACGCTCGTCGAGCAGGGCTTCACTGCAGAAGTGATTCCCGGCTATTATCAGCGTCAAGGAGGCGGTCTTCCCGTTCAACAAGTTTCCCAGTGTCGATCCGATCCTGTCGCCGGAGATGAAGTCCACCGGCGAGGTGATGGGTTCGGGCACGACCTTCGCCGAAGCCTTCTACAAGGCGCAACTGGGCGCCGGCGAGGCGATCCCGCCGCTTAGCGGCGAGCGCACGGCGTTCCTGTCGGTACGCAACCCGGACAAGCTCGGCGTTATCGAGGTCGCGCAATCTCTGCTAGCATTGGGGTTTGATCTGATCGCTACCCGCGGTACCGCCCAAGCGCTCGACGAAGCCGGCTTGCCGGTCACGGCCGTCAACAAGGTCTTCGAGGGGCGTCCGCATATCGTCGACATGATCAAGAACGACGACGTGGCCTACATCGTCAATACCACCGAAGGCCGTCAGGCGATCAACGATTCCTCCGTGATCCGTCGCACCGCACTTGCCCACAAGGTCCCCTACGCCACCACGCTGGCCGGGGCGCGAGCCGTTTGCATGGCGCTCGAGTATGGCAATGAAATCACCGTGCGGCGGCTTCAGGAACTGCATGCAGGAGCAAGCACATGAACAAGGTCCCGATGACCGTCGCAGGCGAGCAGCGTCTGCGTGAAGAGCTCAATCAGCTCAAGGGAGTGGAGCGGCCTCGGGTGATCAATGCCATCGCCGAGGCTCGCGAACATGGCGACCTGAAGGAAAACGCCGAATATCACGCCGCGCGTGAGCAGCAGGGCTTTATCGAGGGGCGCATCCAGGAGATCGAGTCCAAGCTGTCGGCCTCCCAGGTGATCGATGTCACCAAGATGCCCAAGACCGGCAAGGTGATCTTCGGCGTCACCGTCGAGCTGATCAATCTGGATAACGACGAAGAGGTGCGTTATCAGATCGTCGGTGAGGACGAAGCCGACATCAAGGCCGGCAAGGTCTCGGTGACCTCGCCGATCGCGCGGGCGCTGATCGGCAAGGAGGAAGGCGACGTGGTGGGGGTCAGGACCCCGCGCGGCGATGTCGAGTACGAGATCTCGAGCGTCGAGCATCTGTAGCCGCGCAGGCGTTTGGATGAAAAACACAGAAGCCGCCCTGGTGGGCGGCTTCTTGCGTTACGAGTTGCGTTGTAACGGCTGCCGATCCGGCGTTTTTGGGGCTCAGCGCCGCCCGTGATGCTCCTCGAAGCGGGTAATGTTCGAGAGCTTGGGGTTGGCCTTGGGGTTGTGGCGATACAGCAAGGCCATCTTGCCGATCGTCTGGACCAGTTCGGCACCGCTGTCGCTGGCCAGCTGTTCGGCAATCGCAGTACGCTCGTCGCGTTCGCCGATGGCGATCTTGATCTTGACCAGCTCATGATCGTTCAGCGCGCGCTTGAGTTCGCCCATCACGCCGTCCGTGATGCCGTTGTCGGCGACCGTCACCAGCGGCGAAAGATGGTGGCCGATGCTGCGGAATGCTTTCTTTTGTGCCTGTGACAAGCTCATGGTATCGTGATCGTTCCGGTTGGCGTGCGTAGGAGCGGCTGGTGCGATCGGCGACGGTTCGTCCGTGTCGCGTCCACTGAACGCGCCATGGTAAGGCGAAAGACAGGCGATGCAAAGCGCTTGCGCCGGATTATCCTCACTCGTTTCCCTCGCTGCCAGATCCCCCGCTTTCGAAAGATCCGTCCCTGTCGGATGGATGACACAGGTGATTGTGTGGCCCGAAGCACTTCCAGCAAAAGCGCTCCCGGCAAGAGCAAGGCCGGTTGGCTCAAGGAACATTTCGACGACCAGTACGTGCAGCGCTCGTGGCAGGATGGTTACCGCTCGCGAGCCAGCTACAAGCTGCTCGAGCTCGATGCCAAGGACCGCCTCTTCAAGCCCGGCATGACGGTCATCGATCTGGGCGCCGCGCCCGGCGGCTGGAGCCAGGTGGCCGCCGAGAAAGTGATGCCGGGGGGTGTGGTGATCGCTTCCGATATTCTCGAGATGGATGCGTTGGCCGACGTCGCGTTCATCCACGGTGACTTCACCGAGGATGCGGTGCTTGAGGCAATCCTCGGCGAACTGGGCGAGCGTCCGGTGGATTTGATCATTTCCGATATGGCGCCCAACATGAGTGGCATGGCCGCCATCGATCAGCCCAAGGCGATGTATCTGGTCGAGCTGGCGCTCGATCTGGCCCGTCAGACATTGAACCCGGGCGGGCGGCTGCTGACCAAGGTCTTTCAGGGCGAAGGCTTCGATGAGTTCCTCGATGACCTGCGCGGCAGTTTCGCCCGGGTGATGACCCGCAAGCCGGAGGCTTCGCGTGCTCGATCGCGTGAAGTGTACCTCTTGGCGGATGGATTCAAGCGCTGAGCTTGCAAAGCTGATGGAACGCCCCCATTTGTGGTGTAGAGTCAGCTATGGGCACGCTTGGCAGACAGAGTGATTCAATGAGGGTATTCCCTTGAACGATATGGCGAAGAACCTGATCTTATGGCTGGTCATCGCGGCGGTCCTGCTGACGGTGTTCAACAATTTCAGTGTCGACAGTTCCCCGCAGACGATGAACTATTCCCAGTTCGTCGAGCAGGTGCAGGAGGGACAGATCCGCTCGGTCACCATCGATGGTTATACCATCGCCGGTGAGCGTTCCGATGGGTCGCAGTTCCAGACGATCCGTCCCGCGGCGCAGGATCCCAAGCTGATGGATGACCTGCTGGCCAATGACGTCAGCGTGACCGGCAAGAAGCCCGAGGAGCAAAGTCTCTGGACGCGGCTGCTGATTGCCAGTTTCCCGATCCTGATCATTCTGGCGATCTTCCTGTTCTTCATGCGCCAGATGCAGGGTGGCGGTAGTGGCAAGGGCGGGCCGATGAGCTTCGGCAAGTCCAAGGCCAAGCTCTTGACCAACGATCAGGTCAAGACCACGTTTGCTGACGTCGCGGGCTGCGATGAGGCCAAGGAAGAGGTCGAGGAGCTCGTCGACTTCCTCAAGGATCCCAGCAAGTTCCAGCGCCTGGGCGGGCAGATCCCGCGCGGTGTACTGATGGTCGGTCCTCCAGGTACCGGCAAGACGCTGCTGGCCAAGTCGATCGCCGGCGAAGCCAAGGTGCCGTTCTTCTCGATCTCGGGCTCCGATTTCGTCGAGATGTTTGTGGGTGTCGGTGCCTCGCGCGTACGTGACATGTTCGAGCAGGCCAAGAAGCAGGCGCCGTGCATCATCTTCATCGACGAGATCGATGCCGTGGGCCGCTCGCGCGGCGCCGGCATGGGCGGCGGCAACGACGAGCGCGAGCAGACGCTCAACCAGTTGCTGGTCGAGATGGATGGCTTCGAGGCCAATGAAGGCATCATCGTGATCGCCGCCACCAACCGGCCCGATGTGCTCGACCCGGCGCTGACGCGTCCGGGGCGTTTCGACCGTCAGGTGGTGGTGGGGCTGCCGGACATCCGCGGCCGCGAGCATATCCTCGGCGTGCACCTGCGCAAGGTGCCGCTCGGTGAGGACGTCAAGCCGAGTGTCATCGCGCGCGGTACGCCGGGCTTCTCCGGGGCCGACCTGGCCAACCTGGTCAACGAGGCGGCGCTGTTCGCGGCACGTCGCAATCGTCGGCTGGTGGGCATGGAAGAGCTCGAGCTGGCCAAGGACAAGATCATGATGGGCGCCGAGCGCAAATCGATGGTCATGACCGAGAAGGAAAAGCTCAATACCGCCTACCACGAGTCGGGGCACGCGATCATCGGCCTGTTGATGCCCGAGCATGACCCCGTCTACAAGGTCACCATCATTCCGCGCGGCCGGGCGCTGGGCGTCACCATGTTCCTGCCGGAAGAGGACCGCTACAGCCTGTCCCGGCAGCAGATCATCAGCCAGATCTGCTCGCTGTTCGGCGGACGTCTGGCTGAAGAGATGACGCTGGGGCCGAACGGCGTGACGACCGGGGCTTCCAACGATATCAAGCGGGCCACCGAGCTGGCGCACAACATGGTCGCCAAGTGGGGCTTGTCCGCCGAGATGGGGCCGATCATGTACGACGAGGACGAGTCTCATCAGTTCCTCGGCGGCCCGGGCCAAGGCGGCGGCAAGCTCAAGTCCGGCGAGACCACCACGCGGCTCGACAAAGAGGTGCGGCGGATCATCGACGAGTGTTACACCCAGGCCAAGCAGTTGCTCGAGGATAACCGCGACAAGCTCGATGTCATGGCCGAGGCACTGATGCAGTACGAGACCATCGACGCCGATCAGCTCAAGGACATCATCGAAGGGCGCAAGCCGCGACCGCCCAAGGACTGGAGCGACAACGATGACTCGGGCAGTGGCTCGCCGATAGCCGATGCTCGGCCCGAGGCCGACGAAGGTAGCGGTGAAGATGAGGATGAGCGGCCGAGCCGCAAGCCCTCCGATCCGCTGGGTGGTCCGGCCGGGCACTGAGTCCGCCCGTTCAGCCAATGCTAGGTTGTTCTGTGCAAGGCGCCCCGAGTGGCGCCTTGCACCGTTTAAAGCGGGTCAATACAGTGATTGCTTTTGGTAATGAGGCCCTGCCATGAATTCCTCCATGAAGAGCGGCGATCCGGACGCCATGCTGGCGTGCGGTCGTCATCGCCTCGATATCTCCTATCCGCGGGTAATGGGCATCCTCAATGTCACGCCGGATTCATTCTCGGATGGCGGTAATTTCGATGTGCTCGATGCGGCCCTGCGCCATGCCGAAACGATGCTTGCCCAGGGCGCGGCGATCATCGATATCGGTGGCGAGTCGACGCGCCCCGGTGCCGCGGCGGTGCCGGAGCAGCAGGAGCTGGATCGGGTTGTGCCAGTCGTGGAGACGCTGGTGCGCGAACTCGATGCGCTGGTCTCGGTGGATACCAGCAGCCCGGCGGTGATGCGCGAGGTGATCGGCCAGGGCGCGGGGATGATCAATGATGTTCGATCGCTGCGTCGTCCGGGCGCGCTCGAGGTGGCGGCGGCCAGCGGCTTGCCGATCTGCCTGATGCATATGCTCGGCGAGCCGGGCGACATGCAAACGGCTACTGATTATGCTGAGCCTATCGAGCAGGCCGTTGCCAATTTTCTCGAGGCGCGGGTCGCCGAATGCGAGCAGGCCGGCATTCGGCGCGAGCGGCTGATCCTTGATCCGGGGTTCGGCTTTGCCAAGACTGTCGGTCAAAACCTGCGGCTGCTCAACAGGCTGGATGTGCTTGGCGACTTTGGCTTGCCAGTGCTTGCCGGGATGTCGCGCAAGAGCATGATCGGCAAGGTGCTCGATCGTCCGGTAGAGGAGCGTTTGCCGGGCGGTCTGGCCCTGGCTTGCCTGGCAGTCGAGCGTGGTGCTCGGCTGCTGCGTGTCCACGATGTAGGGCCCAGCGTGGATGCCATCAATATGACCTGGGCCGTGCTACAGGAAGACGCTGACCGATGACGCGACGTTATTTCGGAACCGACGGGATTCGCGGCACCGTTGGTGAGTACCCGATCACCGCTGACTTCATGCTCAAGTTGGGCTGGGCCATGGGCCGCGTGCTGGAGCGCAAGAATAGCAATGCCAAGGTGTTGATCGGCAAGGATACGCGTATTTCCGGCTACATGTTCGAGTCGGCACTGGAAGCCGGCCTTTCGGCGGCGGGCGTTGATGTCGCCCTGCTCGGACCGATGCCGACCCCGGGGATTGCCTACCTGACCCGGACTTTTCGCGCCGACGCAGGCATCGTCATCTCGGCGTCGCACAACGCCTTCCAGGATAATGGCATCAAGTTCTTTTCGGCCGAGGGCACCAAGCTGCCCGACGCCCTCGAGGCGCGTATCGAAGATGAACTCGAGAAGCCCCTTGAGACCGTATCGCCGGACCGCCTGGGCAAAGCCGTGCGCATCAGCGATGCCGCGGGCCGCTATATTGAATTCTGCAAGTCGACGGTGCCCAAGCGGCTGACCCTGACGGGGCTCAAGATCGTGCTCGATTGCGCCCATGGCGCGACCTACCACATTGCTCCCAGCGTGTTTCGTGAATTGGGTGCCGATGTCAGCCTGCTGGGCGTCAGCCCCGATGGGCTCAACATCAATCAGCAGGTGGGCTCGACATACCCGGCATCGCTGCGCGCGGCGGTTATCGAACGCGGCGCCGATATCGGCGTGGCCTTCGATGGCGATGGCGACCGGGTGATCCTGGTCGATGCCGACGGGCGCGAGATCGATGGTGACGACATCCTTTATATCATCGCCCGTGATCGCCATGAGCGCGGTGTGTTGGGCGGCGGCGTGGTCGGCACCTTGATGAGCAATTTTGGCCTGGCTGCGGCCATGGAGTCGCTGGCTATCCCCTTCGAGCGCGCCAAGGTCGGTGATCGCTATGTCATGGAGTGCCTGGTGGCCAATGATTGGCAACTGGGCGGCGAGTCTTCGGGGCACATCGTCTGCGGCCATGTGCAGAGCACCGGCGATGGCATCGTTTCGGCATTGCAGGTGCTGGCAATCATGGCCACCAGCGGCTGTTCGCTGACCGCGCTGCTCGAGGGCTTCGAGAAGGCGCCGCAGGCATTGGTCAATGTGCGGCTCACCGACGGCACCGACAAGCGGGCGCTGCTCGAGAGCGAAGCGTTGCGCCGCTCGGTGGACAGCGTGGAGGGCGAGTTGGGTGACTCGGGGCGGGTGCTGCTGCGCGCCTCGGGAACCGAGCCGCTGATCCGGGTGATGGTCGAGGGGCGGCCGCGCTTCGACGTCGCGGCCTTGGCCCAGCGCATCGCCGCGGACGTCAAGACACTCATGGCCTGAGAGGCGGTGCCGGTTGTCTTGACCGGGTCGCTCCTATACCATCTTGCACCACTCCGAGAAAGGGGCTAACCATGCGCATGCCGCTGATCGCCGGCAACTGGAAGATGAACGGATCCCTGACACTGATCGAACAGTTCGGCGAGGTCTTCGCGGCGGCCGAACTGCCGTCATCGGTGGAGGTGGCCTTGCTGCCACCGTTTCCCTACCTGGCGGCCGCACAGACGGCACTTGGCGCGACGCCGGTCGTGCTGGGTGCGCAGACGCTCAATCCACAGAGCTCGGGGGCGCACACCGGGGAGGTCAGCGGCCGGATGCTCAAGGAGTTCGGTGTCGAGTATGCATTGGTCGGCCACTCCGAGCGTCGTCAGCTATATCGTGAAGCTGACGAGGCGGTTTACGATCGCCTGCTCGCAGCGCTCAGCGCCGATATTCGGCCCATTCTTTGCGTTGGCGAAACGCTTGAAGAGCGCGACGCCGGTCAGACCCGCGACGTTGTGCTGCGCCAGGTCGGCCATGTCATGGCGCGGCTGGAGCCGCAGCAGCGTGCCCGGGTGACGATCGCCTACGAACCGGTCTGGGCGATCGGTACCGGCCGCACCGCCACCCCCGAACAGGCCCAGGAGGTCATGGCGGCGATTCGCGAGTACCAGGCCGGCTTCGATCGTGAGCTGGCGACCGGGCTGCGCTTGCTCTATGGCGGTAGCATGAACGCTCGCAATGCGGCCGAGTTGCTATCCCAGCCCGATATCGACGGCGGCCTGGTGGGCGGAGCCTCGCTCAAGGTCGACGATTTCATAGCCATCTGTCAGTCAGCAGGTTAACCATGCAAGCCATCATTCTCATGATTCATGTGGCGCTCGCCATTGCGCTGGTCGCGCTCGTTCTGCTGCAGCAGGGCAAGGGTGCCGAGGCCGGCGCCTCCTTCGGTGGCGGCGCCTCGCAGACCGTGTTCGGCTCGCGCGGCAGCAGCAGCTTCCTGGCCACGCTCACCGGAGTGCTGGCCGCAGCCTTTTTCGTGACCTCACTGGGCCTGGCTTATTTGGCGTCGTCGCAGGCCGATAGCGCGCCGGACGTAGGCATCCCCGATGCCGAGGTGGTCGAGCAGCAGAATTCGGTGCCGACCCTTGACGACAGCAGCGATCAGCAGCATAATGCTGCGCCAGCACTCGAGGAAGACGGGGAGTAAAGAGATTGTCTCCTGAAGCTCGAGCAGCAAAAAAGATCAAGCAAACAGGTTGTAGAAGTCGCTTGGTCATGAACAAAAGGCAGTCGTAGCGTTATCTTCTGTCTCTTGTTCGCCCCTGATGCCGAAGTGGTGGAATTGGTAGACACGCTATCTTGAGGGGGTAGTGACCTTATGGTCGTGGGGGTTCAAGTCCCCCCTTCGGCACCATCTGCACGCCGCCTGTGGCGGCCGTTCAGAAGCACGATTAGCTGGACATGGCGATCTGCTCGCTTGCTTGACCGAAAGGTGAGTGAGTTCCTATAATCGCCAGCCTATGATGCGGGGTGGAGCAGTCTGGTAGCTCGTCGGGCTCATAACCCGAAGGTCGTCGGTTCAAATCCGGCCCCCGCTACCAAGTTTCTTGTGAAAGGCCCCTTCCTTATGAAGGGGCTTTTTGTTAGCAGCCTGATTCTGGCCATCTGAGTTGTTGTCACTAACGCCAATCAGCCACCTAGCTTTCCTCTTTACTCCTGGGTCAGGTGCCTGATGCAACTGCTGTAGGAGCCTTCGTCTGTGGCAAACAAGCACGCTGCGCTGAACGCACTCATCGAGCCAGTGGTCACGGCCATGGGTTTCGAGCTTTGGGGGATCGAACTGTTGCCCCAGGGCAAGCACTCCCGGCTGGTAGTGTACATCGACAGCCCGGCGGGCATCACGGTCGATCATTGTGCCGACGTTAGTCGTCAGATCAGCGGGGTGCTCGATGTCGAGGACCCGATTCCCGGCAAGTACCAGCTTGAGGTGTCGTCGCCCGGCATGGACCGTCCCTTGTTTGACCTTGATCAGTTCGCGCGCTTCAAGGGGCATACGGTCTCCCTGCGCTTGCGGGCGCCGTTCGAAGGGCGTCGCAAGTTCAAGGGGTTGCTGGCGGGTGTCGAGAATGACGAGGTGCTGCTGCAGCTCGACGGCGAGGAGTACTGCTTTCCTATCGATAGCATTGAACAGGCGCGTATCGTGCCGCAGTTCGGTGCGTGAGGACTGGTTTTCTGGCGAGGCTTAAGGCATGAGCAAAGAGATTCTGCTGGTCGTTGATGCGATCTCGAACGAAAAGGGTGTACCCCGCGACGTAATCTTCGGCGCGGTCGAGGCAGCACTGGCCAGCGCGTCACGCAAGCGTTTCGAGGGTCAGGAAGCGAGCGTGCGCGTGCAGATCGATCGTGCCACCGGTGACTACGAGACGTTTCGCCGCTGGGTGGTGATCGAGGACGACGAATTCGAGAATCCCGATGCCGAGATCAAGCAGTCGTATGCCGAGCAGCGCGACCCGCCGTTGACACTCGGCGATGTGGTCGAGGAGCGCATCGAGAACGCGGCTTTCGGGCGCATCGCGGCGCAAACCGCCAAGCAGGTCATCGTGCAGAAGGTGCGCGAGGCCGAACGTTCCGAGATCGTGCGCCACTACGCCGAGCGCGAAGGCGAACTGATCGCCGGTATCGTCAAGAAGACCACCCGTGAGGGGCTGATCATCGATCTGGGCGACAATGCCGAAGGCTTCCTGCCGCGCAGCGAGATGATTCCCGGCGAGCGCTATCGACTCAATGAGCGGGTCCGTGCGCTGCTGTGGAAGGTTGACGCCGAAGCGCGCGGCTCGCAGTTGATCCTGACCCGCACACGTCCCGAGCTGATCATTGAACTGTTCAAGATCGAGGTGCCGGAAATTGCCGAGCAGCTCATCGAGATCAAGGGCGCGGCCCGCGACCCGGGCTCGCGGGCCAAGATCGCGGTCAAGACCAACGACAAGCGTATCGATCCGGTCGGCGCCTGTGTCGGGATGCGCGGTTCACGGGTGCAGGCCGTCTCCAACGAACTGCGCAATGAGCGCGTGGATATCATCCTCTGGGACGATAACCCGGCACAGCTGGTGATCAATGCCATGGCCCCGGCGGACGTGGCCTCGATTCTCGTCGACGAGGACACCCATGCCATGGACGTGGCGGTCGCCGAGGACAATCTGGCCCAGGCGATCGGCCGCAGTGGACAGAATGTTCGCCTGGCCAGCGAGCTGACTGGCTGGGCACTCAACGTGATGACCGAAGACGAGGCCGAGGGTAAACGCGAGCAGGAAGTCGACACGTTGGTCGAGTTTTTTATCAATCATCTCGAGATCGATGATGAACTGGCCCGGATCTTGGTCGATGAGGGCTTCACCTCACTCGAGGAGATCGCTTATGTGCCGCTTGAGGAAATATTGGAGATCGAAGAATTCGACGAGGACCTGGTAGAAGAGTTGCGCGCACGCGCTAAAGACGAGCTGTTGAACCTGGCAATCGCTTCCGAAGAGGTACTTGACGGCGCTCAACCCGCCGAGGATCTCCTCGAGATGGACGGCATGGATCGTCACCTGGCTTTCATTCTGGCCAGTCGTGGCATCGTCACCATGGAAGATCTTGCCGAACAATCTGTCGATGATCTCAAGGACATCGAGGATGTAAACGAAGAGCGCGCCGCGGCACTGATCATGACCGCCCGTGCGCCCTGGTTCGAGAGTCAAGAGTAACTAGGTCACGGGCTCAGGAGGGTCGTAATGGCAGAGATGACAGTTAAGGATTTTGCAGCCAAGGTGGGGCGTGAGACGCCCCGCCTGCTGGAACAGATGCAGGAAGCCGGGCTTCCCCACAAGGCGGAAGGCGATGCGGTGTCCGAAGAGGACAAGCAGCGTCTGCTCGATCACCTGACCAAGAGCCACGGCGGCGGTCAGGCACCCAAGAACCGCGTTACCCTGACGCGCAAGACCAAGAGCCGTATCCGCTCTGGGGATGGTCGCGGCAAGTCGATCGAGGTTTCCGTTCGCAAGAAGCGGACCTACGTCAAGCGCGAGGAAACCGAGGAGCCGGCGGCTCAGGCCCCGGAACAGGGTCCGCGCCAGCTGGTCGGCGACATGGCCGATGCCTCCCAGGCGCGTGAACAGGCGGAGCGTGAAGCACAGGCCAAAGCCGCCGAGGCTCAGCCGGAGGCTCCAGGCGCTGATGCGTCGGGCGCCGGTGCGTCGGGTGCCGAGGTGCCGGCAACGCCTGATGACAGCGCCCAGGCGGAAACCAAGGCGCCGGCCGCGGACGAGATTCGTTCCGAGCAGGACCTGGCCGCTGGCGAGCCGCCTGCGGAGCCGGTCGTCGAGGCGCCGCCCAAGGAGCCGCGCAGCGACAATCGCCGCGCCAATCCCAAGAAGGCGGCCGCCAAGAAGGACCGTGATACCAATCGTGACGAAGACCGCGAGGAGCGTGCCGAGCGCCGTCGCGGCAGCGGCAAGAAGGTCAAGCGTGCCGAGCGGCGCGGTAGCCGGCGTGGAGGTGGCCGCGACAGCGGCGGCGGTGGCAAGCACAGCTTCCAGCGCCCGACCCAGCCGATCGTGCGCGAGGTGGCGATTCCCGAATCGATCAGCGTCGCCGACCTGGCCGACAAGATGGCGATCAAGGCCAACGAAGTCATCAAGGCCATGTTCACCATGGGCGCGGCGGTAACCATCAACCAGACCATCGACCAGGACACCGCGGCGATCGTTGTCGAGGAGATGGGTCACAAGCCCAAGCTGGTCAAGGACGATGCGCTGGAAACCGAGGTTCTCGAGGGGATTTCCTACGAGGGCGAGGAGATCACCCGTTCGCCGGTGGTCACGGTGATGGGCCACGTCGACCACGGCAAGACCTCGCTGCTCGACTTCATCCGGCGCACCAAGGTCGCCACTGGCGAGGCCGGCGGTATCACCCAGCATATCGGCGCCTATCACGTCGAGGACCAGCACGGCGGCGTGACGTTCCTTGACACCCCGGGTCACGCGGCGTTTACCGCCATGCGTGCCCGTGGCGCCCAGGCGACCGATGTGGTCATCCTGGTGGTTGCGGCCGACGATGGCGTGATGCCACAGACTATCGAGGCGGTCGAGCACGCCAAGGCGGCCGAAGTGCCGCTGGTGGTCGCGGTCAACAAGATCGACAAGCAGGGCGCCGATCCCGATCGGGTCAAGAACGAGCTGTCCCAGCACGGGGTCATCTCCGAGGAGTGGGGCGGCGATACCCAGTTCGTGCATGTCTCGGCCAAGACCGGCGAAGGCATCGATGCACTGCTCGAGGCGGTACTGCTGGTCTCCGAGGTGCTCGAGCTCAAGGCCGTTCCCGAAGCGCCTGCCAAGGGTGTGGTCGTCGAGTCGCGGCTCGACAAGGGCCGCGGCCCGGTGGCTACGGTACTGGTCCAGAACGGCACTCTGAAGAAGGGCGACATCGTGCTGGCCGGCCTGCATTACGGCCGCGTGCGCGCCCTGACCAACGAGCTCGGCAAGCAGGTCGACGAAGTCGGCCCGGCGATGCCGGTCGAGATTCAGGGGCTGGACGGCACGCCCGAGGCCGGCGAGGACTTCATGGTCCTGGCCGACGACAAGAAGGCGCGCGAAGTCGCCAACTTCCGTCAGGGCAAGTACCGCGAGGTGCGCCTGGCACGTCAGCAGAAGGCCAAGCTCGAGAACATGTTCTCGCAGATGGGCCAGGACGAGGTGGCCAAGGTCAACATCGTCCTCAAGGTCGACGTGCAGGGCTCGCTGGAAGCGATCCGCGGGGCGCTCGAGGAGCTGTCCACCGATGAGGTCGAAGTCGCCGTAGTGTCCTCGGGGGTCGGTGGCATCACCGGCACCGACGCCAACCTGGCACTGGCTTCCGATGCCATTCTGGTCGGCTTCAACGTGCGTGCCGACGCCGCCGCGCGCGAGATCGTCGAGCGCGAGGGTCTGGACCTGCGCTACTACAGCGTCATCTACCAGCTGGTGGATGAGGTCAAGCAGGCGATGAGCGGCATGCTGGCGCCGGAGTGGAAGGAAGAGATCGTCGGCATCGCCGAGGTCCGCGACGTCTTCCGCGCACCCAAGATCGGCTCGGTGGCCGGTTGCATGGTCGTCGAGGGCAGCGTCCATCGTCACAAGAAGATCCGCGTGTTGCGCGAAAACGTAGTCATCTACGAGGGCGAGCTGGAATCGCTGCGCCGCTTCAAGGATGACGTCAGCGAAGTGCGCAACGGCATGGAATGTGGCATCGGCGTCAAGAACTACAACGACGTCCAGGTCGGCGACAAGATCGAAGTCTTCGATCAGGTCAAGGTCGAGCGCAGCCTGTGACGCACGTTGTGTCGGCGTCAATGACGCAGCGAGGAGAGTGAGCCGATGCGCGAGTTCAAGCGTACCGACCGGGTGGCCGATCAGCTCCAGCAGGAGCTGGCGGTGCTCATCCAGCGCGAGATCAAGGATCCGCGACTGGGCATGGTCACCGTCAGTGGCGTGACCGTCAGTCGTGACCTGGGTTACGCCGACGTCTACGTCACCCTGCTGGGCGACGACGATGCCGAGCGGATCAAGGAAAACCTCGCGGTGCTCAAGCGTGCCAGCGGTTTCCTGCGCAGCCAGATTGCGCGGCGGATCAAGCTTCGTCACGTACCGGAATTGCGTTTTCACTTCGATGAGAGCGTGGTTCGCGGGCACAAGCTGTCGTCGCTGATCGACGAGGCGGTCGAGACTGATCGTGCGCGTCACAGCGACGAAGGCGGTGACGAGCCGGGAAGCCAGCGCTGATGGCGCGTCGTCGTCGCGGCTTGCCGATCGACGGCGTGCTGTTGCTGGACAAGCCCCAGGGCGTTTCCAGCAACCATGCCCTGCAGCGTGCGCGCCGGTTGTTTCAGGCGCAGAAGGCAGGCCATACCGGGACGCTGGACCCGATGGCCACCGGGCTGTTGCCGGTGTGCTTCGGTGAAGCGACCAAGTTCTCGTCGTATCTGCTCGAGGCCGACAAGGTCTATCGCACCTACGTGCGGCTCGGCGAGATCACCGACACCGGCGATGCCGATGGCGAGGTGATCGAACGGCGTCCGGTACCCGTGCTCGAAGCAGCTGATATCGAGCGGGTACTGGGCGATTTCCGTGGCGAGATCGAGCAGATCCCGCCGATGCATTCGGCGCTCAAGCATCAGGGCAAACCGCTTTATCAGCTTGCCCGAGAAGGCAAGACGATTGAGCGTGCGCCGCGGAGCGTGACGGTTTACGATACGCGGCTGATCGGCTGCGAGCCGGCGGGCTTCGAGCTGGAAGTTGCCTGCAGCAAAGGCACCTATATTCGCACGCTGGCCGAGGATATTGGTGCGGCGCTGGGCTGCGGGGCGCATATCAGTGCGCTGCGCCGGCTCAAGACCGGGCCTTTCCAGGCGGCCGACATGCTCGACTTCGCGGTGCTGGATGCCGACTCGGCCGAGGCCGAGCGCGAGCGCTCACTGTTGCCGATGGACGTGCTGGTTGCGCATCTGCCGCGTCTGGACGTCGATGACGCCACCGCGCAACGCGTGCTCCACGGCCAGCGAGCACAGTTTGATACCATCGGGCTGGGCAATGACAGCCTGGTTAGACTCTATCGCGACGCGGCCTTTCTGGGCCTGGTCGCGGTAACGGCGGCAGGGGAGATCGCCCCGCGTCGTCTGGTCGCCACCGCCTGATCGCGGTTGGCGGCTCTCGTCACTGGGCTTCAGTGGCGCGACCCTGGGGACTGCAAATATGCGTGGTCTCCGACATTCAATGCTCAGGCATATTGCTTACTGGAGAGACAGATGGCTTTGACCGCTGAAAAGAAGGCCGAGATCGTCAACGAATACGGCCGTGGTGACAACGACACCGGTTCCCCCGAGGTTCAGGTGGCGCTGCTGAGTGCCAACATCGATGGCCTGCAGTCGCATTTCAAGACCAACAAGCAGGACCACCACTCGCGTCGTGGTCTGATCCGCATGGTCAACCAGCGCCGCAAGCTGCTCGACTACCTCAAGCGCAAGGATTTCGAGCGCTATCAGTCGCTGATCCAGCGTCTGGGCCTGCGCCGCTAAGCAAGGCCATCCGACGGATGATCATTGAACAAGCAACCCCACGGGGTTGCTTGTTCTTTTATGGGGGTGCGGTAGCCCTTGACCCTGTGAACTCCTAAAATGGTCGCCGAGTCAAAAAGACCCAAACATGAAACAGACAAGTTGAAGGAAGTCACCGTGAATCCGGTCAAAAAGACATTCCAGTACGGTCAGAGCACCGTCACCCTCGAAACCGGGCGCATCGCCCGCCAGGCCACCGGCGCCGTGCAGGTCACCATGGACGGCGCGGTGGTGTTGTGCACCGTGGTCGCCAAGAAGGATATCAAGCCGGGGCAGGACTTCTTCCCGCTGGCGGTGTTCTATCAGGAAAAGACCTACTCGGTGGGCAAGATCCCCGGTGGCTTCTTCAAGCGCGAAGGTCGTCCGACCGAGAAGGAAACGCTGACCTCGCGGCTGATCGACCGGCCGATTCGTCCGCTGTTCCCCAAGGGCTTCATGAACGAAGTCCAGGTCGTCTGTACCGTGCTCTCTGCCGACCGTAACCAGGACCCGGACATCGCCGCGATGCTCGGTACCTCGGCGGCACTGGCGATCTCCGGCGTGCCGTTCAGCGGGCCGATTGGCGCCGCGCGCGTGGCCTTTACCGAAGATCGTGGCTATTTCCTCAACCCCAGCGTCGAGGAACTGGCGGTCTCCGAGCTCGACATGGTCGTCGCCGGCACCGACAAGGCCGTGCTGATGGTCGAATCCGAGGCCAAGGAGCTTTCCGAGGACGAGATGCTTGGTGCGGTGCTCTACGGTCATCAGGAAATGCAGGTGGCGATCAGCGCGATCAACGAGTTCGTCGCCGAAGCGGGCAAGCCCAAGTGGGACTGGCAGCCGGCGGCGGAGAACGCCGCGCTCAAGGAGGCGCTTGCCAGCAGCTTCGAGAGCAAGGTCGGCGAAGCCTATCGGATCACCGACAAGATGGCGCGCCAGGATGCGCTCGGTGAGCTCAAGCGTCAGGCCGTGGAACAGCTGGCCGGCGAAGGCGAAGGCCAGTACGACGCCGACGAGGTGGGTGGCGCCTTTGCCAGTCTCGAGAAGCGCGTGGTGCGTCGCCGGGTAATCGACGGCGAGCCGCGTATCGATGGCCGCGATCACAAGACCGTGCGTCCGCTGGACATCGAGGTCGGCGTGCTGCCGCGTACTCACGGTTCGGCGCTGTTCACCCGCGGCGAGACCCAGGCGATCGTCATCGCCACGCTGGGCACGCTGCGCGACGCCCAGCTGATCGAGTCGCTGGAGGGCGAGCGCAAGGATCGCTTCCTGTTGCATTACAACTTCCCGCCGTACAGCGTCGGCGAAGCCGGTTTCATGGGTGGCCCCAAGCGCCGCGAGATCGGTCATGGCCGCCTCGCCCGGCGTGGCGTCCAGGCGATGCTGCCGAGCGACGAGGCGTTCCCCTACACCATCCGTGTGGTCTCCGAGATCACCGAGTCCAACGGCTCGAGTTCGATGGCCTCGGTGTGTGGCTCTTCACTCGCGCTGATGGACGCCGGGGTGCCGCTCAAGGCGCCGGTGGCGGGCATCGCCATGGGCCTGGTCAAGGACGAAGACAAGTTCGCCGTGCTCACCGATATCCTCGGCGACGAGGATCATCTTGGCGACATGGACTTCAAGGTGGCCGGGTCGGCGGAAGGCGTCACCGCGCTGCAGATGGACATCAAGATCGAGGGTATCAACGAAGAGATCATGGAAACTGCCCTGCAGCAGGCCCATGAAGCGCGTCAGCATATCCTCGGCGAGATGAACCGGGTGATTTCGCAGAGCCGCGAGGAAGTCTCGGTCAACGCGCCGTCGATGGCGACCATCAAGATCTCGCCGGACAAGATCCGCGACGTGATCGGCAAGGGCGGCGCGACGATCCGCAAGATCTGCGATGACACCGGTGCGTCCATCGATCTCGACGATGACGGTACGGTGCGCATCTATGCCGAGGACAAGGCGGCCGCCAAGCGCGCCATCGACACCGTGCTGGGGATCACCGCCGAGGCGGAAATCGGCAAGCTCTACAAGGGCAAGGTGGTGCGGATCGCCGACTTCGGTGCGTTCGTCAACTTCATGCCGGGTACCGATGGGTTGGTGCATATCTCGCAGATCGTCCCCGAGCGGGTCAACGACGTGCGCGATTTCATGAACGAAGGCGACGAAGTGACCGTCAAGGTGCTCGACATCGACAACCGCAACCGCGTGAAGCTGTCGATCAAGGAGATCACCGCCGAAGAGAAGGAAGCCTTCGAGGCGAGTCTGGTCGAGTAATCGGCTAGTCCGGCCGGGTCAAGCCCGGCCGGACTGCTTAGATCGGTCAACGAAACGGCCCATCCGCTTGGCGGATGGGCCGTTTTTCATGTGAGGCTTTCATGAGAGAGGCTTTTCGTTCGCGCAGACCGGTGAGCCGTTCAGCGGCACAGCGCCTCGAGTGCCTCGATCAGGTTGTCCATCTCATCGTCGGTGCCGATGCTGATGCGCAAAAAGTCGCGCAGCGCCTCGCTGTTGAAGTGACGCACCAGAATGCCGCGCTCACGCAAGCCGATGAACAGCTCTCCGGCATCGAGTCGAGCATGCCGAGTGAGCAGAAAATTGGTCTGCGACGGCAGTACCTCGAAGCCCAGCCCATCGAGCCGGCGGCGGGTGCGCTCGCGGGTGGCGATCACCCGTTCGCGGCAGGCCTCGAAATGCGCGCGATCGGCCAGCGCCGCGATGCCCGCGGCGCTGGCCAGACTGTCGATGGGATAGGAGTTGAACGAGTCCTTGACCCGCTCGAGCCCCTCGATCAGTTCGCGCGAGCCGATCGCGTAGCCCAGCCGCAAACCGGCCAGGCTGCGTGACTTGGAGAAGGTGCCGACCACCAGCAGGTTGGGATGGGCGTCGATCAGCGGTACCGCGCTCTCGCCGCCGAAGTCGACATAGGCTTCGTCGACCAGCACCACGCGATCACTGACCCGCTCGAGCAACTGAGCAATGGCCGCCCGCGAATGGCCATGGCCGGTGGGCGCGTTGGGATTGGCAAAGACCACGCCGCCACTGTCGGCGCTCAGGGCATCGAGTGGCACCTGCCAATGATCGTCGAGCGCCAGGGTGCGATAGCGGATGTCATAGAGACGGCAGTATACGGGGTAGAAGCTGTAGCTGATGGCCGGCATCAGCAGCGGCCGCGACTGGCGGAAGAAAGCCTGGAAGGCCAGCGCCAGAACCTCGTCGGAACCGTTGCCGACGAAGACCTGCTCGATCTTGACACCCTGTTCGCGGGCCAGCGCCTCGCGCAGGGCCCGCGACTCGGGGTCGGGGTAAAGGCGCAGGTGATCGGTGGGGAATTCACGCAGTGCGCGTTCCACGCCGGGGGCTGGGGGGTAGGGGTTCTCGTTGGTGTTGAGCTTGACCAGCCGTTCACGCGGCTGCTCCCCGGGGACGTACGGCGTCAGCTCGCGGACTTCCGGGCTCCAGAACTTGCTCATGGTATCTCGGTATCTTGGATCGGTAAGGAGTCGGATAGCGCGTCGAGGCGAAGCTTCGAGCGCGCTTTTGAACAGTACTTCAGATTGATTGTTTCGAAGTGGCGTTTCCGGATAGTGCTTTGGTCATGGTGACGCGCCGGGACGAGCCGTGCAAGCCGCCGGCATGCTAGGCTGCCACTCTTTGTCTGCCGAGTCGTTAGCATGCTGGCCAAGATTCTGTCGACCCTGCTGCCGGTGTTCCTGATCGCCGGCTGCGGCACGCTCTACGGGCGCTTTCGAACCCCCGACATTCGCAGCCTCAATACGCTCAACATGGAGCTGTTCGTGCCCATGCTGGTGTTTGCGGTACTGGCCGATCGTCAGGCGCCCCTCGAGGAGTACGCCAGCCTGGCGCTGGGCGCCGGGCTGATCGTGCTCGGCTCGGGCTTGCTGCTGTGGCCGCTGGCGACGTTGCTCAAGCTCAACCGGCGGACTTTCCTGCCACCGATGATGTTCAACAACACCGGCAACATGGGCATACCGCTGCTGGTGCTGGCGTTCGGCGAGGCTGCGCTGCCCGCGGCGGTGGTGGTATTCATCGTCGAGATGCTGCTGCATTTCTCGGTGGGGCTGTACATGCTCGATCCGCGCACGCCCTGGTGGCGGCTGTTGCGCATGCCGATCGTGCTGGCCAGCCTGGCCGGATTGGCGGTCAACCTGAGCGGTTTCCATCTGCCGGGCTGGTTGCTCGAGGCGCTCGACATGCTCGGCGGCGTGAGCATTCCGCTGATGTTGTTCGCGCTCGGGGTGCGCATGCTCGATGTCGACTTCAGCGACTGGCGGATGGGCGTGCTGGGCGCCGTGGCCTGTCCGGCGAGCGGGCTGGTAATGGCCTGGCCGTTGATCGCCTGGCTCGATCTGTCGGGCCTGCAGGCAGCGACGCTGTGGGTGTTCGCGGCGTTGCCGCCGGCGGTGCTCAACTATCTGGTGGCCGAGCAGTATCGCCAGGAACCGCATACGGTCGCTTCGCTGGTGCTGATCGGCAACCTGGGTAGCCTGGTGGTCATGCCGATCGTGCTGGCAGTGCTGTTTGCCCAGGGCGCCGGCTGATCAGCTAGACATTCGTTCTTGGCCGAAAACGACGACGCCAGCGGCCTGGCCGCTGGCGTCGTTCTGTTACTACGGGCTTGTTCGGCGTTAGCGCTCGATGGCCAATGCGACCCCCTGACCGCCACCGATGCACAGCGTGGCCAGGCCTTTCTTGGCATCGCGGGCAATCATCTCGTGAAGCAGCGATACCAGCACGCGACAGCCGGAGGCGCCGATCGGGTGCCCCAACGCGATGGCGCCACCATTGACGTTGATCTTGCTGACATCCCAGCCGAGCTCCTTGTTGACCGCCATGGCCTGGGCGGCGAAGGCCTCGTTGGCCTCGACCAGGTCGAGATCGTCGATGGTCCAGCCAGCCTTTTCCAGGCAGCGCCGTGTGGCCGGGGCCGGGCCGAGGCCCATGATTGCCGGATCGACACCGGCGTTGGCGTACGCCTTGATGTAGGCCAGCGGCTCGAGGCCCAGCTCGCGCGCCTTGTTCGCGGAACAGATCATCGTCACCGCGGCGCCGTCGTTGATCGACGAGGCGTTGCCGGCGGTGACCTTGCCATCCTTCTTGAAGGCGGGCTTCATGGCGGCGAGTTTATCGACGGTGATGCCGGCGCGCGGCCCCTCGTCGGCGGCGAAGGTGACCGGATCGCCTTTGCGCTGAGGAATCTCGACCGGCACGATCTGGCTGTCGAAGCGCCCCGACTCGATGGCGGCGCTAGCGTTCTGCTGCGATTGGGCGGCGAATTCATCCATTTGCTCACGAGTGATCCCGTACTTGTCGGCGAGATTCTCGGCGGTAACGCCCATGTGGTAATCGTTGAAGGCGTCCCACAGGCCGTCGTAGACCATCGAGTCGATGGCCTTCCAGTCACCCATGCGCTGGCCGGTACGCGAGTGCGGCAATACGTGGGGCGCCAGCGACATGTTCTCCTGGCCACCGGCGAGGATCAGCTCGGCGTCGCCGCAGCGGATCGCCTGGGTCGCCAGGTGCAGCGCCTTGAGCCCCGAGCCGCAGACCTTGTTGATAGTCATCGCCGGCACGCCTGCGGGCAGGCCTGCACGGATCGATGTCTGGCGGGCGGGGTTCTGCCCGCAGCCGGCGGTGAGAACCTGACCGAGCAGGACTTCGTCGACCTGCTCGGGGGCGACGCCGGTATTCGCCAGTATGTCCTGTATCACTTTGACACCAAGCTCGGTGGCAGGGATGCCGGCGAGCGAGCCGCCGAAAGTGCCGATAGCGGTGCGGCGCGCCGCGACGATAACCACGTCTTGCATGTGAGACTCCTTGATACGAGGCGAACGGGTACTTGTCCAGCATAGGAGACCCGAGTGCGTCGCGGCAATCGGCAATCAGGCGAACATCGCTGAGTGAGCGCATTTGCCAGCCTAAAAAGCCTTGGGCGAGGGTCCGATTCGGCCTGCTCAGCGTGGCATCGTCACCTTGAGATTGTCGATCAGCCGCGCCGGCCCCAGGTGGGCAGCGCCGAGCAACACCGCCTCGCGGGTGTCATCTGTGACCACGCCCAGGTCGTCGTGTCGACGCAACTCCAGATAATCGGGCTTGAAGCCGTCTTCGACCAGTCGGGAAAGTCCCTGGCGCAAGGCCTCTTCGCGAGCGGTGCCCTGCTCCAGCGTGTCACGGACGTGGCAGAGCGTGGCATACAGACGCGGCGCCCGGGCCCGTTGCTCGGCGCTCAGGTAACCGTTGCGCGACGACAGCGCCAGGCCATCGGCGGCGCGTACGATCGGCACACCGACGATCTCGACCGGGAAATGCAGGTCGGCGACCAGCTTGCGGATCACCACGAGCTGCTGAAAGTCCTTGCTGCCGAAACAGGCCAGGTCGGGCTGGAACAGGTTGAACAGCATGCTGACCACGGTTGCCACGCCATTGAAATGTCCTGGCCGGTTGGCGCCGCACAGGCCCTCCGAGACCTCGGGTACCTGGACCGTTGTCGTCGCCGTCGTGCCTTGGGGGTAGACGGTTTGGTGGCTGGGCGCGAACAGCAGGTCGCAGCCGGCGCCCTCGAGGTGAGCGCGATCCTCCTCCAGCGTGCGCGGATAGCTGGTGAAGTCCTCGCCGGCACCGAACTGCAGCGGGTTGACGAAGATGCTCGCCACCACGTAATCGGCCCGCTCGCGGGCGGCGGCGACCAGCGCCAGATGGCCGTCATGCAGGTTGCCCATGGTCGGCACCAGGCCGATGCGCTGGCCTCGGCGCCGCGCCTCGCCGAGCGTTTCGCGCAGCGTGGCGATGTCGGTCACGGTGTGCATCAGAAGCAGTGCTCCTCGGCCGGAAAGCGACGTGTCTTGACGGCTTCATGATAGGCCGCGAAGGCGCCCTGGATCGAGTCGGCCTCGCTCATGAAGTTCTTCACGAAACGCGGCGTGCGTCCTTGGCTGACGCCCAGGACGTCGTGCATGACGAGTATCTGACCGTCGGTGTCGGGGCCGGCGCCGATGCCGATCACGGGCACCTCGAGGGCCTGCTGCATGGCCTGGCCGAGACTCGCCGGCACGCACTCGAGCAGGATCACCGAGGCGCCGGCGTCGACCAGCGTACGGGCCTCTGCGATCAGGCGCTCGGCGTGCGCGGCATCGCGACCCTGGACCTTGTAGCCGCCCAGCTGATAGACGGTCTGTGGGGTCAGCCCGAGGTGGGCGCAGACCGGCACGCCGCGCCGCGTCAGCTCGCGTACGCCATCGGCCATCCATGCCTCGCCTTCGATCTTGACCAGCTCGGCGCCGGCGCGCATCAGTTCGCCAGCGTCCTGGAGCAGGCGCTCCTGACTGGAGTTGCTCATGAACGGCAGGTCGACCATCAGCAGGCTGGCATCCTTGCTACGTGCCACGCAACGGGTGTGGTAGCAGATATCGGCGAGGGTGACCGGTAGCGTGCTGGCATGGCCCTGCAGGACCATGCCCAGCGAGTCGCCGACCAGCAGAACCTCGATTCCCGCCTGACTGGCGACATGGGCGAAGGAGGCATCGTAGGCGGTCAGGCAGCTGAACGGCTCGCCGGCGCGCTTGGCCGCCTGCAGCGTACTCACGGTGACAGTTTTCATGGCGTGTGTTTCTCATGTTGCGCTCCGCGGCATACGGCTATCCCCGAAGCTGGCGTGTATGGCGAAGGTTGTTACCCATGCAGGCCGAAAGTGTGGAATGGTAACAATTGTGCTGCAACCCGACTTTGGCGGAGTCAATGGCTGTGTGGCGTCAGAGGCTGGAGATCGCTGCTGAGTAAGCGCCCTGGCGCGTTGCGCCACGCTCAGTGCCGTCCAGCTCGAGCTCGGGGGCGACGTCGGCCAGCGGTATCATGACGAAGGCGCGCTCGAGCAGGCCGGGGTGCGGTAGGGTCAGGCGCGCTGACGCCAACTGGCGGTCGGCGAACAGCAGCAGGTCGAGATCCAGGGTGCGAGGGCCCCAATGACGTTGACGCACCCGGCGATGACGCTGTTCGAGCGCCTGCAGCTGGTCGAGCAGGGCGAGTGGCGACAGACGGGTGACGATACTGTGCCACGGCATTGACGAAGTCGGGCTGATCCTGGGGGCCGACGGGGCGGCTGCGATACAGCGGCGAGTAGGCCGCTCGCCGGGTGAGCGGCAGTTCGTCCAGTTCATCGAGGGCCTGCTCGACCTGCCTGACGGGATCGGCGAGATTGCTGCCCAGGCCGATATAGGCCATGTGCTGCGCGGCCGTCATGCGCTCAGTCAGCGCCGTTGTCGGGATTGCTGCCCTGGCGGCGGCCGCCGCGACGCTTGCGGGGGCGGCGCTTGCGCGGCCCCGCGCTGCCCGCCGGATCGGCGTCGACCTTGTTCAGCAGGCGCCGCTGTTCATGCTCGTCGCCATCCTGAAAGGCGTCCCACCAGGCGCCGAGGCCGGGCGCGATCTCGCCGGCGTGTTCGCGCAGCAACAGGAAATCGTACGCGGCGCGAAAGCGCGGGTGTTCGAGGGTCTGAAAGGCACGCTTGCCGCGCCGCTTGGGCAGGCGCTCCTGTAGATCCCAGATGTCGCGCATCGGCAGGCTGAAGCGCTTGGGAATCGAGATATGCTGGAGCTGGCGTGTGATGACCTGCTGGGCGGCGGTCTGCTGGGCTGGTATCGGCGGCATGCCTTCTGCCCTGAGACGCTGCGAGCGCCATTGCACGCTGGGCCAGAGCAAGGCGCCGAACAGGAAGGCCGGGGTGACCGGACGCTCGTTGAGTATCCGCTCGTCGGTGTTGGCCAGTGCCTGCAGAAGAAGTGGCTCGGCCCACTCGAGCTCGGCCATGACCTCGTCGGTCTCGGGAAACAGCATGGCGAACAGTCCGTATTCGCGTAGACGATGAAAGCTCTGCACGCCGTGACCCGACATGAACAGCTTGAGCACTTCGTCGAAAAGCCGCGCCGGGGGGATCTGCAGCAGTAGCGGTGCGAGTTCGCGAATCGGCGCTTCGGTGTCCGCGGCGAGCGTGAAGTCCAGCTTGGCGGCGAAGCGCATCGCGCGCAGCATGCGCACCGGATCTTCGCGATAACGGGTCGCCGGATCGCCGATCAGGCGGAGCATCCGGTCATCGATGTCGGCGAGGCCACCCGCCCAGTCGTGCAGCGAGAAATCGGCAATATTGTAGTACAGCGCATTGACGGTGAAGTCGCGACGCAGGGCGTCTTCCTCGATATTGCCCCAGACGTTGTCGCGCAGCAGCAAGCCATCCTCGGACTGGTGGGCGATATGTTCGCCGTGATCGTCGCCGGGGCGGCCGCGAAAGGTGGTGACTTCGATGACTTCCCGACCGAAGCGCACATGCACGATGCGAAAGCGCCGACCGATGATCCGTGAATTGCGGAACAGGTCGCGAAGCTCCTCGGGCGTGGCATTGGTGGCCACATCGAAGTCCTTGGGCACCTTGCCGAGCAGCGCATCGCGCAGGCAGCCGCCGACCAGGTAGGCCTCGAAGCCGGCGTTGTGCAAGCGATAGAGCACCTTGAGCGCACTGGCGCTGAATAGCTGCCGGGAAATGCTGTGCTCTTCCCGGGGAAGAATGCGAAGACCGGAGGGGTCGCCGGCCCCCTCGTGATTGCCGAACAGAGTCTTCAAACGTTCACCGGGGCGTTGGAGAAAGCGGGTAAATCCTTTGAACATGCCGCGATAGTGCTCGCAGTCTGAGGGAAAGCGCCCAGTGTAGCCGAGCCCCTCCGGCTTGCAAAGCACCGCCGAGAAAAGCGTGGGCCGAAGAAGGGCTGTGACGCATTTCTGACCGCTCTCGCAGCGAAGCGAATCGTGTCTGAAAAATGGCAGCGTGGCCGGAAGCCGGAAAGAATGAGAAAGGCGAAGAGCAGGTGGGCGCAAAAAGTAGAAAGGGAAGACCAATGGCCTTCCCTTCAAGCAGTCTGACAGCATCCGTGCTGTTGATTCTTCTTCGTGATGGCGCATCGCCTTGAATACGCACCACAGTCACCAATCCATTCATCAGGCAAGCATGATGTTTTTATTCTTGGGTCTCTTCCTGATGGCGACCGTCTCGTATTCAAAACAATAATCCAACCACGACGGCAGGTGTCTGCCTCCCCTTGGCGTATTGTTGTTGTTGCCAAGGGTACTCCTCAGACAGGCCTATTATGATTGTTGAGCCTGTGCGCGAAGTGTCGCGTCCCGATACTGACACCGGATTGTCCCGACGCTGTTGTGCTTGTTGTCGTCGGTGCTTCTAGCTGGGCATTTTTGTTGTTGGACCCGGAATCTCTTGCTTGGCTGTATTGTCCTTGTTGTTGGCCAACCTCTGACTGCAGCGCTGCTATTGTTGTTATGCGCCGCCGCAGTTGTTGTTTTTCTTGCCCTAGTAAGTTGCAGCGACCATGCCACTTACTGGTTTTTTAATTTTTATCAATCTCTTGCGGTTCCTGAGTTCCTGGGGCGAAGTTTTCTTCGGTCCTTCTGTTACCGCTGGTGCGCCAAAATGGTGAAGCGTGTGGGTGGAGCAGTAACAAGTGGTGCGTTCAGGCCGTCTCGAACTGGCCCCATCATCCCTACAAGCGCTGCAGCTTGCTGTTAGACCATGGTCGCGAATTCTGCGAAAGGATTACGCCGAGCGGCTGCGCGGGCTCTTCTTGCGAGGGATTCCCAGGCGCTGACGGCGTTCCCACAGGCATTTACGACTGATGCCCAGCTTGCGGGCGAGTTCGGTTTCACTCATCTGGTCCTGATGCTCAAGGACGAAATGCTGGAAATAGTCCTCGAGAGACAGATCATCTTCCTGGTCGACGGAGGGCTCGGGACCACTAGTGGCAGCCGATACGCTACTGCGTGCCGGGGCCGGGCGAGCGGTGACCGGGCCGAGACCCAGGTCGTCGGGATGGATGAGGTTGCCCTCGGCAAGAATGACCCCGCGCTCCAAGGCATTTTCCAACTCGCGGACGTTGCCGGGCCAGGGGTAGTCGCGGATATCGCGACGTGCGGTGCGCGACAGCTTGAGAGCGCTGCGCGAATGACGCCGGCAGGCGGCGGCCAGCAGCACGTCGGCGAGCTCGAGAATGTCGTCCTCGCGCTCGCGCAGCGGCGGCAAGTCGATCTGCATGACATTGAGCCGGTAGTAGAGATCGAGGCGGAACTCGCCGCTTTTGGAGAGCGCATTGAGATCGCGATGGGTGGCGGCGATCAGGCGCACGTCGACATGGCGGGTCTCGACCGAGCCGATCTTGCGGATCTCACCCTCCTGCAGCACGCGCAATAGCCGTGCTTGCGCATCGAGCGGCAACTCGCCGATCTCGTCGAGGAACAGCGTACCGCCGTCGGCGGCCTCGACCAGCCCGGTGCGTGCCGCGCTGGCGCCGGTGAAGGCGCCTTTTTCATGACCGAACAGCTCGGACTCGATCAGTGTCTCGGGAATCGCCGCGCAGTTGACGCAGATAAGCGGCGCCTTGACGCGACGGCTCTGGCGGTGGATGGCGCGTGCCACGAGCTCCTTGCCGGTACCCGACTCGCCCTGGATAAGCACCGTCACATCCGCCGGTGCGGTCTTGCGAATTCGCGTATAGACCGCACGCATGCCGGCACAGTGCCCGACCATTCCCTGGGGAATGTCATTGCCATGTCGCGCATCGAGCTCGTTGCCGCGCCGGGGAGCGTGCTCGTCGACTGCCTGAGCTACGCTGGCGAGCAGTTCGTCGGGATCGAAAGGCTGGGTGATGAAATCCACGGCGCCCTGCTTGAGGGCCTCCACCGCCGAGCGAATGCTGGCATGGTGGGTGGTGATCATCACCGGCAGTGAATCGACGGCGTCGATCAGCGCGGTACCCGGCTCGCCGGGCAGATGCAGGGCGCTGATAATCAGGTCGAATTGGGTCAGATCCGCCTGATGGGCCTCGATGACCGATACGGCCTCGCTGACGCGATAGGCCGCGCTCTCGAGCAGGCGACGCAGCGCCAGTCGGGAGGTGGCGTCGTCGTCAACAATCAGAATCTGGGGCATCGTGTTTTCAACCATCCTCGGTTCGGGTGGGTCGGGCCACAGGACGATGCGCGTGCCGCGGCGCTGGTCAGCCTGTGGATATCCTGACCCGCCCGGGCGGCGGTGATCAAGCCCACGGCCATCCTGGGCCACGCTGCTTCAGGTTCTGAACAAGGTGCTCGCCGCCGGGCCGCCGGGCAGGGGGTCTGCGAGTGTAGGGACAGCCAGAGCCTCGCACTCAACCCGACCTGAGTCGAAGGCGTGGCGAGCGCGATGGCGTCAGGCCGGGTCTGGCGTCTGGCGCTTGGCTTCGCGCTGCAGGCGAGTGGGGTCCCAGGCGCCGATCGCCGCGGCGAGCTGATCCGTGACCGGCGCCCCGGCCAGCTCGCGGGGTGGCGCCTGGTCGAGCGCGACGAGCGCTCGATGCAGAATATCGCGCGGGGCGTCGCCTTCGATCGGCAGCGCGGCGGCGCGGTTCTGCTTGGAGAGTTTCTGGCCGTTGGCGGCGACGATCAGCGGTAGGTGCAGATAACGTGGTTGCGGATAACCCAGCGCTGCCTGCAACTGGAGCTGCCAGGGCGTGTTGTCGAGCAGATCGGCGCCGCGCACCACGTCGCTGATGCCTTGCTCGGTGTCGTCGACCACCACCGCCAGCTGATAGGACCACAGGCCTTCCTTGCGCTTGAGCACCACATCGCCCAGCGTCGCCGGGTCGAAACGCTGTCCGCCGAACAGCCGGTCGCGCCAGCTCACCGGCCGCGCCCCCAGGTCGCTGCGCAGTCGCCAGGCCAGCGCTCGCTCGGGATGCAACGGGCCACTGCGGCACCAGCCAGGGTAGCTCGGATAGTCGCGCCACTCCTTGCGCGAGCAACTGCAGGGGTAGACCAGGCCCTTTTTGGCCAGCTGTGTCAGCGCAGCCTGATAGGCCGCGTCGCGCTCGCTCTGGACCATCACCGGGCCGTCCCAGATGAGGCCATAGGCCGCGAGCTGATCACGGATAACATCGCTGGTACCCGGTGGGCAGCGTGGCGGGTCGACGTCCTCGATTCGCAACAGCCACTCGCCACCGACGTGACGGGCATCCAGAAAACTGGCCAGCGCGGCGACCAGCGAACCGAAATGCAAAGGTCCCGAGGGAGTCGGTGCAAAGCGTCCACGATACCCGGGCATCGCTATCTCCTCGAAATGGCCAGGCAACAATCAGCGATTGGCCGGCCCTGAAACGCAAACGGGCGCCACCCGGGCGCCCGTCTCGATCGACCGATCATTCAGCCGCCAAGCTGCTTTTCCTTGAGTTCCGCCAGCGTCTTGCAGTCGACACACAAGGTGGCCGTGGGGCGCGCTTCGAGGCGGCGGATGCCGATCTCGACGCCACAGGCCTCGCAGAAGCCGTAATCGTCCTCGTCGATCTTCTCGATCGTTTCGTTGATCTTCTTGAGCAACTTGCGCTCGCGATCGCGGGTGCGCAGCTCCAGGCTGAAGCCCTCTTCCTGAGTCGCCCGATCGGCTGGATCCGCATAGTTGTTGGCGTCTTCCTGCAGGTGACGCACGGTGCGGTCGACCTCTTCCATGAGATCTTGTTTCCAGCCGAGCAGGATCTGTCGGAAGTGCTCCAGCTGCTGCTCGTTCATATACTCTTCACCCGGTGCCGGCTGGTACGGGGTGAATTTCTTTGGCGCTTCCGTCTTCTGTTCTGCTACTGGCATGGGGCTGCCTCATTACTCAAGTGACTGGGGCCGATGCCCGGCCGCTCGGAGCTCGCCATGTAAATCGGCGGCTCCGCGGATGGCATGCCCACCCGAAGCCTTGCTTATTTAGCGAAAAAGCGCCGGCATTGCAACTATTGAACGCCTGTCTGGCGCGGAATCTTGACGTGTGTCGTCGGGCGTGGACAACTGATTGCCGCCGCCGGGCTACCGGTGGCGCGACAAGGCGCGACCAAGGGAGCAATCATGCATTGGAGTGAACGCATCGATCGGGTGCAAGCGTTTCGGGTCATGCACCTGCTGGAGTTGGCCCAGGCCCGCGAAGCGGCGGGCCACGATGTCATCCATCTGGAAGTCGGCGAGCCGGATTTCGCCACCCCGCAACCGGTCGTCGAGGCCGGCCAGCGGGCGCTGGCGCGGGGCGAAACCCGCTATACCCCGGCGGGCGGCATTGCTGCGCTGCGCGAGGCGATCGCCGGGCATTATGCCGAGCATTTCGATACCCGCATCGATCCGGCGCGAATCCTGGTCACTCCGGGCGCTTCCGGGGCGCTGCTGCTGGCCAGCCAGCTGCTGGTGAGTCGCGGCGATCGGGTGCTGATGGCCGATCCGACCTATCCCTGCAACCGCCACTTCATGGCCCTTGCCGATGCCCAGGTCGATTGTGTGGCGGTCGGCCCGGAGAGCGGCTGGCAGCTCGACGCTGCGCTCATCGACCAGCACTGGCAGGCGGAAACCCGGCTGGCGATGCTGGCCACGCCATCCAATCCTACCGGGCATATGCTCGACGCCGGCCAACTCAAAGCCGTGAGCGAGACGGTTGCGGCGCGGGGCGGAGCATTGCTGGTCGACGAGATCTACCAGGGGCTGAGCTATGACGTCGAACCGCTGACCGCGGCATCGCTCGCTCCCGACGCGTTCATCGTCAACAGCTTCTCGAAATACTTCGGCATGACCGGCTGGCGGCTGGGCTGGCTGGTAGCTCCCGAAGCCGCCGTCGAACCGCTGACGCGGCTGGCGCAGAACGTGTTCCTGGCCGCGCCGACACTCTCGCAACACGCCGCGCTGGCGGCGTTCACGCCCGAATGCCGGGTGGAGCTCGAGCGGCGCCGCCACGAGCTGCATCGCCGTCGCGACGTACTGCTGGCGGGGCTCGAGCGGCTGGGCCTGGCGCCGGCGCAGCCCCCGCAAGGAGCGTTCTACCTGTGGCTCGATGTGTCGCGTTACACCCGCGACAGTCAGGCTTTCTGCCAGCGCCTGCTGGAAGAGGAAAATGTCGCCATTACTCCGGGGATCGACTTCGCGGTACGCGGCGGCGAGCACCATGTGCGGATCGCCTTCACCAACGACGTCGCTCGGCTCGAGGAAGCGCTTGCCCGCTTCGAGCGTTTCCTGGCGCGTCAGGGGGGAAGCTGAGGTGGACTACCCCGACCTGGTGCCGGGTATTCTGCTTCGGCGCTACAAGCGCTTTCTCGCCGATATCGAGCTGGCCAGCGGCGAGACGGTGGTGGCGCATTGCCCGAATACCGGCTCGATGCGTGCGGTCAACATGCCCGGCTGCCGGGTGTGGCTGGCGCCGAGCGACAACCCGGCGCGCAAGCTGGCCTGGACCTGGGAGCTGATCGAGCTGCCTCAGGCCGACGGCACGCTGGCGAGCGCCTCGGTGCACACCGGGCGCACCAACGCGATCGTCGCCGAGGCGCTCGCGGCGGAGCGGGTGCCGGAACTGGCCGGCTACGCGCAGCTCAAGCGCGAGGCCAAGGTCGCCGGCTCACGGCTTGACTTCCGGCTCGACGACCCGCAGCGCGGCACGGCGTATGTCGAGGTCAAGCAGGTCACCTTGCGCGAGCCCGACGGCCATGGCTATTTCCCCGATGCGGTCAGTGCCCGCGGCACGCGCCACCTGGAAGCGCTGGCCGAGCTGGCGGCCAGCGGCCAGCGGGCCGTGCTGCTGTTCTGCGTGGCGCATACCGGAATAACCAGCGTCGCGCCGGCGGCGCATATCGATGCGCACTATGCGACGACGCTGCGGCGGGTGGCGAAGTGCGGTGTCGAAGTACTGGCCTACGGCTGTCGGGTGGGCTACCAGGCGGCTCGGCCGGCGTCGATCAGCCTGGATAGACGCCTGCCGGTAGCGCTCGAGCGTGAGCTGGCGTTGGCTAGCGACGCCGACTGACCCGGAAGATGGCGATCTCGCCGAACAGGTTGGGCCAGATGCGGCTGGCGCGGTTGCGCTCGTGCTCGCCGGTGCCGACAGCCCGGTCGGTAATCACCAGATCCTTGTCGCGACACAGCTTCGCGAAGTCGTTGAACGTCGATAGATGAATGTTGGGCGTGTCGTACCAGGCATGCGGCAGCGAGCGCGACACCGGCATGTAGCCCTTGAAACCGAGATACAGGCGATGTCGCCAGTAGGCGAAGTTGGGAAAGGTGATGATCGCCTCGTCGGCCGACCCGTAGCATCTCGTCGAGCATCAGGTCGGGGCGGCGCAGCGCCTGCAGCGCCTGGGTCATGATCACCAGGTCGCAGGCGTCATCCTCGAAATTGGCCAGGCCCTGGTCGAGATCCTGTTCGATGACGTTGACGCCGCGCTCGAGACACGCGGTGATGCCCTCGGGGGCGATCTCCAGGCCGTAGCCGAATACCCCCTTGTCGCGGGCCAGTGCGTCGAGCAGCTCGCCGTCGCCACAGGCCAGGTCGAGTACCCGGGCGCCTTCCGGCACCCAGCGGTAGATCAGTGCGAGATCGGCGCGCATCAGTTGCCCTCCAGGCCGAGTTCGCGGGCCACACGCTTCATGAAACCGCCGAATACCGCCTGGTAGCGCGTGTCGGGCAGCAGGAAGGCGTCGTGGCCGAACAGCGAGTCGATCTCCGCGTAGCTGACCGGCTTGCCGGCGCGCACCAGCGCGTCGACCAGCTCCCGCGAGCGCTCCGGCGCGAAGCGCCAGTCGGTGGAGAAGCTGACCACCAGGAAACGGCAACTGGCCGGCGCCAGGGCGGCGGCGAGATCGCCGTTGTGCGCCGCGGCGGGATCGAAGTAATCGAGCGCCTTGGTCATCAGCAAATAGGTATTGGCATCGAAGGCGGTGGAGAAGGTGTCGCCCTGATAGCGCAGATAGGACTCGACCTGGAACTCGACGTCGTAGCCGAAGTTGAGCTCATCGCTGCGCAGGTCGCGACCGAACTTGGCGCCCATCGAGTGCTCGGACAGATAAGTGATGTGGCCGACCATGCGTGCCAGCTTGAGGCCGCGCTTGGGTACCGTGCCGTGTTGAGCGTACCAGCCGTCGTGGAAGTCGGGGTCCGAGCGGATCGCCTGACGGGCGACCTCGTTGAAGGCGATGTTCTGTGCCGACAATCGCGGTGTGGCGGCGATAACCGCGGCGTTGGCGATACGCTCGGGGTAGGCCATGGCCCACTGTAGCACCTGCATGCCACCGAGGCTGCCGCCGACCACCGCGGCGAAGCGCTCGATACCCAGCCGGTCGGCCAGCCGCGCCTGGCTGTGCACCCAGTCGGCGACGGTCATCACCGGGAACTCAGGGCCCCAGGGATGGCCGGTCTCGGGGTTGACGCTGCACGGCCCGGTACTGCCGTGGCAACCACCGAGATTGTTCAGCGAGACGACGAAGAAGCGGTTGGTATCCAGCGTCTTGCCCGGGCCGATATGCGCATCCCACCAGCCGGGCTTGCGCTCGTCCAGGCTGTGATAGCCGGCGGCGTGATGATGCCCGGACAAGGCGTGACAGATCAGCACGGCATTGTCGCGTTGGGTGTTGAGTTCGCCGTAGGTCTCGTAGACCAGATCGTAGGCCGGTAGCGTCTTGCCGCAGGCCAGCGGTAGCGGCGCCTCGAAGCGTTGACGCTGCGGTGCGACCAGGCCCACCGAGTCGGCGGGAAGCGATTCACTCATCGAACGTGTCGTGTCCAGTGTTCGGCAAGGGGCGCGAAGGCCCCGTCGTGCATTGAATAATCGGCGGGCAGCGGCCTAGAGGCCGACCAGCATGCCGGAAATGCCGGCGGCGCGGGTCAGCGAACCGACCACCAGGCTGTCGATCAGGTTGATGATGATGAATACCACGATCGGCGACAGGTCGATCATGCCCAGCGGCGGGATGACCTTGCGCACCGGGGCCATGATCGGCTCGACAATCTGCATGATCAGGATCGCGCCGGGATGGCTGGCCTGAGGGGCGACCCAGCTGAGGATAATCATGCCGATCAGCGCAAAGAAGTAAATCTTGAGGATCGCGCTGGCCAGCGCCGCCAGTGAGGCGATGGCGATTCCCGCCAGTGGCGGCAGCCCGCCGATCGCTATCCACATGATCAGCACGATGCCCAAAGCCTTGAGGATGAAGCCGGCCGCCAGCGTCGCCAGATCGAAGGGGCCGACCGGGCGCAGAAAGCTCTGCAAGGGTTTGACCACCGGCTGGGTGACCTTGACCACCGACTGGCTGAGCGGATTGTAGTAATCGGCCCGCGACGCCTGCAGCAAGAAGCGCAGCATCAGCAGAAACAGGTAGATGTTGATCAGCATGTTGACCAGCATCAGGCCAGCACCGCCCAGTTGACTCCCCATGGAACTCCTCCGTGTCGATTCGAACTGTCAGGCCGATATCACGCGCGCGCCGGGTTCGGGCGCGGGGCGGGCGTGTCGCGGCGTAAATTTAGTCTTTCTTGCTTAGCTCGGCGGCCATTTCGCGGGCCCGCGCTGCACAGGCTTCGGTGGCCTCGGCGAACAGCTCACGCAGCCCGCCATCTTCCAGGCAATGCACGGCGCGTTCGGTGGTGCCGCCCGGCGACATCACGTTCTGGCGCAGCTGGGCCGGCTCGAATTCGCTCTGCTGGGCCATCCTCGCCGCCCCGAAGCCGGTCTGCAAGGCCAATCGGCGCGCGCTGTCGGCGGGCAGGCCGAGCCGTTTGCCGGCTTCCTCGAGCGCCTCGAAGATCAGGAAGAAGTAGGCCGGGCCGCTGCCCGAGACCGCGGTGACGGCCTCGATCAGCGTTTCGTCGTCGACCCACTCGACCAGCCCCACCGGCTCGAGCAGGCTGGTGGCGAGCTGGCGCTGCTCGTCGCTGACCCGGGCGTTGGCATACAGCCCCGAGGCCCCGGCGCCGACCAGTGACGGCGTGTTGGGCATGCAGCGTACCACTGCCAGCCCGCCACCGAGCCATTCATCCAGCGTCTCTGCGGTTAGCCCGGCGGCCACCGAGACGATCAGCGGGCGGCGTGCCTGCACGGCGTCGCGCACTTTCTCGCAGACCTCGCGCATGACCTGCGGCTTGACCGACAGCACCACGACATCGGCGTTGGCCACCGCGGCGTCGTTGTCGGTGGTGACATTGATGGCGTAGCGCGCCGCGAGCGGCTCGAGCGTTTCACGGCGACGCGCGGTGGCGGTGATCGCCGAGGCCGGATAACCGGCCTCGATCATCCCGCCGAAGATGGCGCTGGCCATGTTGCCGGCGCCTAGGAAGGTGACTTGGCTTGCCATGCTTGTGTCCTCTGTCGCTGTGTGCGGAGCCGTTGCGCCCCTGGTCTGATGCCGCCTCGCGGCGTAGTCAATGATGGCTGGCGCGGGCACCGAAGATCGCCGTGCCCAGGCGCACCAGCGTGGCGCCCTCGAGCACCGCCGCTTCCAGATCGTCGCTCATGCCCATCGACAGGGTATCGAGTTCGAGCGCCGGCTGGCGCTCGACAAGGCGCTCCTTGAGTCGGCGCAATTCGGCCAATGGGCGACGTTGGGCGTCGAGACCCTCGGCCGGCGCGGGAATCGCCATCAAGCCGCGCAACCGCAGATTGGGCAGCCCGGCGACTTCGGTGGCCAGCGCCTCGAGATCGTCGGGGTTGACGCCCGACTTGCTGGCTTCGCCGCTGACATTGACCTGCAGGCAGACGTTGAGCGGGCCAAGGGCGGCAGGGCGCTGCTCGGATAGTCGGCGGGCGATCTTGGCGCGCTCGATGCTGTGCACCCAGCTGAAGTGTTCGGCGACGGCGCGGGTCTTGTTGGATTGCAAAGGGCCGATGAAATGCCAGACGATAGCGTCCAGGTCGGCAAGTTCGCGCTGCTTGTCGAGCGCTTCCTGCAGATAGTTTTCCCCGAAATCGCGCTGCCCGGCCCGATAGGCCTGGCGAATCAGCGTCGGCGGGCTGGGTCTTGCTGACCGCCAGCAGACGTGCGCCGTCATCGGCGGCGCGCCCGGCCTGCGTCAGGGCGTCGGCCAGCGCTGCGGCGCGCGTGGGCGAGTGCATTCGCTGACCGTGAGCGTCTGGCATACTCGGCATCGACCTTAATAAGAAACGTAAGCAGGGAAAACGCATGGATATTACCGAACTCCTGGCATTTTCGGCAAAGCAGAACGCCTCGGACCTGCACCTTTCCGCCGGACTGCCGCCGATGATCCGCGTCGACGGCGACATTCGCCGCCTCAACGTGCCGGCGATGGAAGACCGTGAGGTCCGCAGCTGATCTACGACATCATGGGCGACCGGCAGCGCCGTGACTACGAGGAGCTTATCTGGAAACTGATTTTTCCTTCGAGGTGCCCGGCGTGGCGCGCTTTCGTGTCAACGCCTTCAATCAGGGCCGCGGCGCGGGGGCGGTGTTCCGCACCATTCCCTGCCGGGTGATGACCTGGAGGATGCTGGAGCTGGGCGATGTATTTCGCCGCTTCGCGCTCGCTGCCGCGGGGGCTGGTGCTGGTGACCGGGCCCGACCGGCTCGGGCAAGTCGACGACCCTGGCGGCGATGATCGACTACATCAACGAGACCCGCTCGACCATATCCTGACCATCGAGGATCCGATCGAATTCGTGCATGTCAGCAAGCGCAGCCTGGTCAACCAGCGCGAAGTGCATCGCCATACCCAGAGCTTCACCCAGGCGCTGCGCTCGGCGCTGCGCGAGGACCCCGACGTGATCCTGGTCGGCGAATTGCGTGACCTGGAAACCATCCGCCTGGCGCTGACCGCCGCCGAGACCGGCCATCTGGTGTTCGGCACCCTGCATACCACCTCGGCGGCCAAGACCATCGACCGGATCATCGACGTGTTCCCCGGCGACGAGAAGTCGATGGTGCGCTCGATGCTCTCCGAGTCGCTGCAGGGGGTAGTCTCTCAGACCCTGCTCAAGCGCTAACGGCGGCGGGCGGGTCGCGGCCCACGAGATCCTGGTGGCCACCTCGGCGGTGCGCAACCTGATCCGCGAGGACAAGGTGGCGCAGATCTATTCGGCGATCCAGACCGGCGGCAACCAGGGCATGCAGACGCTGGATACGGCACTGGCCAGGCTGGTCAGCCAGAACGTGGTCAGCCGTGAGGAAGCCCAGGCCAAGGCCAAGGGCCATCTGCCCGAAGCCGGCATCGCGCAATAACCGGCTGATCTGCACAGGAGCCGGCGCATGACACCGGGTAGAGTGGCTGCAACAGTTGCTGGACATCATGATCGACAAGCAGGCCTCCGACATGCTGATTTCGACCAACGCGCCGCCGTCGCTGAAGATCAACGGCAAGCTGGTGGCGCTGGGCGACACAGCCGCTGTGCGTCGATCAGGTGCGCGAACTGGTCCTGGCGGCGCTGCCCGAGGGCCGCGCGAGCGCTTCGAGGCCCAGCGCGAGGCCAACTTCGCGCTCAGCCTGCCGGGCAAGGGGCGCTTTCGGGTCAGCGCCTTCTATCAGCGCAGCCAGATGGCGATGGTCGTCCGGCGGATCGCCTACGACATTCCGTCGCTTCGACGCGCTGTGGCTGCCGGCCGACGCTGGGCGAGCTGGCCTCGCTCAAGCGCGGCCTGGTGTTCGTGGTCGGCGGCACCGGGGCCGGCAAGTCGACGACCCTGGCGTCGATGATCCAGCATCGCAACGATCACGCCGGTGGCCACATCATCTGCATCGAGGACCCTATCGAGTACATCCATCCGCATCGCCGGGCGATCATCAACCAGCGCGAGGTGGGCATCGATACCGAATCCTTCGAAGTGGCGCTGAAAAATGCGCTGCGCCAGGCGCCCGACGTGATCATGATCGGCGAGATCCGCTACCCGCGAGACCATGGAGCAGGCGCTGACCTTCGCCGAGACCGGCCACCTGTGCCTGGCGACGCTGCATGCCAACAACGCCAATCAGGCGCTCGACCGGATCATTCACTTCTTCCCCGGCGAACGCCACGAGCAGGTCTGGCTGGACCTGTCGCTCAACCTGCAGGCGATCGTTGCCCAGCAGTTGCTGCCGCGCCAGGACGGCCAGGGGCGTGCGCCGGCGATCGAGGTCCTGCTACGCTCGCCGCTGATCAGCGACCTGATCCGCAAGGGCGAGGTCGGCGAGATCAAGGCGCTGATGGCGCGTTCGCGCGACCTGGGTATGCAGACCTTCGACCAGGCGCTGTTCGAGCTCTATCAGCGTGGCGATATCAGCCAGGATGTCGCGCTGGTGCATGCCGACTCGGCCAACGACCTGCGCATGATGATCAAGTATGGCCAGGGTGAAGCAGGGCGTCGGCCAGGCGCTGGACGCCGCGAGCCGGCTGTCGCTGCGGGCCAGCGACGACTTCGAGTGAGTCGGCCGTCTTCCAGGCAGCTGTCGTTTCAGGCGCTATATAGGCCGCCGAGAACCCGTTCCCGGCGGCGCCGGTGACGCTGGGCAGGTTGCCGGGCAGCCCCTCCAGGCGACACCAGGCCAGCCAGGCGAAGGCGCCGGCTTCCAGCCAGTCGGCCGACCAGCCGAAGTCGTCGCAGCGCGTCAGGGACAGTGCCGGCAGGCGGCGTTGCAGGCGGGCCAGCAAGTCGCGGTTGCGCGCACCGCCACCGCAGGGAATCAGCGCTACCGCGCCTTTGGCGCCTTGATGGGCGAGTGCTTGTTCGATACCCAGCGCCACGCTGGCGGCGGTCAATTCGGCCAGTGTGGCCTGGATGTCCTGTGGCGCTTCACTGCCGTTGGTATGTTCCGCCAGCCAGTCGAGGTGAAAGTACTCGCGGCCGGTACTCTTGGGCGGTGGTTGGTGAAAGAAGCTTTCATCGAGCAGGCGTTCCAGCAGTGGCTGGTCGACCTCGCCCACCGCGGCCCATTGACCGTCGGCATCGAAATGGCCGCCTTTGTGGCGCGCATGCCAGGCGTCCAGCAGCGCGTTGGCCGGGCCGGTGTCGAAGCCGATGATCGGCGTGTCGAGCCCGGTGGGGGGCAGTAGGGTCAGGTTGGCGAAGCCACCGAGGTTGAGCACCACCCGCCACTCTTGAGAGTCACGAAACAGCGCGGCATGGAAGGCCGGGGCCAGTGGTGCGGCCTGCCCGCCGGCGGCCAGGTCGCGGCGACGGAAGTCGCCGACCACCGGGCAGCCGGTGAGTTCGGCCAGCAGGCTGGGGTTGTCGAGCTGCCAGGTATAGGGCGATATGCCGTGTGGGGCGTGCTCGATGGTCTGGCCGTGGCTGCCGATCGCCGTAATGGCGCTGGCATCCAGGTCGTTGGCGACGAGCAGCCGGGCGACGGCCTCGGCCTGCAGTTCGCAGAGCGCATGCTCGGCATAGGCGAGATCGGCGAAGCTCGCCTGGCGCGCCTGGCAGAGCATTAACAGTACCTGGCGCAGGCTGTCGGGCATGTCGATGCCCAGCGCGTCGACCAGCTGGGGGCGGCCTTCGCCGCAACGCACCAGGGCAGCATCGATTCCATCCAGGCTGGTCCCGGACATCAAGCCAACGAACAATGGCATAAGGGCCTCTCTCTGCGGTAATGGCGCTCAACCAGCAAGTCAAGACATGCTAACATCCCGCCCCATTCTTCCTGGCAAGCGTTTTTGGCAAGCGTTTTAATGCCGGGTCACTGTTTTAAATGGCACTGTTCAAATGGAAAGGGGGCACGATGACCGACGTCGCCGATGCGCTGGCGCTGCTCAAGCGCGGCGCCCACGAGATTCTGCTCGAGGAGGAGCTGGAGCAAAAGCTGGCTTCCGGGCGCAAGCTGCGTATCAAGGCCGGCTTCGACCCCACCGCGCCGGATCTGCACCTCGGCCACACCGTGCTGCTGAACAAGATGCGCCAGTTCCAGGAGCTGCGGCCACGAGGTCGATCTTCCTGATCGGCGACTTCACCGGCATGATCGGCGATCCCACCGGAAGAACGTCACGCGCCCGCCGCTCACCGAGAGGAGGTCGCGGCCAACGCGCAAGACCTACACCGAGCAGGTCTTCAAAATTCTCGATCCCGAAAAGACCGGGTCGCGCTTCAATAGCCGAGTGGATGGCAAGCTGGGCTGCCGCCGACATGATCGGGCTGGCCGCGCAAGATGACCGTGGCGCGCATGCTCGAGCGCGACGACTTCGAGAAGCGCTACCGCGCCAACCAGTCCGATCGCGATGCACGAATTTCTCTATCCGCTGGTGCAGGGCTACGATTCGGTGGCGCTCGAAGGCGACGTCGAGCTCGGCGGCACCGATCAGAAGTTCAACCTGCTCATGGGCCGCGAGCTGCAGAAGCATTTCGGTCAGCCGCCGCAGGTGGTGATCACCATGCCGCTGCTCGAAGGGCTCGACGGCGTGCAGAAGATGTCCAAGTCGCTCAGGCAACTACGTCGGGCTCACGAGCCGCCCGGGACGATGTTCGGCAAGCTGATGTCGATGTCCGACGAGCTGATGTGGCGCTATTTCGAATTGCTCTCGCTGAAGGGTAACGAGGCGTTCGAGGCGTTGCGTCGTGATATCGAGGCCGGAGCCAACCCGCGCGACATCAAGATGGAACTCGCCCGTGAATTGATCGGCCGCTATCACGGTGAGGAAGCCGCCGCCAATGCGCATCGCTCGGCCGGCAACCAGCTGGCCGAGGGCGAGTTGCCGGAAGACCTGCCGGAAGTCGCGGTCGACTTCGAAGGTGTCGCTCAGGCGCCGATCGCCGCCGTGCTCAACCGTGCTGATCTCGCCAACAACAGCGCCCAGGCCAAGGACATGCTCGGCAATGGCCGGGTCAAGGTCGATGGCGAGGTGGTCGCGCGCGACCATATGCTCGATACCGGCAAGAGCTATGTGATTCAGGCCGGCAAGAAGCGTTATGCGCGGGTCACGCTGACCTGATCCGTGTTTGTGCTCCTTCACTGACGCCCGCTTCCTGCGGGCGTTTTGTTATCCACAGCGGGTTTGTCCGAAGCCTTGCCCGGTGGGTGTGGATAAGCGCGTTTTGATGGCCGAGCAGTTTTTTTGCCGCCGGGGCTTGTCAGCGACGCTCGTGAGC
>CAVZBU010000009.1:0-77921 GCA_963773565.1 uncultured Gammaproteobacteria bacterium | reverse complement strand
GACGACGCACAGCGTCGCGGGCGGTGAAGGGTAGCGCAAGGCTTTGTTTGTGTTAGGTTTTTCTTCGCTCGGTCGAGCCGGGAAGAGTTGACAAAAACGCCGAAGCCGGTAAGATGCGCACCACCCGATCGGGGTCGCCCGACGGTTCGAGCCCGCTTTTACGAAAGCGTTGCTCGAACGACTCACGAAGCTCCGGCTTCTGACAGTCACGGCGACAAGCGCTTGACAGCGCGGCTCGAATCGGTAGAATACGCCTCTCTCGCAGCGAGGCCGCCCGACAGGGCGAGGTCGATCAGGTCATCGATCGCCGGCTGCGATGCTCCGCTCTTGCAAGAGCTGGAGCCGCTCTTTAACAATCGATCAGGTAATTCATGTGGGCGCTTGCCCGATACGCGGTGACAAGTCACCAAGTATCAAGGCAAGCGACTCGTCAGAGATCTTCGGATCTTTTTGAGAACGTTTGAACCTTGAGCCAAGATTTGTCCGCTTAACGGACTCTATGATTTTAAACTGAAGAGTTTGATCATGGCTCAGATTGAACGCTGGCGGCAGGCTTAACACATGCAAGTCGAGCGGTAACGGGTCCAGCTTGCTGGATGCCGACGAGCGGCGGACGGGTGAGTAATGCATAGGAATCTGCCCAGTCGTGGGGGATAACCTGGGGAAACCCAGGCTAATACCGCATACGTCCTACGGGAGAAAGCGGGGGCTCTTCGGACCTCGCGCGATTGGATGAGCCTATGTCGGATTAGCTTGTTGGTGAGGTAACGGCTCACCAAGGCGACGATCCGTAGCTGGTCTGAGAGGATGATCAGCCACACCGGGACTGAGACACGGCCCGGACTCCTACGGGAGGCAGCAGTGGGGAATATTGGACAATGGGCGCAAGCCTGATCCAGCCATGCCGCGTGTGTGAAGAAGGCTTTCGGGTTGTAAAGCACTTTCAGTGGGGAAGAAAGCCTGGCGGCCAATACCCGCCAGGGACGACATCACCCACAGAAGAAGCACCGGCTAACTCCGTGCCAGCAGCCGCGGTAATACGGAGGGTGCAAGCGTTAATCGGAATTACTGGGCGTAAAGCGCGCGTAGGCGGCTAAGTAAGCCGGTTGTGAAAGCCCCGGGCTCAACCTGGGAATGGCATCCGGAACTGTTTAGCTAGAGTGCAGGAGAGGAAGGTAGAATTCCCGGTGTAGCGGTGAAATGCGTAGAGATCGGGAGGAATACCAGTGGCGAAGGCGGCCTTCTGGACTGACACTGACGCTGAGGTGCGAAAGCATGGGTAGCAAACAGGATTAGATACCCTGGTAGTCCATGCCGTAAACGATGTCGACTAGCCGTTGGGTCCCTTGAGGACTTAGTGGCGCAGTTAACGCGATAAGTCGACCGCCTGGGGAGTACGGCCGCAAGGTTAAAACTCAAATGAATTGACGGGGGCCCGCACAAGCGGTGGAGCATGTGGTTTAATTCGATGCAACGCGAAGAACCTTACCTACCCTTGACATCCTGCGAACCCTCCGGAGACGGAGGGGTGCCTTCGGGAACGCAGAGACAGGTGCTGCATGGCTGTCGTCAGCTCGTGTTGTGAAATGTTGGGTTAAGTCCCGTAACGAGCGCAACCCTTGTCCTTATTTGCCAGCACGTAATGGTGGGAACTCTAAGGAGACTGCCGGTGACAAACCGGAGGAAGGTGGGGACGACGTCAAGTCATCATGGCCCTTACGGGTAGGGCTACACACGTGCTACAATGGCCGGTACAAAGGGTTGCAATCCCGCGAGGGGGAGCCAATCTCATAAAGCCGGTCTCAGTCCGGATCGGAGTCTGCAACTCGACTCCGTGAAGTCGGAATCGCTAGTAATCGTGCATCAGAATGGCACGGTGAATACGTTCCCGGGCCTTGTACACACCGCCCGTCACACCATGGGAGTGGACTGCACCAGAAGTGGTTAGCTTAACCTTCGGGAGAGCGATCACCACGGTGTGGTTCATGACTGGGGTGAAGTCGTAACAAGGTAGCCGTAGGGGAACCTGCGGCTGGATCACCTCCTTAATCGACGCGTCATCGCGTTCGGTCAAGTGCTCACAATGAATTACCTGATCGGCCAGAGCAAAAGACTGTTTGGGTTAAGACCCAGCGTGAGCCAATGGGTCTGTAGCTCAGTTGGTTAGAGCGCACCCCTGATAAGGGTGAGGTCGGCAGTTCGAGTCTGCCCAGACCCACCAATTTTATCCAGTTCTACGTTATTTTGTGACTCGCCTAGCAGGCTAGGCGTCGCCCAAAATGCCTTGATCTGAATAAAATATCCCCATGGCACGTAAGGGGAAGTCAGAGGGGCCTTAGCTCAGCTGGGAGAGCGCCTGCCTTGCACGCAGGAGGTCACCGGTTCGATCCCGGTAGGCTCCACCAATTTTCTCTACCCAACAGTCGATGAAACCTGAAGTCCGCAGTCACAAGCCCGGTTATCGAATGATAACGTCGGTTTGTGACTGTCGATTGACAGTGGCTCTTTAACAATGTGAATCAAGCTGACAAATTTGAGATACGACTCAAGCGTATCCGGCAATTGTCGTGTGAAATCGCACCAGACCCCTTGGGGTTATATGGTCAAGCGATTAAGCGCATACGGTGGATGCCTAGGCAGCCAGAGGCGATGAAAGACGTGGAAGCCTGCGATAAGGCTCGGTGAGGTGGCAAACAACCTGTGACCCGGGCATTTCTGAATGGGGAAACCCACCCAGTGTAAGCTGGGTATCCCACACTGAATCCATAGGTGTTGGGAGGCGAACCGGGGGAACTGAAACATCTAAGTACCCCGAGGAAAAGAAATCAACCGAGATTCCCCCAGTAGCGGCGAGCGAACGGGGAGTAGCCCTTAAGCGTCACAACTGATAGGCGAACGCGTTGGGAAGCGCGGCCATAGCGGGTGATAGCCCCGTAGCCGAAATCTGAGTGGCGTGAAATCGAGTAAGTCGGGGCACGAGAAACCTTGACTGAAGACGGGGGGACCATCCTCCAAGGCTAAATACTCCTGGCTGACCGATAGTGAACCAGTACCGTGAGGGAAAGGCGAAAAGAACCCCGGCGAGGGGAGTGAAATAGATCCTGAAACCGTATGCGTACAAGCAGTGGGAGCCGACTTGTTCGGTGACCGCGTACCTTTTGTATAATGGGTCAGCGACTTATATTCAGTGGCGAGCTTAACCGAGTAGGGGAGGCGTAGGGAAACCGAGTCTTAACTGGGCGACCAGTCGCTGGATATAGACCCGAAACCGGGCGATCTATCCATGGCCAGGGTGAAGGTTGAGTAACATCAACTGGAGGCCCGAACCCAAGTATGTTGAAAAATGCTGGGATGAGCTGTGGATCGGAGTGAAAGGCTAATCAAGCTCGGAGATAGCTGGTTCTCCTCGAAAGCTATTTAGGTAGCGCCTCACGTATCACCACCGGGGGTAGAGCACTGTTTCGGCTAGGGGCCCATCCCGGGTTACCAAACCGAGGCAAACTCCGAATACCGGTGAGTGCAGCGTGGGAGACACACAGCGGGTGCTAACGTCCGTTGTGAAAAGGGAAACAACCCAGACCGTCAGCTAAGGTCCCAAAATCCTGGTTAAGTGGGAAACGATGTGGGAAGGCTTAGACAGCTAGGAGGTTGGCTTAGAAGCAGCCATCCTTTAAAGAAAGCGTAATAGCTCACTAGTCGAGTCGGCCTGCGCGGAAGATGTAACGGGGCTAAACCAGGTACCGAAGCTACGGGTTCGCCGAATGGCGAGCGGTAGAGGAGCGTCGTGTACGCCGATGAAGGTGGGTTGAGAAGCCTGCTGGAGGTATCACGAGTGCGAATGCTGACATGAGTAACGACAAGGGGATGTGAAAACCATCCCCCGCCGGAAGACCAAGGGTTTCTGTTCGACGTCAATCGGAGCAGAGTGAGTCGGCCCCTAAGGCGAGGCCGAAAGGCGTAGTCGATGGGAAACGGGTTAATATTCCCGTACCTCACGTGATTGCGATGGGGGGACGAAGAAGGCTAGGTGAGCCGGGCGTTGGTTGCCCCGGTGAAAGTGCGTAGGCTGAGAACTCAGGCAAATCCGGGTTCTTTAGGCCGAGACACGAGACGAACAGACTACGGTCTGGAAGTCATTGATGCCACGCTTCCAAGAAAAGCCTCTAAGCTTCAGATCACGCGAGACCGTACCCCAAACCGACACAGGTGGTCAGGTAGAGAATACCCAGGCGCTTGAGAGAACTCGGGTGAAGGAACTAGGCAAAATGGTGCCGTAACTTCGGGAGAAGGCACGCCGGCAGTAGGTGAACACCCTCGCGGTGGGAGCCGAAGCCGGTCGAAGATACCAGGTGGCTGCAACTGTTTATTAAAAACACAGCACTCTGCTAACGCGTAAGCGGACGTATAGGGTGTGACGCCTGCCCGGTGCCGGAAGGTTAAGTGATGGTGTTAGCCGTAAGGCGAAGCTCTTGATCGAAGCCCCGGTAAACGGCGGCCGTAACTATAACGGTCCTAAGGTAGCGAAATTCCTTGTCGGGTAAGTTCCGACCTGCACGAATGGCGTAATGATGGCCACGCTGTCTCCACCCGAGACTCAGTGAAATTGAAATCGCAGTGAAGATGCTGTGTACCCGCGGCTAGACGGAAAGACCCCGTGAACCTTTACTATAGCTTCACACTGGACGCTGATGTTGCTTGTGTAGGATAGCTGGGAGGCTTGGAAACCCGGACGCCAGTTCGGGTGGAGCCACCCTTGAAATACCAGCCTGGCATCATTGGCGTTCTAACTTGGCACCGTTATCCGGTGTGAGGACAGTGTGTGGTGGGTAGTTTGACTGGGGCGGTCTCCTCCCAAAGAGTAACGGAGGAGCACGAAGGTACCCTCAGCACGGTTGGAAATCGTGCAGTGAGTGCAAGAGCATAAGGGTGCTTAACTGCGAGACAGACACGTCGAGCAGATACGAAAGTAGGTTCTAGTGATCCGGTGGTTCTGTATGGAAGGGCCATCGCTCAACGGATAAAAGGTACTCCGGGGATAACAGGCTGATACCGCCCAAGAGTTCACATCGACGGCGGTGTTTGGCACCTCGATGTCGGCTCATCACATCCTGGGGCTGAAGTCGGTCCCAAGGGTATGGCTGTTCGCCATTTAAAGTGGTACGCGAGCTGGGTTTAGAACGTCGTGAGACAGTTCGGTCCCTATCTGCCGTGGGCGTCGGAAGTTTGAGAAGTGCTGCTCCTAGTACGAGAGGACCGGAGTGGACGTACCGCTGGTGTTCCGGTTGTCATGCCAATGGCATTGCCGGGTAGCTATGTACGGACGGGATAACCGCTGAAAGCATCTAAGCGGGAAGCCCCCTTCAAGATGAGACTTCCCTGGGGCCTTGCGCCCCCTGAAGGACCCTCGAAGACGACGAGGTTGATAGGCGCGGTGTGGACGTGCGGCAACGCATTGAGCTAACGCGTACTAATGGTCCGTGAGGCTTGACCATATAACACCCAAGGGGCCTGAACGGCCCCGGGCGAGAACACACGACGGATACGCAAAAGAGTCGTCTCAACCAGCTTGATTCACCTTGTTAAGACCAGGTAACGGGGCGTTGTCACGACAACGCGCCCACAGTTACGCCTGACGACCATAGCGAGCGGGTCCCACCTGACCCCATGCCGAACTCAGCAGTGAAACCGCTCAGCGCCGATGGTAGTGTGGGGCTTCCCCATGCGAGAGTAGGTCATCGTCAGGCATCTTCACGAAAAAGCCCCCGGAAACCCGGGGGCTTTTTTTATGCGCGGAAAACAACCAGCTAAGACAACAGCAGGCCATCTCCTCCGTATCCGGCCGGTGAACACACCTTCCGCTGAGCCCCGACTTCGATGCACGGTAGGTGTCCACCTATTCTTTAGTGGACACCTATCATGAGTGAGTTAAGCGTATTGGAGGCGCCTCGCAAGCGCCGCCGCTTTACGGCCGAGTTCAAGGCCAGGATCGTCGAAGCGTGCCAGCAACCTGACGCCTCGGTAGCCGGCATCGCGATGGAGCATGCCCTGAACGCCAACCTCGTGCACAAGTGGATCCGTGCCGCTCGTCGCTCGGAGCCGGTTAGTGACACACCAGCGTTTATCCCGCTGCCGATGGCCAGCACCACAGCGCCGGTGGCGGCCCAGCGTCAGAATGTCGAGTCCATTCGCCTCTCGATTCCGGGCACCAAGGGAACGATAACTATCGAGTGGCCGGTAGCTGATGCAGAGGGTTGTCGGGCGCTGCTTCGGGATCTGCTGTCGTGATCTGTATCGACGCGATCTGGCTGGCCACCGAGCCGCTGGACATGCGCGCCGGCCCCGACACGGCCCTGGCTCGGGTCGTGAAGGTGTTCGGCACCGCCCGGCCGCACTGCGCCTATCTGTTCGCCAACCGGCGCGGTAACCGCATGAAAGTGCTGATTCACGACGGTCTGGGCATCTGGCTCTGCGCCCGGCGTCTGAACCAGGGCAAGTTCCATTGGGCCGGCAACGGGTACGGCGACCGAGTGGAACTGTCGCCTGAGCAAGTGACGGCGCTGGTTCAGGGTCTGCCCTGGCAGCGCATCGGCCCGGCGGGGGCCATTTCGGTGTTGTAATAGCCGGCAAGTACCGGCACATAACGCGGCGCCTGACCATTCGATGATCCGCGCATCCCCCTGTTGTCGGTAGACTGGCATAATCGCCGGATGAACACGCCGCCCGATCTGTCCCAGCTCTCACCCGATCAGCTCCGCCACCTGGCGGCGACGCTGATGGCGCAGGTCGAGGAAAAAGATCAGGCGCTGCGTCACACCGAGCAGATCAACCAGAAGCTGACCCATGAACTGGCGCTGCTCAAGCGTCACACTTTCGGCCAGCGCAGCGAGCATCTCAATGTCCTGCAGATCAGCCTGCTGGACGAGGTGGTCGATGCCGACATCGCTGCCATCGAGGCCGAGCTGGAAGAACTCGCTACCCCGGCAACGCCGCCCGCCATCCAGCAAAAGCCCAAACGCCAGCCCTTGCCCGACGACCTGCCGCGTGTCGAGATCCGACACGAGCCCGACAGCGAGCACTGCACGTGCGGCTGCCAGCGGCGCCGCATCGGGGAAGAGATCAGCGAGAAGCTCGACTACACGCCCGGCGTGTTCACCGTCGAGCGGCATATCCGCGGCAAGTGGGTCTGCGACGACTGCGAGACGCTGATCCAGGCGCCGATGCCGGCTCACGTGATCGACAAGGGCATCCCCACCTCGGGGTTGCTGGCCCAGGTGATGATCGCCAAGTATGCCGACCATCAGCCGCTCTACCGGCAGGCACAGATCTTTGCCCGCGCCGGCGTGGAGATCCCACGCTCCACCCTGGCGGAATGGATCGGCCTCTGTGGCGTGCGACTGCAGCCACTGGTCGATGCCCTGCGTGGCACCCTGCTCACCGCACCGATCCTGCATGCCGATGAAACGCCGGTGCCGATGCTGGCCCCGGGCAAGAAGAAGACCCACAGGGCCTACCTCTGGGCCTATGCCACGACGCCCCTACGCCGAACTGAAGGCCGTGATCTACGACTTCGCGCCCGGGCGCGGCGGCCAGCATGCCCGTGACTTCCTCGGCGAGTGGAAGGGCAAGCTAGTCTGCGACGATTACGGCGGTTACAAGCAGAGCTTTGCCAACGGCGTGACCGAGATCGGCTGCATGGCCCACGCGCGGCGCAAGTTCGTCGACCTGCACGTGGCCGGCAAGAGCCAGATTGCCGAGCAGGCCATCGAGCTCATCGGCCAGCTCTATCAGGTAGAGCGCGAGGCCCAGTCACTGAGCTGTCGAAGAACGCCAGCGGCTACGCGACACCCGAGCGAGGCCCATCGCTGACACGCTGCACCGCTGGATGCTGGCTCACCGCGAGAAGGTCCCGAACGGCTCGGCAACGGCCAAAGCGTTGGACTACAGCCTGAAACGCTGGGCGGCGCTGACACGTTACCTGGATGACGGCGGGTTGCCGATCGACAACAATCGAGTCGAGAACCTGATTCGCCCCTGGGCGCTGGGCCGCTCGAACTGGCTATTTGCCGGGCTCGCTGCGCAGCGGTCAGCGCGCTGCCAACATCATGAGCCTGATCCAGCTCTGCCAAGCTGAATGGCCATGAACCGCATGCCTACCTGAAAGATGTACTGGCTCGGCTGCCGACGCAGAAGGCCAGCCGGATCCACGAACTCCTACCTCAGCACTGGAAACCGGTCGACTGATCACTCGCAAAGGGTGATGGCCGGGCGCTTACTACTGAGTAGTCTTACGAGTAGATAATGCGTGATGTTTTTTGCGGTATCGGGGAACCGGTACCGTCTTTTTGCGCCTGGAGTATGCCACTTTAGCCGTTGCCGTTTCCGCGGGTGAGTGCCTTCCGCTAAAATGGCAGTTTTCCCGACGGATGAAGCGCATGACCATCGGTGATCTGATCCGGCTGCTGGGCGATGGAGACTACCATTCCGGCGAACAGCTGGGCATACGGCTCGGCGTATCGCGGACCGCGATCTGGAAGCAACTCAAGAAACTGGAGGCGCTGGATATCCCGCTCGAGGCCGTCAAGGGCCGCGGTTACCGATTGGCTCGGCCACTTGAGCTGCTCGACGGCCAGGCGATTATCGCCGATCTGCCGCGTGACTCGCGGCGCCACTTAGTACGGCTGTTCATCGAAGAGACGCTGCCTTCGACCAACCAGTTCCTGCGTCAACGCTTCGTCCAGGGCGCCGGTCATGCCGAGGTGTGTCTGGCGGAGAATCAGAGTGCCGGGCGCGGTCGACGAGGGCGCGCCTGGGCCAGCCCTTGGGGGTGTAGTCTATTGCTGTCGGTCGGCTGGCGATTCGAGGGCGGCGCGACAGTGCTCGAGGGGCTCAGCCTGGCGGTCGGCGTGGTGTTGGCCCGGGTGCTCGAGCGCCACGGCCTGGAGGTGGCGCTCAAGTGGCCTAATGATGTATTGCTCAAGCAACATGGAGCGCTATCCAAGCTGGCGGGTATTCTGCTTGAAGTCAGCGGCGATGCCCAGGGGCCCTGCGAGGTGGTAATAGGTGTCGGCCTTAATGTGTTTCTGCCGGATGCAGTTCGCGAGCGTGTCGATCAGCCGATTGCGGCGGTCGTCGATCAGGCCCCGGACATTACTCGCAATGCCTTGGCTGCCGAGCTGCTGGATGGTCTGTTGGGCATGCTGGTCAACTTCGAGCAGGAAGGCTTCCCGGCATGGCAGGAAGCGTGGAATCAGCGTCACGCCCATGCCGGACAGGCGATCGACGTGGTCCATGGCCAGACCCGTTACGCGGCGATTGCCGACGGGGTCGATGCCGCCGGCAACCTCTGTGTGCGGCGAGAAGACTGCCAGGAGCGTCTTGCGGGCGGTGAAATCAGCGTGCGGAGTCTCTCATGATTCTGGACCTGGATATCGGCAACACGCTCTCCAAGTGGCGTTTGAAGGATATCGCCAGCAGTGAGATTCGTTCCCGGGGCGCAGTCTGGACCCGCGAAGAGTGGCGGCCCGGCGCCGATATCCCCGATCTCGATGTGGTGAGCACGGTCCGCATCTCGAGCGTCGCCAGACGTGCCGTGCTTGAGGAAACCGTGGCGTTGCTGCGACGCCAGGTCGGTGTCGTGCACGTGGCCCGATCGACCAGTGAGGCGCTGGGCGTCAGCTGCGGCTACGAGGAGCCGGAGCGACTCGGCGTTGATCGCTGGATGGGTGCATTGGCGGGTTACCATCTGACCGGAGGGTGTTGCACGGTCGACTGCGGCAGCGCAATCACTATCGATTTCGTGTTGCCTGGCGGGCGTCATCTGGGCGGCTATATCTTGCCCGGGCTGCGGCTGATGAAAGACAGCCTCAAGCTGGGTACGCGCAATGTGGCGATCGACCCCGACAGCAAGGCCGATAGCCTGCTGCTGCCGGGGAGAAACACTGCGGCGGCGGTCAATCATGGCATCTTCATGGCCGCCGTCAGCGCCGTGAATCGCATCTACAGTGAAGTCTGCGATCGGGAAGGTGTGGCTTTGCCAGTGTTGATGACCGGCGGAGACGCCCGGGTCGTTTCACGGGGTCTGCGGATGCCTCATGCGCTCTGGCCCGACATGGTCTATGCCGGACTCGAGGCAAGCTTCCCGCTGACCGCTGCCGAGCGGGCCGGACGATTGTCCGGTGCGCCGCGGGTACCGAGCCCCGCGACACTGGAAAAGCTGCGTGCAAGCCTTGCATTGTCGATGCTGCTTTGACACAATGCGCGGCGTTCTGAGGGCGAGCCTGTAGGCTCGTTGGTAGTTCAAGTCGCTGTAAAAGCAGAGTTTTGTGCAGCAGGGTCTTGACAGCTCAGTCTCAGGCGGTAAAATTAGCCGCCACGTTGGAGGGGTTCCCGAGTGGCCAAAGGGAGCAGACTGTAAATCTGCCGCGAAAGCTTCGAAGGTTCGAATCCTTCCCCCTCCACCAGATTTATGCCGATACGCCCGTGTCGTTTCGGCAGCGCAGATGGCAGGCGGGCATAGTTCAATGGTAGAACCTCAGCCTTCCAAGCTGATGATGCGGGTTCGATCCCCGCTGCCCGCTCCAGTGTTTGCGTTGATGTAGCAGGTTTGTGAAAGTTCGGCTCATGTAGCTCAGGGGTAGAGCACACCCTTGGTAAGGGTGAGGTCGACGGTTCAAATCCGTCCATGAGCTCCAAATTTCAAAAGGCGAGCGTGAGCTCGCCTTTTGTTTTACAGCCCAGAAAGGGTTGTCAAGGCAGGGTAAGTTGGGTATTATTCTGCCCGCTGTGGCGTCACTGCCTGCAATAGGCAGATACGTGTTCAGAATGCAGGCCAGTAGCTCAATTGGCAGAGCAGCGGTCTCCAAAACCGCAGGTTGGGGGTTCGATTCCCTCCTGGCCTGCCAGTCTTCCCCAGGCTGGCGTTATTTCATATTTCCGTCTTTTCGCTTGCTGTGCCTTGAGGAGTGCCATCGTCATGAAGCAAAACGCCGAGGTGCAAGAGTCGCGCCACGACGGTCTCAAGTGGACGGTGGCCGTCATCCTCGCCGCACTGGCTGTGGTTGGCAACAGTTACTTTGCCGACCAGGCCATGCTGTATCGCGTGCTGGGCGTGGTTGCGCTGGGGCTCGCCGCTGCTGCCGTGGCACTGACCACCGCCAAGGGGCGGGATCTCATCGAGCTGGCTCGCAGTTCGCGCAAGGAGATCCAGCGTGTCGTCTGGCCCACGCGCCAGGAGACCGTGCAGACGACCATCATCGTGCTGGTCGCCGTGCTGCTGGTGGGGTTGATGCTGTGGCTGATTGACACCCTGTTGGGCTGGGCCATGTCCGGCATCATCGGTTAGGAGATTCCATGTCCAAGCGTTGGTACGTCGTACACGCCTACTCCGGTTTCGAGAAGCATGTCATGCGCTCGCTCATCGAGCGCGTGAAGCTTTATGGCATGGAGGATCAGTTTGGCGAGATCCTGGTGCCGACCGAAGAAGTCGTCGAGATGCGTGACGGCAAGCGGCGCAAGAGCGAGCGCAAGTTCTATCCCGGCTACGTGCTGGTCGAGATGGAAATGAACGACCAGACCTGGCACCTAGTCAATGAGACCCCGCGGGTGATGGGTTTCATTGGCGGTACGCCGGAGAAGCCAGCGCCGATCACCCAGAAGGAAGCCGACGGCATCCTGCGTCGCGTTCAGGATGGCACCGACAAGCCGCGGCCCAAGACGCTGTTTGAGCCGGGTGAGGCGGTGCGCGTCGTCGACGGCCCGTTCGCCGACTTCAACGGCGTGGTCGAAGAGGTCAACTACGAGAAGAGCCGTCTGCATGTCAGCGTGCTGATCTTCGGTCGCTCGACGCCGGTGGAGCTCGAGTTCGCTCAGGTCGAGAAGGACTAGCGTCCTTCTGCCACTGTTTTCGTCGGATCGCCGAGGCGGTTCGTTAACCCGGGGAGCCGCGAGGCGCTACTACCCAACTGGAGTTCATCATGGCTAAGAAAGTACAGGCCTACATCAAGCTGCAGGTTGCAGCGGGCAAGGCCAATCCGAGTCCCCCCGTGGGCCCCGCACTGGGTCAGCACGGCGTCAACATCATGGAATTCTGCAAGGCCTTCAACGCAGAAACCCAGGATATCGAGCCGGGTCTGCCGACCCCGGTCGTGATCACCGTCTACTCCGATCGTAGCTTCACGTTCGTCACCAAGACGCCGCCCGCTGCCGTGCTGCTCAAGAAAGCGGCTGGCATCAAGTCCGGCTCGGGTGAGCCGAACAAGAACAAGGTCGGCACCGTGACCCGCGAGCAGCTCGAAGAGATCGCCAAGACCAAGGAGCCGGACATGACGGCCGGCGATCTCGACGCCGCCGTACGTACCATCGCCGGCAGCGCCCGTAGCATGGGCCTCAACGTGGAGGGTCTCTGATCATGGCTAAACTGACCAAGCGCGCGCAGCTGTTCCGCGAGAAAGTCGACGCCTCCAAGGTCTACTCGGTAGACGAAGCCGTGGCGCTGCTCTCCGAGCTGTCCAAGGTGAACTTCAAGGAGTCGCTCGACGTCGCCATCAACCTGGGCGTCGATCCGCGTAAATCCGATCAGGTGGTGCGTGGCGCAACTGTCATGCCCAATGGTACCGGCAAGGACGTGCGCGTTGCCGTCTTTACCCAGGGTGCCAACGAGGAAGCGGCCAAGGAAGCCGGTGCCGATATCGTCGGCATGGACGACCTTGCCGAACAGGTCAAGAAGGGCAACCTCGACTTCGACGTGGTCATCGCCTCTCCCGATGCGATGCGTGTCGTCGGTCAGCTGGGCCAGATCCTCGGTCCGCGTGGCCTGATGCCCAACCCCAAGGTGGGTACCGTGACGCCCGACGTGGCGACCGCGGTCAAGAATGCCAAGGCTGGTCAGGTGCGTTTCCGTACCGACAAGAACGGCATCATCCATTCCACGCTGGGTAAGGTGGATTTCTCGGCCGATGCCATTCGTGGCAACCTCGACGCGCTGGTCAACGATCTCAAGCGCCTCAAGCCGAGCACCTCGAAGGGCATCTACTTCAAGAAAATGACCCTGTCCACGACCATGGGCCCGGGTCTGACCGTCGATCACTCAGCGTATATCTGACGTGTCGTACCAGGCAGTAACTTTGCGGTCCCCGTGCGCTGTTGGCGCAGCGCTGGCGGGGCGCCGTCAAAGACCGCAGGCGTCATCCCTGGGTGACTTAATGGCTTAACGGTCGCCTGCGCAGATGGTGCCCCCGCCAGTTCGCTGGTGAGCACCATCATTCCGCGATCCGCCTGATCAAGGTGGGTCGAGAAGGTAACCACCGAGGCAGACTTGTTCGCAAGCGCCTCGGCACGAAGGAGTGAACACTGTGCCACTAGGTCTCGAAGGCAAGAAAGCGATTGTTGCTGAGGTCAGTGAGGCAGCGAAGGACGCTCTCTCCGTTGTAGTCGCCGACTCTCGCGGCGTCGATGTGGGCGCAATGACCGTATTGCGCAAGCAGGCTCGCGAGAATGGTGTGCAGATCCGTGTTGTCCGCAACACGCTGGCACGCCGCGCGCTGTCAGGCACTCATTGGGAGTGCCTGAACGAGACATTCGTCGGTCCGACCATGTTGGCCTTCTCCTATGAGCATCCGGGCGCCGCCGCTCGTCTGTTCAAGGAGTTCGCCAAGAATCAATCGGACTTCGAAGTCAAGGCGCTGGCCTACGAGGGTGAGTTCATCCCGGCCGCCGATCTCGACCGTCTGGCAACGCTGCCGACACGCGATGAGGCAATCGCCAAGCTGATGTCCGTCATGAAGGAAGCTTCTGCCGGCAAGCTCGTGCGTACCCTCGCTGCGCTGCGCGACCAGAAGCAGGAACAAGCCGCGTAAGGCGCCCGCTTCCCGCAGCCCGAATCGTAGTTTCCGTTATCGAGCGCCAAACCCGCTACGGGGCGCTCCGCAAAGTTTAGGAAAGCAAACATGGCACTGACCAAAGAAGACATCATCAACGCCGTCGCCGACATGTCCGTGATGGAAGTCGCCGAGCTGATCGAGGCGATGGAAGAGAAGTTCGGCGTATCCGCCGCGGCGGCCGTCGTGGCTGGCCCGGGTGGCGGTGGTGAAGCCGCTGCTGAAGAAGAGCAGACCGAGTTCGACCTGGTCCTGACCGCTGCCGGTGACAAGAAAGTCAACGTCATCAAGGTGGTTCGCGAGATTACCGGTCTTGGCCTGAAGGAAGCCAAGGGTGCCGTCGACGGCGCTCCGGCGACCATCAAGGAAGCGATGTCCAAGGACGACGCTGAAGAAGCCAAGAAGAAGCTGGAAGAAGCGGGCGCGTCTGTGGAGCTCAAGTAACCCTTGCGCTCTGAGGCTTCACGCGCTGCGTAAGCTTCCCTGGCTGGTGGCGGGACACCCGCTGCCGGCCTTTTTCTGTTGTTACTAGCGTCCTATCGTGTAGCTAAAAAGGCCGATAAGTCGCTAAGCGAATTCCGACGGCGAGCCTCTTCCGGGGGCTTGCCGTCAGCGCCTGACGGGGTAGCCCGGCAGGCGGCGCCGACCACGCATCGGTCACCCATGGTGAACAAGCTGGGGAATACAGATGGCTTACTCATACACTGAGAAAAAACGCATCCGCAAGGATTTCGGCAAACTGCCCCAAGTGATGGATGTGCCTTACCTGCTGGCCATCCAGCTTGATTCCTATCACGACTTCCTCCAGCAGGACCGGGCGCCCCAGGAGCGTCTCGAGGTCGGCTTGCACGCCGCCTTCAAATCCGTGTTCCCGATCGAGAGCTATTCAGGCAACGCCGGGCTGGAATATGTCAGCTATCGTTTCGGCACCCCGGCGTTCGATGTCAAGGAGTGCCAGCTGCGTGGCGTTACCTACTCGGCGCCGCTGCGGGTCAAGGTTCGACTGATCATCTACGACAAAGAGTCGTCGAACAAGGCGATCAAGGATATCAAGGAGCAGGAAGTCTACATGGGGGAAATCCCCCTGATGACGGAAAACGGTACCTTCGTGGTCAACGGCACCGAGCGGGTCATCGTTTCCCAGCTGCACCGCAGCCCGGCGTGTTCTTCGATCACGACAAGGGCAAGAGCCACTCGTCCGGCAAGCTTCTGTATTCCGCACGGGTGATTCCTTACCGTGGCTCCTGGCTGGACTTCGAGTTCGATCCCAAGGACAACGTCTTCGTGCGTATCGACCGTCGCCGCAAGCTGCCGGCGACCGTATTGCTGCGCGCGCTGGGCATGAGCACCGAAGAGATCCTGGATATCTTCTTCGACACCAGCACCTTCCACATCGAGAAGTCCGGCTTCTCTGTGGAGCTGGTGCCCTCGCGCCTGCGCGGCGAGACCGCGACCTTCGACATCAAGGACGCTGATGGCAACGTGATCGTCGAGGAAGGTCGGCGCATCACCGCGAGGCATATCCGGCAGTTGGAAAAGTCCGGCATCGAGCGTCTCGAGGTGCCGATGGAGTACCTGTACGGCAAGATCGCTGGCCAAGGATCAGGTCGATCCCAACACCGGCGAGCTGATCTGCGAGTGCAATAGCGAGATCACCGCCGAGCTGCTCGAGAAGCTGGCCCAGGCGGGCGTCACCCAGCTCGAGACGCTCTACACCAATGACCTGGATTGCGGTTCGTTCATTTCCGACACGCTGCAAGCTGGATACCACGCGTTCCGCACTCGAGGCGCTGGTCGAGATCTACCGCATGATGCGCCCCGGCGAGCCGCCGACCAAGGAAGCCGCCGAGACGCTGTTCCACAACCTGTTCTTCAGCGAAGATCGCTACGACCTGTCCGGCGTCGGTCGCATGAAGTTCAACCGTCGCCTGCGTCGTGACGCCGACACCGGGCCGGGCGTGCTCGACAACGACGATATCGTTGCGGTGCTCAGGGAACTGATCGACATCCGTAACGGTTTCGGCGACGTCGACGATATCGACCACCTCGGTAACCGGCGCATCCGCTGCGTCGGCGAAATGGCCGAGAACCAGTTCCGCGTGGGCCTGGTGCGCGTCGAGCGCGCGGTCAAGGAACGCCTGTCGATGGCCGAAAGCGAAGGCTTGATGCCGCAGGACCTGATCAACGCCAAGCCGGTGGCGGCGGCGGTCAAGGAATTCTTCGGCTCCAGCCAGCTGTCGCAGTTCATGGACCAGAACAATCCGCTGTCCGAGGTCACCCACAAGCGTCGTGTCTCGGCGCTCGGGCCGGGCGGTCTGACCCGCGAGCGTGCCGGCTTTGAAGTGCGCGACGTTCACGCCACGCACTATGGTCGTGCTATGCCCGATCGAGACGCCGGAAGGTCCGAACATCGGCCTGATCAACTCGCTGGCCACCTACAGTCGCGCCAACAGCTACGGCTTCCTCGAGACACCGTACCGCAAGGTCGTCGATCGGCAGGTCACCGACGAGATGGTTCACCTGTCGGCGATCGAGGAAGGCGATTTCATCATCGCTCAGGCCTCGGCCACCGTCGACGAAGGCAACAAGCTGGTCGACGACCTGGTACAGGTGCGTCATCGCGGTGAAACCACCTTCATGGCACCCGACAAGGTGACCCTGATGGACGTCTCGCCGCGCCAGGTGGTCTCGGTCGCCGCGGCGCTGATTCCGTTCCTCGAGCACGATGACGCCAACCGCGCGTTGATGGGCTCGAACATGCAGCGCCAGGCGGTGCCCACGCTGCGCGCCGACAAGCCGCTGGTCGGTACCGGCATGGAGCGCTTCGTCGCCCGTGACTCCGGCGTCTGCGCGGTAGCACGGCGCGGCGGGGTGATCGACTCGGTCGATGCCCGGCGGATCGTGGTGCGGATCAACGAGGACGAGATCATCGGCGGCGAAGCCGGCGTCGATATCTATAACCTGACCAAGTACATCCGTTCCAACCAGAACACCTGCATGAACCAGCGTCCGATCGTGCGTCCGGGCGACCAGGTGGCGCGTGGCGATATCCTCGCCGACGGTCCGTCCGTCGACATGGGCGACCTGGCGCTGGGCCAGAACATGCGCATGGCCTTCATGCCCTGGAACGGCTACAACTTCGAGGACTCGATCCTGGTCTCCGAGCGGGTGGTGCAGGAAGATCGCTTCACCAGCATCCATATCCAGGAGCTGACCAGCGTTTCCCGCGACACCAAGCTGGGCGCCGAGGAGATCACCTCGGACATTCCCAACGTCGGCGAGTCGGCGCTGTCCAAGCTCGACGAGGCGGGGATCGTCTACATCGGTGCCGAAGTCGGCGCCGGCGACATCCTGGTCGGCAAGGTCACGCCCAAGGGCGAGACCCAGCTGACGCCGGAAGAGAAGCTGCTGCGCGCGATCTTCGGCGAGAAGGCCTCCGACGTGAAGGACACCTCGCTGCGTGCGCCGACCGGCATGAAGGGTACGGTCATCGACGTCCAGGTGTTCACCCGTGACGGCGTCGAGAAGGACTCGCGGGCGCTGTCGATCGAGCAGATGCAGCTCGACGAGGTGCGCAAGGATCTGCAGGAGACCTACCGCATCGCCGAGGAGGCGACCTTCGAGCGCTTGAAGCGTGCGCTCTCTGGTCAGGCCGTCAACGGCGGGCCCAAGCTCAAGAAGGGCGACGTGCTGTCCGATGAGTATCTCGACGAACTGCCGCGTCAGCAGTGGTTCAAGCTGCGTCTGCAGGACGAGAGCCTCAACGAGCTGCTCGCCCAGGCCGACGAACAGCTCGAGAACCGTCGCAAGGAGATGGACGAGCGCTTCGAGGACAAGAAGCGCAAGCTGCACCCAGGGCGACGACCTGGCACCGGGCGTGCTGAAGATCGTCAAGGTCTACCTGGCGGTCAAGCGGCGCATCCAGCCGGGCGACAAGATGGCCGGTCGTCACGGTAACAAGGGTGTGATCTCGGCGATCATGCCGATCGAAGACATGCCGTTCGACGACCAGGGCGAGCCGGTCGACGTGGTGCTCAACCCGCTGGGCGTGCCGTCGCGGATGAACGTCGGGCAGATTCTCGAGACCCACCTGGGCATGGCCGCGCGTGGTCTCGGGGTGAAGATCGACGCCATGCTGCGTGACGCCCGCGAACAGCAGGTCGGCGAGATCTCGCGAGTTCCTGGGCAAGGTCTACAACACGCCAGGGTACTCGTCAGGAGGACATCGCTTCGCTGTCCGACGACGAGGTGATCGCACTGGCCAAGAACCTGCGCGGTGGCGTGCCGATGGCCTCGCCGGTATTCGACGGCGCCCAGGAGCAGGAGATCAAGGGCATGCTGCAAGCTGGCCGATCTGCCCGACTCGGGCCAGATGACGCTCTACGACGGGCGTACCGGCGAGCAGTTCGACCGTCCGGTGACCGTGGGTTACATGTACATGCTCAAGCTCAACCACCTGGTGGATGACAAGATGCATGCGCGTTCCACCGGCTCCTACTCGCTGGTCACCCAGCAGCCGCTGGGTGGCAAGGCGCAGTTCGGCGGTCAGCGTTTCGGCGAGATGGAGGTGTGGGCGCTCGAAGCTTACGGCGCCGCCTACACCCTGCAGGAGATGCTCACGGTCAAGTCCGACGATGTCGAAGGGCGTACCAAGATGTACAAGAACATCGTCGACGGCGACCACGCCATGCAGGCGGGCATGCCGGAATCCTTCAACGTGCTGGTGAAGGAAATCCGCTCGCTGGGTATCGATATCGAGCTGGAAGGCTGAACGCCCGACGCTGAACACTGACGGTCCGCGGGGCCCCGCTAGATTCGGGCCCCGCTCATGACAACTCCGCAACGGAGCGACCCCATGAAAGATTTGGTGAAAGTCCTCAAATCGCAGTCACAGTCCGACGAGTTCGACGCGATCAAGATCTCGCTCGGCTTCGCCGGACATGATTCGCTCCTGGTCGTATGGCGAAGTCAAGAAGCCGGAGACCATCAACTACCGTACGTTCAAGCCCGAGCGTGACGGCCTGTTCTGTGCCAAGATCTTCGGCCCGGTGAAGGATTACGAGTGCTTGTGCGGCAAGTACAAGCGCATGAAGCATCGCGGCATCATCTGCGAGAAGTGCGGCGTCGAAGTGACCAAGGCGGTGGTGCGTCGTGAGCGCATGGCGCACATCGAGCTGGCCAGCCCGGTCGCGCACATCTGGTTCCTGAAGTCGCTGCCGTCACGCATCGGCATGTTCCTCGACATGACCCTGCGCGACATCGAGCGGGTGCTGTATTTCGAATCGTTCGTGGTCATCGATCCGGGCATGACCACGCTCGAGCGCGGTCAGCTGCTCAACGACGAGCAGTACTTCGAGGCGCTCGAGGAATTCGGCGACGACTTCGACGCGCGGATGGGTGCCGAAGCCGTTCAGGCGCTGCTCAAGGACATCGATCTGGGCGAGGAGATCGAGCGTCTGCGCGAGGAGATTCCGCAGACCAACTCCGAAACCAAGATCAAGAAGCTGTCCAAGCGCCTGAAGCTGCTGGAGGCCTTCTACAAGTCCGGCAACGCGCCGGAGTGGATGGTCATGGAAGTGCTGCCGGTGCTGCCGCCGGACCTGCGTCCGCTGGTGCCGCTCGACGGCGGCCGCTTCGCGACCTCGGATCTCAACGATCTGTATCGCCGCGTGATCAACCGCAACAACCGCCTGAAGCGTCTGCTCGATCTCAATGCGCCGGACATCATCGTGCGCAACGAGAAGCGCATGCTGCAGGAATCGGTCGATGCGCTGCTCGACAACGGCCGTCGCGGTCGGGCGATCACCGGCTCCAACAAGCGTCCGCTCAAGTCGCTGGCCGACATGATCAAGGGCAAGCAGGGTCGCTTCCGTCAGAACCTGCTCGGCAAGCGCGTCGACTACTCCGGTCGTTCGGTCATCACGGTCGGCCCGACCCTGCGTCTGCATCAGTGCGGTCTGCCGAAGAAGATGGCGCTCGAGCTGTTCAAGCCGTTCATCTATTCGCAAGCTGCAGTCGCAGGGCGTACGCCTCGACGATCAAGGCGGCCAAGAAGATGGTCGAGCGTGAATTGCCGGAAGTGTGGGACATCCTCGCCGACGTCATCCGCGAACACCCGGTGCTGCTCAACCGCGCGCCGACCCTGCACCGTCTGGGCATCCAGGCGTTCGAGCCGGTGTTGATCGAAGGCAAGGCGATCCAGCTGCACCCGCTGGTGTGTGCCGCCTATAACGCCGACTTCGACGGCGACCAGATGGCCGTTCACGTGCCGCTGACGCTGGAAGCCCAGCTCGAAGCGCGCGCGCTGATGATGTCGACCAACAACATGCTGTCGCCGGCCAACGGCGAGCCGATCATCGTGCCGTCGCAGGACGTGGTGCTGGGTCTGTACTACATGACCCGCGAGAAGCATCAACGCCAAGGGCGAGGGCATGGTGTTCGCCAACCTCAACGAAGTGCGAGCGTGCCTTCGGTACCCAGAGCGTATCGCTGCATGCCCGGGTCAAGGTGCGCCTGACCGAGTATCTGCCCGAGGAAGACGGCGGCGAGCTGATCGAGAAGACCGCGCTTTACGACACCACGGTCGGTCGCGCGCTGCTGTTCCGCATCCTGCCCAAGGGCGCGCCGTTCTCGCTGGTCGACCAGCCGATGAAGAAGAAGTCGATCTCCAGGCTGATCAACGAGTGCTATCGCAGTGCCGGCCTCAAGGAAACGGTGATCTTCGCCGACCAGTTGATGTATACCGGCTTCCGCTAGCGACCTGGTCCGGCGCGTCGATCGGCGTCAACGACTTCGTCATCCCGGATGCGAAGGCCGAAATCGTCGACGCGGCCGAAGACGAGGTGAAGGAGATCGAGGATCCAGTTCTCCTCGGGTCTGGTCACCGCTGGCGAGAAGTACAACAAGGTCATCGACATCTGGTCGAAGGCCAACGACAAGGTCGCCAAGGCGATGATGGACGGCATCTCCAAGGAAACCGTCATCGACCGCGAAGGCAACGAAGTCGAGCAGGACTCGTTCAACTCGCGTGTTCATCATGGCCGACTCCGGCGCGCGGGGTAGCGCCGCGCAGATTCGCCAGCTGGCGGGTATGCGCGGGCTGATGGCCAAGCCGGACGGCTCGATCATCGAGACCCCGATCACCGCCAACTTCCGTGAAGGCCTGAACGTACTGCAGTACTTCATCTCGACTCACGGCGCGCGTAAGGGTCTGGCCGACACGGCACTGAAGACCGCCAACTCGGGTTACCTGACGCGGCGTCTGGTCGATGTCGCCCAGGATCTGGTGGTCACCGACACCGATTGCGGCACCGAGCGAAGGCCTGACGCATGACACCGGTCATCGAGGGCGGCGACATCATCGTCTCGCTGGCCGAGCGCGTGCTGGGTCGTGTGGTGGCCCAGGATGTCGTCGATCCGGCCAGCGACGAGGTGCTGATTCCCAAGGGCACGCTGCTCGACGAAGCCTGGTGCGAGGATCTCGACACCATGGGCGTCGACGAAGATCGTGGTGCGCAGCGCGATCAGCTGCGAGACCCCGCACGGTGTCTGCTCGTCGTGCTACGGACGCGATCTGGCGCGTGGTCATCAGGTCAATCAGGGCGAGGCGGTGGGCGTCATCGCCGCGCAGTCGATCGGTGAGCCGGGTACCCAGCTGACCATGCGCACGTTCCACATCGGCGGTGCCGCGTCGCGCGCCTCGGCGGTGGACAGCGTGCAGGTCAAGCACGGCGGTCGCGTGCGGCTGCACAACATCAAGCACGTCGAGCGTGCCGACGGCAAGCTGGTCGTGGTGTCGCGTTCGAGCGACCTGGCCGTCGCCGACGACCACGGCCGCGAGCGCGAGTACTACAAGCTGCCTTACGGCGCCGAGCTGTCGGTCAAGGATGGCGACGAGGTCGACGGCGGCCAGACGGTCGCCAAGTGGGACCCGCACACCCATCCGGTCGTTGCCGAGGTCGAGGGTAAGGCGCAGTACATCGACATGGACGAGGGCATCACCATCCACCGCAGACGTGACGAGATGACCGGCCTGTCGATCATCGAGGTGATCGAGTGCCGGCGTCGCGGCCGGCGGCAGGGCGTGACAAGCGGCCGCTGCTGATGCTGCTCGACGATGCCGGCGAGCATGTCACGCTGCCCGGCTCGAACACCCCGGCGCAGTATCTCCTGCCCGGCAAGGCGATCGTCTCCGCGGAGAATGGCGCGCGCATCGGCGTCGGCGAAGTGATCGCACGTATCCCGCAGGAAGCGTCCGGCAACAAGGACATCACCGGGGGTCTGCCGCGGGTCGCCGACCTGTTCGAGGCGCGCAAGCCGAAGGAGCCGTCGATCCTCGCCGAAATCACCGGCGTGGTCAGCTTCGGCAAGGAGACCAAGGGCAAGCGTCGCCTGACGATCACCCCGGAATCCGGCGACCCGTTCGAATGATGCTGATCCCGAAATGGCGCCAGATCGCGGTCTTCGAGGGCGAGACCGTCGAGAAGGGCGAAGTGATCTCCGACGGTCCGAGCAACCCGCACGATATCCTGCGGCTGCTGGGTGTCGCCGAGCTGGCCAAGTACATCATCGACGAGATCCAGGAGGTCTATCGCCTCCAGGGCGTGGGCATCAACGACAAGCACATCGAAGTCATCGTGCGTCAGATGCTGCGCAAGGTGGAGATTACCGAGCCGGCGACGCCGACTTCATCCAGGGCGATCAGGTCGAACTGGTGCGGGTGCTCGAGGAGAACGCCCGTCTGGCCGGCGAGGACAAGTTCCCGGCCAAGTACGAGCGCGTGCTGCTGGGTATCACCAAGGCCTCGCTGGCCACCGAGTCGTTCATCTCCGCGGCCTCCTTCCAGGAGACCACGCGGGTGCTGACCGAAGCGGCGGTGACCGGCAAGCGCGACTACCTGCGCGGCCTCAAGGAAAACGTCGTGGTGGGTCGTCTGATCCCCGCGGGCACCGGGTTGACGCATCACGCCGAGCGTCGCCGCCGGCGTGAAGAGGCCGCCAACCCGTATCAGCCGTCGGCCTACGACGTCGAGCAGGAGCTGGGTGCCCAGCTGACCGCGCTCGATGCCGACGACGACGATCTGTAAGGCATTGCGTGGGAGGGGCCGGCACCTTGGGGTGTCGGCCTTGACGCCGCTCGTGGCGAGACTTTAGAATGCCCAGCCTTTAATAGTGGGGTGGGTACGCCCGCGTTTGCTATTAAGGCAAGGCAACCATTGGAGACAGCTACAGATATGGCAACGATCAACCAGCTCGTGCGCAAGCCGCGCAAGCGCCAGGCCGCCAAGAGCGACGTGCCGGCGCTTGAGGCCTGCCCGCAGCGCCGCGGGGTTTGCACCCGCGTATATACCACGACGCCGAAGAAGCCGAACTCAGCACTGCGTAAGGTGTGCCGCGTTCGTCTGACCAACGGCTACGAAGTCACCTCCTATATCGGCGGTGAAGGCCACAATCTTCAGGAGCACTCCGTGGTCCTGATCCGTGGCGGCCGTGTAAAGGACTTGCCGGGTGTGCGTTATCACACCGTGCGTGGCGCACTCGATACCTCGGGCGTGCAGAACCGCCGGCAGGGCCGTTCCAAGTACGGCACCAAGCGTCCCAAGACCTAACGGTCTTTACGGCGCAAGAGCAGCATCACTATTTCAAGCGTAACAACGGTCAGATAAGAGTAAGGTCGAGCGGCGCCCACAGTTGTAGTTTCGGTGCGTGAGTCTCGGGTTTACCTGAAGGACCCTTCAATTGAGGGCTTATCATGCCAAGAAGAAGAGTTGCCGCTAAGCGCGAGATCCTTCCGGATCCCAAATTCGGAAGCGAGCGCCTGGCTAAGTTCATGAACCACTTGATGTACGGCGGCAAGAAATCTGTAGCTGAGCGTATCGTATACGGTGCGCTGGACCGGGTTGCCGAGCGCGGGAAAGATGCGCCGCTGGAAATCTTCGACAAGGCGCTGGAAGCGATCCAGCCGATGGTCGAGGTCAAGTCACGCCGAGTGGGTGGTGCGACTTATCAAGTGCCCGTGGAAGTACGTCCCTCGCGGCGTCAGGCGCTGGCCATGCGCTGGCTGGTCGACGCCGCCCGCAACCGTGGTGAGAAGACCATGGTGCTGCGTCTGGCCGGTGAAATGCTGGACGCCGCCGAAGGCAAGGGCTCTGCCGTGAAGAAGCGTGAAGACGTGCATCGCATGGCAGAAGCCAACAAGGCCTTCTCTCACTATCGCTTCTAAAAGCGTCGCTTCTAACCAACGGGAGTCCCATCGTGGCACGTAAGACACCACTTAAGCGTTACCGCAATATCGGTATCGTGGCCCACGTCGACGCCGGGAAAACCACCACTACCGAGCGTGTCCTGTTCTATACCGGTCTGTCCCACAAGATCGGCGAGGTCCATGAGGGCGCTGCCACCATGGACTGGATGGAGCAGGAGCAGGAGCGTGGCATCACGATCACCTCCGCGGCGACCACCTGCTTCTGGCAGGGCATGAGCAAGCAGTTCGATGAGCATCGCATCAACATCATCGACACCCCGGGGCACGTCGACTTCACCATCGAAGTCGAGCGTTCGCTGCGGGTACTCGACGGTGCGGTGGTCGTGCTGTGCGGCAGCTCCGGCGTTCAGCCGCAGACCGAGACGGTCTGGCGTCAGGCCAACAAGTACGAAGTTCCGCGCATGGTGTTCGTCAACAAGATGGACCGTGCCGGTGCCGACTTCTTCATGGTCGTCGACCAGCTGAAGAGCCGCCTGGGCGCCAACGCCGTGCCGATCCAGATCAACTGGGGCTCGGAAGACGAGTTCAAGGGCGTCGTCGATCTGATCGAGATGAAGGCGATCCTCTGGGACGAAGCCAACCATGGCATGAACTACGAGTTGGTCGACATCCCGGCTGATCTGCAGGAAACCGCCGAGAAGTACCGCGAGGAAATGGTCGAGGCCGCCGCCGAGGCGTCCGAGGAATTGACCGAGAAGTACCTCGAGGGTGGCGAGCTGACGATCGCCGAGATCAAGGCCGGCCTGCGTCGTCGTACCCTGGACAACGAGATCGTCCTGGTCACCTGTGGCTCGGCGTTCAAGAACAAGGGCGTTCAGGCGGTTCTCGATGGCGTCATCGAGTACATGCCGTCACCCACCGAGGTCAAGGCCATCGAGGGTGAGCTGGACGACAAGGACGGCACCATCGCCACGCGTGAAGCGGACGACAGTGCGCCGTTCTCGGCCCTGGCCTTCAAGATCGCCACCGACCCGTTCGTCGGCACGCTGACCTTCATCCGCGTCTACTCGGGCGTGTTGAAGTCCGGCGACAGCATCTTCAACTCCGTGAAGTCGAAGAAGGAGCGCGTCGGCCGTATCGTGCAGATGCACTCCAACTCCCGCGAGGAGATCAAGGAAGTCTACGCCGGCGACATCGCCGCGTGTATCGGTCTCAAGGACGTCACCACCGGTGATACCCTGTGCGACCTGAACGACAAGATCATCCTTGAGCGCATGGAGTTCCCGGATCCGGTGATCTCGGTGGCCGTCGAGCCGAAGTCCAAGGCCGACCAGGAAAAGATGGGCGTCGCACTGGGCAAGCTGGCTCAGGAAGATCCGTCGTTCCGCGTCCAGACCGACGAAGAGACCGGCCAGACCATCATCTCCGGCATGGGCGAGTTGCATCTCGACATCCTCGTCGACCGCATGCGTCGCGAGTTCAAGGTCGAGGCCAACATCGGCAAGCCGCAGGTGGCCTATCGCGAGACCATTCGTCACAGTGTCGAGCAGGAAGGCAAGTTCGTTCGTCAGTCGGGCGGTCGCGGTCAGTACGGTCACGTACATCTGCGCATCGAGCCGTTGACGGCCGAAGACAAGGGCGAGGACGAGGAGATGCACTTCAAGTTCGCGTCCGAGATCGTCGGCGGTGTGGTTCCCAAGGAATACGTGCCGGCCGTCGAGAAAGGGGCCTATGAGCAGCTGAAGAACGGTGTCATCGCGGGTTACCCGATGATCGACGTCAAGGTTACGCTGTTCGACGGTTCCTACCATGACGTGGACTCCAACGAGACCGCGTTCAAGATCGCCTCTTCGATGGCGGTCAAGGAAGGGGCTCGCAAGGCCAAGGCCGTCCTGCTGGAGCCGGTGATGAAGGTCGAGGTCGTGACCCCCGAGGACTTCATGGGTGATGTCATGGGCGACCTGAACCGCCGTCGTGGCCTTGTACAGGGCATGGATGACTCCTCTATGGGTAAGGTCATCCGCGCCACGGTTCCGTTGGCTGAGATGTTCGGTTACGCGACCGATCTGCGTTCTCAGACCCAGGGCCGCGCAAGCTACACCATGGAGTTTGCGAATTACGAAGAGGCGCCGTCCAGCGTCGTTGAAGCCGTCATCAACCAGAACGGTTAACCGTTAGCTAACGTAAAGAGGTTATAGCAGTGGCTAAGGAAAAATTTGAGCGTTCCAAACCGCATATCAACGTCGGCACCATCGGTCACGTCGACCACGGCAAGACCACGCTGACTGCGGCACTCACCCGTGTTTCCGCCGAGGTGTTCGGTGGCGACTGGCGCGCCTTCGATTCCATCGACAACGCTCCCGAAGAGCGTGAGCGTGGTATCACCATCTCGACTGCTCACGTCGAGTACCAGTCCGAGACGCGTCACTACGCGCACGTCGACTGCCCGGGGCACGCCGACTACGTCAAGAACATGATCACCGGTGCTGCCCAGATGGACGGCGCTATCCTGGTCTGTTCCGCCGCTGACGGCCCGATGCCGCAGACTCGCGAGCACATCCTGCTGTCGCGTCAGGTCGGCGTTCCGTACATCGTCGTGTTCCTGAACAAGGCCGACATGGTCGATGACGAAGAGCTGCTCGAGCTGGTCGAGATGGAAGTTCGTGAGCTGCTGTCCGAGTACGACTTCCCGGGCGACGACACGCCGATCATCATCGGCTCCGCGCTGATGGCGCTGGAAGGCAAGGACGACAACGGCATGGGTACCACCGCCGTTGCCAACCTGATCAAGGCGCTCGACGAGTACATCCCGGAGCCGGAGCGTGCCATCGATCAGCCGTTCCTGATGCCGATCGAGGACGTGTTCTCGATCTCCGGTCGCGGTACCGTGGTGACCGGGCGTGTCGAGCGCGGCATCGTCAAGTCGGGCGAAGAAGTCGAGATCGTCGGCCTCAAGGACACCGTCAAGACCACCGTCACCGGTGTCGAGATGTTCCGCAAGCTGCTCGACGAAGGGCGTGCCGGCGAGAACATCGGCGCACTGCTGCGTGGCACCAAGCGTGACGACGTCGAGCGTGGTCAGGTTCTGGCCAAGCCGGGCACCATCAACCCGCACACCGTCTTCGAAGCCGAAGTCTACGTGCTGTCCAAGGAAGAGGGTGGTCGTCACACGCCGTTCTTCAAGGGCTATCGTCCGCAGTTCTACTTCCGGACCACTGACGTGACCGGTACCTGTGAACTGCCGGAAGGCGTCGAGATGGTCATGCCGGGCGACAACGTGCAGATGACTGTCACCCTGATCGCGCCGATCGCCATGGAAGATGGCCTGCGCTTCGCGGTTCGCGAAGGCGGTCGTACCGTGGGCGCCGGCGTCGTCGCCAAGATCGTCAAGTAAGTCTCGGGCTTTTGATGATCGAAGGGGGCTCCGCAAGGAGCCCCCTTTTCTGCGCATGTTGGCTTCCCTGTTTGACTCGGGGAATTTGCATGCCTATAATGCGCATCCTTTAAATGCGTGGGTAGACGGCTCGCGCCGTCGACATCCATTGGAGTTTAGGGCTAATGCAGAACCAGAAGATTCGCATTCGGCTGAAGGCATTCGACCATCGCCTGATCGACCAGTCCGCCCAGGAGATCGTGGATACCGCGAAGCGGACCGGGGCTCAGGTGCACGGTCCGATTCCGTTGCCGACCAATCGTGAGCGCTACACGGTGCTGATCTCGCCGCACGTCAACAAGGACGCGCGCGACCAGTACGAGATTCGCACTCACAAGCGCGTGCTCGACATTGTCGAGCCGACGGAAAAGACCGTCGATGCGCTGATGAAACTCGACCTCGCCGCTGGCGTGGACGTCCAAATCAAGCTCGATTGATATCACACTAGTCACTGCGGCCCAGCGCTGATCATTGCGCATCAGCAGCAGCCGCCACGCCGGGATGGCGTCATACAACGTGCTAGTGGAATGCTCTGGAAAGGGCAGCCATAGCGGGTGATAGCCCCGTACACTATAGGAGACTGAACATGACTATCGGTTTGGTCGGTAAGAAGAGCGGTATGACCCGCGTCTTCACCGAAGCTGGCGCATCCGTGCCCGTAACCGTTATCGAGGTTGAGCCCAACCGCGTGACCTGCGTCAAGACCGTCGAAAGCGACGGCTACAGCGCGGTGCAGGTGACAACCGGTTCCCGCAAGGCCAAGCATCTGACCAAGGCGGCCGCAGGCCAGTTCGCCAAGGCAGGTATCGAGGCCGGTCGTTCTCTGATGGAGTTCCGTCTTGCTGAAGGCGAGGAAGCTCCGGAAGTGGGCGGCGAAATCACCGTATCCCTCTTTGAAGCTGGTCAGAAGGTCGACGTGACCGGCACCTCCAAGGGCAAGGGCTTCCAGGGCGCTGTCAAGCGCTGGAACTTCCGTACCCAGGACATGACCCACGGCAACTCCCTGTCCCATCGGGCACCCGGTTCTATCGGTCAGTGCCAGACCCCGGGGCGCGTTTTCAAGGGCAAGAAGATGGCCGGTCAGATGGGCAATGCCCGCACCACCGTCCAGAGCCTGGAAATCGTCCGCGTCGATGCCGAACGCAACCTGCTGCTGATCAAGGGCGCCATTCCTGGTGCGCCGGGCGGCGACGTGATCGTTCGCACAGCCGTGAAAGCTCGCTGAGGGGTAACTACCGATGAATCTGAATCTTGCAGGTGCAAGCGCCGGTGCTGTCGAAGTCGCCGACGCAACCTTTGGCAAAGAATTCAACGAAGCGCTGGTCCACCAGGTGGTCACCGCCTATCTGGCGGCGGGCCGTCAGGGTACCCGCGCTCAGAAGACCCGTTCCGAAGTGCGTGGCGGCGGCAAGAAGCCGTGGCGCCAGAAGGGCACTGGCCGGGCGCGTGCAGGCACCATCCGCTCGCCGCTGTGGCGTAGCGGCGGTGTGACCTTTGCGGCGCGTCCGCAGGACTACACGCAGAAGGTCAACCGCAAGATGTACCGTGCGGCGATGCGTTCGATCCTTTCCGAGCTGATCCGTCAGGAGCGCCTGGTGGTGGTCGAGGAGTTCGCCGTCGAGACGCCCAAGACCAAGCAGCTGGTAGCCAAGTTGGGCGAGCTGGGTCTCGAGAAAGTGCTGATCGTCAGCGACGACATCGACGAGAAGCTCTATCTGGCCGCTCGTAACATTCCCAACGTGGATGTGGTCGACGTCCCCGCTGCCGATCCGGTGAGCCTGGTCGCCTTCGACAAGGTGCTGGTCACCGTCTCCGCTCTGCGCAAATTCGAGGAGAAGCTGGCATGAACCAGGAACGTGTATTCAAGGTTCTGCTCGGACCGCACGTGACCGAGAAGGCCGCCTTCGCCGCCGAGAACAACCAGTACGTGTTCAAGGTGGCCAGTGACGCGACCAAGCCGGAGATCAAGAAGGCCGTCCAGGCGCTCTTCGGCAAGCAGGTCGAGCGCGTGCAGGTCCTCAACGTGAAGGGCAAGACCAAGCGCACCCAGAATGGCACGGGTCTGCGCAAGGGCTACCGCAAGGCCTACGTGACGTTGGCCGCGGGCGAGACCCTCGAAGACTTCTCTGGCGCCGAATAAGGGCAGGAGTACGGATCATGGCAGTAGTTAAGACCAAACCCACATCCGCCGGTCGTCGCCACCTGGTAAAGGTCGTCAACGACGAGCTCTACAAGGGCCGGCCGTACGCTCCGCTGCTCGAGAAGCAGTCGAAGTCCGGCGGACGTAACAACCATGGCCGCATCACCACGCGTCACGTGGGCGGCGGCCATCGCCACCATTATCGCCAGATCGACTTCAAGCGCATCAAGGATGGCATTCCCGCCACCGTCGAGCGCCTTGAGTACGATCCCAATCGCAGTGCTCACATCGCGCTGCTGAAGTATCTGGACGGCGAGCGTCGCTACGTGATCGCGCCCAAGGGCGTGAGCGCTGGCGATCAGCTGGAATCCGGGGTCAATGCGCCGATCAAGCGTGGCAACACGCTGCCGTTGCGCAACATCCCGCTGGGTTCCACCGTTCATTGCATCGAGCTCAAGCCCGGCAAGGGTGCGCAGCTGGCACGTAGTGCCGGTGCCAGCGCTCAGCTGGTCGCTCGCGAAAGCAACTACGCTACCCTGCGTCTGCGCTCCGGCGAGATGCGCAAGGTGCTGGCGGAATGCCGCGCGACGCTCGGTGAAGTGAGCAATTCAGAGCACAGCCTCCGTCAACTCGGCAAGGCCGGTGCCAAGCGCTGGCGCGGTGTGCGCCCGACCGTTCGCGGTGTCGCGATGAACCCGGTGGACCACCCGCACGGCGGCGGTGAAGGCCGCAGCAGTGGCGGTCGCCACCCGGTCAGCCCGTGGGGTGTCCCCACCAAGGGCCACAAGACCCGCAAGAACAAGCGCACCGACAAGCTGATCGTCCGTCGCCGCAAGGCCCGGAAATAAGATCCAACGCCAAGACATTAAGAGGTAACGGCTGTGCCACGTTCACTGAAGAAAGGTCCTTTTATTGACCTTCATCTGTTGAAGAAGGTTGAGACTGCAGTGGAAAAGAACGACCGCAAACCGATCAAGACCTGGTCGCGTCGTTCGATGATTCTGCCCAACATGGTCGGGCTCACCATTGCAGTCCATAACGGTCGCCAACACGTCCCGGTGCACGTCTCCGAGGAAATGGTTGGCCACAAGCTGGGCGAATTCGCTGCTACCCGCACCTACCGCGGCCATGCGGCGGACCGGAAAGCCAAACGGTAAGCCAGAGAGGGATTAGAGATGGAAGTCACAGCTAAGCTGCGTGGCGCTCGTTTATCCGCCCAGAAGGCCCGTTTGGTGGCTGACCAGGTGCGCGGTAAACCGGTCGCCGAAGCGATTGACCTGCTGACCTTCTCGCCGAAGAAGGCTGCCAAGCTGGTCAAGAAAGTGCTTCAGTCCGCCATTGCGAACGCGGAAGAAAACAACGGCATGGACATCGACGAGCTGCGTGTCTCGACCATCTGTGTCGATGAGGGCATGACGCTCAAGCGCATCCAGCCGCGCGCCAAAGGCCGTGCGGATCGTATCTTGAAGCGCACATGCCACATCACCGTCAAGGTAGCCGAGAAGTAGGAGTCGACCAGATGGGTCAGAAAGTAAATCCGACAGGTATTCGGCTGGGTATCGTCAAGGACCATACTTCGGTCTGGTACGCCGAACGCGGTGCTTATGCCGACAAGCTGAACAGCGATCTCGAAGTGCGCAGCTTCCTGGAAAAGCGTTTGAAGAACGCCTCCGTGAGCCGCATCACCATCGAGCGCCCTGCGAATAACGCTCGTATCACCATTCACACTGCCCGTCCGGGCATCGTGATCGGCAAGAAGGGCGAAGACGTCGATCGGCTGCGCCGTGACGTCACCGCGATGATGGGCGTGCCCGTGCACGTCAACATCGAGGAAGTCCGCAAGCCGGAACTCGACGCCCAGCTCGTCGCGCAGAACGTCTGCGGCCAGCTCGAGCGCCGTGTGATGTTCCGCCGCGCCATGAAGCGCGCCGTACAGAACGCCATGCGCCTCGGCGCCGGCGGCATCAAGATCCAGCTGTCAGGGCGTCTTGGTGGTGCGGAAATCGCGCGTACCGAATGGTACCGCGAAGGTCGTGTGCCGCTGCACACCCTGCGTGCGGACATCGATTACGCGACCTACGAAGCCCACACCACCTACGGCGTCATCGGCGTCAAGGTGTGGATCTTCAAGGGTGAAATCCTCGGGGGCATCGAAGAGGTGCGCGCCAAGCAGAAGCAACAGGCTCAGGCTGCACCCAAGAAGAAAGGTTCCAAGTAAGGGGAGATGTAATCGATGTTGCAACCCAAGCGTACAAAATTCCGCAAGGTGATGAAGGGCCGCAATCGTGGCCTCGCGCACCGCGGAAGCAAGGTGAGTTTCGGCGAATACGGCCTGAAAGCAACGGGCCGCGGTCGCGTCACTGCTCGCCAGATCGAAGCCGGTCGTCGTGCGATCACGCGCCACGTCAAGCGTGGCGGCAAGATCTGGATCCGTGTCTTCCCGGACAAGCCAGTGACCAAAAAGCCGCTGGAAGTCCGTATGGGTAAAGGTAAGGGCTCCGTCGAGTACTGGGTCGCGCAGATCCAGCCCGGCAAGGTGCTCTACGAGATCGAAGGGGTTCCGGAGGAGTTGGCGCGTGAAGCCTTCTCGCTGGCAGCTCAGAAATTCCCGGTCTCGACCACCTTTGTGAAACGGACGGTGATGTGATGAAAGCCCAGGAAATTCGTGAAAAATCGGTCGAAGCGCTGCAGGAGCAGCTTTTCGAACTCCTCCGCGAGCAGTTCAACCTGCGCATGCAGAAGGCCACCGGCCAGTTGAGCCAGACCCATCTGCTCAAGCAGGTGCGCCGGGATATTGCCCGCGTGAAGACGGTGCTCAACGAGAAGGCAGGTGACTGAGATGGCCGAAGAGAAGAAAGCCCGTACGCTCACCGGAACAGTGGTGAGCGACAAGATGGACAAGTCGATTGTCGTCAAGATCGAGCGTCGTGAACGCCATCCGATCTACGGCAAGTACATGAAGCGCTCCACCAAGCTGCACGCCCACGATGAGGCGAATCAGGCCAAGGCTGGCGATACGGTTTCCATCGAGGAATGCCGTCCGCTGTCCAAGAAGAAGGCCTGGACGCTGGTTGAGGTCGTTGAGCAGGCCAAGGGCTGATCGGCTCGCGCCTTTCGGAACCAGTGCAGTCAGATTAGGTTTGGAGAAAACCGATGATTCAGACTCAGACAATGCTGGATGTCGCCGACAACAGCGGCGCGCGCCGGGTGCAGTGCATCAAGGTGTTGGGCGGTTCGCACCGTCGCTACGCCCGCGTGGGTGACATCATCAAGGTAACGGTGAAAGAGGCCATTCCGCGTGGCAAGGTCAAGAAAGGCCAGGTCATGAAAGCGGTTGTGGTTCGCACCCGTAGTGGCGTCCGTCGTAACGACGGTTCGCTGATCCGCTTCGATGGAAATGCGGCGGTTCTGTTGAACAACACCAACGAACAGCCGGTCGGTACCCGTATTTTCGGGCCGGTCACTCGTGAGCTTCGTACCGAGAAGTTTATGAAGATCATTTCCTTAGCGCCTGAAGTGCTGTAAGGAGCGAGGCGGATATGCAAAAGATCAAACGTGACGACGAAGTAATCGTCATTGCCGGCAAGGACAAGGGCAAGCGTGGCAAGGTCAAGCGCGTTCTCGATAACGACCGTTATGTCGTGTCGGATGTGAACATGATCAAACGTCACACCAAGCCCAACCCCATGCTGGGCAACCAGGGGGGTATCGTCGAGCGCGAGGCTTCGATTCACGCGTCCAATGTGGCCATCTTCAATGCGGAGACCGGCAAAGCGGATCGCGTCGGCTTCCAGATGTCGGAAGACGGTACCAAGGTACGTATCTACAAGTCGACGCAAAAGCAGATCGACGCCTAACGCGAGTCGGATGGCAAAATGGCGAACTTGAAAGAACGTTATCAGAACGAGGTGGTGGCTCAACTCCGCGAGCAGTTCAGCTACGCCAATGTCATGCAGGTACCCCGGATCACCAAAGTGACCCTCAACATGGGTATCGGTGACGCGACCAGCGACAAGAAGCTGATCGACAACGCTATCGGTGACCTGGAGAAGCTCTCCGGTCAGAAGCCGATGGTCACCAAGGCACGCAAGTCGATCGCGGGCTTCAAAGTCCGCGAAGGCTGGCCGATCGGGATCAAGGTCACCCTGCGCAGCGAGCGCATGTGGGACTTCCTCGATCGCCTGGTGAACATCGCTATCCCGCGCGTTCGCGACTTCCGGGGTCTCAACCCCAAGTCCTTCGACGGCCGTGGCAACTACTCAATGGGCGTGCGTGAGCAGATCATCTTTCCGGAGCTCGAGTATGATAAGATCGACCGGATTCGTGGTCTCGATGTAACCATCACCACCACTGCCAACAGCGATGATGAAGGCCGTGCGCTGCTGAGCGCGCTGAACTTCCCGTTCAAGAAATAAGGGTGGGATCATGGCAAAGAAAAGCATGATTGAGCGTGAGCAGAAGCGCGCGGAGCTGGTGGCCAAATATGCCGCCAAGCGCGCTGAGCTCAAGGCTGTAATCTACGACGTCAACGCTTCTGATGAAGAGCGCTTCGACGCCCAGCTCAAGCTGCAGTCGTTGCCGCGCGATTCGAGCCCGGTTCGTCAGCGTAATCGCTGCCGTATTACCGGTCGGCCGCACGGCTACTACAACAAGTTTGGCTTGGGCCGCAACAAGCTGCGCGAAGCAGCCATGCGTGGCGACGTTCCCGGACTGAAGAAGTCCAGCTGGTAACGCCACGAAGAATCAGGAGCGTAACGTAATGAGCATGCAAGATACGCTGGCGGATATGTTCACCCGTATCCGCAATGCGCAGATGGCTACCAAGGAGGCGGTCACCATGCCGTCTTCCAAGCTGAAGATCGAAGTGGCCCGTGTATTGAAGGAAGAGGGTTACATCGGTGACTTCGAGGTTGCCGAAGGCGCCAAGCCGCAGCTGTCGGTAACCCTCAAGTACTTCGAGGGCAAGCCGGTCATCGAGCACATCCAGCGCGTTTCCAAGCCGTCCCTGCGCATCTACAAGGGCAAGGGCGAGCTGCCGAAAGTCGCGGATGGCCTGGGTGTCGCGATCGTTTCCACCTCCAACGGGGTGATGACCGATCGCGCCGCGCGCAGCGCCGGTGTCGGTGGTGAAGTCATCTGCACCGTATTCTAGGAGTGACGAATGTCCCGCGTAGCCAAGTATCCGGTTAAATTGCCGAGCGGCGTCGAGGCCAAGTTCGACGCCGACCAGCTGACCGTCAAGGGCGGTCAGGGCTCCCAGAGCATGACCGTTCACCCCGACGTGGTGATCGGTCAGGAAGAGGGTCAGCTGACCTTCGCTCCGAGCGAGTCCGCCAAGAGCTGGGCAATGGTCGGCACCACACGTGCACTGGTCCAGAACATGGTCACTGGTGTCACCGAGGGCTTCACCAAGTCCCTCGAGATCAATGGCGTCGGCTACCGTGCCCAGGCAAGTGGCAAGACGCTCAACCTGACACTGGGTTTCTCTCACCCGGTCGAATACACGCTGCCCGAGGGTGTCACGGCGGAAACGCCCAAGAACACCGTCATCGTGCTGAAGAGCGCGAGCAAGCAGCAGCTCGGCCAGGTGGCAGCGGAAATTCGCGCCTTCCGTCCGCCCGAACCCTACAAGGGCAAGGGTATCCGGTACGGCGACGAAGTTGTCCGCCGCAAAGAAGCCAAGAAGAAGTAAGGCAGGGTTATGAACGCGAAGAAAGAATCTCGTCTCCGTCGTGCCCGCCGCGCTCGCGCCAAAATCCGCGAGCTGGGCGTGTATCGCCTGAGCGTCAATCGTACGCCGCGCCACATCTACGCGCAGATCATCTCGCCGGATGGCGGCCAGGTCCTGGCCAGTGCCTCCACGCTGGATAGCACGCTGCGTGAAGGCGGAACCGGCAACGCCGATGCCGCCGCCAAGGTGGGCGCTTTGATTGCCGAGCGCGCCAAGCAGGCGGGCATCACTCAGGTCGCCTTCGATCGTGCCGGGTTCAAGTATCACGGCCGCGTCAAGGCGCTGGCCGATGCCGCACGTGAAGGCGGCCTGGAATTCTAAAGGGTTTTACGATGGCGAATATCGAACAGAAAGGCGGCGACCTGCAAGAGAAGCTGGTGCAGGTCAACCGTGTCGCCAAAGTGGTCAAGGGTGGCCGCATCTTCGGTTTCACCGCGCTGACCGTCGTCGGTGACGGCAACGGCCGGGTCGGTTTCGGCCGCGGCAAGGCGCGTGAAGTGCCGGTCGCGATCCAGAAGGCGATGGACCAGGCGCGTCGCAACATGGTCAAGGTCAACCTGCGTGGCAGCACGCTGCAGTACCCGGTGAAGGCCCGTCATGGCGCCTCCAAGGTATTCATGCAGCCGGCTTCCGAAGGTACCGGGATCATCGCCGGCGGTGCCATGCGCTCCGTACTCGAACTGGCCGGCGTCCATGACGTCCTGGCCAAGTGCTACGGCTCCACCAATCCGGTCAACGTGGTGCGCGCGACCATCAACGGTCTCTCCGCCATGCAGTCACCGGACGACATCGCCGCCAAGCGCGGCCTGTCCGTCGAAGAGATCGCGGGGTAAGGCACCATGGCAGCTTTGATCAAGGTTACTCAGGTGCGCAGCACCATCGGCGTGCTGAACAAGCACAAGGCCACCATGAGAGGTCTTGGGCTGCGCCGTATCGGGCACACCGTCGAGTTGGAAGACACCCCGGCCGTACGCGGTATGGTCAACAAGGTTAACTACCTTGTTCGTGTTGAGGGAGAGTGATCCATGAAACTCAATAGCCTGAGCCCGGCTCCGGGTTCCAAGCACGCCGAGAAGCGTGTCGGTCGTGGTATCGGCTCTGGTCTGGGCAAGACCGGCGGCCGTGGCCACAAAGGCCTCAAGTCTCGTTCCGGTGGCAGTGTCAAGCCGGGTTTCGAGGGTGGTCAGATGCCGCTTCAGCGTCGTCTGCCCAAGTTCGGCTTCACGTCGGCCAAGTCGCTGGTTTCCGAGGAAGTGCGTCTCGCTGAACTGGCCAAGGTCGAGGGCGATGTCGTCGATCTGGACACACTGAAGCAGGCCAACGTGCTCAAGGACGCCACGCAGTTCGCGAAGGTGATCCTGTCCGGCGAACTGAACAAGGCGGTTACCGTACGCGGACTCAAGGTCACCAAGGGTGCCCGTGCCGCGATCGAAGCCGCTGGCGGTAAGGTCGAGGAATAAATGGCTAAGTCAGGAAACATGCCGGCTATGGGGGGAAGCGGCTTGAGTGAACTCTGGGCGCGCCTGCGCTTTGTGTTCATCGCCACTCGTGGTTTACCGAATCGGCACCCATATTCCCGTCCCCGGTATCGATCCTGACCAGCTCGCTGCCTTGTTCAGAGAAAACCAGGGCACCATCCTGGGCATGTTCAACATGTTCTCCGGGGGTGCGCTGTCGCGCATGAGTATTCTGGCGCTGGGGATCATGCCCTACATCTCCGCGTCGATCATCATGCAGCTTCTGACGGCGGTCTCGCCCCAGCTTGAGCAGCTGAAGAAGGAAGGTGAGGCCGGCCGGCGCAAGATCAATCAGTACACCCGCTACGGCACGGTGGTCTGGCGTTGATCCAGGCGACCGGCATGGCAGTCGGTCTGGTCGGGCAGGGCGTGACCTATACCAGCGACTTCAGCTTTTACTTCACCGCGATCGTGTCGTTCGTCGCCGGTGCGGTGTTTCTGATGTGGCTGGGCGAGCAGATCACCGAGAAGGGGATCGGCAACGGTATTTCGCTGATCATTTTCGCCGGCATCGTCGCCGGGCTGCCGAGTGCGATCGGGCAGTCTTTCGAACTGGCGCGCAACGATGGCGCCTGGAACGTTCTGCCGCTGTTGGCACTTTCGCGTGCTGGCGATCGCTACCGTGGCCTTCGTGGTGTTCATCGAGCGCGGCCAGCGCCGGATCACGGTGAACTATCCACGGCGTCAGGTCGGCAACAAGATGTATGCCGGGCAGAGCAGTCATCTGCCGCTCAAGGTCAATATGGCCGGTGTCATTCCGGCGATCTTCGCCTGGAGCATCCTGCTGTTTCCCGCGTCCATCGGGCAATGGTTGGGCTCGGCCGAAGGCTTCGAGTGGTTGCAGGATATCGCAGTCGCTTGGGCCGGGGCAGCCGCTGTACATCTTGCTTTTCGCCGCGGCAGTGGTATTCTTCTGCTTCTTTTATACAGCGCTGGTGTTCAACCCCAAGGAAGTGGCTGACAATCTGAAGAAGTCAGGTGCATTCCTTCCGGGCATCCGCCCCGGCGAGCAGACCGCTCGCTATGTCGACAAGGTGATGACCCGCTTGACGTTGTTCGGTGCCCTCTACATCACCGCTGTTTCCCTGATGCCCCAGTTCCTGATCATTGCCTGGAACGTTCCGTTCTTCTTCGGCGGAACCTCCTTGCTGATCGTGGTGGTGGTCATCATGGACTTCATGGCGCAGGTTCAGTCGCATCTGATGTCGCACCAGTACGAGTCGGTGATGAAGAAGTCCAACCTGAAAGGCTACGGAAGCGGCGGCCTGATGCGCTGAGTGCGCACGCCGACCGCGCAATGGAGAGAACGATGAAAGTTCGAGCTTCCGTCAAGAAAATGTGCCGCAACTGCAAGATCATTCGGCGTAATGGCGCGGTCCGCGTCATCTGCACCGAGCCGCGGCACAAGCAGCGCCAGGGCTGATTCTGCCCCTGACGTTGACGAAAGCGGGCGCTGGCTTGCACCCTTGTCTCGAGAGGGACAAAGGTGTAAGCTGTTGCGCCTTTTGTAGATGAACAAACGAGCAAGCCGCTCAAATTTCGGAGTAAGCTGATGGCCCGTATTGCAGGCGTCAATATCCCGGACAACAAGCATGCGGCGATCTCGCTGACCTATATCTTCGGGATTGGCCGTACTCGCGCGCAGGACATCTGTGCCGCGGTCGGCATCGTACCCACCGCCAAGGTGCAAGAGCTGTCTGCCGAACAGGTAGATGCGCTGCGTACCGAAGTCGGCAAGTTCACCGTTGAGGGTGACCTTCGTCGCGAACGACGCTGAATATCAAGCGTCTGATGGACCTGGGTTGCTATCGTGGTCTGCGTCATCGTCGTGGTCTTCCCCTTCGCGGCCAGCGCACGAAGACCAATGCGCGTACCCGCAAGGGTCCGCGCAAACCGATCCGCAAATAAAACGCATGTTCTGGCGTTAAGACAGGAAGAAACATCAACATGGCTAACCCGCGTAGTAACCGTAAAAAGGTTAAAAAGCAGGTAGTGGATGCGGTAGCCCACATCCATGCCTCTTTTAACAACACGATCGTGACGATCACAGACCGCCAGGGCAACGCGCTCTCCTGGGCGACTGCCGGTGGTTCGGGTTTTCGTGGTTCTCGCAAGAGCACCCCGTTCGCTGCTCAAGTGGCAAGCGAACGTGCAGCGACTGCTGCAGCCGAGTATGGTGTGAAAAACGTCGACGTGCTGGTCAAGGGCCCCGGTCCGGGCCGTGAGTCTGCCGTGCGCGCATTGAATGCCGCCGGCTTCCGCGTGCAGAGCATCACCGACGCGACGCCCGTTCCCCACAACGGCTGCCGTCCGCCGAAGAAACGCCGCGTTTAAGGAGACAGACTCATGGCTCGTTATATCGGACCGAAGTGCAAACTGTCTCGTCGTGAAGGCACCGACCTCTTCCTCAAGAGCGGTGTCACTCCCTTCGAGAAGAAGTGCAAATCCGAGCAGATCCCGGGTGTGCACGGCCAGCGCCGTCAGCGTCTTTCCGACTACGGCTTGCAGCTTCGCGAGAAGCAGAAAGTGCGTCGTATCTACGGCGTACTCGAGAACCAGTTCCGCAACTACTACAAGGAAGCGGCCCGCATGAAGGGCGCGACCGGCGAGTTGCTGCTGCAACTGCTCGAATCCCGACTGGACAACGTCGTCTACCGCATGGGCTTTGGCTCCACGCGTGCCGAAGCGCGTCAGTTGGTCAGCCACAAGGCGATCGCGGTCAATGGTCGCAGCGTCAACGTGGCTTCTTATCAGGTCCGTCCCGGCGATGTCGTCACCGTGCGTGAAAAGGCCAAGAACCAGGCGCGCATCCAGCACGCCCTGCAATTGTCCGGTCAGCGCGGCGACGTTGACCTGGATCGATGTCGATTCGAAGAAGATGGAAGGCACTTTCAAGGCTGTCCCGGAACGCGGCGACCTGTCTGCCGACATCAACGAAAACCTGATCGTCGAGCTGTACTCGAAGTAATCAGCGTCCCACGCGTGATGCCGGGTGCTTTCGCGCCCGGCTCCGAGTACCGAGTATCCGTTTGGCAGCCTGAAAGGTGTTCATATGCAGCGTTCAGTGACAGAGTTTCTCCGTCCTCGCGATATCAAGGTCGAAGAGATCAACGCGCACCACGCGAAGATCGTGCTCGAGCCGTTCGAGCGCGGTTTCGGTCATACCCTGGGGAATGCTCTGCGTCGCATCCTGCTGTCTTCCATGCCCGGCTGTGCCGTGGTGGAAGCGGAAATCGACGGTGTTGAGCACGAATACAGTGCGATCGAAGGGGTCCAGGAAGATGTCATCGAGATCCTCCTGAATCTCAAGGACGTGGCGATCAAGATGCACAGCCGCGACGAAGCGGTGCTCTCGCTGAACAAGCAGGGCCCGTGTGTTGTCACGGCCGGCGACATCGCCACCGACCATGATGTCGATATCGTCAATCCCGAGCACGTGATCGCTCACGTCAACGAAGGTGCCGAGCTGAAGATGCAGCTCAAGGTCGCTCGTGGGCGTGGCTATGAGCCCGCGGATACTCGTGCCAGCGCGGATGACGAGTCCCGGACCATCGGTCGCCTGCAGCTGGATGCGACCTTCAGCCCCGTACGCCGGGTTTCCTATGCAGTCGAGGCGGCGCGCGTCGAACAGCGCACCGATCTTGACAAGCTGGTCATCGACCTGGAAACCGACGGCACCCTGGATCCGGAAGAGGCGATCCGTCGCAGCGCAACCATCCTGCAGGAGCAGTTGGGTGCGTTCGTCGATCTGGAAGCCGACAAGGAACAGGAAGTTGAAGAGGAGCAGGATCACATCGATCCTATCCTGCTGCGCCCCGTAGACGATCTCGAGTTGACCGTTCGCAGCGCCAACTGCCTCAAGGCCGAGAACATCTACTACATCGGCGATCTGATTCAGCGTACCGAAGTCGAGCTGCTGAAGACGCCCAACCTCGGCAAGAAGTCTCTGAACGAGATCAAGGACGTCCTGGCAGCGCGTGGCCTGTCCCTCGGCATGCGGCTGGAAAACTGGCCGCCGGCTAGCCTCAAGGACGACAAGGCCTCCGCGTGAGCGTCGCCTCGAGCCCCAGTTAAGGAATTACAACCATGCGTCATCGTAAGAGTGGTCGTCACCTCAATCGTACGAGCTCGCACCGCCACGCCATGTTCAAGAACATGTGCGTCTCGCTGGTCGAGCACGAAGTCATCAAGACAACCCTGCCCAAGGCCAAGGACCTGCGTCGTCACATCGAGCCGCTGATCACCTTGTCCAAGCAGGATAGTGTCGCCAACCGTCGTCTGGCCTTCAGCCGTACCCGCTCCAAGGATACGGTCGGCAAGCTCTTCAACGAGCTGGGCCCGCGCTACGCCAACCGCCCCGGCGGTTACGTGCGCATCCTCAAGTGCGGCTACCGCACCGGCGACAACGCGCCGATGGCCTACGTCGAGTTGGTCGACCGTCCGGTCATCGAGGAAGCTGCCGGCGAGGAGTGATCCTCGACGTGCTTCGCGATACCAAAGCCGACTCCTGGTGAGTCGGCTTTTTTATGTCCGCTTGTTGGCTGTGAGTCGGCTGGACCGCTCGGCCACGGGCCGGCCGTGAGAAAATCCCCGCGACCGGTGTTGTCGCGGGGATTTTTGCACAAGCCTTGTTGCAGAAGTCCTGAAGGCGCCGGGCTCGCTCAGGCCTGGGACTCGGCGAAGCTCGGCTGGGTCTGCTGCTTGAGCAGCGGCTTGAGAAAGCGCCCGGTATGAGAGTTCTCGCGCTCGGCGACCTGCTCCGGGGTGCCCTCGGCGATGATCCGCCCGCCGCCGGAGCCGCCCTCGGGGCCGAGGTCGATCAGCCAGTCGGCGGTCTTGATCACGTCGAGGTTGTGCTCGATCACCACGATGGTGTTGCCATGGTCGCGCAGCCGATGCAGCACGCCGAGCAGCTGGCGGATGTCCTCGAAATGCAGCCCGGTGGTCGGCTCGTCGAGGATGTACAGCGTCTGACCGGTATCGCGCTTGGCCAGTTCGCGGGCCAGCTTGACGCGCTGTGCCTCGCCGCCCGACAGGGTGGTCGCGCTCTGGCCCAGGCGCACGTAGGACAGCCCCACATCCATCAGCGTCTGCAGGCGCCGGGCGATCGCCGGGACCGGGCTGAAGAACTCGAGCGCCTCCTCGATGGTCATCTCGAGGACCTCGTGGATGTTCTTGCCCTTGTAGGCGATCTCCAGCGTCTCGCGGTTGTAGCGCTTGCCCTTGCAGACGTCGCAGGGCACATAGATGTCGGGCAGGAAATGCATCTCGACCTTGATCATGCCTTCGCCCTGACAGGCCTCGCAGCGCCCGCCCTTGACGTTGAAGCTGAAGCGGCCCGGCTTGTAGCCGCGTGAGCGGGCTTCCTGGGTGCCGGCGAACAGCTCGCGGATCGGCGTGAAGATGCCGGTGTAGGTGGCCGGGTTGGAGCGCGGCGTGCGCCCGATCGGGCTCTGGTCGATGTCGATGACCTTGTCGAGCTGATCGAGCCCCTCGATGCGATCGTAGGCCGAGGGCGTCAGCGAGGTGGCCCGGTTGAGTTCGCGGGCGGCGATCGGCATCAGCGTCGAGTTGATCAGCGTCGACTTGCCCGAGCCCGAGACTCCGGTGACGCAGACGAACAGCCCCAGCGGCAGCTCGAGATCGACGTTCTGCAGGTTGTTGCCGCGCGCGCCGCTCGAGCCGCAGGACCTTGTCCGGATGGCCGGGAATGCGCTGGGGCGGCACCTCGATGCGCCGGGTGCCGGCCAGGTACTGGCCGGTCAGCGACTCATCGCAGCGCTCGATGTCAGCTGGAGTGCCCTGGGCGACGATGCGCCCGCCGTGGACGCCGGCGCCGGGGCCGATGTCGAGCACGTGATCGGCGGCGCGGATGGCGTCCTCGTCGTGCTCGACGACGATCACCGTGTTGCCCAGGTCGCGCAGCCGCTCGAGGGTCTTGAGCAGACGGTCGTTGTCGCGCTGGTGCAGGCCGATCGACGGCTCGTCGAGGATATACATCACCCCCACCAGGCCGGCGCCGATCTGGCTGGCCAGACGAATGCGCTGGGCCTCGCCGCCGGACAGCGTCTCGGCGCTGCGCTCGAGGTTGAGATAGTCGAGCCCGACGTTGACCAGGAATTCCAGGCGGGCCTGGATCTCGTTGACGATCTTGGCGGCGATCTCGCCCTTGCGGCCGGGCAGCGCGAGCGCCTGGAAATAGCGCCAGGCGTCGCCGATCGGGAAGCGCACGATCTCCGGCAGGGTGTGATCGTCGATGTAGACGTGGCGCGATTCGCGGCGCAGACGGCTGCCGTGACAGGTCGGGCAGGGCTGGATGGCCAGGTACTTGGCCAGATCCTCGCGGACCATGCTCGATTCGGTCTCGCGGTAGCGGCGCTGCATGTTGGGCAGCACGCCCTCGAACGGGTGCTCGCGGGTGACCTGGCGGCCGCGGTCGTTGACGTAGCTGAAGGCGATGTCGTCATCGCCGCTGCCATGCAGGACGATCTCGCGCTCGTGGCGGGCCAGCTCGTTCCATGGCGTCTCGGGCTTGAAGCGGTAGTGCTTGGCGACCGCCTGCAACTGGTTGAAGTAGTAGACGCTGCGCCGGTCCCAGCCCTTGATCACGCCTTCGGCCAGCGACAGGTCGGGATGGCTGATCACTTTGTCGGCATCGAAGAACTGCTGGCTGCCCAGGCCGTCGCAGGTCGGGCAGGCGCCGGCCGGGTTGTTGAACGAGAACATCCGCGGCTCGAGCTCGGCGATCGAATAGCCGCACACCGGGCAGGCGAAGCGTGCCGAGAAGGTGATGTCGTCGCGCTCGCCGTCCATGAAATGCACGATGGCGATGCCGTCGGCGAGATTCAGCGCGGTCTCGAACGATTCGGCGAGGCGCTGCTGCAGGTCCTCGCGGACCTTGAAGCGGTCGACCACCACGCTGATGTCGTGCTTCTTGTTCTTGTCCAGCGGCGGGATCTCGTCGAACTCGTAGACCTGGCCGTCGACCAGCGCGCGCACGTAGCCCTGGGCGCGCAGCTCGGCGAGCAGTTGCAGATGCTCGCCCTTGCGGCCCTTGATCACCGGCGCCAGCAGCATCAGCTTGCTGGCCTCGGGCAGGGCCAGCACCTGGTCGACCATCTGCGAGACGGTCTGCGCCTCCAGATCGATGTCGTGCTCGGGGCAGCGCGGCGTGCCGGCGCGGGCGAACAGCAGGCGCAGGTAGTCGTAGATCTCGGTGATGGTGCCGACCGTCGAGCGCGGGTTGTGCGAGGTCGACTTCTGCTCGATCGAGATCGCCGGCGACAGCCCTTCGATATGATCGACGTCGGGCTTTTCCATCATCGACAGGAACTGGCGCGCATAGGTCGACAGCGATTCGACGTAACGGCGCTGACCCTCGGCATAGAGCGTGTCGAAGGCCAGCGACGACTTGCCCGAGCCGGACAGCCCGGTGATCACGATCAAGCTGTCGCGCGGCAGTTCGACATCGATGTTCTGGAGGTTGTGGGTGCGGGCCCCACGGACCTGAATCTTGTCCATTGCCACCTCGTAAGCGCGCAAAAGAGTAATTATACGGCGTTGAGCAAAGGCCCGGCAAAACGCGCAGCGGGCAAACACCAGCCGGGCAAAGCCATACGGCTTTTCCCGACGACGGACGAACCGGTAGAATAGTCGAGGCGCGCGACCGCTGCCGGTCGACGCAACTCGCACGCTGTTTCCCTTCCCGTTCACCCAGACTGCGACCTGCCATGACTGCTCGACTGTTGACCTCTGAGCGCCGCGCCATCTCTGGGCTCGCCGGGCTTTACGCGACGCGTATGCTCGGCCTGTTCATGGTGTTGCCGGTGCTCGCGCTGTATGCCGAAGACCTCGCCGGCGCGACGCCGCTGCTGGTGGGCCTGGCGCTCGGCGCCTACGGCCTGACCCAGGCCATCTTTCAGATTCCCTTTGGACTGCTTTCCGATCGCATCGGCCGCAAGGTGGTGATCGCCGGTGGCCTGCTGCTGTTTGCGCTGGGCAGCGTGATCGCCGCCGAGGCCGACTCGATCGCCACGGTGATCGTCGGGCGCTGCCTGCAGGGCAGCGGCGCGGTGGCCGGGGCGATCATGGCGCTGCTCGCCGATCAGACCCGCGAGGAGGTTCGTACCGCGGCGATGGCCACCATCGGCCTGTCGATCGGCGTGGCGTTCGCCATCGCCATGGTCGTCGGCCCGCTGGTGGCCGCCCACTTCGGCCTGACCAGCGTGTTCTGGCTGACCGCCGTGCTCGCCCTGGCGAGCCTGCTGGTGCTCTGGCGGCTGGTGCCGGCGGCACCGCGGGTGGCGCGTCATCAGGACGTCGGCCTGGATCGCCAGCAATTGCGCACCACGCTGACCAGTTCCAGCCTGCTACGGCTGGATTTCTCGATCTTCGCGCTGCATACGATCCTCACCGCGGCGTTCGTCGCCGTGCCGTTCCGGCTGCTCAATGTGGGCATCGAGGCGGCCAGCCAGGGCTGGGTCTATCTGGCGGTGATGGGCCTGGCCTTCGTCGGCATGGTGCCGCTGGTGATCGTCGCCGAGAAGCGTCGGCGCATGAAGACGACTTTCATCGGCGCGGTGGCGGGCATGACACTGGTGCTGCTGGCGCTCGGCGAACTCGGCCATCAGCGCTGGACGCTGATCGGCCTGCTGTGGGCGTTCTTCGTGGCCTTCAATCTGCTCGAGGCGACCCTGCCGTCGATGATCAGCAAGCTCGCCCCGGCGGGTGCCAAGGGCACCGCGATGGGTGTGTACTCCACCAGCCAGTTCCTCGGCGCCTTCCTGGGCGGGGTGCTGGGCGGGGCCCTGTCGCAGCATTTCGGGTATGATGCAGTGTTCCTGGGTGCCGCCTTGCTGGGCGCCGTGTGGCTGGCGGTGATCTGGAATATGCCCGCGCCGCGTCACCTGTCCAGCGAGATCGTGGCGCTGGACGAGCATCCCGCCGACGCCCTGGATACGCTGATGGCGCGCTTCGCCGATGTGGCGGGCGTCGAGGACGTGCTCGTCGTGCCCGAGGAACGCGTCGCCTATCTCAAGGTCGACCGCCAACGACTGGACGCCGAGGAACTGGCCCGCGTGGCCGGCACCCGACACGATTCAAGGGGCGCATGAGCGCCCGCACACTAGCAAGGAGTCAACCATGGCCCGTGGTGTTAACAAGGTCATTCTGATCGGCAATCTGGGTCAGGACCCCGAAGTGCGCTTCACGCCGTCGGGAACGGCGGTGGCCAATCTTAACCTGGCGACCACCGATACCTGGACCGATCGCCAGAGCGGCCAGCGTCAGGAGCGCACCGAATGGCATCGCGTGGTGCTGTTCAACAAGCTCGCCGAGATCGCCCAGCAGTACCTGAAGAAGGGCGGCAAGGTGTACATCGAGGGCCGCCTGCAGACACGCAAGTGGCAGGACCAGAACGGCCAGGACAAGTACAGCACCGAGATCGTCGCCAACGACATGCAAATGCTTGATTCACGCGGCGGCGACTTCCCCCAGCAACAGCCCCAGCAAGGTGGCTATGCGCCCCAGGGTGGCGGCCAGCAGGGCGGTTACGCCAACAACGCCCCGCAGCAGCAACCCCAGCGCCCGCCTCAGCAACCGCCGGCCCAGGGTGGTCAACAGGGCGGTGGCCAGCAGGGGGGTAACTATGGCGCCCCGCAGCCCGGCAGCTTCGACGATTTCGATGACGAGATTCCGTTCTGACTGTCACATCTCTGCAATCGAAAAGCCCGCCTGTACGGCGGGCTTTTTGCGTTTCCGGCGTGGGTCGTGCTTACGGCACGGTGACCACGATCTTGCCGAACTGCTGGTTGGATTCAAGATAGCGATGGGCGTCGGGCATGTCCGCGAAGCCAAAGGTGCGGGCAACGGTCGGCTTGAAATCGCCGCGCTCGACGCCGGCGTAGATGAAACGCTTGCCGGCCTCGAAGCGCTTGGGGTCGGCGATGATCTCGAGCAGCGTATAGCCGCGCATGGTCAACGCCTTATTCATGCCGGCGATCATCGGAAACGGCGTCGGCTCGCCGCTCAGGGCGCCGTAGACAAAGTAGGTACCGTAGGGCGCCATGGCATCGACCAGCGTCTGTGCACCGGAGCCGGCGACCGGGTCGAAGACCACCCGGGCGCCGGCATTGTCGGTGATGCGCATGACCTCGGCGACGACGTCCTGCTCCTGGGTGGCGATGACGTGGGCCGCGCCGGCCCGGCGCAGATCGTCGGCCTTGGCCGAGGTGCGGGTTGCGGCGATCGACACCGCGCCCACGCTATTGGCGATCTGGATTGCCGCCAGGCCCACGCTGCTCGACGCCGCGGGGATGATCACCGCTTCACCGCGCGTCAGCCCGGCGATGTCGATCAGCGCGCCGTAGGCGGTCAGAAACGGCATCCAGATCGCCGCAGCCTGCACCGCGTCGAGCCCCTGTGGGCGCGGCGCCACCGCATGAGCGGGGACGATCGCGCGTTCGGCGTACAGGCTGTAGCGGTTCATCGAGAAGGCCGGGATCACGCTCACCGCGTCGCCTTCGGCGAAGTCGGTGACGCCGTCGCCCACGGCTTCGACCACCGCCGAGCCTTCGTAACCGAGACCCGCCGGCAGTTGCGGGTCTTCCAGGTAGTTGCCGGACCGAAACATCGCCTCGGCGCGGTTGAGGCCGATCGCCTCGACGCGGACGCGTAATTCCTGGCTGCCGGGCTCGCCGGGCTCGTGCTCTTCGAAGCGCAGTACCTCGGGGCCGCCGGTTTCGTGAAAGCGGATGGCTTGAGTCATCTGGAGTGCCTCCCTGGCTGAATAGTGAATGCCGATGCGACAAGCGGCATCGTCGATGCTGCGTAGGCCAGTGTGGTGGACGTCGCGCGACACTGCCATGGTCGATCCTGTGCAACTCGTGCCGGATCCTGTCGAGGCGGGCAGTGTCACTTGAGCGCCAGGCGCCGGGCCAGGCGGTGCAGGTTGCCGGCGTCGAGCCCCAGGGTGCGTGCCGTGGCGGCCCAGTTGCCGCCGTGGGCGGCCAGCGCCTGACGGATGTAGTCGCTCTGAAAGCCGTCGAGCGCCTGGCGCAGGGTCAGCCAGTCGCTGTCGGGGCTGGCGGCGTCGGCGCCGGTCATGTCGGCAGCAGCCGCCGTTTCGATTGCGGCGGGTGTGTCGGGCGCCGCGCTCGATGGCAGATCGAGGTGTTGGCTGTCGATGCGGATCACCGCCTGGCGGCGGCTGTCGGCCGAGGCGCTATGGCGAGGTTCGTCGAGGCGCTCGCCCAGCGCGCGCAGTGCCGCGCGGCCCAGGGTGTGTTCGAGCTCGCGCACGTTGCCCGGCCAGTGCCAGGCCAGCAGGGCCGCCTCGGCCGCGCTCGACAGGCGCAGGTTGTTGACCCCCAGGCGCACGCGGTTGTCGGCGAGAAAGCTGCCGGCGAGCAGCAGCAGGTCCTCGCGGCGCTGACGCAGCGCCGGCACCTGCAAGGGAAAGGCGCTCAGGCGGTGGTAAAGATCCTCGCGAAAGCGCCCCGCCGCGACCTCGGCGGCCAGGTCGCGGTTGGTCACGGCGACGATGCGCACATCCACGCGCTGGGGGCGCTCGCTGCCCAGCGGCTGAATCTCGCCCTCCTGCAGCACGCGCAGCAGCTTGGGTTGCAGGGCCAGTGGCAGCTCGCCGATCTCGTCGAGCATCAGGGTGCCGCCGTCGGCCATCGCGAAGTGTCCGCGATGATCGCGGATCGCCCCGGAGAACGCCCCGCGGCGGTGGCCGAACAGCTCGCTCTCGATCAACTGCTCGGGCAGGCTGGCGCAGTTGACCTGGACCAGCGGCCCCTGATGGCGGGCCGAGCGGGCATGCAGCGCGCGCGCTACACGCTCCTTGCCGACCCCGGTCTCGCCCTGCAGCAGCACGCACATGTCGGTCGGTGCGACCAGGTCCAGGGAGGCGTCCAGTCGTTGCATCGCCGGGCTGTTCCAGTGGCGCTGCAGGGCCGGCTGCGGCTCGCTGTCGAGGGCCTCGCTGAGCCGCGAGCGGGTGACGCTGAGCTGGCTGGCCAGGCGCAGGCAGGTCGCCAGCAGACGCGCCTTGGCGAGCAGCTCGTCCTCGTCGAGGCGGGCCAGGCTGCCGGCGTTCAGCGCGTCGAGGGTGAGCACGCCGATCAGCCGTTCGCCGTCGCGCAGCGCCACCCCCAGGCAGTCGTGGACCGCGGTGAGTTCCTCGTCGATCAACCCGTCGAAGGGATCGGGCAGCGGGCTATCGGGCGGGAAGCGACACACCCCCGAATGCTCGGCGATGGCCGCCAGGCGCGGGTGAACGTCGAGCGGGAAGCGCCGCCCGCGCACCTCGCCGGGCAGGCCGAGCACGGCGACCGGCAGCAGCCCCGCCTCGTCGTTGACCATCAGCGTGCTGGCGTCGGCCGGGTAGTCGCCCACCAGGGTTTCGAGCAGCCGCGACCACAGCGGCTGCAGGGTATCGGCGGGCTGGCCGTCGGCGAGTTGGGTCAGCAGGTCGCGTAGAACATCGTAAAAGCGTGTCATAGTGACCGTGATTGTCCGCATGACAGTTAAAATGACAACCTCAAGTGTGTCATTTCCACAAGCGTCGGCGTTGACGCGGCGTGCTAAAAGCCAGCCGGCGCGCCGCCAGGGCGCACCGCACCTGGTCTGGCGGCGTGTCCTGCGGCAGGGTGTCGCGCCCCTCGGCGTCTGGCACATGGGTTGCTCTGTAGAAAGCGTTATCTCTTTTTCATGAGTTATCTGGAGCACCCATGCTGACCCAGCAACAGGAACAGGTCGTCGCCGCCACTGCCCCCGTCGTCGCCGAGAACCTCGAGGCGATTACCGCGCGCTTCTATCCATTGATGTTTGAACGCTATCCCGAGGTCAAGGCGCTGTTCAACGCCGCTCATCAAGCGAGTGGCGGTCAGCCACGGGCACTGGCTGCCTCGGTGCTGCGCTACGTGCAGCTGCGCGGCGACCGCGAGCAGGCCAAGGCGACATTGGCACTGGTCGTCGACAAGCACGTCTCGCTGAACATCCGCCCCGATCACTACCCGATCGTCGGCGAGTGCCTGATGGCGGCCATCGGCGAGGTGCTTGGCGAGGCGGTGACCGCCGAGGTCGCCGGTGCCTGGCAAGCGGTCTATGAAGAGCTGGCCGGGCTTTTGATCGAGCTCGAGGCCGCGCGCTACGAGCAGTTCGCGGCGCAGCCCGGTGGCTGGCGCGGCACGCGTGCCTTTCATGTTGCTGCGACCCGTCAGGAAAGCGCCGAGATCCGCTCCTTCGTGCTGGCACCCGACGATGGCCAGCCGGTCGCCGATTTCGCGCCGGGCCAGTTCATTGGCGTCAAGCTGATGATCGACGGCGAACCGGTATTTCGCCATTACAGCCTGTCCGCGGCGCCCAACGGCCGGACCTATCGCTTGTCGATCAAGCGCGAGCCGGGTGGGCGGGTCAGCGAATACTTTCACGCCCACATGGCCGAAGGCTCACGCTTGGAGCTGTTGCCGCCGGCCGGTGAGTTGACCCTGGCGGAAGGCGGCTCACCGGTGGTGCTGCTCAGCGCCGGGGTCGGCCAGACGCCGATGCTCTCGCTGGCCGCCCAGGCGCTGGCCGAGGGCCGCCCGGTCACCTACGTACACGCCGCGCGTGATGCCAGCGTGCATGCCTTCGGCGATGAGGTCGCGGCGCTTGCCGCGCGCTATCCGCAGCAGTTGCGCAGCGTCATCTGTTACGAGCAGGCCGATGGCGATGCGACGCCGGACCATGTGGGACGCATCGACCGTGAGTTGCTGGCGACACTGCTGCCGCAGGGCGAGCCGCTGTGCTATCTGGTCGGTCCGCAGGGCTTCATGCGCTGCGCCGATTCAGAGCTTGAAGCGCTCGGCGTGCCGGCCGAGCGGCGGCGCTTCGAACACTTCGGGCCGTCGCGGCCGCTGCACGGCTGAGCGCGGTAATCGATATCAGGGCATTTATCCATGACCATAGGCAAAAGCAATCGGCGCGCTATTGATTAGAGCCCTAACGAACACCATCTCTGGGACAGCGTTTTCCGAATCACCGCCAAGGCAAGGAGAGACCATGGCTTACGAAAATCTGCTGTCCCCGGTCGAGCTGGGCCGTCTGACATTGCCTAACCGCGTCATCATGGCGCCGCTGACCCGCGCTCGCACGCCCGACAGTGTGCCCGGCGACCTGCAGGCCGACCTACTATGCGCAGCGCGCCGGCGCCGGGTTGATAATCAGCGAGGCGACCAATATCTCGCCCACCGCGCGCGGCTATGTGTATACCCCGGGCATCTATACCGATGCCCAGGAGGCGGGCTGGCGCAAGGTGGTCAAGGCCGTTCATGACGCCGGCGGGCGCATGGCGCTGCAGCTGTGGCACGTGGGCCGCGTCTCGCACGAGATCGTCCAGCCCAACGGCCTGCAGCCGGTCGCGCCCAGCGCGATTCGCGGCGAGGGTGCGCAGTGCTTCGCCGAATTTGCCGACGGCACGGCTGGGCGGCACCCGGCGAGCACCCCGCGGGCGCTCGAGCTCAAGGAAATTCCGGCGCTCATCGAGGACTATCGCCAGGCCACCGAGCGCGCCAAGCGGGCCGGTTTCGACATGGTCGAGGTGCACGCCGCCAACGCTTACCTACTGCAGCAGTTCCTGGCCAGCGGCTCCAACCAGCGCACCGATCGCTATGGCGGCAGCGTGGTCAATCGCGCGCGGCTGCTGCTCGAGGTGGTCGATGCGGTCAGCGCGGAAATCGGCGCCGACCGGGTCGGCGTGCGACTATCGCCGTTCATCGAGATCTTCGGCCTCAGCGACGACGAGCCCGAGGCGATGATGCATTATCTGGCCGAGCAACTGTCGCTGCGCAAGATCGGCTATCTGCACATCAACGAGCCCGACTGGACCGGCGAAGGTGTGCAGTTGACCGATGACTTCCGCCGCGACCTGCGCGATCGCTTCCGCGGCCCGCTGTTGTATTGCGGTCACTACACCGCCGAGCGCGGCGAGGTGCTGATCGAGAAGGGGCTCGCCGACGCGGTGGTCTACGGCCGGCCGTATATCGCCAACCCCGATCTGGTCGAACGCTTTCGCCGTCAGGCGCCGCTCAACGAGCCGGATCCGGCCACCTTCTACGGCGGTGGGGCAGAAGGGTACACCGATTATCCAGCGCTCGGCTGACACGCTGGGCTGTCCACTGGCCTGGCTTGGCGCTATCCTGTGAGTCACGAGCCGCTTGGACGAGGCGGCCCACGCTCATTGGTTAGGAGGACTCATATGCAGATCAGGACGTTGCTGGCTGGTTCCACGATGCTCGCGCTACTCGCCGGGTGTGCCACGGGGACCCAGCAGGGTGGTACCCAGGAGCCGATGGCGGAGCCGCAGACGGCGACCTACGAAGGGACCCTGCCGTGCCGCAATTGTGCGGGCATCGACCTGACCGTGACCCTTGAGGGTGACGAGCAGGCCCCCGACGAAGCGCGCGATTTCGCCCTCGATGCCAGCTATCGTGAGCACCCGCAGAATCCCCCGACCGAACACTACGAGGGGCAGTGGAACGTGCTCAGCGGCACCGCCAACGATCCCGAGGCGACGGTCTACGAGCTGACTCCGGACGGTGAAGGCCAGGTCTACTATTTCCTCAAGCTCGACAGCGATACGCTCGAGCTGGTCGACCCGCAGCGTCGGCGTTTCGAAAACGGCGAGACGCTGCGCCTCGACCGGCAGCAGCAAGCCGGCATGTAATGGGTATTTAGTTAGTTGAAAGTGCCGTAGTAACGTATCAACGAGCAGGGGCGGCCATATGGCCGCCCCTGCTTGTTATCCCTGCTCGTTCTTATCGTCGGACCATCCGACAGGAAGCCCATGGCGAAAGCGAAGAGCGCCTTCGTATGCACCGAGTGCGGTGCCGAATACAGCAAGTGGCAGGGCCAGTGCAGCAGTTGCCGGGAGTGGAACACCTTGAGCGAGGTGCGCCTCGCAGCCCCGCGTCCGGGTAGCGGCGGCGGTGGCCCGGCGACGGCGCGTGCGGGTTATGCCGGCAGCCTGTCGCGGGAGGTCACCGACCTGGCCAGCGTCGACCTCGCCGAGGTGCCGCGCTTCTCGTCGACCTTCGGCGAGTTCGACCGGGTGCTGGGTGGCGGACTGGTGCCGGGCTCGGCGGTATTGCTGGGTGGCAACCCAGGGGCTGGCAAGTCGACCCTGCTGCTGCAGACCGCCTGCAAGCTCGCCCAGCAGCGCCGCGTGCTGTACGTCACCGGCGAGGAGTCGCTGTCGCAGGTGGCGATGCGCGCGCACCGCCTGCAGCTGCCCGCTCAAGGGCTCAAAATGCTCGCCGAGACCAGCATCGAGACGGTTCTCGGCGTCGCCGAGCGCGAGCGTCCCGAGGTGCTGATCATCGATTCCATCCAGACCATGCACCTCGAGGATATCGGCTCGGCGCCGGGCGGGGTGGCCCAGGTTCGCGAGTCGGCGGCGGCGTTGACGCGCTTCGCCAAGCAGTCGAATACCGTGCTGATGCTGGTCGGCCACGTCACCAAGGATGGCACCCTGGCCGGCCCCAAGGTGCTCGAGCACATGATCGATGCCTCGCTGCTGCTCGAGGGCGGCGCCGATTCGCGTTTTCGCACCCTGCGTGGGCAGAAGAACCGCTTCGGCGCGGTCAATGAGCTGGGGGTGTTCGCGATGCTCGAGCAGGGCATGAAGGAGGTCAAGAATCCCAGTGCGATCTTCCTCTCGCGCGGCGAGGAACAGGCCCCGGGCAGCCTGGTGATGGTGGTCTGGGAGGGCACCCGGCCGATCCTCGTCGAGGTCCAGGCGCTGCTCGACGACTCGGCGCTGGGTAACCCGCGGCGTGTCGCGGTGGGCCTCGACAGCAACCGCCTGGCGATGCTGCTGGCGGTGTTGCACAAGCACGGCGGGCTGTTCACCGGCGACCAGGACGTGTTCCTCAACGTCGTCGGCGGGGTCAAGGTGCTCGAGACCAGCGCCGACCTGGCGGTGCTGCTGGCGGTGGTCTCGAGTCTGCAGAATCGCTCGCTGGCGCGTGAGCTGGTGGTGTTCGGCGAGGTCGGTCTGTCGGGCGAGATTCGCCCGGTGCCGAGTGGCCAGGAGCGCATCGTCGAGGCCGCCAAGCACGGCTTCACCCGCGCCATCGTGCCGCGCGGCAATGCCCCCAAGCGCGCCCCCGAGGGCATGACGGTGGTCGCCGTCGACAAGCTCGCCGAGGCCATCGAGGCGTTGTGAACAACGTCTGGTGGCTATGCTTTGAGTCAGTAGCCCCGTTTTGACGGGAGATTAACGCATGCAAGGAGATGATCCATGAGCGCCATCCGCCTGACCCAATACAGTCATGGCGCCGGCTGTGGCTGCAAGATCGCCCCCGACGTCCTCGACAGTATCCTCGCCAAGGCCGGCCCGGGGGCCAGCAATAGCCGGCTGATCGTCGGTAACCAGGGCCGCGAGGACGCGGCGGTCTACGACCTTGGCGACGGCCGCGGGATGATCGCCACCACCGATTTCTTCACGCCGATCGTCGACGACCCGTTCGATTTCGGCCGCATCGCCGCGATCAACGCGATCAGCGATGTCTATGCCATGGGCGGCAAGCCGGTGATGGCGCTGGGTATTCTCGGCTGGCCGCTCGACACGCTGGCCGCCGACATCGCCGGCGACGTGGTCGCCGGGGCCCAGGCGGTGTGCCGCGAGCTGGGGCTGGCGCTGGCCGGCGGTCACTCGATCGACGCCCCCGAGCCGATCTTCGGCCTGGCGGTCAACGGTCTGGTCGATCTCGATGCGCTCAAGCTCAACAAGGGCGCCGAGCCCGGCGATCTTCTGTATCTCACCAAACCGCTCGGCGTCGGCCTGCTGACCACCGCCGAGAAGCGCGGCCTGCTCAAGGAGGGCCACCACGGGCTGGCCCGCGAGACCATGCTCAAGCCCAATGATATCGGCGTCGAGATGGCGCGCGTTCCAGGCGTGCACGCGATGACCGACGTCACCGGCTTCGGCCTGGCCGGCCACCTGAGCGAGATGTGCGAGGCCAGCGGGGTGGCGGCGCGTATCGATTTCCGGCGCCTGCCGCGGCTCGCCGAGGCCGAGGCCTATCGTCGCCAGGGCGCGGTGCCCGGCGGTACCGAGCGCAATCGCAACGCGCTGGGCAAACGCCTGCCCGAGATGGACGCCGCTCACTGGCAGTGGCTGTGCGACCCGCAGACCTCCGGCGGCTTGCTGCTCGCGGTGCATCCGTCCTACGCCGATGACGTCGAGCGTGTCGGCCGCAAGTTCGGGCTGAGTCTCGAGTCGTTCGGCGAATTCACCAAGGCCGGCGGCGAGGCGCTGATCGAGGTCCGCCGATGACGCTGGCGACGCTCGAGCCCGACCTCGAGTGGCTGCGCGCGGGGCGCACGTTAATCGATGTCCGCGCGCCGGTGGAGTTCGCCCAGGGCGCGTTGCCGGGCGCCGTCAACCTGCCGCTGATGGACGACGAGGAGCGTCACCGCGTCGGCCTGCGCTACAAGGAGGCCGGCCAGGGCGCGGCGATCGAACTCGGTCAACAACTGGTCGGCGGCGCGCTCAAGCATCGGCGCGTCGCGGCCTGGCGGGCATGTCTCGAGGCGCATCCCGACGCACTGGTCTACTGCTTTCGCGGCGGCCTGCGCTCACAGATCGCCCAGCAGTGGCTCGCCGAGGCCGGTATCGAGCGGCCGCGTATCGAGGGCGGCTGGAAGGCCATGCGTCAGGCCCTGTGTCGGCGTATCGACGCCGCTGCCGAACGCCCGATGCTGATCGTCGGCGGCCTCACCGGCTGCGCCAAGACCGAGCTTGTCCAGCGCGCCGGTGGGCCGGATCTCGAGGCCTGCGCGCGCCACAAGGGCTCGGCGTTCGGTCGCCACCCGCTACCGGCGCCGTCGCAGATCGACTTCGAGCACGCCCTGGGGCGCGAGCTGCTGTCGATCGCGGCACCCTATGTCATCGAGGATGAATCGCGGCATATCGGCAGCGCCAATATCCCGCTGAGTTTCTGGCGGGGCATGGAGCGTGCGCCACGCATCCGCGTGGAAATGCCGCTGGATTGGCGGCTGGCGCGTATCCACAAGGACTATATCGAGGATCTGTGGGCGATCTATGCCGGCCAATACGGCGAGTGGCTGGGCTGGGCGCTGATGCGCAAGCAGCTCAGCGGCGCTCTGGCGCGGCTCAGAAAGCGCCTGGGCGGCGCGCGCCTGGAACGTCTGCAACGTCTACAGGCGCTGGCCTTCGCCGAGCATGCCCGCGGCAACCCGCAGGCGCATGAGGCGTGGCTGGCGCCGCTGCTTACCGAGTACTACGACCCGCTGTATCGCCACCAGCTCGACAAGCACCAGCAGACCTTTCTGCACGTCGGCGATTGGGACAGCTGCCTGGCCTTCGCCCGCGACTGGCGGGGCTCCCGGGCGGCGGCCTAGGCGCGTCGCCTGAAGCCGCCGAGTGCAGTTGCTTTATCGGACAACGCCTAGCGGCTGGTGCTGGCCAGCCAGCGCATCATCACCCGGTCGAGCAGCGCCGCGAGGCGATCGAAGCGCCGCGGGTCCTCGAGCATCGTTGCGGCGTCCTGCAGGTAGGGGCTATCGCCGACGAGCGACTCGGGCGGCTCGGCAATTAGCGCGGCGACACTGTCGTGGGTCGCCTCCAGATGGCATTGCAGGCCGACCACGCGGCCGGCGTCCCAGGCGAAGCCCTGGACCGGGCTCGCCTCGCTGGCGCCCAGCGGCAGCGCGTCTTCCGGCAGGCCGAAGATGTCGCGATGCCAGTGGAAAGCCTCGAACGTCTCGGGCAGGTCGAAGGGGCTATCCGGAGCCAGGGTGACCGAGTGCCAGCCGGTTTCGGCGTAGGTGCCGCGCGAGACGATGGCGCCCAGCTGCGTGGCGATCAGTTGCGCGCCGAGGCCGACACCGAGTACCGGCTTGGCGCTCTTCAGCGCGCGCAGCAGCAGCTTTTTTTCGCGCTTCAGCCAAGGGTGCTCGTCGCTGGCATCATGTGCCTGCGGTCCGTCGAGCACGATCAGCGCATCGCAGTCCTCGAGGCGCGGTGGCATCTCGCCCGCGTAGAGATGGCTGGTATTATGGCTATGACCCATGCCGTCCAGCCAGTCGGCGAAGCGGGCCGGGCCGTAGTGGGCAGCGTGCTGGAGAAAGTAGATATGCATGATGGGCCCATGATGAATAAGCGTGTCGGTCACGGCAAGCGCCGCGGCGATCGATAGGAGAGGGCGCATGACGCGTAGTGAGCGGCTCGAACAGATCTACACCATCGTTGCGCAGATCCCCTCGGGGCGGGTGACTACCTATGGTCGCGTGGCGAAGATGACCGATGGTGCCACGGCGCGCATGGTCGGCAGCGCGATGCGCCATCTGCCCGCTGGTCATGGACTGCCCTGGCATCGGGTGATCAACGCCTCGCGGCGCGTGGCCGAGCATGGCGGGGCGATCACTCAGCGCGAAAAGCTGCGCGCCGAGGGTGTCGCCTTCGACGCCAAGGGGCGGGTCAACGCCGAGTTGCTCTGGCCATGACCGGCCTCCGGCCCTGAATCGGGCCGGCTTGCACAACGCGCTTGTTCAGTAACAGCCTTGTCTTCAGTAAGAGAGAATGCAGCCGATTATGCAACAGACATCTCAAGGTGGTTTCAAGGCCCGTTTGCGGCAGCTCGGCCGCCGTCAGCAGTGGGCGTTCATGGCCGCGCTGTGCGAGCGGTTGGTGCCCAACTATGGGCTCTACGCGCAGATGACCGGTCAGGGTGACAGCGCCGCGCTGCGGGTGATCCTCGACCTGGCCTGGGAGGCGCTGGCGGTGCGCGACGCGCGCATCGACTTTGCCCGCCAGGCCGAGAAGCTCGCCGAACTCGAGCCGCCCGGCGATGACGACAGCTTCGGCGCGCGGCGGGCGGTGGAGGCGGTCGTCGCGCTGTCGACGCTGCTCGATGCGCTGCAGGGCGAGCTGCCCGAGGCGCCGCTGGAGGTCAGCCGGCTGTCGACGAGCGGCGTGCAGGCGTATGTCGAGATGACTGAAGGCGCGGAGGACGACGATCCCGACCAGGCCATGGCGCGGCTGCGCGCTCACCCTTTGATGACCGATGAACGCGACTTCCAGGAAGCCGTGCTAGAGGCCGCCGAGGGCGAGCTCGGTCGCGACGCACTCAAGGCGTTGCGGCGGCTGGGACGCAACGACGGCATCAGCAATCTGGGGCTGAGCCTGGAGTGATAGGCGCGATCAGGCGCCGGGAGGAGGGTCGTGAAGTATCGCCACTGGCCGCAGCTGTGCGTCGCCGAGGCCCGAGCCCGGCTGGCCACGCCGCTCGATGATAGTGATGTTCATGAGCTGCGGTTAACCTGCAAGCGCTTGCGTGCCGCCCGGCAGCTACAGCGTGCCGTACGTCCCAGAGCGGCGATCAAGGCCCGCGAGGCCACGCCCCGGGCGATTGCCAAGGTGCTGGAAGGCCCGCGCGAAGCTCGGGTGCGCCACGCCATGCTGGGTTGGGCGCTGCCGCGCCTGACTCCTGAATTACGCCCCGTCGTGGCCCGGCTGCGCGCTACGCTGGTGGCATCGCTTGGCGAGACCGACGGCGCGGATCGCGACATGCTGGATGTTGAATTCGCCCGTGAGGCGGTCAATTGGCAGGCCGAGCCACTGAAAGCAAAGCAGGCCGAGGCCGGTTACCGACGCACCCGTCGCAGGACGCGGCGGCTGGCCGAGCGCTGCGTCGATACACGCGACCCGGCGCGCTGCCATCGCTGGCGCAAGTGGGTAAAGTATCTGACCTATCAGCAGGAACTGCGCGAGCGGGTCAAGGACAAGCCGCCCAAGGCCGATCCCAACCGCCTCAAGCGTCTGGCCAAGCGGCTCGGTCGCCAGCACGATCTGGGCAATCTGGCGGCGTGGCTGGAACTGGAAGAGGCGACGTCGCTGGAGGCGGTGCCGCGCGCCCATCTGGTCAGCGAACTGCATCGTCTCGCCGAGGCACAGCTCGACGAGGCCTTGAGACACGCCGAGAAGCTCGGCTGGATCGAGCGGCCAGTGCTTGAGGGCGGGGCGCGCCTGGGATCACACGCCTAGAATCGGGCACCGGCGGTGAGCATCATGCCAGCGGTGCCGAAGAGAATGACATCGCTCTCGAGACGCCCCCAGCGCGCGCCCACGGCAGGCAGTATCGCCGGGGCGATGCCGTAGTGGTTGAAGGCGATCTTGTCCTGCTTGTCGCCATCGTAGCCGCGTATCCCGCCGGCGGTCAGCTTGACCCGCACCTCCACGTCGGGGCGGGGCCGCCATAACGGGAACTCGCGGCCGGCGTAGAAATACCAGGTGGGCTGATCGAAGGAGTTCTTCAGCCAGGCGGCTCCGGCAAGCCAGCGGTCGGGGTCGTGCAATTCGATACCGATCAGGTTTTGCTGCTCGTTGTACTTCGCGTCGGAGGCGTAGTGGTGCGTCCACAGGCTGGCCTGGACCAGCCCATGGTCATAGCTGAACAGGTCATCGGCCCTGGCTGGCGGACCGACCCCCACCAGCAGCGCTACCAGGGCCAGGCTCCTCCCCAGGCGCCTGGAGCTGGCCTGCCCGAAGAAGGACATCATCGACTTTCTCAGAGCCGCATCTCGATGCCGTGTTCGGCCAGGTAGCGCTTGGCGTCGGGGATGGTGTACTCGCCGAAGTGGAAGATGCTTGCCGCAAGCACTGCGTCGGCGCCGCCCTGGGTCACGCCCTCGACCAGATGATCGAGATTGCCGACCCCGCCGGAGGCGATCACCGGCACCGCCACGGCGTCGGCGATCGCGCGGGTCAGCTCCAGGTCGAAGCCGGCCTTGGTGCCGTCGCGGTCCATGCTGGTCAACAGCAACTCGCCGGCACCGTAATCGACCATCTTGCGCGCCCAGTCGATGGCGTCCAGCCCGGTGGGCTTGCGCCCGCCGTGGGTAAAGATCTCCCAGCGCGGCGCCTCACCCGCGGCGGAGACGCGCTTGGCGTCGATTGCCACCACGATGCACTGGCTGCCGAAACGCTCGGCGGCCTCGCGCACGAAGTCCGGGTTGTTCACTGCAGCGGTGTTGATCGAGACCTTGTCGGCGCCGGCGTTGAGCATGGTGCGAATATCGTCGCAACTACGAATCCCGCCGCCAACCGTCAGGGGTATGAACACCTCGCCGGCGATGCGCTCGACCATCTCCACGGTGGTATCGCGGTCCTGGTGACTGGCGGTGATGTCGAGGAAGGTAATCTCGTCGGCGCCTTGCTGATTGTAACGCTTGGCGATTTCGACCGGGTCGCCGGCATCGCGGATACCCACGAAGTTGACGCCCTTGACCACCCGCCCGGCGTCGACGTCGAGGCAGGGAATGATGCGCTTGGCCAGACCCATGTGTCAGTTCCTCCCGCTGGTGGTGGCATTGTCTGCGAGTTCGTCGCACAGCCGCTGGGCCTCGGCGACGTCGAGGCTGCCTTCGTAGATCGCGCGGCCGGTGATCGCGCCGAGAATGCCCTGGTCGGCGACCCCGGCCAGCGCACGGATATCGTCGAGGTTGGTGACCCCGCCCGAGGCGATCACCGGCAATCCGCCGTCGCGGGCTAGTTCGACGGTGGCCTCGAGATTGACGCCCTGCATCATGCCGTCGCGGGCGATGTCGGTATAGACGATCGATGATACGCCGTCGTCGGCGAAGCGCTTGGCCAGCTCGGTGGCCTTGAGCGTCGAGACCTCGGCCCAGCCATCGGTGGCAACAAAGCCGTCGCGGGCATCGAGGCCAACGATCACCCGGCCCGGAAACAGCCGGCACATCTCGCCGACGAATTCGGGCTGCTTGACCGCCTGGGTGCCGATGATCACGTAGCCGACGCCGGCCTCGAGATAGTGCTCGATGGTGTGCGCGCTGCGGATGCCGCCGCCGATCTGGATCGGCAACTCGGGGTAGGCGCTGGGCGATCGCGGTGACCGCCTCGCCATTGACCGGCTTGCCCTCGAAGGCGCCATTGAGATCGACCAGATGCAGGCGCCGTGCGCCGGCGTCGACCCAGCGGGCGGCCATCGCCACGGGGTCGTCGCCGTAGCTGGTGGCGTCCTCCATGCGGCCCTGCTTGAGGCGGACGCAGTGGCCGTCCTTGAGATCGATGGCGGGAATGACCAGCATGTCGTGTCCTCGTGAGCGGCCGCCTCGCGGTCGCGTTGCATGATGTGATTCGACGCGGGGCGGCGGTCGCGTTCAGGGCGCCCAGTTGACCGGGCGCCGGGCGCAGCATTGGGCGCCTTTAAGCAGCGGGCGCCCAATTGACAAAGTTTTCCAGCAGCCGCAGGCCGGCGTCGGCGCTCTTCTCGGGGTGGAACTGCACCGCAAAGGTGGCCTCGCGGCCGGTGGCGACATGGGCGGTGGCATCGCCGTAACGGGTGGTGCCGAAGACCTCCGCGTCGCGCTCGGCATCGACGTAGTAGCCGTGCACGAAATAGAACCGCGCGCCGTCGGCGATGCCCGCCCACAGCGGGTGGTCATGGCGCTGGGTGACCTGGTTCCAGCCCATGTGCGGCACCTTGAGGCGGCGTTCCTCGGCATCGCGCATCGTCTGGCCGAAGCGCCGCACCTGGCCGGGCAGAAAGCCCAGGCACTCGATGCCGCCGTTCTCCTCGCTGCGGTCCATCAACATCTGCTGACCGACGCAGATGCCCAGCAGCGGTTTGGCCTGCGAGGCGAGCAGCTCACGAACCACGCCTTCGAGCTCGGTGCGCTGCAACTCGCCCATGCAGTCGCGAATGGCACCCTGGCCGGGCAGCACCACGCGGGTCGCGCCGCGAATCGAGCGCGGATCGCGGGTGATCATCACGTGCTCGTGGGTTACATGTTCCAGGGCCTTGGCCACGGAGTGCAGGTTGCCCATGCCATAGTCGATGACGGCGATCGTCATGCTCGCTCCTCGCAATTGGTGTTCAGAGGCTGCCCTTGGTCGAGGGCATCTGTCCGCTCATGCGCGGGTCCCTCTCCACGGCCATGCGCAGCGCCCGGCCGAAGGCCTTGAAGATGGTCTCGGCCTGGTGATGGGCGTTGAAGCCCTTGAGATTGTCGATGTGCAGGGTGACCCGGGCGTGATTGACGAAGCCCTGAAAGAACTCCCAGAACAGTTGGGTGTCCAGGGTACCGATGGTGGCGCGGGTGAACTCGACGTCCATGTGCAGCCCCGGGCGCCCCGAGAAATCGATGACCACCCGCGACAGGGCCTCGTCGAGCGGCACGTAGGCATGGCCATAGCGGCGAATGCCACGCTTGTCGCCGATCGCCTTGTCGAAGGCCTGGCCCAGCGTGATGCCGATGTCCTCGACGGTGTGATGATCATCGATATGCAGGTCGCCGTGGGCGCTGAGCTCGATGTCGATCAGCCCGTGGCGGGCGATCTGGTCGAGCATGTGGTCGAGAAACCCTACGCCGGTTTCGGCGTGCAGGCGCCCCTCGCCGTCGAGGTTGATCGTCGCCGTGATCTGAGTCTCGGACGTGTCGCGTGACACCGTGGCGATTCGCTCGGACATGTGCGGCTCTTCCTTCCGGGCGCTCGCGCGCCGGGCAAATGATGATGGCGGGGCCGGCGGCGCGCCGCTGGGTGCAGTATCCGGCACGTCGTAAGCCAACCGAGCCTGCCATTATAGAGAATCGCAGCGGCCATCCGCTACAATGCGCCAACAATGGGAGCGATACGACGGCGTCCCTGGCCACGGAGAGGATGCATGCCAGTTACCCTGGAACAACTCGACCATGCCCGCTGGACGGCGGACGCCCAGGCCGGTGAGGACCTGTCGCGCATCTATCAGGATGCCTCGCCGGAGCTGCTGCCGATGCCCGCCGATGAGTTCGTGCGCCAGCATCTCGAGAGCGGTGGTGAATTCTGCTGCGCTCGCTTCAATGGCCGCCTGCTGGCGGCGGTTAGCATGCGTCGCGAACCGGGTGCCTGGTGGCTGTCGCATTTCTGCGTCCGCGAGGCGACGCGCCGGCGTGGTGTCGGCTCGCGGCTGATGGCGCTGGTCGCCGCGGCGGCCGGTGATAATGCGTTGCGTATCCCCGTCGACCAGCTGCCGCTGGAGAGCCAGCTGCTGCTGGTGCGGCTAGGCTATCGGCTCGAAGAGAACGGTACCTATTTCGAACTCAAGACCCCCGCTTCTGGAGGAAGCCAATGAAGAGGTTGGTGCGGATACTGCTCGCGGCAGTCGGCGTGCTCGGATTATTGGTCGTCGCTGCGGTGATCTACGTCACCACCTTCTTCGACCCCAACGATCTAAAGCCGCGCCTGGTCGAGGCGGTCAAGGAACAGAGCGGCCTGGAGCTGGCACTGGAAGGGCCACTGAGCTGGTCGTTCTACCCGCGCATTGGTGTCAGCATCGAGGATGCCCAGGCCTGGTTGCCCGAGCAGTCCCAACAGGACGAGCCCTTTGCCGGTGTCGATAGGGCCGAGGTCAGTCTGGCGTTCGCGCCGTTGTTATCGGGCGAAATCGCCATCGACGGCCTGACCCTGGATGGCATGCGCCTCGATCTGGTGCGTGATGCCCAGGGGCGCGGCAACTGGGAGGAACTGCTCGAGCGGCTCGAGACCCAGGGTGACGAAGCCGAGTCGGCGCTGGCGCCGGCCTCGGCAGGGCCTTCGATGCAGGGCGGCGGACCCAGCGTGGCGCTGGATATCGCCAATGTCGAGGTCAATAACGGTGAAGTGCATTATGCCGACCGGCGCAGCGACCTGGACGTCACGATACGCGACCTTTCGCTGACCAGCAGTGACGTCAATCCGGTCAACGTCTTTCCGCTCAAGGCCAGCTTCAACGTCGACAGCGCCGCGCCGGCGCTGGAGAGTAACGTCAACCTGCAGAGCAAAGTGCGTCTGGGGCTCGATGACGGCCGTTACGAACTCACTGGCTTGAGCGTGGATAGCCGGACCCGCTTCGCTGCCCTTCAGGAGCGAGCGCAGGTGGTTAACTTCGATGCCAAACAGCTGGTCGCCGAGGTCCGCGACGGCCGCTACCGCCTCGAGGGTGGCCAGCTCGAGGGCGAATTCGACCATCCGTCGTTGGGCGAGTCGCCGCTGCCGCTGACGCTGGTCTTCGCCGCCGAGGCCAATACCAACGACGAGACTGCCCAGTTGCACGACCTCAAGCTGACCGGCGAGGAGGGGCTCAAGCTGACCGGCAACCTGGCGGTCAAGGCGCTGCTCAGCGCGCCGACCTACGCCGGCAAGGTCGATCTGGCGCCGTTGTCGCTGCGACCCTGGCTCGAGCGTCTGGGTGCGACGCTGAATACCGCTGACGAGGCAGCGCTCGAGGAGGTCGCGCTGACCAGCCCGATCAAGGGCGATACCACCCAGGCGACGCTTTCCAGCCTGACGCTGCTGGTCGACGACACCACCCTGACCGGCCGTCTCGGCGTGGGGCTCGATGGTAATTCGCTGAACTTCGATCTGCAGGGCGATCAGCTCGATCTGGATGGCTACCTGCCGCCGCCCGGCGAGGAGTCTGGCGCCGGTGACAAGGCCACGGCGATGCTCGAGGCGCTCGGCGTCGATACCGCCAGTGCAGCCGAAGAAATGTCCGGTGACGCCGCCGAGCTGGTCCCGGTTGACGTGCTGCGCGGGCTGGACCTCGACGGCCAGCTGGTGCTCGAGACGCTGATCGTCAAAGGCTTGACGCTGGTCGATCCGACGCTGACGCTCAATGGCGGCGGCGGGCAGCTGGCGCTCGAACGCTTCGATGCGCGCCTGTACGACGGCAGCGCGCATCTCGAAGGTAACCTCGATGTGCGTGATGTGCCGATTCGCTGGGCCTTCCGTGAGCGTCTCGAGGGCGTCCAGGTGGTGCCATTGGTCGAGGACTACACCGGTGAGCCGTCACCGCTGCGTGGCCGGCTGACGATGGCCGGCGACTTTACCTCGCGTACCAACAGCGCCGATACGCTGCTGCGCAATCTCAACGGCCGCGCCGACTTCCATGTCGACGACGGGGCGGTGTTCAATGTCAATGTCTCGCAGGAGTTGTGCACCGCGGTGGCGGTGCTGGAGGGCGAAAGCACCTCGCGGGAATGGAGCCCGGACACACGCTTCGACCAGCTCAAGGGCAGCGCCCGCGTGGTCGACGGGGTGCTCAACAACGACGACCTGCTGGTCACCCTCCCCGGCATCGAGCTGACCGGCAATGGCCAGGTCAATCTGGCCAGCCAGCGTTTCGACTACGACGCCCGGGCGCGCTTCGTGGATACCGCCGATGCCGCCTGCAACGTCAACCCGCGGCTCGAGCGCGTCCCCTTGCCGGTGCATTGCGAGGGCCAGCTTTCCGGCGAGCCCCAGCAATGGTGCCGCTTCGACCGGCAGGCGTTCCAGCGCTCGCTGGCCGATCTGGCCAAGGACGAGCTCAAGCACAAGGCCGCCGAGAAGATCAGCGATAAGATTCAGGAAAAACTGGGTGGCGAGGAGTCTTCCAAGGAACTTCGCGATGCCATCCGTGGTCTGTTGAAGTGAAGGTTATAGCAAGCCAGTCCTGCGCCGACTCACGAGTCGGCGCTTTTTTATGCATGTGTTTATGTATGTGCCGCCCGTTCTCATGACGCAACCGCTATTCATCGAACTGACTCCGCAAGCCTTTCAAACCCGCCTGCTCGACTGGTTCGATCGTCACGGCCGGACCAGCCTGCCCTGGCAGCAGGACAAGACGCCTTACCGGGTCTGGGTTTCCGAGATCATGCTGCAGCAGACCCAGGTCGCCACCGTGATTCCCTACTACCAGCGCTTCATGGCGCGTTTTCCGCGTGTCGAGGATCTGGCCCATGCCGAGCCCGACGAGGTGCTGCATCTGTGGACCGGACTTGGCTATTACGCCCGCGCGCGCAACCTGCATCGCGCCGCGCAGATCGTCGTCGAGAATCACGACGGCGAGTTCCCGGTGCACAGCGTCGATGCCATGGCCGAGTTGCCCGGCATCGGCCGTTCCACCGCCGGGGCGATCATCGCGATCACCCGCGGGCGCCGCGCGGTGATTCTCGACGGTAACGTCAAGCGCGTGCTGGCACGCCTGCATGCCGTCGAGGGCTGGTCCGGCAAGACCGCGGTGAGCCGCGAGCTGTGGCGCCTCGCCGAGCATTACACGCCCGACACGCGGCTCGCCGACTACACCCAGGCGATGATGGACCTGGGCGCGACGCTGTGTACCCGCAGCAAGCCAAGCTGCCTGCTGTGTCCGTTCAACGACGCCTGCCAGGCCCACGCCCGCGGCGAGGAAAGCCGCTTTCCCGAGCCCAAGCCGCGCAAGACATTGCCGCAGCGGCATACCCGCATGCTGCTGCTGTGCGACCGGGAGGGGCGAGTCATGCTCGAACAGCGTCCGGCGAGCGGCCTGTGGGGCGGTCTGTGGAGCTTTCCGCAGTTCGATGACGATGCCGCGCTTAACGACTGGCTGGCGGTTCATGCACCGGATGCAAGGCACGAGCGGGCCTGGCCGATGCTCAGTCATACCTTCAGCCACTTCCGTCTGCATATCGTGCCGCAGCCGGTACGACTGACGCGCGATGTCGCAGCCGTGACCGAGCCGGGGCGACTCTGGTATAACCCTCGGGAGCCGGCGAGCATCGGCTTGGCCGCTCCGGTCAAGACGCTGCTGGAGACGCTGGCCCATTCAACGACGCAAGCCGAGGAGCGCTCGCGATGACGCAGACCGTGTTCTGTCGCAAATACCAGCAAGAGCTCGAGGCCCTGCCATTCCCGCCGTTGCCGGGCGAGAAGGGCCAGGAAATCCAGCGCAGCGTATCGAAAAAGGCCTGGGAAGAGTGGCAGGCCCAGCAGACCCGCCTGATCAACGAGAAGCACCTCAACATGCTCGATCCCAAGAATCGCGAGTACCTGATGGACCAGATGGAGCGCTTTCTGGATAACCGCGAAAGCGACCAGGCCGAGGGCTATGTGCCGCCCGCTCAGTAGGGCGGAGAGCTGTTGCAGCAATCAGCATCTTTTTGAAAAACCAGGGTTGACCGCCTGCGGGGTTTACGGTTTAATACGTCCCCGTTGGCAACGGCCAGATAGCTCAGTCGGTAGAGCAGTGGATTGAAAATCCTCGTGTCGGCGGTTCGATTCCGTCTCTGGCCACCAATTTGCTGGGGTATAGCCAAGTGGTAAGGCACCGGTTTTTGGTATCGGCATTCGCAGGTTCGAGTCCTGCTACCCCAGCCACGCCAACGCTCTTGGGGCTGGCATAGCTCAGTTGGTAGAGCAACTGACTTGTAATCAGTAGGTCCCGGGTTCGACTCCTGGTGCCAGCACCATTTAAAACGCAGCACTATCAAGCGTTTGCAGAATTTCGAAAGCCGCCTTCCAGGGCGGCTTTTTTGTGCCTGTCTGAAACCGCTCATTAACACTCCGATGCCCTGGTTTGCACAGCGGGAACGAATCGGCCTAGCCTGAGTCTGCATACCGAGAGCCGGTTCATTGGATTCAGGGAGGAAGCTGTGAGTGACACGGATCTGGGCACATTGGATGCCGCCAAACTTGTCGAGCTCTACAAATCCGGTCAGGCCTCGCCGCTCGAAGCGACCCGTGCGGCCCTGGAGCGTATCGAGCGCTTCAATGATGCCGTCAATGCCTATGTCTACGTCGATCGCGAGGGTGCCGAGAAGGCGGCGCGCGCTTCCGCTCGGCGCTGGGGGCAGGGCAAGCCGCTGAGCCCCATCGACGGGGTGCCGGTCTCGCTCAAGGACCTGACCGAGGTGGCCGGGATGCCGGCCCGCGAGGGTTCGTTGACCACCTCGGATACACCGTGCGAAGCAGATGCGCCGCCGGCGCGCATGCTGCGCGAGGCGGGCGCCGTGCTGCTCGGCAAGACCAATACGCCCGAATTCGGCTGGAAGGGCGTAACCGACAATCGGGTATTTGGTGCTACCTGCAACCCGTGGGATACCCGGCTGACGTCCGGCGGTTCGTCTGGCGGTGCGGCGGTAGCGGCGGCGCTCAACATGGGGGTTCTTCATCAGGGCGGCGATTCGGGTGGCTCGATCCGGATACCGGCGGGCTTCTGTGGCGTGTTCGGTTTCAAGCCGACCTTCGGCTGGACGCCGCAGTGGCCGCCGGCCAAGGAGCCGACGCTATCGCACCTCGGGCCGTTGACGCGCACGGTCCGCGATGCCGCGAGCATGCTCAACGTGATCGGCCGCTACGATTACCGCGACCCCTACGCGGTACGTGGTCAGCCCGAGGACTGGGCCGTGGATCTGGACTGTGACCTGCGCGGTCTGCGTATCGCCTACTCGCCGGATCTGGGCTATGCCGAAGTCGATCCCCAGATTGCCGATCGGGTCCGCGAGGCGGCGCAGAAGCTTGAATCGCTGGGTGCCGAGGTCGAGGAGATCCACCCCGGTTTCACCTCGCCCATCGACACCTACCGCAAGCACTGGTTTACCGCGTCGCTGGAGGTCTGGTCGCAGTGTGACGAACGTCAGCGCCAGTTGCTCGATCCGGGGCTGGTGGCCAACGCTCGGCACGCAGAGAGCTGGAGCGCGCTGGAGCTGTTTCGCGCTCAGGCCGACCGTGCGCGTCTTGCCGAACGCCTCGAGCATTTCAATCAGAGCTACCATCTGCTGATGACCCCGACGTTGCCCATCGAGCCCTTCGAAATCAACCAGGAGGTGCCACCGGGCAGTGACATGCGGGATTGGGAGGAATGGGCGCCGTTTTCCTACCCCTTCAACCTCAGTCAGCAGCCAGCCGCCTCGGTGCCGTGTGGCTTTACCGACCGGGGGCTCCCCGTGGGCTTTCAGTTGGCCGGTGGCAAGTACGACGATATCCGTGTGCTGCGCGCCTGCCATGCCTATCTGGAAGCGTATCCGGCGCGCTTCCCGAGGGTGCCCGACCCGGCTCAGTACAGTTAAGCCATTCGGCGGTGGCGAGCGAGCTTGTTCCCGGAATGCGGGTGGCCACCGTTACGTTATCGTCCCGACCACGCAAGCAAGGAGCGCTCAATGATTGTTCGTGACCATCAGGATGCCGAGAACAGTCAGATCGACGAAGAGAAGTTCATCAGTCGCCGGTACACGCTGCGTGCCGATGGTATGGGGCACTCGGTGCACGAAACCGTCATCAAGCCCGGCCAGGCCCTGCACATGTGGTACAGAAACCACAAGGAATCGGTGGTCTGCATCGACGGTGAAGGGGAGATCGAGGACCTGACCGAGGGCGGCAAGTGGCAGCTCAAGCCCGGCGTTATGTATGCGCTGGACAAGCATCAGAAGCATATTCTGAGCAGCGAGAAGGGCATGACCGTGTTGTGCGTCTTCACCCCTTCGTTGGTGGGGCCCGAGGACCACGACGAGCAGGGCAGCTACCCACTCTACGATGATGACGGTACGCTTCTCAAACGTTAAAGACCGATAGCCGCTTGAAATATTTCACATGCCGACTACGCTAAAAGCGTGATCAGGGATCAGGAAGATCCTTCAGCATGAAAGCTGGTAGCCAGGGAGGCGGATCGGTCGCCAGGAATGCAATCGATGGTGTTGCGTCATCGATTTGTGTTCTGGTTCAAGGCCTAGTTCTCCAAGCGCGCCCCGCTTTTATGCGGGGCGCGCTTTTTTATTGGCGAAGCTGGCGAAGGCTGGCCAGGCAAGCGGAAGCACCGGATCATGTCGCCTGGCATTGCCAGGCAGGACGAGTAGACCCTATGTCGTGATCAGGGACGTTGGTCGCTGGCGTCTTGCGCCGCAGGACGACGATTCCCTGCTTTTATGCCCCGTACCCCCTACGGGGCTATTTTTTTACGATTGGCCAATTTTGCAATTCCTAACATGGGTTAAATACGCATGCCTGTCTTCTTGAGATCATGGGCAGCGTCGAGCCAGGGAGGCTTGTACCAAGGAAGGCCGAGCGACGGATAGCTCAAGCGCCAAGGAAGTACGAGCAGGAAGCTCGTTGTAGCAGCAAGGAAGCGCAGCGCTCGAAAAGCCCGGCCACTCGGTCGGGCTTTCTCGTGGGCGAAAACCCGCTCCTATGGCAGCGGGCACTGCGCCGCGTCGAACTGCGAGCATGCGGCTACGATTAGTCACGATAGTACTCATTTGTCTTGGAGCGCCGGCGGGACTACGCTTTTTTTCGATGCTCTGGATACCGGAGGGCAAGCCGAGGACGCCATTGCAGTGACTACTCAGCGCTATGCATGGCTGGCGGCGGCGAGGGAGGTCGGAAGAAGTTCCGGTAAGTTATCAATATTCAACTTCAAGAGTGTGGCCAGGAAGGCCGGCTCGAGGTGGTTCGCAGCTACAGTGTACGCGTTTACACAAGGACGTTTCCATGGATTCGGAAGAGGGCTGCATCAAGAGAAACCTTTGCCAGCATATCCAGCTTGGCCAGGGCGATCTAAAACTGTTGGAAGAGCTCGAACAAACACCCAAAGAGGTTACTCGCCGTAGCCAGCTGTGGAAGGCCGGCGACATCCCCGAAATGCTTTACACCCTGAAGCGGGGATGGGCCTACTCCTTTCATTGCAGCAAGGGAGGCGGCCGTCAGGTTCTCGAGATATTCCTGCCCGGCGATCTGATCGGGATTCGTGAAGTAACATTCAATGCCCATTACACCGGGGTCGAGATGCTCACGGACGGTATCGTCTGTCCCTTTCCCGCGCCAAGCCTGCGCGAGGCCTGTCAGCGCTCAAGCACGCTGGCGCTGGCGATGCATGCTTCGGCGTCTCATCAGCAAGCGGTCATCACTGAGCGGTTGGTCAATGTGCTGAGTCATGATGCCAAATCGCGTATCGCGCACTTTACTCTGGAAATCTATTATCGTCTGGAGCGTATTCACGCGACTGACGGCGGCAGCTTCACGCTACCCCTGACGCAGCGCCTGTTCAGCTTGATGCTGGGGCTCACCGAGGTGCATGTCAGTCGCACATTGACCGACCTGGTAGAGGCGGGGCTGATCCACAAGCGGCGTAACGCTATAAAGATCCTCGATTTCGAGCGGCTCTCAGCATTGGCGGGGTTTGTTCCCGAGCACTGCAGCGAAGAGATCAATCCACTATTGCGCGGCTAGGGACCGTACTTGCCTGGCCTGTGGTCCGCTCGATAAGCGCTCATCCACGCGTCGACGCTACGGGCGTGCTACTGTAGCCGCCCTCGGCCATTTGAGGCGAGACAAAATTATGGCATCTTTTGCACGTGCGTTGCCGAGCAGCGCGTATTCGACAGGGCCGCACAAGGAGACCGCAGGCGTGACGACAGAGCTTGAAACCGAGGAGGCGCGGCTCGCCCTCAATGATGCCGAGGCCTATCTCCGTCTGGCGAAGGCCATGAAGGAAGCGGGGATGTCGAGCGTCTCGGCCGATTATCTGCGCAAGCTTGCCAGGCAGCTGCGTCAGGAAAACGAGTAAATCTGCGCGACTTGTCGGTAGGATCCGTTTCCGAAAGCCGGGGCAAGGTACTCCTTGACCCGGCCTGCCGTTGCCCATCAGCGGACTCAGCCGCCGTTGTAACCATTGGGCTGCATCATGGCGTCGGAGCCACTCGTCTGGTCGAGGCTCTTTTCATCGGTGTCGTGGCTCAACGAAGAATCCTGACCTTTTTGTGCCTCTTGCGGCTTGACCTCGCCTTCAGGCCGCTTGCGCTGCTCCTCACCTTGGGAGGCTTGCTGCTGGGCCTCGTCCGAGTTTTGGGTAGCTTCACCTTTCGTACGCTCGGCGGGCGCTTCATCAGCGAATACCGGGGCGGCTAGGCCGATTACAAGCGCAGCCAGAAAGGGGCGGATCAGAAAGGGGCAGATAGAGTGGGCTGTCGTCATTGACATGGTCTTGCTCCTTGGCGTGTCGAAATGGCACGCCTAAAGCTTTAGGAGCTGACGGCGGACTTGGCAAGCGCCGGCTGTCGGGCTTGCCTGGCAGGCCGGCCAATGAGTAAGATTTTTAAAAGGCCGGCGTAGCTCAGTTGGCAGAGCAATGCATTCGTAATGCATAGGTCGGTGGTTCGAGTCCACTCGCCGGCACCATAAAACCCTTTAATTGTAGTGACTTATAGACAGTTCGCGGCGATGAGCTTTCTGGGTGGATCATGCTAGGTGATAAATAGGTGACGCTTGTCTGAGTCAGGTGGACTAGATGAGGGTAGTCGCGCGATGAGTCCGTGCTGATAGACGCCAGGCACGAAAAAGGCCCCGACTACATCCAATCTTTATGGCTCCAATTAGCGGTGGAGAGAGTCAGCCAGCCAAGGCTTGGAGCGCACGCTTGCAAAAAGTCATTCGACACCTGAAACATCTTTCGGGAGCGTTTCATTCGTTTCACTGTTTCAGCTTGATCTTCCAGCGTTAGCAGCTTGATGTTGTCGACCAGTGGTGGCAGCGCTTGCACAGCGCCTCTCTAGTGCAAACGGCGGCCTTCTGGCCCTCACCCTCGTCTTCGTCCTGGTGGGTCGCCTCGATGCCGTGACGCGCGCACAGTACGCAGTACTCGAGAGTCCGCACCGCTTCGAGCCATTAACGGCTCCAGAACGTGACGTGCTGCTTCACATCCTCGAAGCCCTCGATGTTTTCAGCGACCAGCCTGCCCATTGCATGAGCGAGTCGATGCTGTTCCGTTGCGCGGGTGTTGCAGGAAGTCGCGCAATAGGTCGCCGATATTCGCGCTGCGCTACTTGGTCTCCGTCTCGTCGCAGGCGTAGGTAGCACGAAGGTGCTCACCAACTCGGGATCGGCAAGTTTGACGGTGCGCAGGGAGGTAGATGGATTTCTCGTATCATCTTCTCCTTGCGTGGTCGATCGAAGTTTAATTAACCTGTGTAGTGGAAAATAAGAAGAAAACACTGTATCGACGCAGAGGGCTAAATAATGACCCTATATTCAGTTAACTACGTATTCAATATGTCGAACGAATATGCCGCGCTGCATGATCGGCTTGAGTCCTATCCTCATCAGTACGTTATGGATTCGCACTGGCTCATCGAATCCACCCAAACCGCGCAAGAGCTGAGTGACAGCCTCGTGCCGTTCATCGGTAGCAGCGACTCCCTGGTTGTCAGTGAAGTCGGAGCGAATTGGGCCGGCTTCGGCACTGAGTCCACACCGCCGAGCGCACACCAGCCGAGCTAGCACGCACTCGGCTTCCTGCGGATACGTACCACGGCGACCATCAATTAATTTAGGCTATGTCCCCATTACGTGTTGCATGGGACGCCCGACTGCTTCCTGGAGACAATGTGCGGGCTGTATCGCCTTTGCATAACGTTCCAGCAGGCGTCGTCAGCCGAGGTAGTTGACGAGATACTAGGTGGCTACCCATGGAAACGACCCATCCAGCGCTTCAACCGGCTGTGATAGGCATTGACGTTCTGAATATGAAGGCGCCCGCCCGCACGCGCTGCCTGGGCCTGGCATGTACCACCTGATGCGTGATACCGCAGCGCTTGGCGAACGCGGCATATACGCTGGCACCGTCTGTGCACAAGACCGGCTCGCCGTCGACCAACGGCTGGAGTGCCGCTTGCACATGGCGAGCATCGAGCTTGCTCAGGCGGAAATCGGCGGTGTGCCCCTCTCGGTCGCGTACCACTAATGCCGCGATCTGATCCGGCTCTGTGCCTCGCGTGGCCCCTACACCGCCACGCTGGCGGGGTGGCCGAGGCAAGTGACGTTGGCCCTTGAAGGACTCTAGGAAGAAGGTGTCATCGGCTTCGACGATGCCTGTTTCGCGTTTGTCGCGATGCTCGGCGATCAGGGCCAAAAAGCGATGCCGCCATCGAAAGGCCGTGTTCTTGTTGATGGCACAGCAGCGAGCGGCCGCTTTGACCGTCAGTCCCTCGATCAGCGCTAGGGCATAGTCCTGCCAACGGCGTGGCGGTCAAGGCATTGCACGTTCGACGACACGCACGACACCGATACCGACGCAGGCCGCGACTCCAGCCCCAGAGGGCTAGCTGCGCGGCAGCGGCTGCGCAATGGGGGCACGTCTGGAGAGCAGGCAACGCGTTGTGGAGGGCGCCTGGCCGGGGCGGCGTTTGAATCAGGCGCTGGAGCTGGGCTCTTTGTCTGGCGCTGAGCTGGGGCACTGGCCAAGCCACTGTTGAAAGCCTTGAGTGTCCATCGGCGACGCCTCACGGGGGACTGTACCACAGCATAGGCTTCCAACACGTAACGAGGACATAGCCATTTTTAACAGCTATGTCCTCGTTACATGTTGGAAAATCTATGCTGTGGTACAGCCCCGTGAGGCGTCGCCCATGGACGCTCGGCTTGGAACGTGGCTTGGCCAGTTGCCCCAGCTCAGCGCAGACAAAGGCCCAGCTCCAGCGCCTGATTAAACGCCGCCCCGGCCGGCGCCGCCACGACGCGTTGTCCTCTCAGACGTGCCCCCATTGCGCAGCCGCTCCGCGCGGCTCGCCCTCTGGGGCTGGATGGCGGGCTGCGTCGCTTGAGTGTCGTGCGTCTGATCAAACGTGCAATGCCTTGACCGCCACGCCATTGGCACCCTGCGTCAGGCCGACCTTGCCAGCACTATGCCCAGGCGCCGATCGAGGGACTGACGGTCAAAGCGGCCGCTCGCTGCTGTGACATCAACAAGAACCCGGCCTTTCGATGGCGGCATCGCTTTTTGACCCTGATCGCCGACGTCGCGACACACGCGAAAACATACTTCGTCGAGCCGACGAAACCTTCTTCCTGGAACCCTTAAGGGCCAACGTCACTTGCCTCGGCCGCCCCGCCAACGTGGCGGTGTCGGGGCGCGCGGGGCACAGGGCCGGATCAGATCGCGGTATTAGTGGTACGCGACAGAGGGCACACCGCCGATTTCCGCCTGAGCAAGCTCGATGCTCGCCATGTGCAAGCGGCGCTGCAGCCGTTGGTCGACGCCGAGCGGTCTTGTTACAGACAGTGCCGCGTATATGCCGCGTTCGCCAAGCGCTCGGTATCACGCATCAGGTGGTACACGCAGGCCCCACAGCTAGTGGGACCCAGCACGCCTTGATATGAGAACGTCTATGCCTATCACAGCCGGTTGAAGCGCTGGATGGGTCATTTCCATGGGTGGCCGCCTAGTATCTCGTCGACTCCCTTGGCTGGCGACGCCTGCTGGAACGTTATGCAAAGGCGGTACAGCCCGCACATTGTCTCCGGGAAGCGGTCGGGCGTCCCATGCAACACTTATGGGGACATAGCCTAAATTAATTGATGGTCGCCGTGGTACCGTATTCGCAGGAAGCCGAGTGCGTGCTTGCTTGGCTGGTGTGCGCTCGGCGGTGTGGAGCTCAGTGCCGAGCCGACCCGGTAAGCACCCAATTGACTGACAACCAGGGAGTCGCTGCTACCCGATGAACGGCACAAGGCTGTCACTCAGCTCTTGCGCGGTTTGGGTGGATTCGATGAGCCCGTGCGACTCCATAACGTACTGATGAGGATAGGACTCAAGCCGATCCAGTGCAGCACACGGGTAACCATTCGACATATTCAATACGTAGTTAACTGAATATAGGGTCATTATTTAGCCCTCTTCGTCGATACAGTGTTTTCTTCTTATTTTCCGCTACACAGGTTAATTAAACTTCGATCGACCACGCAAGGAGAAGATGATCCTTTTATTTTCTACCTCCCTGCGCACCGTCAAACTTGCCGATCCCGAGTTGGTGAGCACCTTCCGTGCTAGCTACCGCCTTCAACAAGAGTTAAACCAAGTAGCGCAGCGCGAAGTATCGGCAACCTATTGCGCGACTTCCTGCAACACCCGGCGCAACGGAACAGCATCGACTCGCTCATGCAATGGGCCGGCTGGTGCGCTGAAAACATCGAGGCTTTCGAGGATGTGAAGCAGCACGCTGGGCCGTTAATGGCTCGAAGCGGTGCGGACTCTCGAGTACTACCGTACTTTGCGCGCGTCACGGCATCGAGGCGACCCACAAGGACGAAGACGAGGGTGAGGACCAGAAGGCCGCCGTTTGCACTAGAGAGGCGCTGTGCAAGCGCTGCCACCAAGCTGGTCGAGCGACATTGCGAACTGCTAACACTAAGAGAAAGATCCGAGCTGAAAAGAGTGAAACGAATGAAACGCTCCCGAAAGATGTTTCAGGTGTCGAATGACTTTTTGCAAGCGTGCGCTCCAAGCCTTGGCTGGCTGATCTCTAGCAAAGGTAATTGGGCCATAAAGATTGGATGTAGTCGGGGCCTTTTTCGTGCCTAGCATCTATCGGCGCCGGACTCATCGCGCGAGCTACCCTCATCTAGTCCCCACCTGACTCAGACAAGCGTCACCTATTTATCACCTGGCCGGAGTTCCAGAAAACTTATAGTAAAGAGCTGCCTCTATAAGTCACTACAATTAAAGGGTTTTATGGTGCCGGCGAGTGGAGCTCGAACCACCGACCAGCATTACGAATGCATTGCTCTGCCAACTGAGCTACGCCGGCCTTTTAAAAATCTTACTCATTGGCCGGCCTGCCAGGCAAGCCCGACAGCCGGCGCTTGCCGAGTCCACAGTCAGCTCCTAAAGCTTTAGGCGTGCCGTTTCGACACGCCAAGGAGCAAGACCATGTCAATGACGACAGCCCGCTCTCTGCCTCATCCGCCCCTTTCTGATCCGCCCCTTTTCTGGCTGCGCTTGTAATGCGCCTAGCCGCCCGGTTATTCGCTGATGGAGCGCCCACCAAGCGTACGAAAGGTGAAGCTACCCAAAACTCGGACGAGGCCGGGCCTCAAGCTTCCCAAGGCGCTGTGCGGAGTGAGCAATGAGTAGGCGAGGTCGAGCCGCAAGAGGCACAAAAAGGTCAGGATACTTCGTTGAGCCACGACACCAATGAAAAGAGCCTCGACCAGACGAGTGGCTCCGACGCCATGATGCAGCCCAATGGCTACAACGGCGGCTGAGTCCGCAGATAATCAAAGTAGGCAGGCCGGGTCGAGGATGGCAGCCTTTCCTAAGCTTGCGGAAACGGATCCTACCGACAAGTCGGCGCAGACTCACTCGTTTTCCTGACGCAGCTGCCTGGCAAGCTTGCGCAGATAATCAGCCGAGACGCTCGACATACCAACTTCCCTTCATGGCCTTCGCCAGACGGAGATAGGCCTCGGCGTCATTGAGGGCGAGCCGCGCCTCCTCGGTTTAAAGAAGCTGTCTCGTCACGCCTGCGGTCTCCTTGTGCGGCCCTGTCGAATACGCGCTGCTCGGCAACGCACAAGAGAAGGATCCCCATAATTTTGCCTCTCGCCTCAAATGGCCGAGGGCAGGACTACAGTAGCACGCCCGTAGCATCAACGCGTGGATGAGCGCTTATCGAGCGGACCACAGGCCGAGGCAAGTGACGGTCTCTAGCCGCGCAATAGTGGATTGATCTCTTCGCTGCAGTGCTCGGGAACGAACCCCGCCAACGCCGAGAGCCGCTCGAAATCGAGGATCTTTATAGCGTTACGCCGCTTGTGGATCAGCCCCGCCTCTACCAGGATTCGGTTTGCGATCTGCGACTGACATGCACCTCGGTGAGCCCCAGCATCAAGCTGAACAGGCGCTGCGTCAGGGGTAGCGTTGGAGGCTTGCCGCCGTCAGTCGCATGGATACGCTCCAGCCGGTAATCGATTTCCAGAGTGAAGTGCGCAATGCGCGACTTGGCATCATGACTCAGCACATTGACCAGCCGTTCGTGGATGACCGCTGCTGATGAGAGGCCCAAGATGCATCGCCAACCCCAGCGTGCTGGAGCGCTGACAGGCTTCACGCAGGCTTTGTGCAGGAAACGGACAGACGACGCCATCCGTGAGCATCTCGACCCCGGTGTAATGGGCATTGAACGTCGCTTCACGAATTCCGACCAGATCACCGGGCAGAAATATCTCAAGAACCTGGCGACCACCGCCCTTGCTGCAATGAAACGAGTAGGCCCAGCCTCGTTTCAGGGTATACAGCACCTCGGGAACATCTCCGGCCTTCCACAGCTGGCTGCGCCGAGTGACCTCCCTGGGCTCCTGCTCAAGCTCTTCCAGCAGTCGTAGGTCGTCTTCACCAAGTTCGATGTGCTGGCAAAGATTTTTCTTGATGCAGCCCTCTTGGAAATTGCAATTGGACCTCAGTTCCTTCTATGT
>CAVZBU010000008.1:0-250573 GCA_963773565.1 uncultured Gammaproteobacteria bacterium | reverse complement strand
GGCTCATGATCAAGCTCCTCGAACAGGTGAGCGGTTGCGGCGGGGTGTTACGGTTCCCAGCCTAGGCCAAGCGAGCCGCTTATTGTCACGGTGTCGTTACCTGCTCAAATGGCCGGAAAGAGAAAGGCCGCCTTGCGGCGGCCTTTCGATCACTTGGTGGGGTAGTCGCGTTGCGTGTAGCCGGTGTAGAGCTGACGCGGGCGGCCGATGCGGTAGCCGTTGGTGATCATCTCGTTCCAGTGCGAGATCCAGCCGATGGTCCGCGACACGGCAAAGATTACCGTGAACATGTTGGTGGGGATGCCGATAGCCTTGAGGATGATGCCGGAATAGAAGTCGACATTGGGGTACAGCTTGCGTTCGATGAAGTACTCGTCTTCCAGAGCGATCTGCTCGAGGCGCTTGGCGATCTTGAGCTTGGGGTCGTCGGCCATGCCCAGTTCCGCGAGTACCTCGTCGCAGGTTTCCTTCATGACCTTGGCGCGCGGGTCGAAGTTGCGATAGACGCGGTGACCGAAGCCCATCAGCTTGAACGGGTCATCCTTGTCCTTGGCGCGGTCGACGAAACGCTGGATGTTTTCCTCGGACTCGTCGCCGATCTCGTCGAGCATGTTGAGTACCGCTTCGTTGGCGCCGCCGTGTGCCGGACCCCAGAGTGCGGCAATCCCGGCACTGATGCAGGCGAACGGGTTGGCGCCCGTCGAGCCGGCGAGGCGCACCGTCGATGTCGAAGCATTCTGCTCATGGTCGGCATGCAACATGAAGATGCGGTCCATGGCCTTGGCGAATACCGGGTTGGTCTCGTAAGGCTCGCACGGGTTGCCGAACATCATGTAAAGGAAGTTCTCCGCGTAATCCAGGTCGTTGCGCGGGTAATTGAATGGCTGGCCGATATTGTACTTATGGCACATGGCCGCCAGCGTCGGCATCTTGGCGATCAGGCGTACCGCGCTGACCCGGCGCTCCTCTTCCTTGGTGATATCCAGATTGTCGTGGTAGAAGGCCGCCAGGCCGCCGACCACGCCGCACAGAATGGCCATCGGGTGGGCATCACGCCGAAAGCCCTTGTAGAAGTTGGCCAGCTGTTCATGAACCATGGTGTGGTTGCGGATGGTTCTGGAGAAGTCCTCGTACTCCTTGTCGTTGGGCAGTTCGCCGAACAGCAGCAGATAGCACATCTCGACATGGTTCGAGTGCTTGGCCAGTTCGCCGATCGGATAGCCGCGATGCAGCAGCACGCCTTCGGCACCGTCGATGTAGGTGATCTCGGACTCGGTGGCGGCGGTGGCCACGAAACCGGGATCATAGGTAAAGAGGCCTTCGGCGGTGAGGCTGCGAACGTCGACGACATCGGGTCCGGCAGTGCCTGAATAGACCGGGAGTTCGAGGGGCTTGTCCAGCCCATCCACTGTCAACTGCGCTTTCCTGTCAGCCATGACGGCCTCCTATCAATATTCTCGGTAAGTAACGTAACTCGTTGTCCTGCTTGGCGGGCGGGCAAAAAAGGTTTGCCCACTATAGAAATGTCCAAGCCGATGTCAATTCGCCGATAGTGTTCCTGCGGCGGGTCAGGGATAATCAAATGCCCGGAAGCTGCATGGCGGCTGCCTGGGCGGCGTTTGCGACCAGGGTCGCTTGTTACCAAGGGTAACACCAGGACCGCAATCCAGCGGTAACGATTTGTCATGCCTGTGCCCAGTCCCTATAATCTTAACCCGCGCGATTGGCGGGAGCAGGCGATAAGTGTGGTCTTGCCGGCCGCACTGTCTGATCCTCAAACCACCGCCCGTTCCACCGAGCCTGACCGGAGCATGAGCGGGCCAAGAGAGTGTGTAGAGAGCCGTGAATAGCAAAAGACCCGTAAACCTAGATCTTTCGACCATATCCTTTCCACTTCCTGCATTAACGTCGATTACTCACCGCATTACCGGCGTCATTCTGTTCATTGGCCTGATCTTCGGCTTCTGGGCGCTCGATGCCTCGCTGTCCTCTCCCGAGGGGTTCGAAGCCGTTCGCAACGCCCTTGAGCACAACTTCCTGGCCAAGCTGGTGGCCTGGGGGCTGCTGTCGGCGCTCGCCGTGCACTTCGTGGCCGGCGTCAATCACTTGTTCATGGACATGGGCTACGGCCTCGAGTTGGAAAAAGCCTATCGGAAGGCGCAAATCACCATCGTGGCAAGCGCGGTGCTCGTGATTCTGGCAGGAGTATGGGTATGGTAACCAATATCACCAATTTCGGTCGTAGCGGTCTGTCCGACTGGCTCGTTCAGCGTGTGTCGGCAATCATTCTGGCCCTGTACACGCTGTTCATGGTCGGCTATCTGCTGCTCCACCCGGGGCTCGACTACGCGACCTGGAACGGTCTGTTCGCTCAGACCTGGATGCGGATCTTCTCCCTGCTGGCCTTCGTGTCGCTGGCGGCTCATGCCTGGATCGGCCTGTGGATCGTGATCACCGATTACATCAAGCCGACCGGCATCCGCTTTGTCGTCCAAATCGCCATCATTCTCGCCATCTTCATCTTTCTGGTGTGGGGCGTACAAGTTCTCTGGGGAGCCTGATCCATGTCCAATATGCGTAGCCTGACATTCGACGCAATCATCATCGGTGGTGGCGGCTCCGGCCTGCGTGCCGCGCTCGAGCTGGCCAAGTCCGGCAAGAAGACCGCGGTACTGTCAAAGGTCTTTCCGACTCGTTCGCACACCGTGTCCGCGCAGGGCGGCATTACCTGCGCCATCGCTTCCGCCGATCCTAACGACGATTGGCGTTGGCACATGTACGACACCGTCAAGGGGTCGGACTACATCGGCGACCAGGAAGCAATCGAATACATGTGTTCCGAAGGCCCCAAGGCAGTCTTCGAACTCGAGCACATGGGCCTGCCGTTCTCGCGGTTCGACAACGGGCGCATCTATCAGCGCCCGTTCGGCGGTCAGTCCAAGGATTTCGGCAAGGGCGGCCAGGCGGCACGCACCTGCGCGGCGGCCGACCGTACCGGTCATGCCCTGCTGCATACCCTGTATCAGAACAACCTGAAGAACGACACGGTCTTTCTCAACGAGTGGTATGCGGTGGACCTGGTCAAGAACGCCAGCGGCGACGTGGTCGGCTGCATCGCGCTGTGCATCGAGACCGGTGAAGTCGTGCATATCAAGGCCAAGGCCACGGTGCTGGCAACTGGCGGTGCCGGGCGCATCTTCTCGTCGACCACCAACGCCCTGATCAATACCGGCGATGGCATCGGCATGGCCCTGCGTGCGGGCTTCCCGGTCCAGGACATCGAGATGTGGCAGTTCCACCCGACCGGCATCTATGGCGCCGGGGTGCTGGTGACCGAGGGGTGTCGTGGGGAGGGTGGCTACCTGGTCAACAAGGATGGCGAGCGCTTCATGGAGCGCTATGCGCCCAATGCCAAGGATCTGGCGGGTCGCGACGTCGTCGCCCGTTCGATGGTCATGGAGATTCTCGAAGGGCGTGGCTGTGGCGAGAATGGCGATCACGTGATGCTCAAGCTCGATCACCTGGGCGAGGAAGTGCTGCACAAGCGCCTGCCGGGCATTGTCGAATTGGCCAAGACCTTTGCCGGAGTGGATCCGGCCAATGAGCCGATCCCCGTCGTGCCGACCTGCCATTACATGATGGGCGGCCTGCCCACTAATGTGCATGGCCAGGCGCTCATGCAGGACGCCGACGGCAACGATCAGATCATCAACGGTCTGTTCGCCTGCGGCGAAGCGGCCTGCGTTTCGGTGCACGGTGCCAACCGTCTGGGCGGCAACTCGCTGCTCGATCTGGTGGTATTCGGTCGTGCCGCCGGCATCTTCATCGAAAGCGCGCTCAACGAAGGCGTCGAATACCTGGATGCGGCGCAGTCGGACATCGACAGCGCAATGGCGCGCATGAATCGCTGGAACGAATCCAGCGGTGGCGAAGCGATACCGACACTGCGTGCCGAGCTGCAGGACACCATGCAGACTTCGTTCGGCGTATTCCGTCAGGAAGATCACATGCAGGAAGGCGTCAAGAAGCTGGCCGACCTGCGCGAGCGGATCGCCAACGCGCACCTGGGCGACAAGTCCAACGCCTTCAACACAGCGCGCGTCGAAGCCCTGGAGCTCGACAACCTGCTGGAAGTGGCCGAAGCCACCGCCATTTCCGCATTGGAGCGCAAGGAAAGCCGCGGCGCCCATTCCCGTTACGACTACCCGGACCGGGACGACGTCAACTGGCTGAAGCATTCCATCTACCACCCGCTCGACAAGACGCTGGGCAAGCGTGATGTGAATTTCCAGCCCAAGACGCTCGATACCTTCGAGCCGAAAGTCCGTACTTATTGAGGGAGTCCACGATGTCCATGCTTCAGGTATCCATCTACCGCTACAACCCGGAAACCGACTCCGCGCCGTACATGCAGGAATTCCAGGTAGACACCCAGGGCCGCGATCTGATGGTTCTGAATGTCCTCGAGATCATCAAGCAGCAGGACAGCTCGATGGCCTATCGCCGGAGCTGCCGCGAGGGTGTGTGCGGTTCCGACGGGATGAACATGAACGGCACCAACGGCCTGGCCTGCGTCACGGCGATCTCCGATGTCACCAAGAACGGCAAGCTGGTATTGCGCCCGTTGCCGGGCCTGCCGGTCATTCGCGATCTGGTCGTCGACATGGGGATTTTCTACAAGCAGTACGAGCGTATTCAGCCGTACCTGCAAAACGAGAATACCGCGCCGGCCATTGAGCGTCTGCAGTCGCCGGAAGAGCGCGATAAGCTCGACGGCCTCTACGAGTGCATTCTGTGCGCCTGCTGCTCGACCTCGTGCCCATCGTTCTGGTGGAACCCGGACAAGTTCGTCGGCCCGGCGGGGCTGCTGCAGGCCTACCGCTTTCTCGCCGATTCACGGGACACCGCGACTCGCGAGCGGCTATCCGAACTCGAGGATCCGTTCAGTGTGTTCCGTTGCCGCGGCATCATGAACTGCGTCGCGGTGTGCCCCAAGGGGCTCAACCCGACCCGGGCGATCGGCAAGATTCGCGAGCTGCTGTTGGCGAATGCCACTTAAATCGGAACGGGTGACTTGTTATCATTGGTCCCCGCTCCTGCCCGCGGCCGAGTGTCGCGGGTAGAGCCGGCCCAAGCGTCAAGAGCCGGTGCCCTGGGGCACCGGCTCTTGACGATCACGGCCGCCGAATTGCGTGGGCGCCGCCCCGGCTACCCTAAGTAGTGAGTAACGAGTGACGCCGGAGCGTTATCGCATGCGGCGCCGACAACACCCCATCAGCGCAGGGTGACCTAGAGATGCAAGAAGGCATTATGGAGTTGATGTGGCGCACTTCCCATGTGAGCGGCGGCAACGCTCACTATGTCGAAGCGCTCTACGAACAGTACCTCGTCGATCCCAATGAAGTTCCGGATGAATGGCGTAACTACTTCGACAAGTTACCGCGCCCGGAAGGCAGCCCCTCTCACGATATTCCCCTCAGTCCGATCCGCGACCAGTTCTATCAGTTGGCGCAGAGCCGCCGCGGCGCAGCGCCTGTCGCCGCCGTCGACAGTGGCGAGAACAAGAAGCAGGTCAAGGTTCTTCAGCTGATCAATGCCTATCGCTTTCGCGGTCACCAGAAGGCCGATATCGATCCGCTCGGGCTGCGCAATCCTACCCCGGTGCCGGATCTCGAGCTGTCCTTCCACCAGCTGTCGCAAGCCGACATGGACACCGAGTTCCAGACCGGCTCGTTGTTCCTGGGCAAGGACACGGCGCCGCTCAGAGAAATCGTCGATGCGCTGGAGAAGACCTACTGCCGCAGCATCGGCTGCGAATTCATGCACATCGTCGACACGGAGGAGAAGCGCTGGCTGCAGCAGCGTTTCGAATCGGTGCGTTCCAAGCCGAAGTTCAGCGACGACGTGCGCATGCACGTGCTCGAGCGTCTGACCGCCGCCGAAGGGCTGGAAAACTACCTGGCTTCCAAGTACCCGGGGACCAAGCGCTTCGGTCTCGAGGGTGGCGAGACGTTCATCCCGATGATGGATGAGATCATTCAGCGTGGCGGTGGTTACGGCACCAAGGAAATGGTCATCGGCATGGCCCACCGCGGGCGCCTCAACCTGTTGGTCAATATCCTTGGCAAGAGCCCCTCGGAGCTGATCGACGAGTTCGACGGCAAGAAGGTCATCGAGAAAGGCTCTGGCGACGTCAAGTACCATCAGGGCTTCAGTTCCAATGTGATGACCCCGGGCGGCGAAGTGCATCTGGCGCTGGCCTTCAACCCGTCGCACCTGGAGATCGTCGCGCCGGTAGTCGAGGGCTCGGTACGTGCCCGCCAGGACCGTCGTGACGATGTCGAGGGCGACAAGGTATTGCCGATCAATGTCCACGGCGACGCGGCACTGGCCGGGCAGGGCGTGGTCATGGAAACCTTCCAGATGTCGCAGACCCGCGCCTACAAGACCGGCGGCACGCTGCACATCGTGATCAACAACCAGGTTGGCTTCACCACCTCGCATCCCCAGGACACGCGCTCGACCGAGTACTGCACCGACATCGCCAAGATGGTTCAGGCGCCGATCTTCCATGTCAACGGCGACGACGCCGACGCGGTCGTTCACGCCACTCAGGTGGCGCTCGACTACCGTCAGCAGTTCCACAAGGACGTCGTCATCGACCTGGTCTGTTATCGTCGCCGCGGCCACAACGAAGCCGACGAGCCATCCGGTACCCAGCCGATGATGTATAACAAGATCAAGTCGCATAAGACCTCGCGGGCTCTCTACGCGCAGCGCTTGGTCGAGGAAGGTCTGCTCGACGAGGATCAGGCCAAGGCGCTTTCCGAGAAGTATCGCGAGGACCTGGCGGCCGGCAACCATGTGGCCAACGCGCTGGTCAAGCAGCCCAACAAGGAGCTGTTTGTCGACTGGACGCCGTACCTGGGCCATGAGTGGACGGGCGACGCCGACACCTCGATGGACATGAAGCGCATGCAGCAGCTCGCTACGCGCATGTGCGAAGTACCTGACGGCGTACAGATGCAGCGCCAAGTGGCGAAGATCTACGAGGACCGCCGCAAGATGCTGGCCGGCGGCATGGCGCTCAACTGGGGCTTCGCCGAGACGCTGGCCTATGCCACGCTGCTCGACCAGGGCCACCCGGTGCGCTTGACCGGCCAGGATAGCGGGCGCGGCACCTTCTCGCACCGCCATGCGGTGGTGCATAACCAGAAGGATGGCGACACCTATGTGCCGCTCGAGCATATCCGTGACGGCCAGCCACGCTTCACCATTCGTGATTCCTACCTTTCGGAAGAAGCGGTGGTGGCCTTCGAGTATGGCTATGCCACGACCATGCCCAATGCGCTGGTGATCTGGGAAGCCCAGTTCGGTGATTTCTTCAACGGCGCGCAGGTGGTGGTCGACCAGTTCATCTCGTCGGGCGAATCCAAGTGGGGCCGCCTGTGCGGGCTGACCATGTTGCTGCCGCACGGCTACGAGGGTCAGGGGCCGGAGCACTCCTCCGCGCGACTCGAGCGCTTCCTGCAGTTGTGTGCCGAACACAACATGCAGGTCTGCGTGCCGACCACGCCGTCGCAGATCTACCATCTGCTGCGCCGCCAGGTGATTCGTCCGCTGCGCAAGCCGTTGATCGTGATGTCACCGAAGAGTCTACTGCGTCACAAGGAAGCGACTTCTACGCTGGAGGAGCTGGCCAACGGTCGCTTCAACATGGTGCTGGCCGATCAAGGCAAGCTCGAGGCCGACAAGGTCAAGCGCGTGGTGCTGTGTGCCGGCAAGGTCTACTACGATCTGGCGGCCTATCGCAGCGATAACGAACGCGAAGATACCGCTGTCGTGCGTATCGAGCAGCTCTATCCATTCCCCAAGGAGGAGCTCTACGAGGCACTCAAGGGCTATGGCAATCTCGAGCAGATTGTCTGGTGCCAGGAAGAGCCGCTCAACCAGGGGGCCTGGTATCAGAGCCAGCACCATATGCGTGTGGTCGCCGACATGGTCAGCGAGGGACTGGGTCGCGAGCTCAAGTTTGCCGGACGCCCGGCATCCGCCGCACCGGCAGCCGGCTATATGTCCGTGCACGTTGAACAACAGCGCCAGCTGGTGAACGACGCCTTCAATGCCTGAGGCCTCATCACCGGGACGAGAGAGAACATACTAAGGAAACCAAATGGCTACCGAGATCAAAGCGCCCAGTTTTCCGGAATCCGTTGCCGAAGGCACGGTTGCCACCTGGCACAAGAAGCCCGGCGACAGTGTCGAGCGTGACGAACTGATCGTCGAAATCGAGACCGACAAGGTCGTCCTCGAGGTGGTAGCGCCGGAAGCCGGCACGCTGTCAGAGATCAAGGTCGAAGAAGGCGAGACCTGCGATTCCGAGCAGGTCCTGGGCATGCTTGGCGAGGCTCAGGAAAAGTCTGCCGACGACAAGGCGGACGCCAAGTCCGAAGACAAGCAGTCTGACACCAAGGCAGAGAAGAAGTCAGACGAGGGCAAGTCCGAGAAGAAGGCCGACAAGCCGGCCGCCTCGGGCAAGAAGCATGACGTCAAGGCGCCGTCTTTCCCCGAATCGATTCAGGAAGGTACCGTAGCGACCTGGCACAAGAAGGTCGGCGAGGCGGTCAAGCGAGACGAGGTGCTGGCCGACATCGAGACCGACAAGGTGGTACTCGAGGTGGTCGCCCCGGCCGATGGCGCGCTTGCCGAAATCAAGGTTGAGGAAGGCGAGCAGGTTGAATCCGAAGCCGTGCTGGCGGTATTTGCCGAAGGCGCCGGCGGCGAGAGCGACAGCGGTGGTGACAAAGCCAAGGCCGAAGCGAGCGAGTCGAAAGACGACTCGGGCAGCGACGAGAAGGTCGGTGACAAGATCCTCGCCCCGGCGGCGCGCAAGCTGGTCGCCGAGCACGATCTCGATGCCAACAAGATCGAAGGTACCGGCAAGGGCGGACGCATTCTCAAGGAAGACGTCCAGAAAGCCGTCAAGGAAGGCAGCGCCAAGAAGGCCGCCGACAAGCCGGCCAGCGGCGACTCCGCCAAGGCTGACACCACCAAGGCAGCCGCGACTGCGGCGGCCCCGGCCGTAGAAGGCGAGCGCCCCGAGAAGCGGGTGCCGATGAGTCGGCTGCGCCAGACCATCGCCAAGCGTCTGGTCCAGGCCCAGCAGACGGCGGCCATGCTGACCACCTACAACGAGGTGGACATGAGCGCGGTAATGGCGCTGCGTGCTCAGTACAAGGACACCTTCCTCAAGGCCCACGACACCAAGCTCGGCTTCATGGGCTTCTTCGTCAAGGCAGCCTCTGAGGCGCTCAAGCGCTTCCCGGATGTCAACGCATCGATCGATGGCACCGACATCGTCTATCACGGCTATCAGGACATCGGCGTGGCGGTATCCACCGACCGTGGCCTGGTGGTGCCGGTGCTGCGTGACACTGACAGCATGAAGATAGCCGACGTCGAAAAGACCATCGTCGACTTCGGCAAGCGTGCGCGGGCTGGCAAGCTCGGCATCGATGAAATGCAGGGTGGTACGTTCACCATCACCAATGGCGGTATCTTCGGCTCACTGATGTCGACGCCGATCATCAATCCGCCACAGACCGCGATTCTGGGTATGCACAAAATCCAGGAACGTCCCATGGCGGTCAATGGCAAGGTCGAGATACGTCCGATGATGTACCTGGCCGTGTCTTACGACCACCGTATGATCGACGGCAAGGATGCGGTGCAGTTCCTGGTGACCATCAAGGAATTGCTCGAGGATCCGGCACGCCTGCTATTGGACGTGTGATTCGCCGCCAAGCCAAACAGGTTGATCTGACAAGACGGCGTACGTTGAGCCAGATTGCAGAGTAAACCGTAGACCGAACAGGAAGAGTACATGGCCGATAAATTTGATGTGATCGTCATCGGTGCGGGCCCCGGGGGCTACGTAGCCGCCATCCGTGCCGCCCAACTGGGTCTGAAGACCGCCTGCGTCGAAAAGTGGGTCAACAAGGAAGGCAAGACCGTGCACGGCGGTACCTGCCTGAATGTGGGCTGCATTCCGTCCAAGGCGCTGCTCGAGACTTCGCACAAGTTCATCGAGGCCCGCGACCATTACGCCGAGATCGGTATCGAAGTGGGCGACGTTTCCGCCAATATTGGCAAGATGCTCGAGTTCAAGGAAAGCGTCATCGCCAAGAACGTCGGCGGTATCAGTGCGCTATTCAAGGCCAATGGCGTGACGGCACTGGAAGGTACCGGCAAGGTGCTTTCCAACAGCAAGGTCGAAGTCACCGGCAAGGATGGCGGGCAAGAAACCTACGAGGCCGACAATATCGTCATCGCCTCGGGTTCCGTGCCGGTCGAGATCCCGCCGACGCCGCTGACCGAAGGGCTGATCGTCGATTCCGCCGGCGCGCTGGAATTCACCGAGGCGCCCAAGCGCCTCGGCGTGATCGGTGCCGGCGTCATAGGGCTCGAACTGGGCAGCGTGTGGAGTCGCATGGGCAGCGAAGTCACCATGATCGAGGCGATGGACTCCTTCCTGCCGATGGTCGATCAGGCGATCGCCAAGGAGACCCAGAAGCTGCTCAAGAAGCAGGGGCTGGATATCAAGCTGGGCGCTCGCGTCACCGGCTCCGAGATCAAGGACGACGAAGTCGTCGTCAAGTACACCGACAGCGAAGGCGAGCAGGAACAGACCTTCGACAAGGTAATCGTCTGTGTCGGTCGTCGCCCCTACACCCAGGGCATTCTCGATGACGACGCCGGGGTCAAGCTCGATGAGCGCGGCTTCATCTTCGTCGACGATCAGTGCCGCACCAGCGTGCCCAACGTCTACGCTATCGGCGACTGCGTGCGCGGCCAGATGCTTGCCCACAAGGCCTCGGAAGAGGGCGTGATGGTGGCCGATATCATCGCCGGCCATAAGGCAGAGATGAACTACGATGCGATCCCGTGCGTGATCTACACGGCGCCCGAGGTGGCTTGGGTCGGCATGAACGAGCAGCAGGCCAAGGCCGAAGGTATCGAGGTCAAGACCGGCTCGTTCCCGTTCTCGGCCAATGGCCGGGCACTCGCCAACAATGCTTCCGAAGGCATGGCCAAGGTCATCGCGGATGCCGAAACCGACCGCATCCTCGGTGTGCATATCGTCAGTCAGCATGCCGGCGAGCTGATCGCGCAGGGTGTGATCGCCATGGAATTCGGCTCCAGCGCCGAAGACCTGGCATTGACCTGCTATGCGCACCCGACCACCTCGGAGGCGATACACGAAGCCGCCCTGGCGGTGGATGGCCACGCGATTCATATGGCCAATCGCAAGAAGCGCAAGTAACCAGATCGCGTACTGCAGCAGGCGTCTGACGAATCTAAAGAGACGCGTCGTTCCGGCAATCGTCGGGACGAAAAGGGGTGGTCCGGTAGGTTTTGATAATCGCCCGGGCCGCCGTTCGAGTCACATGCAACCAATGGCATGACACGATGAACCTTCATGAATATCAAGGCAAACAGCTGTTTGCCGATTACGGTTTGCCGGTGTCCAAAGGCTTCGCCGTGGACACCCCCAAGGAAGCTGCTGAGGCGTGCAAGAAAATCGGTGGCGACAAGTGGGTCGTCAAGGCCCAGGTCCATGCCGGTGGCCGCGGCAAGGCCGGCGGTGTCAAGCTGATCAAGAGCCCGGAAGAGGCCCAGGCCTTCGCCGAGCAGTGGCTGGGCAAGAATCTGGTGACCTACCAGACTGACGAGAAAGGTCAGCCGGTCGCCAAGATCCTGGTCGAGAACCTCACCGACATCGCCACCGAGCTGTACTTGGGTGCCGTTGTCGATCGTGGCACCCAACGCGTGGTGTTCATGGCCTCGACCGAGGGTGGCGTCGAGATCGAGAAGGTCGCCGAGGAAACGCCCGAGAAGATCCTCAAGGCCGAGATCGATCCGCTGGTCGGCGCTCAGCCGTACCAGGCGCGTGAACTGGCTTTCGCACTGGGCCTCAAGGGCGACCAGATCAAGCAGTTCACCAAGATCTTCCTGGGCCTGTCCAAGTTGTTCCACGACAAGGATCTGGCGCTGCTCGAGATCAACCCGCTGGTGATCACCGAGGAAGGCAACCTGCACTGCCTGGATGCCAAGATCAACCTCGATGGCAACGCCCTTTATCGCCATCCCGATCTGCAGGCGATGCGCGATCCTTCCCAGGAAGACGAGCGTGAAGCCAACGCTCAGAAGTGGGAACTGAACTACGTGGCGCTCGATGGCAACATCGGCTGCATGGTCAATGGCGCTGGCCTGGCCATGGGCACCATGGACATCATCAAGCTCAGCGGCGGCCAGCCGGCGAACTTCCTGGATGTCGGTGGTGGTGCGACCAAGGAGCGCGTTGCCGAAGCGTTCAAGATCATCCTCTCCGATACCTCCGTGAAGGCCGTCCTGGTCAACATCTTCGGCGGGATCGTGCGCTGCGACATGATTGCCGAGGGCATTATCGGTGCCGTCGAGCAGGTCGGGGTCAACGTGCCGGTCGTCGTGCGTCTCGAAGGTAACAACGCCGAGCTGGGTGCCGAGAAACTGGCCTCCAGCGGACTGAACATCATCGCTGCTAAAAGCCTGACCGACGCGGCCCAGCAAGTCGTCAAAGCAGCGGAGGGCAAGTAATGAGTATTCTGATCGACAAGAACACCAAGGTCATCTGCCAGGGCTTCACCGGTGGCCAGGGGACCTTCCACTCCGAACAGGCGATCGCCTACGGCACGCAGATGGTCGGCGGCGTAACGCCTGGTAAGGGCGGCCAGGAGCATCTGGGCCTACCGGTGTTCAACACCGTCAGGGAAGCCGTCGACAAGACCGGCGCCGAGGCATCGGTCATCTACGTCCCGGCGCCGTTCTGCAAGGACTCGATCCTTGAAGCCGCCAATGCCGGCATCAAGCTGATCGTGTGCATCACCGAAGGCATCCCTACGCTCGATATGCTCGACGTCAAGGTCAAGTGCGATGAGCTGGGCGTACGCCTGATCGGGCCGAACTGCCCCGGTGTGATCACACCGGGCGAGACCAAGATCGGCATCATGCCGGGACATATCCACCAGCCGGGTAAGGTCGGTATCGTGTCGCGTTCCGGCACCTTGACCTATGAAGCGGTCAAGCAGACGACGGATCATGGCTTCGGTCAGTCCAGCTGCGTGGGCATTGGCGGTGACCCGATCCCGGGTTCCAACTTCATCGATATCCTCGAGCTGTTCGAGAAGGATCCGCAGACCGAAGCGATCGTCATGATCGGTGAGATCGGCGGCACCGCGGAAGAAGAGGCGGCAGCTTATATCAAGGCTAACGTCAGCAAGCCGGTCGTGGCCTACATTGCCGGTGTAACGGCCCCTCCGGGCAAGCGCATGGGTCATGCCGGGGCGATTATCGCTGGTGGCAAGGGTACAGCGGACGAGAAGTTCGCGGCGCTTGAAGCTGCGGGCGTCAAGACCGTGCGCTCGCTGGCCGAAATCGGCGATGCACTCAAGGAAGCTACTGGCTGGTAAGCTCGGTCTTCCATGATTAAAAAGGGCGCCCGTTGAGGCGCCCTTTTTTGTGCCTGCCAAGGACTCGGACTGTTTTCCTGTAACACCTTATCGCACTTGGAGTTTTTAACGATCATCCTTAAGGTATTAGATTGCCTTGAGCTAACTGGGATGACTTATTTAACAATTCAATGGAATTATTATTTTAGTTATCTAGTCTTTATTTTCAGTAAATTAATATCATGTAATAAATTATGGTTTATTATCCATCCGAATATATATTAGATCTCCCGTAATAGAGTGTTAAATGCAAAATAAGACTGTAATTTTCTTTCGGAAAACCTAACATGACCTACATTGGTAACGTAGATATACGTTTTTTTACACTAAAAGAAATCACCGTAACGCTCTAATGCTAAATAGATAAAATATTGAAAAATATGGATATTTATGGAGGGCGTCATCACCGTCAGGGCGGTAGCGTGGTTAAAAACCCTGCGCTCTGGTGGGGAGTTGTAAATTTGTAACTGATGAGCCCTCATGAATAGATACCCTGATCGCATCCCCTACTACGTGGCGGTTATTAATAATAAGGCAGTTTAAAAAGCCGATGCAGCCCGAACAAGCTTTAACTGTAAATAGCAGGAGTACAAAAAATGGTTTCGACAAAAAAACGCCTGCCGAGGCACTGGGGTATGCCACTGCTAAGCATAGCGGTTGTCATGTGGCTATCAGCATGTGCCATGGCCCCGGGTGGGCAAATGCCCTACGACACGGAAGTGGATCCTCTTCACGACGCGGTAAAAGTGGAGCCAATCACTATCGATCTGGTAAAGGCAATGCGCCCGATAGCCAGGCCTGGCGTCGCTTCGCTGACGGCGCGTGGTGATAAGTCCCCGAGCGTGCCGGTCGATTATGATTACCGTATCGGGCGTGGCGATGTATTGAACGTGATCGTCTACGACCACCCTGAACTAACCATTCCTGCCGGCAGTGAGCGGAGCGCCGAAGAGTCGGGTAATGTAGTTCATTCCGACGGCACCATCTTTTACCCCTATGTCGGTCAGATCAAGGTTGCGGGTCGCACTGTAAAAGAGGTGCGTTCGGAGATCCAGCGTCGTCTGTCGGGATATATCGCCGAGCCGCAGGTCGATGTCAAAGTTGCCGCGTTTAATGCCCAGAAGGTTTACGTAACCGGGCAGGTTACCAAGCCCGGAGTATTTCCGGTTACTAATGTGCCGTTACACGTACTTGATGTACTCAGTGAAGCAGGTGGTCTTACGGAAACGGCTAATTGGCACGATGTCATACTGAGTCGAGATGGCAGCGATATGCATGTTTCCGCGTTCGATATGCTGTCGAACGGTGATATAGCCCAAAATGTTCAGCTCAGAGACGGCGATGTTATCCATGTGCCGGATATCGGCAACCAGCAAATATATGTCATGGGAGAAGTCAATGATCCAGCTGCTTTCCCCATGGCAAACGGCCAATTTTCGCTGACGAACGCTATTGCGAGGGCGGGCGGTATCCGGGAGGGGAGTGCCAACGCATCGGGGATCTTCGTTATACGCGGCAATCCTGAGCCGAACGATACTTTCGCGACCGTCTATCAACTGAATGCCAGGAATGCAGCCGCACTGGTTCTCGGCGCGCAATTTATGCTCCAGCCTGCTGATGTCGTCTATGTAACGGCCGCGCCGGTTTCACTGTGGAATCGCGTGCTGAGCCAGATACTTCCGTCGCTCACGACGCTTTACCAAGCCACGGCAATCCATGACAACCTAAAATGATCCAGTTTTCCCGCCTCCCCATAATTTGCACGACGGGTAATACCTGCCGTAGCCCGGTGGCAGCAGCGCTGCTCCGGGCTCGCCTACCGAGTCTGCAGGGCTAGGCCCTCGCAGGGTACGGTGTCAAGCCGACGGCCCGTAAGCTATCAGAAGTATGTACACGAGCAACTGGTAAGTGCCGTCGATGCTTGACTAAAAAAATGGCTGATTACTTATCCTCCATTATTAGCGCTAGGTGCTATATGACCCAATATCAGGCTGCATCTAAAATTGCTCAAGAAAATAGCGGTCTAGATCTTGGTCAGATATATGGTCATTTGATGGATCGTAAATGGATTATAGTATGTATTACGGCGCTGTCTGTTATAGCTGGAGTTGGTTATGCTTATTTAAAAACACCTATTTTTCGAGCTGATGCTTTAATACAGATTGAAAGCGCAGGGTCATCGAATCCGCTTGCAGACGCAAGTAAATTATTGGGTCAAGCCCCCCTCACAATCCGAAATTGAAATAATTAAATCGCGTATGGTCTTAGGGCGTGCTGTCGGACATCCTGAATTTAGATCTTCTAGTAAAGCCGGTCAGGTTGCCGTTGGTAGGCGAATATTTAAACCGTATTAGGGTAGATCGTCCTACTGCCTTTATAAACAATATTTATAATCTTTTAGGGTTTGAGCGCTCGCTTTTTTCCACTGGGCTGGGGTACGCATGGACCGGTGAGACAATTAAAGTAGAGTCAATGTCTGTTGCAGGTAAGTATCTGGGTAAAGCTTTTATTCTAAAAGTTGTAGATGCGGATGCATACAATGTATTTTACGAAGGCCAACTTGTCGGTAAAGGACGTGCTGGAGTGCCTGTAGCTTTCCTGAATGGTGTAAATAATGTGACGGTTAGTTCGATAAAAGCACCGCCAGGGACACAGTTTGAAGTCACGCGTATCAGTAAATTAAATGCAATTGATGCGCTTAGAAATAATCTAAGCATAACTGAGCAGGGGCAAGATACAGGATACTTAATTGGGGTTTAACAGGAGAGGATACCTCTTTTTGGTAGAGGCTGCACTAGCTGCAATTGCTGATATTTACGTTGCACAAAATATTCAGCGCCAATCTGAAGAAGCACGGAACAGCTTGAGCTTCCTTAACGCGCAAGTTCCCATCGTTCATGCAAAGCTAAGTCAAGCAGAAACACTTCTCAATACATATCGTACTGACAGGAATAGCGTTGACCTTTCTCTCGAAACTCAATCGGTACTTGAGCGTATAGTTAATTTGGAGACCGAGCTCAACGAACTATCTTTCACTGAATCAGAAATATCCCGCCGCTTTACGCCCAGCCATCCAACTTATGCTGCCTTGCTTGAAAAAAAGGCTCAATTGAAAAATGAACGCGTTAACCTTGAATCTAAAGTAGAAAGTTTGCCAGAAACTCAACAAGAGATCCTGCGCCTTCAACGCGACGTAACTGTTACCCAAGAAATCTATGTTCAACTACGTAATAAAGTACAGGAAATGCAGATTTCCGAAGCCAGCACGGTAGGCAACGTGCGAGTTCTCGATGAAGCAGAAGTATTTCCTACACCAGTTGAACCTGACAAGCAACTAATAGTTTTATTAGCCATTTTGTTAGGCTTTATATTAGCAGTAGGAGGGGTGTTGTTACGCGCAATTTTTAATAGGGGTGTTGAAGCACCGGAGCAAATTGAGCAGATTGGCTTGCCTGTTTATGCGACTGTTCCTCTCTCGGATGAACAGCAAAAGCTAAATCGTCGTATTAAAGGCAGCATGGGCCGTCGCTATTCTATCCCTGCCGTATTACTAGCTGACCGAAACCCTGCTGACATCTCTATAGAAGCACTGCGCGGTCTACGCACTAGTCTCTATTTCGCCATGCTTGACGTTGATGATAAGCATCTTATGATCGAGGGCCAAGCCCATCAATTGGTAAAAGCTTTATTGCCTGCTAATTTAGCTGCAATATGCGCGCAGGCGGGCCAACGTGTGCTCATTATTGATGGAGATATGCGCAAAGGCCATATCCATAGTATATTTGGCGAAATGGCGGAAGGTGGTTTGAGTGAAGTCCTTGCAGGCCGCCAAAGAGTTGAGGAAATGATTCGTTCGGTAGACGGTATAGATAATTTGCATTATTTGTCCCGAGGGGTTGCACCACCGAATCCTTCGGAATTGCTAGTTATTGGCGGATTCAAGCAAGTATTAGAAAAGGTCAGTAGATACTATGATCTTATTGTTATCGATTCGCCACCCGTTCTTGCTGTTACCGATGCTGCTATTATAGGCGCCCACGTAGGAACTTCGCTGCTTGTCGCACGATTCCAACTGAATCCAGTTAGGGAAATCGAACTCGCCAGGCGACGCCTTGAAACTGCCGGTGTTAAAGTAAAAGGGGCGGTTCTCAATGCTGTTGAACGTAAAGCAGCCGTTGCTTACGGTTATGGTTACTATAACTACGTTTATAGGTAGCAATAAATAAGAGCCGATTTAGATTCCTAACAGCTGAAGTGATATATATGTTTAAAAGTTTAAAAAATTTATATCTATTGCTTACGGTCGAGCAGCGCAGTAAATTACTGAGACTCCAGGGTTTAGTAGTATTGATGTCTTTTTGTGAAATTGCTGGGGTAGTGTCTATCGGGCCTTTTATGGCGATAGTGGGTGATATAAATCTGTTACATAGTAGCGGTATGGTAGCCAGTTTATACCAGGGTAGTGGCATAACAGACCCGCAAGATTTTCTCTTTTGGCTGGGAGTTGGTGTGCTTCTAGTATTAACTGGGGCAGCTTTTGTTTCAATGTTCACTATTTGGCGTTTATCAATGTATGGAGCCCAAGTAGGAGCTGAGCTAAGTTGCCGACTTTCAACCACTATATGAGCCAGCCATGGTTATTTCACTCCAGTGGAAGTAGTAGTCAATTGACAAATAAGATATCTCAAGAATGCTTGAGAGTAACCAATAATGTTGTCAACCCACTGATGCGAATGAATGCTAAACTAATGGTTGCCTTGTTTATGGTATTGGTAATTTTCCTTATAAACCCCAAGTGGCCATCATAGGGATGATGACCTTTGCTGTTGCTTATTTGTTTTTATATCGTACTGTACGCCAGCAGCTAGTCACCAATGGTGATGCAGTTACTGCTGCGCAGCGACGCCGCTATCAGCTAATGTCTGAAGGTTTTGGAGGTATTAAAGATGTCCTGCTGTTAGGAAGACAGTCTATGTTCACACAGCGTTTTGAGCATGAAAGCTCGAATTTTGCGTATGCGCAAGGGACCACCCAGGCAATGACCCAGGTGCCACGTTACGCGATGGAGTTGGTAGCCTTTGGTAGTGTTATTTTCTTAGTTTTATATTTACTATCTTCACATGAAGGAGACCTCGGAAGTATTCTTCCAATGCTCTCTGTTTACGCCTTGGCTGGCTTTAAACTTCTTCCTGCTTTCCAACAAGTTTATTCCAGCCTTTCCGAAATACGAGGGAATATAGCAGCTTTTGATTCTCTGCGCGATGATTTATATGCTAGCAAATATAATATAATAACAAAAAATAAAACTGATAGGCAGGGTTTTGATGCTGATAGTTCTTGGTCGCCTAAACAGTCTATTTGTCTGGATGAAGTGGTTTTTAGTTATCCTGGAAAAAAGGAAAAAGCTCTGGATCATTTAACGATGGCTATTCCCGTTAACTGTGTGATTGGTCTGGTTGGAGCTTCGGGGTCAGGAAAATCAACTGCAATAGATCTGCTTCTTGGCTTAATACAACCAGAGCATGGGGAGCTATTAGTAGATGGCCAAGCAGTGAATATTAATAATATTCGAGCCTGGCAAAATAGCTTGGGTTACGTACCGCAAACTATATTCTTGTCCGATGCTAGCATTCTTGAAAATATTGCTTTTGGTCTTCCAAAGGAGAGTATTGATCAAGATCGTGTGCAACGCGCCATAGCTATGGCTCATCTAGACGAATTCGTTAACAACCTAGTAGATGGTCTGAATACACGTGTTGGTGAGCGAGGAGTACAGCTTTCAGGAGGACAGCGGCAGCGTATCGGTATAGCTCGGGCACTTTATCATGACGCTGATGTGCTTGTGCTAGATGAAGCTACTAGTGCTCTAGATGGTATTACAGAAAAACTCATTATGGATGCTATTCATGATTTTTCAGGAAAGAAAACTATCATAATGATTGCTCATCGATTAGCAACAGTAAAAAAATGTGACATAATTTATATGCTCTCAGCTGGTAAAATAATTGATCATGGAAGTTATGAGCAGTTAGCGAAAAATAATTTACTCTTTAAGCGGATGGCCGACCATGCATAGCTCAATGCTAGTTGAAGCACATGAAAAGGATGCTTCTGTACAGCAGGCTTGCTCGATTCCAGATTTCAGCAAGCACAAAGTCTTTATCGATCCAGGTGTGCTTCCAGAATATATTTTTAGTCAGATCTTGAAGAATTCACCAGGTGACTTTAATCTTATTACTGAGGACACTTCTCTATATAAAAAATATAGCAATCTTCTTGGTGAGGATGAAGTTTTTTTATATCCCCAGAAGATGTTGTCTGGAAGTAACGATCCAGTTTATACTGATGACAGTTTAAGCATTTGGCACTCGATTATTGATGATCATCAAACTTATCTCCTATATGATCGAGCCTATACTGGTGCTAAGTCTAGCCAGCTTAAGACTGCTGATATAATAAGCGATTGCATAAAATGCCAAAATTTCATAGGCAAATACCGCCCTGGTGTACTAATATTTATGGCCACTCCACATAAAATTGAAACTTGGATATTTTCTAGAGTTGCCGAATTAATGGGCGTTGATGTTTATTATTTCCAAGAAACTATAATGCCGTGGCGACAATACATTTACAAAGGGATATCTAGGAAGGCTAGTATGGTAAGGTTTGGTTTTGAAGAAATCAAAGACCAAAAAGCAATAGATGGCTTTGTTGAGGCTAAAAAAAGTGGATTTGATGAGGCGTTTCCGGAAACCGAGAAAATAAAGCTTCGGAGAAATAATGGTAAGTTTTATAATTTTTTAACAGATGCAATACATTGTTGGAAGCACCCTTTAAATATTTGGAATAAATATCTTTGCTACAAGAAGTACAGTAATATTTGTTATCCCGGTTCACTGCCTGATAAATATGTCGTGTATTTTTTACACTATCAGCCAGAAAGAACTTCCTTGCCGGAAGGGTATGGTTTTGCTCAGCAGTTAGTAGTTATTAAGTTACTTCAAAGCGTCCTCCCTGAAGGCTATTGTCTTGTCATAAAAGAACACCCGTCTATATTTACTGCCTTGTGTAGTTGGAAAGAAAGAAGACCAAGCTGGTATGAGCAGCTTGGCGGTGAAAATATTATGTTCGCACCTATGGAGCAGGATGCTTATGGCCTGATTGATAATAGCTTGGCTGTATCTACTCTTACGGGCACTGTTGCGGGAGAGGCGTTGATAAGAGGTAAGCCTGCGGTAGTATTTGGAGCTGGTCCAGCGCTTCACATTAAGCATGATGCTTTGCATAAGTTTATCGACTCCTCGAGCTTGAAATATTTTCTTAAGAAAATTTCTGAAGAGGGTTCTGTGGGTTTAAAAAAGGATGCCAATGACTTTTTAGTCGATGTGGCTAGAGATTCATTTTCTGGCCTCCCTGATGATGTTGGCTATGATTATGCTGACAAGAATTATGAAAGTGTGCGATTTCAAGGAATTTTTAACGCGTATAAGCATATACTTAGAAGTGAGAAGTTGTTGTAAGGTTCGGCGCAATAATGAAATATTATGTGTCTCTATATTTTATAATTGCTCTATAGCAGTATGTTTTTAAACTGGATTTCAGTCATGGCTTATTTAAGAGGCCCTTTAGGAGGGTGAAATGTATAATGGCTCTTTTCCGCCTTGGCCAAGTTTCACCGAACAGGAAGCTGATGCCGTGCGACGCGTCTTGCTTTCTAATCAAGTCAACTACTGGACTGGATCGGAGGGCCGTTTTTTCGAGCAGGAATTCGCCCAGTCCATTGGTAGCAAGTTTGCCATTGCCGTTGCAAATGGCACGACAGCACTTGATTTGGCGTTTAAGGGGCTCGACATCGGTGTCGGCGATGAAGTTCTAATCACGTCAAGAACCTTCCTTGCTTCGGTGTCTAGTATCGTTCTCGCTGGTGCAACGCCGGTATTTGTCGATGTTGATCGGGATACACAAAACATCTCTCCGCGTGCCATTCTAGAGGCCATTACTCCGGATACCCGGGCGATCGTAGCCGTGCACCTAGCCGGCTGGCCCTGCGATATGGATTCTCTAATGGCGATAGCTACGCAGCATGCACTGGTAGTCATCGAGGATTGTGCCCAGGCGCATGGTGCACAGATCAGGGGCAGGAACGTCGGGTCCTTAGGCCATGTGGGTTGTTGGTCATTCTGCCAGGATAAGATCATGACTACCGGAGGAGAAGGGGGGATGGTAACGACCAGCGATGTCCATCTCTGGAAGCGTATGTGGGCCTACAAGGATCATGGGAAGAGTTGGGAGGCAGTGTATGAACGTGACCACCCGCCGGGCTTCCGTTGGTTACATGAGAGCTTTGGGACCAATTGGCGTTTGACCGAGATGCAATCGGCCATCGGCCGATTGCAAGCTGGCCCGTTTGCCGGACTGGACGCTACAGCGCCAGGCGAATGCTCAGCGCATTTGGGACTGTGCAAGTCGGTGCCCGGGGTTACGAGTGCCGTGTGTACCCGACGATATCGAGCATGCAGCGTATAAATGCTATGTGTTTGTCAGGCCCGAACTTCTCGATCCGGTGTGGTCCCGGGATCGCATCGTTGGCGAAATTAATGCCTTGGGAGTGCCTTGTTTCTCCGGCTCTTGTTCAGAGGTCTACCGGGAAAAAGCCTTTGATAACACAGGCTGGAGGCCGCCGACGCCTCTGCCGGTCGCTAGAGAGCTAGGCCAAACCAGCATGATGTTTCTCGTGCATCCCACACTGACCGAGGTCAATCTTGACAAGACTTGCGCTGTACTTGAACAGGTAATGTATTTGGCAACGGACCGAGGCGCTTTGATAACGGCTACCACTGACCACTAGAGGTGATGAAGGCGGACAGCCGCAACTTTGCTTTCATTCGCCCTGTTGATGACCCGAACCACTTCTTTGCGGGACCACACACCTAAAAGCCCCCTTGCAAGTCATTGGTAAATTTAATCTTCCTGTCTGCTTTTTTAGTACTCGTGCGTATCCGCTTCATATCAATTGAATAAAATAATAGTAAGGTTCTCATTGGAGTATCGTTGGGTTCCTGAAAAACTGCCTTTAAATTGCCGTCGGTAGTCGCTTATTAATTAATTAATTGAGCATGCAAATTTCCGCCTCCTGTGTAACCATGTGTAGTTATTAGGAGCTTCTCCGCAACTGTGGTTCAGGGGGCAAACCCGCTTTAGCTGATTTGCGAGGCCTTAGAACAGGCCTTGGGGCGGTAGCGTGGCCTGAATCGCTTCATTTGTTAGTCCGTTATAAATTTGGCTGATAGTCCCGGGTTTCGATTGCCTGTCCTCAGGGGCGCGCAGGTTCTGAGAAGTTATTATATTTAAGGGCTATGAAATGGATCTAAGCGGCAAGAAGATACTGGTAACAGGGGCCGATGGTTTTATCGGGTCACATCTCACGGAGACGTTGATCAGGGCTGGACACGACGTGCGAGCCCTGGTGATGTACAACTCCTTCAATAGCTGGGGGTGGCTCGATACCGCACCGGCAGACATGCGTGGCCAACTGGACGTGGTCTCTGGAGATATCCGCGATCCGTACGGCGTGCGTCAGGCCATGCGGGGCTGCGATGTAGTCCTTCACCTTGCCGCCTTGATTGCGATTCCCTATTCCTATCATTCGCCTGATACCTATGTGGATACCAATATCAAGGGGACCCTGAATATCGTTCAGGCCGCTCGCGACCTGGGTATCGAAAAAGTGGTTCACACTTCGACCAGTGAAGTCTACGGGACGGCGCGCCAAGTGCCGATTACCGAGGAGCATCCGCTATCCGGCCAGTCGCCTTATTCCGCGACGAAGATAGGTGCGGACCAGATTGCGCTTTCCTTTCATCGCTCCTTCGCCACGCCCGTGGCGGTGATAAGACCTTTCAATACTTACGGGCCACGACAATCCGCGCGTGCGGTGATTCCAACCGTCATTTCCCAAATCGCTTCGGGTCAGGAGCAGATACATCTTGGCGCACTGCATCCGACACGAGATTTTAGCTATGTCGACGACACGGTAGCCGGGTTCATCCGGGTGGCCGAATGCGATGCCGCGATTGGGGAGGTCATTAACGTGGGCAGTGGTTTCGAGATCAGCATCGGTGACACCGTGGGCATGATCGCCGATGTCATGGGACGTGAAATCACCATCACCACGGCGGAAGAGCGCCTACGACCTGTGGCGAGCGAAGTTGAGCGGCTCTGGGCGAGTACCGAAAAGGCCGCCAGGCTGATGGGGCATCGCCCTCAGTTCGGTGGGCTCGATGGGTTACGGCGTGGGCTCGAGCAGACCGTTGCCTGGTTTAGCGATGCCAATAACTTGTCTCACTATAAAGCAAATATTTACAACATCTAATAAATGGATACCTATGGGCGGCTTTTGCATTGTTGGGGGCGGCGGACACGCTCGGGTACTGGTTTCATGTCTGATGTCCTTACGTCACGAAGTACGTGGCTATATCGCTCCCGGCAAGGAATTCGGTATGCCGGTGGCTTATCTAGGGACGGATCAGGACTATCTCACCATGGACGAAGAGGCAATAGGTATGGCTGCAGTAATGGGTGTAGGCAAAACTCTGGTCAACTCGTCCCGCTTGCAACTAATGAATAGTTATCAGGCCGTTGGCTTTAGTTTTCCGCCACTCTACGCCCGGGCCGCTACTGTGCATGACGATGTATTCAGCGGCAAAGGAAGCGTTGTCTTGGATGGGGCCGTTCTGGTTACCGGAAGTCGTCTTGGACGCGCCTGCATCATCAATACCCATGCGACCGTGGATCACGATTGCGTATTGGGTGACGACGTTCATATCGCTCCCGGGGCCACCCTGTGCGGTGATGTGCATGTCGGCGAACACTGCATGATCGGTGCCGGGGCCACTCTGATTCAATCGATCAGGGTTTGTCCGGGGGTCTTGGTCGGCGCTGGCGCGACGGTGATAGAGGATATCAACGAGCCAGGTGTTTATGTCGGTAGCCCGGCAAGGAGAATCGCATGAAGGCACCAGCCACTACCTTTGTAATCGCCGAGGCGGGCGTCAATCATAACGGCTCGGTGGAACTGGCCTTCCAACTGGTCGACGAAGCCTTGGCGTGCGGGGCCGATGCCGTCAAGTTCCAGACGTTCAGCGCTGACCGGCTGGTGACTCGCGAGGCCGAGACGGCCCGCTACCAGCGCAAGGCGGGGGTCATTGGCGAGTCGCAGTATGATTTGCTCAAGAAGCTCGAGCTGACGGAGGCTGAGTTCCAGCAGCTGCATGCCTACTGCCGAGAGCGAGGGATAGAATTTATTTCCAGCCCTTTCGACGAGATCAGCGCAGATTTCCTTAACGAGCTGGGCATGCGTGTTTTCAAGGTACCTTCCGGTGAGATCACCAACAGGCCGCTACTCGAGAAGATAGCCGGCTATGGCAAGCCGATCATTCTTTCTACCGGTATGTGCTGGCTGGAGGAGGTGGGCGCCGCGATGCGCAGCCTGGAAAATGCCGGTGCGACAGACATTACTCTGCTGCACTGCGTGACCGAATACCCGGCGCCCTACGCGGAAATCAACCTGTCGGCGATGCAGACCCTGGCGAGCGCTTTCGGTACCAAGGTCGGCTATTCGGATCACACGGCGGGTGGCGAGATGTCGATAGCCGCCGTGGCCATGGGCGCTGAAGTCATCGAAAAGCACTTTACTCTGGATACCCATATGGACGGCCCAGACCACGCTTCTTCATTGAATCCTCAGGATTTTCGCTCGATGGTCGAAGCGATTCGCCATGTAGAGCTTGCGCGTGGCGACGGTCGAAAGCGTCCGGCGCCGTGCGAGCTGCAGAACATGCAGGTGGTTCGAAAGAGTATCGCCGTGGGGCGGGACATCGCCGCCGGGGAGGTGCTGACAAGCGCCGATCTAACCATCAAGCGCCCCGGTTCGGGGTTGTCCCCGGCCTTGTTGGAAGCGGTGGTGGGGCGGCATGCCGCCCGGGCCATTCGCAGCGATGAGCTTCTCGATTGGCGGGACCTGGCATGATGCGTCGACGTATATGGGTGCTGACCACGACCCGTGCGGATTACGGGCTGCTGTACTGGCTGCTGCGCGAGATCGAGGGCGATCCTGACATGGAGCTGATGCTGGCGGTGACCGGGACGCATCTTTCCACCGAGTTCGGCTTTACTGTCGAGGAGATCGAGAAGGACGGATTTGCGATTCGCCGGCGCATGGAAATCCTGCTGGCTTCGGATAGCCGCTCGGCAGTGACCAAGGCGATGGGGCTGGCGTTGCTCGCCAGCGGTGATGCCCTGGCTGAGGACCGCCCCGATCTTGTCGTGCTGCTGGGCGATCGTTTCGAGATCGTTCCTGTTGCCCTGGCCGCCGTCGTGCAAGGCATACCGGTCGCGCACCTGCATGGTGGCGAAACTACCCAGGGCGCTCTGGACGAATACTTTCGCCATGCCGTGACCAAGCTAGCCTCCCTGCATTTTCCGGCGACCGAGGTCTACCGGCGGCGCATTCTCCAGATGGGCGAGCAACCGGACGTGACATTCAATTACGGCGCTCCGGGCCTGGATCATCTCCATCGCAGCAATTTGCTGAGCCGCGATGAGTTGGCTCGGACCCTGGGCAAGCCTCTGGCGCATCCGACGGCGCTGGTGACTTATCACCCGGCTACCGGCGAGAACGCTGAACTTGCGGTGTCATCGGTGACGGCATTGCTCGAGGCACTGGAGGCGTTCGACGAGCTGGAGATCGTCTTCACCAAGGCCAATGCCGACAGCCAGGGGCGGGCGATCAACGTCTGCCTAGCCGAGTGGTGCGAGCGACATGCGCACAGGGCGAGGCTGTACGACAGCCTGGGCCAACGCCTTTATCACAGCTGTCTCAGCCACTTTGATGTCATGGTCGGCAACTCCTCCAGCGGGTTGCTTGAGGCCCCCTCGTTCCGGTTGCCGGTGGTCAATATCGGGTCGCGACAGCAAGGGCGCCTGGCGGCTGCCAACGTGATTTCTGTCGACAAACGCCGCGAAGACATCCGGGCGGGGATCGAGCAAGCGCTGGATACAACCTTTCGTGACTCGTTGAGCACCCTGACGAACCCTTATGACCGGTTCGGTGATGGGTCGACATCGCATCGGATCAAGGAAACGCTCAAGACGATCCCTCTCGGTCATATCATGAAAAAGCGATTCGCCAGCGCCCCCTTCGTCGAGAGCGCTTGTGATGAGGAGGCAGAATGTTCGAGAAGCTTTTGACCAGCCCTCAGCGCAACGTGCTGGACGCGCTCCACCAGTTGGAAGAAACCCGACGCAAGGTGCTTTTCGTGACCGACGAAGACGGCCAGCTGCTGGGTACGTTAACGGACGGGGACGTGCGCCGCTGGATACTCGGCGGAGGGGATCTAGGGGGGCATGTCGGCCAGGTATGCAACACCTCGCCTTACATGGTTAAAGTGGGAGAGGACAGGGCACTCATCAAGCAGACGATGCAACGTCTGCAGATCACCGCCGCTCCGGTCATCGACGATCAGGGCTGCGTCATCGATGCCCATTTCTGGGAAACGCTGTGCACGGACGACGTGGAGAGCCACCAGCGAACGTTACAGAATCTGCCCGTCATCGTCATGGCTGGGGGCAAGGGCTCTCGGTTGGCGCCCTTCACGAGCGTATTGCCCAAGCCACTGATCCCTGTTGGCGAGAAAACGGCTATTGAGATTATTCTCGATTCTTTCGTCGAGTATGGTGTCGATCAGTTTTACCTGTCAGTGAATTACAAGTCGAAGATGATAAAGGCCTACTTCGACGAACTGGAGCCTGATTATCGCATTGATTACATATACGAAGAAAAGCCGCTGGGCACTGGTGGAGGGCTTTGCGCACTAAATGGAAAAGTGTCCGGCGATATTATCGTTACTAACTGCGATGTCATCATAAAGGCAGATTATCATGCCATGGTCGAGCATCATCGCAGGGAGGAAAACGATATCACGGTGGTCGTTTCCATGCGTTCCTATGACATCCCTTATGGTATTTGCGACATCGTGGACAATGGCCAGCTGTGTGCCATGCGCGAGAAGCCGCATTACGATTTCATGGTCAATACCGGATTATATATCCTGCGCTCATCGGCCCTGTCGTTGATTCCCGAGAACGAATTTTACCACTTGACGCAGCTTATCGATGAAGTGAAGAGTCGTGGTGGGCGAGTCGGAGTGTATCCGATTAGTGAGAAGGCCTGGTTGGACACGGGTGAATGGCGTCAGTACTGCGAAACCATTTCGCAAATCAAGTCGGCTTGAAATCGATAGAGACCAAGCCCCTTTCTTAGATCCTTTCATAGTCGGGAAGTATCATGATCGGTGACAAAAGAGTCGTGGCCATCGTGCCGGCCCGTGGTGGCAGCAAGTCAGTCCCCGGCAAGAATATACGCGATCTCGGCGGCAGGCCCCTAATCGACTGGACGTTACGCATGGCGCTCGACAGCGAGGCCATTGATCGCGTCATCGTATCTACCGATGATCGCGCTATCGCCGAGGTTGCAAAGTGTTGTGGCGCGGAAGTCATGTGGCGCCCCGCGGCGCTCGCCACCGATACGTCCCGGGTCCTAGATACGGTCATCGATCTGGCGGAACGCCTGAAGGCTGAAGGGGAGAGTGCAGCTTACGGGGTATTGCTTGAGCCGACGAGCCCATTTCGAAGACCGGAATTCATCCGTCAATGCCTGACGCGCCTCGCTGAAGGTTTGGATTCCGCAGCAACGTTCAAGCCGGCTGAGCTCAACCCCCATCGGGCCTGGAAACTCTCCCAGGGAGAACTCCAGACGTTCATCGAAGGGGCCGTTCCCTGGCTGCCCCGACAGGCCTTGCCGGAGGCCTACCAACTCAGTGGTGATGTCTATGCCTTTCGTCTCGACCGCCTGCAAGCAAACTGCGAAGCACTGCTCTTCGGCCGCATGGGGGCGGTGGTAATCGACGGCCACGGGTCGCTGGATATCGACACGCTTGAAGACTTCATGATTGCTGAATACTTGGTGAAAGGGATGGACCATGACCAGATCACTGCATGACTTGTTTGACCTGTCAGGCCGTACGGCGCTGATCAGCGGCGGCGCCGGTTATCTAGGCCTGGCCATGGGCGAAGCCTTGGCCGAACTGGGTGCCAACGTAGTGGTGGCGAGCCGTGACGGTGATGCCTGCGACCTGGCTGCGCAGCGACTGCGTGAATGCGCCCCCCACGGCGAGCATCGCGGTGTCGCGCTGGACGTTACCGACGTCGACTCGGTCAAGGCGTGCGTCGAGCGCATCGGTCGTGAGTGCGGCGGGCTCGACATTCTGGTCAACAATGCCTGGTCGGGACGCAAGAATAGCTGGCAAAGCATCGATGAAGAGGACTGGTATCACGACGTGGATATTAGCCTCAATTCCGTGTTTCGCATGGTCAAGAACTTCCACCCCCTGATCAAGGAGCATCGCGGCTGTATCGTCAACATCGCCTCAATGTACGGTCATGTTGCGCCCGACTACCGCCTATACGCAGGGACCGATCATGCCAACCCGCCCAGTTACGGCGCCGCCAAGGCTGGTGTGCTGCAATTTACCCGTTATCTCGCCAGCTTCCTGTCCCCCGACGCGATCCGGGTCAATGCGATAAGTCCGGGTGCCTTCCCCCACGCCGTGACCCAGGACAACGAGAGTTTCATGCAGCGTCTCAAGGACAAGGCCCCCCTGGGGCGCCTTGGTCAGCCCGAGGAATTGAAGGGTGCGATCGCGCTGCTGGCGAGCGATGCGGGCAGTTACATGACTGGTCAGAATCTCTGTGTCGATGGCGGATGGGCCATCTGGTAATGAACTAGCCAGGCGCTCAAGACTGGATTTCTCGAAGGGACAGATCATGACGATGAAGGTAGGGATTCTAGGGCACAGCCCTGGCAATGGGCACCCATTCTCCTATTCGACGATCATCAATGGCTACAGCGATGCCGGGCTGCGTGAGGCCGGCTGGCCGGTCATCTATGACTACGTGCGGCGCCGGCATACTTCGGATTTCGGGGTGGCGGGGCTGCGTGTCACCTGCGCCTGGACGCAGGATAGGGCGGTAACTCAGGCCCTGTGCCGGGCCGCGAACATCGACACCGCCGTTGCCAGCCCTACCGAAATGCTTGGCCAGGTCGATGCGGTGATCGTCGCCCGCGATGACGCCGCAGTGCATCGCGCATTGGCCGAGCCGTTCCTCGATGCCGGCATTCCGGTGCTCATCGACAAGCCGCTGACGCTCGACGCCGAAGACCTCGCTTATTTCAGGCCCTTTCTCGAGATCGGCAAGCTGATGTCCTGCTCGGGCATGCGTTACGCCAGAGAGCTCGATGCCGTCAAGGCGCACATCGCCGATTACGGGCGCTTGCAGCTACTGCGCGGGACCGTCGTCAACGACTGGGCGCGCTATGGCGTGCATATGCTGGATGCGATCTTTCCGCTACTAAAATCCCGGCCGGTGGCCATTCGTGCCCTGCCAAGCCGCCATCAATCGCTGGCCATCACCATGGACGACGGCACGTTGGTCTGTGTCGATGCGCTGGGCGAAGTGCCGCCGATCTTTCGTGTCGATATCCTCGGCTCGCAGGCAGCACAGCCAGCACGACATCACCGACAATTTCTCGATGTTTCGGCGTTTGCTCAGCGAGTTCGCCGCGATGGTCGAATCGGGGCGTCCGAGCGAGTCTGCCGAGACGACCGTTCAGGTGCTCAAGACATTGATTGCCGGCAATCATGCCCTTCAGACCGACGAGGAGGTGTCGATCGATGACGCTCAGCTACAGGCGGTTGTTTGATCTGGAGGGCAAGGTTGCTGTTGTCACTGGCGGCCTGGGCATTCTCGGCCAGCATTTCTGTCGTGCCTTGGCCGAATTCGGTGCCAACGTCGCGATCGTAGATCTCGATGGCGAAGCGGCCGAGGAATTGGCCCGTCGAATCGCCGACGAGTACCGAGTCGACTGTGTCGGCATGGGTTGCGACGTGGCCAGTGAGGCATCGGTCAACACGCTGGTGGAGCGCGTCGTCGCGCACTTCGGAAAGATCGATATTCTGCACAACAATGCCGCCAGCAAATCGGACGATCTGCAAGCCTTCTTCGCGCCGGCGGAAAATTATGCCCTTGATGAATGGCGCAAGATCATGGCGGTCAATCTGGACGGCGTGTTCATGGTGTCGCGTGCGATAGGACGCCAGATGATCGCCCAGGGTAGCGGTGGCAGCATCATCCATACCGGCTCGATCTACGGTCAGTTGGGCTGCGACCCGAGCATCTACGAAGGCTCAGAGTACCTGGGCGTGGCGATCAATACGCCGCCGGTCTATGCCGCTTCGAAGGCTGGCGTGGCGGGCCTTGCTCGTTATCTGGCAACACTCTGGGCGAGCCACGGAATACGCGTTAACACGCTGATCCCGGGAGGCGTGGAAAGTGGCCAGAATGCGGAATTTAAGCGCCGTTACTCCACCCGGGTGCCCATGCAGCGCATGGGGCAGCCCGAGGAGTTGACGGGTGCGCTCATCTACCTGGCTTCGGATGCCTCGCGCTATGTGACCGGTCAGGAATTGAACGTTGATGGCGGTCTCAGTGCCTGGTGACGGGCTGACACAAGGAGCAAGCACAATGACTGATTCGTTGATGATTGTGATGTATCACTATGTTCGTCCGATAGCCGGATCGCGCTACCCGACGCTTAAGGGGTTGGAACTCGACAACTTCCGCGGCCAGTTGGATTTCATCGAGCAACATTACCGGGTCGTACGTGCACAGGATGTGGTAGCCGCCATGCGTGGCGAACTGGAGTTGCCCAGCAAAGCGGCCCTGCTGACGTTCGACGACGGCTATATGGATCATTACGAACATGTTTTCCCCGAGCTCGTGGCGCGGGGCATGCAGGGCAGCTTCTTTCCGCCCGCCTGCGCGGTTCTCGACGGCCGCGTCCTCGACGTCAATAAGATTCATTTCGTGCTTGCCAGCGGGGTCGATCCACGTCAGCTGGTCAGTGAGATATTCGCCTCGCTGGACGTATATCGGGCTCGCCACGACCTGAAACCCAATGCCGACTATTACCGCCTTTACTCGAATGAAAGTCGGTACGACACCCCGGACGTGACCTTCATCAAGCGCGTCCTGCAAAAAGGGCTGCCCCAGGCACTGCGCAGCGAAATCATCGATCAGTTGTTCCAGTGCTATGGCACGAGCGACGAAAAGGGCTTCGCCGAGTCGCTGTACATGGGCAAGGCGCAATTGCGCGAACTTCAGGACGCGGGCATGTGCATCGGGAGCCACGGCGACCAGCATCGCTGGTTGAACACGCTAGCTCCCCTAGAACAGCGCCAGGAGATCGAGCGCAGCCTGGACTTCCTCGGTGAATTGGGAGTTCCCGCACGGGATTGGGTGATGTGCTACCCCTACGGCGGTTACAACGATTCGCTGTTGGACATCCTCAGGGAGAAGCAATGCGCCATGGGGTTGACCGTCGAGGTGGGCCTGGCCGATCCCTTGCATAACGATCCTTTATTGTTGCCCCGTCTGGATACCAACGATGTGCCGTTCAGCGCTGCGATGGGACTGGATGCGTTCCAGTGGGCCAATAGCCCTCTGGCCGATGCCTGAACAATTCAGAATTATAAAAAGGGGACGCGGGAATGTACGACATGTTGAAACTGCTGGCAGATCTCACGCCACTCAATCGCGTGGTCTGTTCCAGCGATTACGACGCCACCATCGCTTATATGCAGGACATCCTGCCTTTCCGCGAGTACAGCTATCCGGCGAGCGACAATTACAATGGCTGGGCGATCCCGCCCAAGTGGGATGTGGTGGCGGCACGTATCGACTACCGGGGCGAAACTATCTATGACGGCCTGCATCATCCACTGGCGGTGATGGCGTTGTCGAAATCATTCACCGGCACCGTCACGCGAGAGGAACTGCGTCGGCACCTGCACTTCGACCATCGTTACCCAGACGCCATTCCATTTCATTTTCGCCAGCTATTTCGCAGTTGGGAACGCGATTGGGGGTTCTGTGTCCCGCGCGATTTCTATGATGGGCTCGAGGAGGGCGCTTATCAGGTCGTCATCGAGACCCGAGAAGCGCCGGGTACGCTGCGGGTACTCGACTACACGCTGGAAGGCCGTTCTGCCGAGACGATTGTTTTCGGGGCCAACCTGGATCACCCCGGCGTAGCCAATGACGGCCTCTCGGGAGTGGCGGTGGGGGTGGCGTTGTTCGATGCCCTGCGCAAGCGATCCCAGCCGCTCAATTTCAGCTATCGCCTGGTGCTGGCACCGGGGATCATCGGTAATGAATATTACCTGGGGCGACTGCCCGCGGATGAGCGGGAGCCGCTGTTGGAAGGCGTCATGCTGGAAATGCTGGGTTCACCCACTGAGCTGGCGCTGCAGTTCTCACGCCATCAGCAAGCCAATATCGAACTCGCGCTGGCCGATGCCCTGGAGCACTCGGGATTCCGACACCATACCGGTGATTTCGAAAGCGCACTGCTCAACGACGAATACATCTGGGAAGCCTATGGAATTCCCATGGCCTCGTTGTCGCGTTATCCCTACCCCGAATACCACACCGATCGGGACAGTTTCGAGCTGATGGACAAGGCGTGCCTGGAAGAGGCGGTGACGGTGCTGCTGGAGGCGGTCGAGACGCTGGAGTCAAGCGCTGTGGTTCGCAAGCGCTTTTCCGGAAATATCTGCCTATCTCACCCGCGATACGATCTTTATATCGACCCTGGGCAGGTGGCCTTCGGGGATGCTCCCGATGAGCAGCGCCGCCGCCTGCGGCTGCTGATGGATACCATCCCGACGCTTTCCCGTCCTACCAGCATGAATCTTCTGGCCAGAAAGGTCGGGCTGCCCCTGGCGCTGGTCGAAGACTATCTCGTTAAGTGGCAGAAACAGGGTCTGATCGAGGTCCTCTAAGCTCTGTCTGAAATCGGCGAGCGATGGCCAGTACACAAGTTTTTCCACTTACCGTGCTGATGGCTTTTACAGCAGGGAGGCCTAATGCTGACGCATATCAAGAAGCACCTGAATCACTCGGCCACGGGATGGAGCCCGACGGCAGGGCAGAGCTTTGGCAGCGCCATGCAGACCGAGACGCTCACGAGCGAATGGTTGGACCGGCAGCGTCGCCATGCGCGTCCCTGGGAGCGGCTGCTATTGCATCCGGGAACACATATTGTGTCGGGCTGGATGATAGCCGTACTGGCCCCGGCACTGCTGATGTGGGGCTGGGGATTCTGGGAAGGGCTGGGTTTCGAGCGCTGGCTGGGGATTGCTCTGGCATCGCTGAGTTATCTGGTCGCCGGCCTCGCCGTGAAGCGCCTTTCACGGCTGCCGGCGGTCAGGGGCGTGATAATGATCGTCCCCGGCCTGGCGATTTGCTACGCCCTGGCGGCGGCGGGACTGACTATCCTTAGCATCGACTTTGACGGTCTCTTCGTGCTGGCCAGCCTCGCCGTGGCCTGTGCCGGTGGGGTAGTGAGTCTATATGTGTTGGCACAGGCTGAACGGCCGCTGATCGCCATCGTGCCTTTTGGCAGTGCGATAGCGTTGTGTCAGCAGCCAGGGGCGGGCTGGTGTCTGCTTGACGTGCCCAACCTTGATCGAGTACGCGTCGATGCAGTGGTTGCCGACGCAAAGGCTGATTTGAGTGATGCATGGCAGCGCTTTCTAGCGGAATGCACGATCCATCGCATCCCTGTCTACACGCCGAGTCGTGCAATCGAATTACTCAATGGCAAGGTCGCGCTTGACCAGCTTTCTGATGAAGTACGTCATGGCAGCCTCACGCCCCATGAAGGTTACGAGGTCGTCAAGCGAGGGCTGGACATCCTGTCGGTACTGGCAATCATGCCACTTGTGCTACCGCTCATGGCGATTACCTCACTGGCCATTCGCCTGGACAGCCCTGGCCCGGCCATTTTCAAACAGCGCCGCATGGGGCTCTGCTGCCGGCAGTTCACGGTGTACAAGTTCCGCAGCATGTACATCGACCGGGTCGGGCGCGGGTTCACCGAGGCGGGCGAAGACCCTCGCGTGACACGGGTAGGTAAAGTGATTCGTAAGTATCGTCTCGATGAGTTGCCGCAATTGTTCAACGTCCTGAAAGGTGACATGAGCTTGATCGGACCGCGGCCCGAGTCGATGGAACTTACCGAATGGTATGGCAAGGATGTTCCATACTTTCATTATCGCCATGTCGTTCGCCCCGGCATTTCCGGCTGGGCGCAGGTCATGCAGGGGTACGCTGCCGATATTGATGGCATGATTGAAAAGTTGGAATATGATTTTTATTACATCAAGCATGTGTCCTTCTGGCTCGACTTTTTGATTGTCCTTCGCACCCTGAAAACGTTGTTGACGGGGTTTGGTTCCCGCTAAGACCTCCTTTCAAAACCGACTCTTGAGTTGCTTGAAGCAGATCAGCGAGCAGCCCAGCAAGGTGAACGCATAATGGATGTCGGTCCGTCGCTCATAGCGTGTCGCGAGTCGTCGCATCTGATCCAGCCAGGCGAAGGTCGTTTTGACGACCCAGCGATGTCGCCCCAGCCGTTGAGTGTCTTCGATGCCACGTCTGGCGATACGCGGCTGAATGCGGGCGCCTCCGACAGGCTCGGCGACAGCGCGGAAAATCATACGCCTTGTCGGCATGAAGCTTCCTGGGCCGCTGTCGGGGACGGCCTGGTCGGCCCGCGACCGGGGTCACCGCATCCAACAGGGCTGCCAGAGGCACGCTGTCATGCATGTTGGCTCCTGACAGCAATAGTGCCAACGGCGTCCCTTGTCGGTCCGTCAAGACATGTCGTTTGGTGCCTGGTCGGCTGCGGTCTGTCGGGTTTGGGCCGGTGGTCGAGCCCCCTTTTTTCGCCTTGATGGAGGCGCTATCCATGCAGGCTCGATCCCAGTCCAGTCGATCGGCGTACTGGAGATGTTCCAGCAAGGTATGGTGGAGGGCCTTCCAGACACCGGCCTCATGCCAGTCGCGGAGCCGTCGCCAGCAAGTAACGCCGAAACCGCAACCCATTTCCTGGGGGAGCATCTCCCAGGGGATACCGGATTTCAGGACGAACAGAATACCCGTCAAGGCCGCACGATTGGACACTCTTGGCCTGCCGCCATCAGGTTTGGGCGGTTCCGGCGGCAAGAGCGGCTCGACGCTTTCCCAGAGCTCATCAGATACGATCTTCTTCGCCATGCCACTGAAGGTGGAAGCGCTGACGAGCTATTTCAAGGGTTTTGAAAGGAGCTCTTCAGGTAAAAACCGCTCTACGACAGGCCTTGCAGGGCTTTACCGATAGGAGCTGCTGTGGTCATCTAACGTCTTTTGCTCATGGATGGCCCGATGCTGACACCGTCTCTTATGCACCATTTATCGATCGTTCGCGACTTCCGCCAAGTTTGGAAAGTGCAGCATCAGCTGTCGGACATTCTGTTTCTCACGATTTGCGCAGTGATCTGTGGTGCGGAAGGTTGGAACGAAATCGAAGATTTTGGCCACGCAAAGCTCGACTTTCTCCGCCAGTATGGCGATTTTGAGGTTGGCGTGCCCAGCCACGACACCTTGGCCAGGGTAATGGCTCTGGTGAATGCCGAGCAGCTGCAAAGCGCGTTCGCCGAATGGATGAAGGCCTGCCATGACGTCACCGATGGCGCAGTGGTCGCCATTGATGGCAAGACCCTTCGAGGCTCCTATTGCCGAGGCAAGAACAAGGGCGCCATCCACATGGTCAGCGCCTTCAGTGCCGCGAATGGGGTGGTGCTGGGCCAGATAAAAACGGCGGAGAAGTCCAACGAAATCACGGCGATTCCCGAGCTACTCAAGCTACTGAATCTGCAAGGCTGCCTGGTGACGATCGATGCCATGGGCTGCCAGAAAAAGATCGCCACCCAGGTGCTGCAACAAGGCGCGGATTACCTGCTATCGGTGAAGGAAAATCAGCCCGCCTTGGCCGAGGCATTTGAAGAGGCGTTCCCGATGACGAAGGTCGTGAATTTCGAGGGTGATGCCTACGTGACAGATGAAAAGAATCGTGGCAGGCAGGAGACGCGCTATCACATTGTCAGTGATTTTACATCTGAATTTCAGGAGCTTAGCTATGAGTGGCCAGGCTTGAAACGGTTGGCGTGGTGATGTCATTTCGCCAGCAGGGTGACGAAGCGCCCGAGGTGCCGATGATCCGCTACTACATCAGTTCAGCCGAATTAAGTGTCAAGAAGCTCGCAGAAGCGGCCCGTCAGCACTGGTTTGTCGAGAATAAACTTCACTGGTCACTGGACGTCGCGCTTCGCGACGATGCTTGCAGTTTCCACCGTGGACAGGCTGCAGAAAACCTCGCCAGGGTCCGGCATATTGCGCTGAATTACCTGAAAGGGGAAAAGTGTTTCAAGGGCGGAATCCGGCGTAAACAGAAGAAAGCCGCCTTGGATGAGACGTACCTTGCAGACGTTCTCGCGGTCTGAAAGTTTTCATGCTTTTCCTGATTCCCGAAGCTTCATGAGCTTGAGTCAGAGGTGTCCTGCTCGAAGACATCCGAGAACAGTTAGCGGCTTTGACGAAACTCGTCGGGAAAAGACTTTATTCCTGGTACAGGAGGGCGCGTCGTGCTGCGATGCCCTGAGTGCAAGAGTTACGGGATCTATCCGATCAAACGTCGTTGGTGGCAACGTCTTTTCAAGGCGCCGCACCGCTACAGTTGTCAGGATTGCGGACAGGAATACCGCCATGGTGAACTGCTGAATACTCCCTCCCGGGAAGCGATTGTTACCACGGAGCCCGAAGAGGTGCCTTGAATCACGAGGAGAACCCGGCTTCAAAAAACGGCGGACACCGAAAGGTGTCCGCCGTTTTCGTTGGTACGCTGGCTTTTGTTGATGCGCCGGGCATTGTTCAGTCGGCCGGGCGCGCCACCAGCGAGCGAGTCTCCTCGCGGGCTTCGGTCAGCGTGACCTGGATCGCATCGCCCAGCTTGTAGCGCTCCTGATCCTCGATGCGAATGCGGCCTTCCTTGTCGTCGATCGCCACCTTGTCGCGCTCGCTGTGCATCAGCGGGGCCGGCACGAAGGCCGTCGCGCCGTTGGCGGTCAGGCGCACGCGCATGCCGCCGCGGTTGATGTTGATGATCTCCGCCTCGAAGCTACGTTGTTCCTTGGCGGCCGGGGTCAGGTAGCGCACATAGAGCCAGTCCTTGACGTCGCGCTCGGCCATGCGGTTCAGCTTGCGGCGCTCGGTGAGCTGCTCGGTCAACGCCTCGCTGGCTTCGGCCGGCGCCTGTTCGCCCTTGAGTACGCCCTTGATCAACCGATGGTTGACCATGTCGCCGTACTTGCGGATCGGCGAGGTCCAGGTAGCGTAGGCGGAAAGCCCCAGGCCGAAGTGCGGACCGGGTTGCGCCGACATGTTGGTGAAGCCCTGGAAGCGCCGCAGGCGGGCGTCCAGCCAGGCATCGTCGCGGCTTTCCAACGCGCGCTTGAGTTCGCGGTAGCGCGGCAATTCGGTCAGTGCCTCGCGTTCGACCTCGATCTGCTGATTGGCGAGAAACTCGAGCGCGGCATCGGCCTTTTCGGGTTCGAAGGCGCGATGAACGTTGAAGATGCCATGGCCAACCTTGGCGGCGAGCAGATCCGCGCAGCAGGCGTTGGCGGCGATCATCGACTCCTCGATCATGCGATTGGCGATGCGCCGGCCCTCGATGCGCACATCGAGAACATTGCCGGTATCATCCAGATCGAAGACGTAATCGGGGCGATCCTTGAACACCAGCGCATGTTTGGCGCGCCAGGCGCTACGCGCTTCGGTCAGCGCCTCGAGGGCCTTGAGCTGCTCGTCGATGCCGGTATCCGGTGTCCACTCGCCCTGGCCCTCGAGCCAGTCGGAGACGTCATCGTAGACCAGTCGTGCGTGGGAGCGCACATTAGCGGCGAAGAAGCGGTAGTCACCGAGACTGCCATCGGCGTTGACGTCCAGTGTGCAGGCCAGCGAGGGGCGATTTTCGCCTTCCTTCAGCGAGCACAGATCGTCGGCCAGCACTTCAGGCAGCATGGTCACGTTCTGGCCCGGCAGATAAACCGTGAAGGCGCGCACCCGGGCCTCTTGATCGGCGGCGTGGTGCTCGTCGACATAGGCGGTGGGGTCGGCGATCGCCACCCATAGCCGCCAGCCGCCTTCGGCGCGCGTCTCGACGTGCAGCGCATCGTCCATATCGCGGGTCTTGGCGCCATCGATGGTGAAGAACGCACGCGCAGTGAGGTCCTCGCGCTCGAGCCCTTCGTCAGCCAGCGGCCATTCGTCGCCGGCTTCCGGGGAGGCCTGCTCGAGAGCATGGCGAGCCAGTGTCACCCGCCACGGCACCGCCGGGTTGTCCTGCTTGGCGATCAACTCGTCGATCTGGCTGAAAAAGGCGCGATCATCGGGCTTGAGGGGGTGGCGCACCAAGCGGGCGACGACCCAGTCGCCGTCGGCGATGCTGTCCTCGTCGAGGCTGCGCTTGATGCGCGCCTTGAGCACGTTATTGATCGAGGGATGATCGGGGACCACCGCGAGCCGCCCGTCGCGCTTTTGCACGCGGGCGATGAAACGGTCCAGACCGGCCTCGACCAGGCGTTCCGGCTCTACCGATTTCTTGTCGCCGTCTTCCTTGAGGACTGCCTCGACGCGGTCACCATGGATCACCTGCTTCATGGCGGGGGGCGGCACGAAGTAGGACTCGCCGTCATCGGTCTCGAGGAAGCCGAAACCGCGATCGGTGGCCTTGATGACACCCTCGACGCGCGGGGTGGTGTCACGAATCTGTTGCTTGAGCTGCGAAAGCAGCGCGTTGTTCTGCAGCATGGGGGAGTCGGTACAGTTGGCGGGAACGAGCAGTCACTATACGGATTCGGGCCGCCGCCGCCAATCGCCGTACGGCCCTCATGCACTCAGTCCAGTGCGGCGTCGAGCGTGCGCTCGCCATCCAGCAAGGCGTATTCACGCCGGGCGAGATTGCCGCGCTGGGCGAGATGCAGCAATGCATGGGCGACGTTGGCCCGCGAGACGCGGTTGTCGCCGGCCTCGTCGAGCGAAGTCGCCACGCGCCGGGTAGCCGGCTCGTCGGTCAGGCGGCCGGGCTTGAGAATCACATGGGGAACCCGGGCAGCGCGCAGATGAGCATCGGCGGCGTGCTTGGCGGTCATGTAGGCGCGCAGTTTCTCTGGTGCGTCGAGCGGCTTTTCGGCACGCAGCGCGCTGACCATGAGAAAGCGCGACAGGCCAAGTTCGCTGGCCAGATCGATGGCCCGAATCGCCCCGTGAAGATCGATCAGCAGTGTCTTGTCGGGACCGGTATGCGGCCCGGAGCCGGCGGCGAACACCGCCTGGTCGCAGCCATAGAAGGCCTTGCGAAAATCGCCCTCCAGATCGCCGATGACCGTCTCGATGCCGCGTTCGCGAAACCAGCCCTGCTGATCGCTGTGGCGGATCATCGCCCGAATCGGTAGCCCCGCGTCGATTGCGAGTTCGCAAAACTGACGGCCGATCTGGCCATTGGCGCCGATAACCAGCGTTTTCATAAATGATCTCCCTGAGAGCTTGAAGTCATTGGCTCGCGGCGTGGCCGCCAGCCATGACTCGTGCATGCGGCTCGCGATGCCGGGAATCAAGTCCGGCAGCTTCTAGCTGCCAGCCTGCCAAACCGTCTCCAGCTCTGTTCTTGGATTCCGCGAGCCTAATACCAGGATAGGGCCAGGAGGTGACGGGTCTTCAAGTGACTCTATAGTGGTTACGAGACAAGGTTAAAAATCTTCCTCGTGGACCTATCTGGAGACGATTCATGAGTTCGATGATGCTCCGCGAAGCGCGCAATGCTCCCGCGCGCATCGCCGTCCAACTGACCCGCAACGCCGAACCGCTGGCCGAACTCGGCGAGTGGCTGCGCCAACTCGATCCGTGCGGCGTGGTCACTGCGGCGCGTGGCAGCTCCGATCATGCCGCCAGTTACTTCGGCTATCTGTGCATGCAGAGCCGTGGCATCCCGGTGGCCTCGTTGCCGCTATCGCTGACCACTCTGGCGCGGGCGCCCTGGAAGCTCGGCGGCCAACTGGCGCTGGCGATCTCGCAATCCGGTCAGAGCCCCGACCTGATCGAGACCCAGAAGGCGCTGGCCATCGGTGGGGCGCAGACGCTGGCGCTGGTCAACACGCCGCGCTCGCCACTGGGCGAGGCCAGCGACCGCGAGGTGCCGCTGTACGCCGGCGAGGAACGCAGCGTCGCCGCGACCAAGAGTTACCTGGCCACACTGTCGGCTTGCGCCCAGTTGCTCGGCCACTGGAATCGCGACCACGAATTGCTCGCCGCTCTCGAGGCGCTACCCGAACGGCTGCACGCGGCGGCCGGGCAGGATTGGTCGCCGGCCATCGAGGCGCTGCGCGACGCCGATCGGCTGATGGTGGTGGGGCGTGGTGCCGGGCTGGCCGTCACACAGGAAGCGGCGCTCAAGTTCAAGGAGACTTGCGCCATCCAGGCCGAGCCATTCAGCGGTGCCGAGGTCAAGCATGGCCCGCTGGCGCTGATCGGCCCCGGTTACCCGGTACTGGTATTCGCCCCGCCGGGCCCCGAGCAGGCCGGCCTGCTCGAACTCGCCGAGTGGCTGAGAAGCGTCGGTGCGCGGGTCCTGCTGGCTGCTGAAGAAAGCATTGCCCAGCGCGAGCTGACGCTCGTCGATGCCGGGCATATGGCGCTGCAGCCACTTTCGGTGATCCAGAGCTTCTACATCATGACCGCAGGGCTGGCCGACGCGCGCGGCAGCGACCCGGATCATCCACGGCATTTACAGAAGGTGACCCGTACTCGCTGATTGCGAGGCAGCGCGGATAGCTGACACGGTGGCTCCGCGATGAATGAGGCGCGGTGTTACGTCGACGGTGCACGGAACGCCGAGTCTTCATCGAATTATTCGATATCCGATACCCGAAAAACGCCACTTTTTGAGTGGCTTTTTTCATGGAAATAGCGCTGTCTCATCACGTTCCGGATGGCATAAATTTATATGCATCATCAATCATAATACCTTTCGCTAGTTGCGCCTATGACCCCAATTAATTGCAATCAAGAAGATGTGAAGCGAATCGAGATTGCTTTTCACCTATGAAATCTGGTGCATAAAAACAATGAGTAACGACATGACTTTCAATACTGCATGCCCTCTGAGCAAGAGAACGGCGGCGCCTCCCTTCTTTGTCGATGACCACCGCCTGTCGCCAATGAATGGCCTTTCCCACGATCCATTCGTCGATGGTGAGTAGTGTTGTTCTCGGCTGCCTATCCCCGGTAAGGGCCGGTTCATCAAACGAAATGTTCATGGCATGGCCAGGCAAGTTTGGGTCTGGTGCCTGGACAATCAATAGCAATAATAAACACGAGGACGATTTATGGACGGTATTTCGAGAGGCGATGCGCTGGCATCTTCCGGAAGGGGGAATGTCGGTTTCTTTGCTCGCGAGCGCACGATAGCGGGACCGAACTTCAATCGATGGTTGGTTCCCACCGCGGCCCTGGCGATCCATCTGTGCATCGGCATGGCCTACGGCTTTTCGGTGTTCTGGCTGCCGATGACTCACATCCTGACGAATACCGACTCGGCGATGTGTGGCGACATCAGTTTCTTGCAGGCGCTGTTTACCACGACCTGTAACTGGACGGTGCCGCAGGTCACGCATATCTTCGAGACCTTCATCGCCATGCTGGGTGTTTCGGCAGCCCTCTGGGGCGGCTGGCTGGAACACGCCGGTCCGCGCAAGGCCGGTTGTATCGCCGCGCTGTGCTGGGGCGGTGGCCTGATCGTCGGTGGCATCGGCGTCATGATGCATCAGTTGTGGCTGGTGTATCTGGGCTGCGGCATCCTCGGTGGTATCGGCCAGGGCCTGGGCTATATCACTCCTGTTTCGACACTGATCAAGTGGTTCCCGGATCGCCGTGGCATGGCTACCGGCTTTGCCATCATGGGCTACGGTGGCGGTGCAATGATCGGCGCTCCGCTGGCGGTATTGCTGATGGGCCATTTCACCGGCTCCGGCGGGACCGGCGTTGCCATGACGCTGGTCGTGCTGGGCGCGATCTACATGCTCGTCATGGCCACCGGCGCCATCGGTTTTCGTGTTCCGCCCAACGGCTGGAAACCGGAAGGCTGGACGCCGCCCGAGGAAGATCATGGCAGCGGCATGATTACCCGTCGCCATGTCCACCTTGACCGGGCATGGAAGACCAAGCAGTTCTGGTTGATCTGGGGCGTGCTGTTCCTGAACGTGACCGCCGGTATCGCGGTGATTTCCATGGCCAGCCCGATGCTGCAGGACGTGTTCGGCGGCGCGCTGGTGGGCCTTCAGGATACCGCTGCAGGGCTGACGGACGCCCAGAAAGCCGCCGTGGTGGCCGCAGCCGCCGGCCTGGTGGGTCTGATCAGCCTGTTCAACAGTGTCGGCCGGCTTTTCTGGGCCTCGCTGTCGGACAAGATCGGCCGCAAGAACACCTACTACACGTTCTTTGTTCTCGGCATCATCGTCTATTGCCTGCTCCCCACCTGGGGGCATCTGGGCATGCCGGCGATGTTCGTGATCTCCATCTGCATCATCCTGAGCATGTATGGCGGCGGCTTTGCCACGGTGCCCGCGTATCTTGCGGATATCTTCGGCACGCAGATGGTGGGTGCCATCCATGGTCGCCTACTGACGGCATGGTCGGCGGCAGGGATCGTTGGGCCGCTGATTATCGCCGCGCTGCGTGAGGCCCAGCTCAATGCCGGCCTGGCGCCCAGCCAGGTGTATGACCGCACGCTGTACATCATGGCCGGCCTGCTGTTCCTGGGGCTGATCTGCAACGCGCTGGTACGGCCGGTGAAGGAATCCGATCAGATGACCGACGAGGAAGTGGAGTACGAGCGTTCCCTGCAGCACGACGACAGCGTCTCCGAGTAACGCGGAAACCGCGGCGCGGGGCAAATTCGGTATCGGTGGCGTGCTGGCCTGGCTGGGGGTGGGCGTGCCTTTCCTGATCGGGCTGTACATTGCGCTGGCCAAGGCGGCGGCGCTGTTTTGAGAGAGGGAGGCCCCGGGCGCCCTGGTGGCGCCCGGTCGTTCAGTGCCGGTCGTTATCGAGTAACTCGGCGAAGGTGCAGATCTCGCCGCAACGATCCGGAGCATAGCCCGGTAGCTTGTCGATCTCCGTCTGGAATTCCGTCGATGCCATCAGCGTGAGCAATTGGCGGATGTTTTGCTGGTGGAGACGTTCCTCGTGACACACCAGCAGATAGTGCTCGGTGGCGAGGTTGAGAAAGTCGAGACCGAACTGGGCTGCGGCGGCTTGGACGCCGAAACCGGCATCGGCCATCCCGGCGGCGACGTAGGCGGCCACCGCGGTGTGAGTGAACTCCTCGCGTTCGGCGCCGTGGAGCTGGTGTTCGCTAATGCCGCGCTCATCGAGCAGCAGGTTGAACAGTATGCGCGTCCCCGAGTGCCGGTTGCGGTTGATGAAGCGGACATCCTTCTTGGTCAGGTCCTGTAACTCGGTAATTGCTTCGCGACTGTCGCTGCGAATGATCAGGCCCTGCTTGCGGGTGACGAAGCGGATTACCCGCAGATGCTCGAGATCGAGTTGATCCTTGTAAATCGCCATGACCTGATCGGCCAACTGCGGGCAGGCCGGAAAGTGGAAGCTGGCAAGATCGGACTCACCCGAGGCCAGTGCGCTCAAGGCGTTCGAGGGATTGGTATATTGCAGGTCCAGTTCGACCCCGTCGGAAAACTCCGGCAGCAGTGCCACCGCATAGCCATGGCTGGCGTGCAGTCGTAGCACGGGGTGGGCGCCGGCAAGCAGTTGCTGGAGCTGGATGTTGAGTTCGGAGGCCATGCTGTCGATCTGCGGACCCAGGCGCGCCTTGATCCGCTGTTCGGACCACAACAGCGTCTCCCCGAGGGGCGAGAGCTGGGTGCCGTGGCCCTTGCGCATCACCACCAGCGGCAGGCCGAAGAAGTCATTGCCGCGCTTGAACAGATTCCAGGCATGGCGATAGGAAATCCCCGCCTGCTGTGCAGCCAAAGTGAGTTTTCCGCTATCGCGTATGTTCTTCAGCAAGCAAAACAGCGCGGGGTCGAGCAGCTCGCCGGTTTCGGTCTTGAATAGCCAGGTCGGGGATATCTGTAGTTTTTTTCTATGCATTGGTTTTCATATTTATAGGGCTTTTGAGGCGTGCTACTTTCAAAAATAGCCTATTAAGGCCCTGACAATTAAGCAAGCTTGTTCATAGGTTGCATAAGCACTGGAACAATCGCTCAGCGACATGCGAACGACGCAATCGGCAATGCGCGTGGACCTCGGACGAGGTTTCATTGCAAGACAATAATCAGATTGATGAGAGCCTAGCCATGACGCCTTCCGGCAAACGCCAGCCGCTGGCGTGGACCCACGAATCGCTCCAGCGTGAAGTCGACGCGCTGAAGAACGAGCCCGGGGCCATGCTGCCGATCCTCCACGCGATTCAGGACCGCTTCGGCTACATTCCCGATGCCGCCGTGCCGATCATTGCCGAGACGTTGCGTCATACCCGCGCCGAGGTCCACGGCATCATCAGTTTCTACCATCATTTCCGAAGGCACCCGACGGGCAGCCACGTCGTGCAGGTGTGTCGTGCCGAAGCCTGCCAGGCCGTAGGCGGCCGTCAACTCGAAGCGCATATCAAGCAGGGATTGGGCGTGGACTATCATCAGACCAGCGCGGACAACGAGTTCACTCTGGAGCCGGTGTACTGCCTGGGCAATTGCGCCTGCGGCCCGTCGATCCGGGTGGACGACGATATCCACGGTCGGGTCACCGCCGAGAAGTTTGATCGCCTGGTGGACCGCCTCACCACTTCGATCCTGGAGGTGCAGTGATGACCGTGACCGTCTATGTGCCGTGCGATACCACCGCCCTGGCCTTGGGTGCCAATGACGTGGCCGCACTGATCGAGCAGCAAGCGATGCGTCGTGGACTGGACCTCAAGCTGGTGCGTAACGGCTCTCGCGGGCTGTTCTGGCTGGAGCCAATGGTCGAAGTCGAGACGCCCGAAGGTCGCGTCGCTTATGGCCCGGTTGAACCCGACAACGTGGCCGAACTGGCCGAGGCCGGTCTGTTCGAAGGCGAATGCTCGCATCCGTTGGCCCAGGGGCTTACCGGTGAGATCCCATATCTGAAGAATCAGCAGCGCCTGACCTTCTCGCGTATCGGCATCACCGATCCGCTCTCCATCGACGACTACAAGGCTCATCGCGGCTTCGCCGGGCTGGAAAAAGCCCTGACCATGGGCTCCCAGGCCATCGTCGACGAAGTGAAGCATTCCGGCCTGCGCGGTCGCGGCGGCGCGGCCTTTCCCACCGGCATCAAGTGGCAGACGGTCCACGACGAACCTGAAGGTCAGAAATACATTGTCTGCAACGCGGACGAGGGCGATTCCGGCACGTTCGCCGATCGGCTGGTGATGGAGTGCGACCCCTACATGCTGATCGAGGGCATGACCATCGCCGGCCTGGCGGTGGGCGCCACCCAGGGCTACATCTACCTGCGTTCGGAATACCCGGTCGCTCACCGGACCTTCAACGAAGCTCTCCGGCGGGCTTACGAGGCCGGCTATCTGGGCAACGACATCCTCGGTAGCGGCAAGCATTTCGAACTGGAAGTGCGCCTCGGCGCCGGCGCCTATATCTGCGGCGAGGAAACCTCCCTGCTGGATAGCCTGGAAGGCAAGCGCGGCATGGTGCGCGCCAAGCCGCCGCTGCCCGCCATCCAGGGACTGTTCGGTCGGCCCACGGTGGTCAACAACGTGCTGTCGCTGGCGGCGGTGCCGTTCATCCTCGACCGGGGCGGCCAGGCCTACGCCGATTACGGCATGGGCCGCTCTCGCGGCACGGTGGCGATGCAACTGGCGGGCAACGTCAAGCGTGGCGGCCTGGTGGAGCTGGCCTTCGGCGTCACCCTGCGCGAGCTGATGGAGGCGTTTGGCGGCGGCACGCTGAGCGATCGGCCGCTCAGGGCGGTACAGGTGGGCGGTCCACTGGGCGCCTATCTGCCCGAGAGCCAGTGGGATCACCCCATCGACTACGAGGGCTTCGCCGCCTTCGGCGGGGTGGTGGGCCACGGCGGCGTAGTGATGTTCGACGACAGCGTCGACATGGGTGAGCAGGCCCGCTTCGCCATGGAATTCTGCAGCGTCGAATCCTGCGGCAAGTGCACGCCGTGCCGGATCGGCGCGGTGCGCGGCGTGGAGGTGATCGACCGCATCCGCGCCGGCGAGAATGCCGAAGTCAACCTCACCCTGCTGAACGACCTATGCGAAACGATGGTGGACGGCTCACTCTGCGCCATGGGCGGGATGACGCCTTTTCCCGTGCAGAGTGTGATGAAGCATTTCCCGAATGACCTGACCCGGCAGAAAGCCTGACGGATGGGAGGCAAAGCATGTTGAACTATTTCGACCCCAGCCAGCACCATATCGACCCTGACCGGGACTATGGCACACCTGCCAGACTTTCGGGGAAAGCCGTCGCCCTGACCATCGATGGCGTCGAGATCAGCGTGGCTGAAGGCACCTCCGTGATGCGGGCAGCAGCCCTGGCCGGCATCACCGTGCCCAAACTCTGCGCCTCGGACAATCTGGAAGCGTTCGGCTCCTGCCGGCTCTGCGCGGTGGAGGTCGAGGGGCGGCGCGGCTATCCGGCGTCCTGCACCACGCCGGTAGCGGAAGGCATGGAAGTGCATACCCAGACTGGCAAGCTGGCCAAGCTGCGGCGCAACATTATGGAACTGTACATCTCCGATCACCCGCTGGACTGCCTGACCTGCCCCGCCAACGGCGACTGCGAACTGCAGGACATGGCGGGCGCCGTGGGCCTGCGGGAGGTGCGCTACGGTTTCGACGGCGCGAATCATCTGGATGCGGAAACCGACGACTCCAACCCCTATTTCAGTTTCGACCCCAGCAAGTGCATCGTCTGCTCGCGCTGCGTGCGCGCCTGCGAGGAAGTCCAGGGGACCTTCGCCCTGACCATCGATGGCCGCGGCTTTGATTCCAAGGTGGCCGCCAGTCAGGACGAGGACTTCATGGACTCCGAGTGCGTGTCCTGTGGCGCCTGCGTGCAGGCCTGCCCGACCTCGACGCTGATGGAAAAGAGCGTGATCGACCAGGGTGTGCCCGAGCACAGCGTGGTCACCACCTGCGCCTACTGCGGCGTGGGCTGCTCGTTCGAGGCGCAGATGAAAGGCGACCAGTTGGTGCGGATGGTGCCCTACAAGGGCGGTGACGCGAACCATGGGCACTCCTGCGTGAAGGGGCGCTTCGCCTTCGGCTACGCCACCCACAAGGACCGCATCAAGGCGCCGATGATCCGCGAGTCGATCAACGCGCCCTGGCGGGAAGTGACCTGGGAGAAGGCGATCGGCTTCGCCGCACAACGCCTGAAGGACACCCAGGCCAAGTACGGCCGCGAGAGCATCGGCGGGATCACCTCCTCGCGCTGCACCAACGAGGAAACCTTCCTGGTGCAGAAACTGATCCGCGCCGCCTTCGGCAACAACAACACCGACACCTGTGCCCGGGTCTGCCATTCGCCCACCGGCTTCGGTCTGAAGGCCACCCTGGGCGAGTCCGCCGGCACGCAGACCTTCGATTCGGTGATGAAGGCGGACACCATCCTGGTCATCGGCGCCAACCCGACCGATGCCCATCCGGTCTTTGCATCCCAGATGCGCCGCCGTCTGCGCCAGGGCGCCACGCTGATCGTCGTCGATCCGCGCCACATCGATCTGCTCAAGACGCCCCATGGCGGCAAGGGGTTGCATCTGGCCCTGAAACCGGGCACCAACGTGGCGCTGGTCAATTCCCTGGCCCACGTGGTGGTCTCCGAAGGCCTGGAGGACAAGGACTTCATCGAGAAGCGTTGCGAGACCGAGGCCTACCAGGCCTGGCGCGACTTCATCAGCGAGGAACGCAATTCACCGGAAGCCCTGGAGGCCGAAACCGGCGTGCCCGCCGACCAGGTTCGCGAAGCCGCCCGCGCCTATGCCACCGCCGGTAACGGCGCGATCTACTATGGTCTGGGCGTGACCGAACACAGCCAGGGGTCCACCATGGTGATGGGCATCGCCAACCTGGCCATGGCCACCGGCAATCTCGGCCGCGAGGGCGTGGGCGTGAACCCGCTGCGTGGTCAGAACAACGTGCAGGGCTCCTGCGACATGGGCTCCTTCCCCCACGAGCTGCCGGGTTATCAGCACGTGGCCGACCCGGCGGTGCGCGAGCGCTTCGAGGCGGCCTGGAAAGTGAAGATCGACGACGAACCTGGTCTGCGCATTCCCAATATGTTCGACGCGGCCGTGGCCGGTACCTTCAAGGCGTTGTACGTGCAGGGGGAGGATATCGCCCAGTCGGATCCCAACACCCAGCATGTGGAAAGCGCGCTCACCGCGCTGGATTGCCTGATCGTGCAGGATATCTTCCTCAACGAGACCGCCAAGTACGCCCATGTGCTGCTGCCGGGCTCCACCTTCCTGGAAAAGAACGGCACCTTCACCAATGCCGAGCGGCGTATCAACCGCGTACGCAAGGTGATGTCGCCGGTGGCCGGCAAGGAGGACTGGGAGGTGACCCAGGACCTGGCCAATGCCCTGGGCTATCCGATGGACTACCGCCATCCCTCCGAGATCATGGACGAGATCGCCCAGCTCACGCCGACGTTTACCGGCGTCAGTTACAAGAAGCTGGACGAGCTGGGCAGCATTCAGTGGCCCTGCAACGACGCGCACCCGGACGGTACGCCGACCATGCACGAAGTGGACTTCCCCATCGGCAAGGGTCATTTCGCGATCACCGAATACGTGGCCACCGAGGAGCGCACCAACCGGCGCTATCCGCTGCTGCTCACCACCGGACGGATTCTCAGCCAGTACAACGTCGGCGCCCAGACCCGGCGCACCGAGAACAGCCAGTGGCATCACGAAGATGTGCTGGAGATCCACCCGAGCGACGCGGAACTGCGCGGCATTCGCGAGGGCGACTGGCTGGGAATCGCCAGCCGCGTGGGACAGACCGTGCTGCGCTGCAAGGTCAGCGAGCGCATGCAACCGGGGGTGGTGTACACCACATTCCACCATCCCGGTAGCGGCGCCAACGTGATCACCACCGACAACTCCGATTGGGCCACCAATTGCCCCGAGTACAAGGTGACGGCCGTGCAGGTGGAGAAAGTCACGCAGCCCTCGGAATGGCAGAAGCGGTTCCGAAGCTTCGACGAGCGCCAGCAGCGCTATCTGGAGAACTCCGACGCCTCGGAAGCGGCGCTCAAATGAGCGCCGCGGGTAGTGGGTTGGCAGAGAGAAACCGACATGAACGATGAGAAAGCATCGCTGATCAAGATGGTCAATCAGATCAGTATCAACAATCTTTATCACGGTAATGACGAGGCGGCGGCCGAACAGGTCGCCACCCATCTCAAAAAATTCTGGGCGCGACGCATGAAGCAGCAGATCATCGCCTACGCACAGGCGGACGGTAGTGAGTTGAACTCCGTCTCTCGGCTGGCGGTGGCACGCCTTGAGGCGATGTCGGACACGGTTCGGGACTGGGAGCAGACTTCGGATGCGGGATGATTCAGTCCCTCACGCTAGCGGCGGGCTTGTCGCAGCGTACTGACTCCAAAGTCGGCAAGCAGACCGGCTCCGGTTCGTTGCAGCGGCGCGGCAGACGGGCCGATACGGGGGCGGCGCAGCAATGTCCGGGGCCGGCGGCAGAAAAGTCGCCAAGAATTTACGATTCCCGTCGTTACCGAGCGGGTACTTTGCGGTAGCCTGAGGCCAAACCAGTCACCAGGAAGCCGCATGCAGCCCCATTTGATCGTCACGGATCTGGATAACACCCTGCTCAACGCCGAGCACGATCTCGATGAGTTGACCATCGAGACCTTCCAGGCCCTGGCCGACCGGGGCCATCATTTGGCACTGGCGTCGGGGCGTCATTTTCATGACATTGCCGTGTTCCGTCAGCGGTTGGGTGTGCCTGCCTATATCCTCAGTACCAACGGCGCGCACCTCTACGCTCCGGACGACAGCCTGATCGCCGAGCAGTGGGTGCCGGCCGAGCTGGTCCGCGCGCTGATCGAACTGCCGCGCGACGCCGAGATCCGGCTCAATCTGTATACCGGTGACGAGTGGTTGATCGACGCGCCGGCTCCCGACTTGATGGCTTTACACGCGCATACCGGTTTTGGCTATCGAGTTGCCGACCTCACGGCTCACGATGGAACTGGCGTCGGCAAGGTGCTGTGTATAGGCGATCCCGCAGCCCTGGCTGCGCTGGAACAGCGGATCAACGATACTTTGGGTGCGCGCCTTCACGTGACCTATTCGATGGCCAATTCGTTGGAGATCATGGCCGAGGGGGTCAACAAGGGCGCTACCCTGGAGCGCCTGTTGGCTCGCCTCGAAATCCCCATCGACCGTTGCCTGGCGTTCGGCGACAATCTCAACGACGCTGAAATGCTGGCGCTGGCCGGTCATGGCTTCTTTATGGAAAACGCCCACCCCGAGCTAGCTGGGCGCATTCCCGGGGCTGTGCGCATCGGTCACCATCATCCGTCCGGGGTGGCCCAGCGATTGCGGGAATTCTTCGAGTTGAGCGTCGCAGCGGGGTAGGCCGCGTTTCACCCATAACCCATGACAAGGAGGTCATAGTGGGAGAGCCGAAGAACGCTCGCTTGAGCGAATACACGCGCCGGGTCTGGATTGCTGCCGGTGTCGCCGCTGCCACGCTAGCGGTACTGGCCACGTTCTGGTTTGGCTTCGAAATCCTGTTGATGGTCTTCGTAGGGCTGCTATTGTCTTTGGCCTTGTCGTTGCCGGCGGGCTGGCTGTGTCGTCACAGCTTTCTTACCCGGCGCTGGGCCTTGCTGGTTGTATTACTCGTCATTGTCGGCATGTTAGCCGCGTTCAGCGTGAACTTCGCGTTCAGCATCAGTCAGGAATTCGAGCAACTCGCCAAGACGCTTCCCAACTCACTGGACGAGTTGAAACGCTTGATAAGCCAATGGCCGCTGGGAACGCAGCTTATCGAACGACTCAGTTCTGACTCGGCTTCGCAAGATTACCTAGGCAGCTGGTCCGAGCGGGTCTCGACTATTTTCTCGACGACGCTGGGGGCGTTACTCAACGCTGGGGTGATCGTCTTCCTCGGGCTATTCGTCGCCTTCGATCCAGCGATCTATCGCTCGGGTTTATTGCAGCTCATCACTCCTTCGCGGCGTTCAGAAGCCGCCAAGGTGATGACGATCATCGAGCATAAACTGGCATGGTGGTTAGTCGGTCGGCTCGCGTCCATGTCCGCCGTGGGGCTGCTGTCAGGTGTGGGCCTTTGGCTGTTGGGTATCCCCATGTTCTTGTCGCTCGGTCTGCTGGCGGCGCTCCTGTCGTTCATTCCCTATCTGGGGCCGCTTTTTTCGGCGGTTCCCGCTTTGTTGGTGGCCTTATCGGTCGACCCGGCGGCGATGTTGCACGTCGCCGTGCTGTACTCAGCGGTGCAAATGCTGGAAAGTTATCTGGTCACGCCGCTTATCCAGCGTGAAGCGGTGAGTATTCCGCCTGGATTGCTGCTGGTGGTGCAGGTATGGCTGGGACTGGTGGCTGGTCTGATGGGCATGCTGGTGGCCGAGCCGCTGATCGTATTGGGCATGGTACTCATACAGTGTCTGTACGTGAAAGGCTGGCTGGAGCAGGAAGAACACCCGCTCGAGCCAGCCACCCGGCGTGACGGCCAGCCCTGATGCGTGGTGGGCGGTTCAGTGCACGGTGATGACGTGGCAGGGCGCCGCGTGCGAGATCTTGTGCGACACGCTGCCAACCACCAGCCCCTTGATATCGCTGAGCCCTCGGCTGCCCATGACGATGCTGTCGACCTTGAGCTTCTTGGCCTGCTCGAGAATCACCCGCGCCGGATCGCCCTGATGCACCGAGCCATCGACATCGGTGGCGCCGTGCTCGACGGCGGCCTGCTTGGCGGCTTCGAGCATCTTGTGTCCGGCCCGCTCGACTTCCTCCTCGGGTGCTTCCAGGTTCACGGCGCCGACGCCCCAGACCAGCGTGTTGTCGTGGGCAAGTCGTTCGGGAATGTGCAGGATATGCAGATGCGCCTGGCCGTTGGCGGCCAATTTGCAGGCGATCTCGAGCGCGAGTTTCGCCTGTTCGGAACCGTCGACGGGAACCAGTATCGTCTTGAGCATGCCATCCTCCCTGGGCCTGTGGCCTCGGTTGTCGCAAGGAACTTATCTTTACAGCGTAGCGTGACTCAAGCGGCTGCATCGTGATCCGGGTCAAGTCCGCTGATCTTCGCTGTTTCGGGGGGCGTCGGGCTTCTCGAGCCGGCGTAGCCGTTGCCAGAGTTCGCGGCGCAGGTCGGCGATGCGTGGCGCTTCGTCGTCGGCGAACGGCAGCGGCCGGGTCAGGCGCAGTGCGCGCAGGCCCAGTCGCGCCGACAGCAGGCCCACCCCGAGCCCCTGGCCGGCGCGTACCGAGAGCTTGCTGGCGACGTTCATCGAGAACAGCTCCATGCTCGCCTCGGAAGCGATCTCGCTGGCCCCGGCGAAGGCCAGGTTGGCGAGTACCTGACGAAACAGCTTGAGCCGGCTGGCATAGCCGAGTTCCAGGCCGTAAAGCGCGGCGATGCGTTCGAGCATCGCCAGATTGCGCCAGGCAACCAATAGCATGTCGACAAGCGTCAGCGGGCTGACCGCGACCATTACCGCGGTGTCCCCCGACATCCGTGAGATCAGCCGTCGTGCCTCGCGATCGCGCGGTGCGAGGACATGATGGGCCAGCAGGGCGCGGGTCTCGGCGCCGTCGTGATGCGGCTGCTGGGCCTGCAGAAAGGCCTGCCAGTGCGGGTGGTCGCGCTCGAGGCGCATCTGCTCACGCAGCGCTTCGGCAAGCTTTCGCGCTTCGCGTCCATCCTCGCCATTCAGCCCTTCGAGACGCTGGCGTAGCACGCCGTGGCGGCGTAGCTTGCGCAGCCGCCATAGTTCGCGCAGTAGCGCCGATCCACCCAGGCCGAGTGCGATCAGCCCGAGCAGGCTCCAGGCACCGCTTAACCAGTCGCCGCCCAGCGAAGCCTGGTAGAGCGTCTCGCCGGCTTGGATGGCGCCCAGCGTGAGGCTGCCGGCGAGAACTGTCAGCAACCCCCAGCGGCGCTTGCGCGGTCGTCCCAGCCCGCGCTCCAGGGCGGCGTTGGTGGCCGGGGCCAGCCCTTCGTCCTCGTCACGGCGCTGGGTCGTCAGCTCGACGGGGTAGTGCTCGGCCGGCCGCGGGTCGCCGTTGGCGTCGATGTGTGGCGCGCTGGGCTCATCGAGAGTAAAGCGCTGATGGGGGCGCGGGTCGCTCATGTCAGTTTGTCTCCGATCAGCCAGTCGAGGGCGGCGTCCAGGCGGATATGCGGCAGGCCGGCACCGCGGGTTTCGCGGGGCAGCGGGCGAAAGGCGGTGAAGCTGAAACCCTGGCGGGCCCAGAAGTCGGCGCTGGGCAGGCGCGCCGGGACCTCGCCGGGAAACACCAGCTGCTCCTCGCCGGTCAGGTCGGTGCCGCGCAGCGCCGGCGTGCGCGCACCCTGCTGGCTGACTTCATGTACTTCGGTGGCGCGCAGCGAAGCCAGCGACAGCGCGCGTACCGGGATGTCGGCGTAGCGCAGATCCTTGATCGGCTCGGCGAGCAGCGCCTCGAGCAGGGCGACGAGTTTGCCGTGCTGCTCGGGAGTGACGTGGTCGGCCTTGGTGGCGGCAATTGCCAGGCGATCGATGCGCGGCGCGAACAGCCGCGTGAGCAGGCTGCGCTTGCCATAGTCGAAGCTCTTCATCAGCGTCGCCAGGGCCCGCGACAGGTCCTCGAAGCGCTCCGGCCCGGCATTCAGTGCCCCGAGCACGTCGACCAGCACGATCTGGCGATCGAAGCGCTTGAAATGTTCGCGGTAGAACGGCTTGACCACGTGCTGCTGGTAGTAGGCGAAACGCCGCGCCAGAGTGCGGTAGATGCTGTCTTCGGGGAGCGCCTCGAGGCGCTCGCGATCGGCTTCGCCAATGCCCGGCAGTGGAAAGAACTGCAGTACCGGAGCGCCATCGAGATCGCCCGGCAGCAGGAAACGCCCCGGCTGCAGGTCGGCGAAACCGGCTTCACGGGCGGCGCGCAGATAGCCGGCATAGTGCTCGGCGATGCCCGCCAATTGGGCCTCGTCGGCACTGGCGGCGGGGTCGAGCGACTCGATCGCGGCCAGCCAGTCGCCGGCCATCTCGCGTCGCGCCGGGCTCAACGAGGCCTGCTGGCGCTCGCACCAGCTCAGGTAGTCGTGTTCGAGCAGCGGCAGGTCGAGCAGCCATTCGCCGGGGTAGTCGAACAGATCCAGCGTCAGCGTTGCGCTATCGCTGGCGAAGCCGGCCAGCAGGCCGTGGCGCTCGGGGCGATAGCGAATGCGCAGGCGCAACTCGCTGATGCCGCGGGTCGGGTCCGGCCAGCGTGGCGGTTCGGCGTCGAGTGCGGCCAGCGCCTGATCATAGGGGAAGCGCGGCACGCCGAGATCCGCCTGGGCGATGCGCTGGGCGCCGAGCAGGCGCCCCTCGCGGGCCGCCGGCAACAGGTCGAGGCGCGCCTCGAGCCCGGCATGGCGCAATTGGTGAACCAGCGAGGTGAGAAAGGCCGTCTTGCCGGCCCGGGATAGCCCGGTGACCGCCAGGCGTAGCTGGCGGTCACGGCCGCGTTCGATGAGGTTGCTGACTTCGCGTGCCAGGGTCTGGCGCATGGAATCGAGATCCGCCGAGAAATTCAGCCTCTAATCTGGGGGTGTTGGGCGCCGCTGGCAAGTCGCTGCCAGGCCTGCGCGCCCAGCGGAAGCAATAAAGGGGCAAAGGATCTGCTGCAATATTTCGCCCCGATCAACGCAGCGACCCCGCCGAAGGGCGGGGTCGCGGATAGCGCATTCATCGTTCGCGGCTGTCACTTCATGCTAGCTCGGTCATACGCTGCCGGCGAACGACACGTAGATGGCGATGACCAGCACTACCAGCACGATGCCCGCCGGAATGGCGCCTTTCCAGGGGGTCAGATCGACTTCGCCGCTGTCTTCTTGCACCCACGGGGTGGCCCGCGGTGCGAACTTGCCGATCCCCAGCATCATCACCACCAGCAGCGCGAAGACCAGACCCACGAAGTGGAAGTTGTGGATGTAGTCGAGCAGGGCGGTGAATGGCGGCACGAAGTAGACCGCGCCAATCACCAGACAGCCACCGATCAGCGCGATCTTGGCGGCGATCGCCGGCACCCGCTTGGTCAGCAGACCGACCAGTACCACGGCGAGGATCGGGATGAAGTACAGCGCGTTCATCTTCTGCAGGTAGCCGAACAGGCTTTCCTGACCGGCCAGCAAGGGCGCGATGATCATCGCGGCGAAGGCCATGATCCAGCCGAAGATCTTGCCTGAGCGGACCACCTGTTGCTCACTGGCGTTCTTGTTGAATACTCCCTTGTACAGCCCCAGGCTGAATAGGGTGGTGGTGCTGTTGAGCGCCGAGTTGAACGACGACAGGATGGCACCGACCATCACCGCGGCAAAGAAGCCGGTGAGGTAGGGCGGCATGACGTTGAACACCAGATGCCCGTAAGCGGCATCGGCCCTGATGCCTTCGCCGGCATAGAGGTTGTAGGCGATGATTCCCGGAAGTACCAGATACAGCGGCCCGAGCAGCTTGAACAGACCGGTCAGCAGCACCCCTTTCTGGCCTTCGGCAAGGGTCTTGGCGGCGAAGGTGCGTTGGATGATCTGCTGGTTGGTGGTCCAGTAGAACAGGTTGATCAGCAGCACCCCGGTAAACAGCGTGGCGAACGGCACCTGCTGTTCCGCTCCACCGATCGAGTTGAGCTTCTCGGGATTCTGTTGCTTGAGAATATCCCAGCCGGCCATTACGCCACTGCCGTCGCTGACCGCCTGCAGGCCGAAATAGACGACCACGAAGCCGCCGATCAACAGCCCCACGCCGTTGAGGGTGTCCGACACGGCGACGGTGCGCAGCCCGCCGAACAGCGCGTAGATCGAGCCGATGATGCCGACGACCCACACGGTGCCCCATAGCAGGACCGTATTGGACTGAATGCCGGTCAGTCCCGGCAGATCGAGCATGCCCTGCAGGCCGATCGCCCCTGAGTAGAGGATGATCGGCAGCAGGATCACTGCATAGGCCATTAGGAAGATGATGTTACAGATCAGTTGGGTCGTGTTGTCGAAACGCAGCGACAATAGCTGCGGTACCGTGGCAATGCCACTGCGCAGGAAGCGCGGCAGAAAGAACAGCCCCAGTGCAACCAGCGCAATGACCGCGACCACTTCCCAGGCCATCACGCTCAGGCCGTCGGTGAAGGCGCTGCCATTGAGGCCAACCATCTGTTCAGTGGACAGGTTGGTCATCAGCAGTGAGCCGGCGATCAGCGGAAAGGTCAGGCTGCGTCCGGCCAGGAAATACCCGCGGGTGCTGCTATGGTCATCTCGGCGTGTTACCCACCAGGTGATCGCGGCGACCAGCCCAGTAAAGAAGAAGAACGAGAGGAGGGTTAGGGCATGCATAGCTTGAGAGGATCCTTTGATGGCTTAACGAGCGCGGCAGGCTCCGCTGCAGCTCACGGCTAAACGAAAGTATAAGGCTATAAGCGGTTTCTTCCATTAGCCATTTGTCGGACATAGCTCTGGCAATGTCGGTTTGGGCTGAAATAAGGCGCTGTTTCGCTGTAGAAAGCCCATGGCGGTCTTCAATGCTCTGGCGCTTGCCGAAGAATGACGCCGTTACAGATATCGCTTGCCAGCGACTATGCTGTGGACTGGTCCCGGCTGGCGGGGCCAGCCGTTAACGAGCCCGGACGGGCGTCAGCATGACTACGAGTAAGGGGGCGCTCATGGCCGAGACATCAGCACAGCGGGTATTGAGTTTCTGGTTCGAAAGCCTTGGCGCCAAGCAGTGGTTTGCCAAGGATGAGCGTCTGGATCGACATATCGGCGATCGCTTCGCGGTGCTGCATGAGGCGGCCAAAGCCAATGAGCTCTGGCCCTGGCGTGAATCGTCCCAGGGGCGGCTGGCGGAAATCCTGCTGCTCGATCAGTTCTCGCGCAATCTTTATCGCGACCGGCCGGAGGCATTCGCCCAGGATCCTCAGGCGCTGGCGCTGGCGCAAGTCGCGGTGGCCCACGGCGCCGACAGGCACCTGGAGAGTGCTCAGTGTGCTTTTTTATATATGCCCTACATGCATAGCGAATCGCTGGCCATTCATGACGAGGCGCTGCGGCTTTTCGCGCAACCCGGGCTCGAAGGCAATCTCAAGTTTGAGCGGCGCCACCGCGAAATAATCGCCCGGTTCGGTCGTTATCCGCACCGTAACGCGATACTCGGACGTTGCTCGACGCCCGAGGAGGAGCTATTTCTCGCTCAGCCCGGCTCGTCATTCTGAGCCCTGCTGTGGCACGCTGGATAAGCCATTTCGATAGAAATAGAAAACGCGAATGGAGTCGTAACTATGGGGTTGATTCTGTGGTTGATCATCGGTGGGCTGGCCGGCTGGATCGCGGGCAACATCATGCGCGGCGGCGGGTTCGGCATTTTCGGCAATATCGGTGTGGGGATCGTCGGGGCGGTGCTCGGGGGGTTGCTGTTTCGGCTGATCGGCCTGGCCTCTACCGGCATCATCGGTTCGCTGGTAACCGCCACAGTGGGGGCAATATTGCTGCTGTGGATCGTCGCCAAACTGCGCAAGGGCTAGGTCTCCAGTAACGACTGAACGGGGGCGGGCGAGACTGGTTTTCTTCCGACTAGGCTCGTTATCGACATGCATGGCGCCCGGGCCGGTTTGCGCTGCCCGGGTCGCTGTGTCTACCTTTCAGGAGGCCAACCAAGAATGCAGGACAACACCACGCCACCGAACGGGTAGCCATGGAATCCACAGGCGCAGTTCGGCGGTGACTTCAGAGGTGGATGGGGCCATACCGGCAAACGAGGAGTGTTTGATAATGGCGAATAATCCCCATACGCGTCCCAATAGCGATGAGGCGCATGACAAGGATTTCAAGACCACCGAGGACAGCAAGTCGGAGAATCTTGAACAGTATCGCAGCGATGCGGAAGGGCACGACTTGCGGACCAATCAGGGAACGCGTATTGCCGATAACCACAACTCGCTGAAGGCCGGTGAACGTGGTCCGACCCTGATGGAAGATTTCATCTTCCGTGAAAAGCTCAACCATTTCGATAATGAACGGATTCCCGAGCGCATCGTCCATGCGCGTGGCGCAGCCGCGCACGGGTATTTCCAGGCTTACGACAACGCCGCCCAATATTCCAAGGCCGGCGTGTTTCAGGACCCTGGCAAGAAGACGCCAGTTTTCGTGCGTTTTTCCACGGTGCAGGGCTCGCGCGGTTCCAACGACACGGTGCGTGACGTGCGCGGCTTCGCCACCAAGTTCTATACCGACGAAGGCAACTGGGATCTGGTCGGCAACGACATGCCGGTGTTCTTCATTCAGGATGCCATCAAATTTCCCGACTTCGTGCACGCGGTGAAGCCCGAGCCGCACAATGAGATCCCCCAAGGCCAGTCGGCCCACGACACCTTCTGGGATTTCGTGTCGTTGATGCCGGAGTCCAGCCACATGGTGCTGTGGACCATGTCGGATCGCGCCTTCCCACGCCACTATCGCAACATGGAAGGCTTCGGGGTGCATACATTCCGCCTGGTCGACAAGCAGGGCAAGGCACGCTTCGCCAAGTTTCACTGGAAGCCGTTGGCCGGCACCTGCTCGCTGATCTGGGACGAGGCGCAGAAATTGTGGGGCCGCGACCCGGACTTCAACCGGCGCAACATGTGGGATGACATCGAGAACGGCGATTTCCTGGAGTTTGAATTCGGGGTCCAGATCGTCGAGGAGCAGGACGAGCACCAGTTCGACTTCGATCTGCTCGATCCGACCAAGCTCATCCCCGAGGAGCAGGTGCCGGTCATTCCGATCGGTAAGATGGTGCTCAATCGCAACCCGGACAACTACTTCGCCGAGACCGAGCAGGTAGCGTTCAATCCGGCCAGCGTGGTGCCGGGGATCGACTTCACCAACGATCCGCTGCTGCAGGGGCGCCTGTTTTCCTATCTGGATACCCAGATGCTGCGCCTGGGTGGGCCGAACTTTCACGAGATCCCCATCAACCAGCCGGTGGCACCGTTTCACAACAACCAGCGTGACTCGATGCACCGTCAGACGATCAACAAGGGCCAGGCCTCCTACGAGCCCAACTCGATCGACGGTGGCTGGCCGAAGGAGACGCCGCCGGCGCCTGAAAACGGTGGCTTCGAGACGGTCAACGAGCGGGTCGATGCCAACAAGATCCGTGCGCGCAGCCCGTCATTCGGCGATCATTACTCGCAGGCGACGCTGTTCTGGAATAGCCAGACCGAGGTCGAAAAGGAGCACATCATTGCCGCGTATACCTTCGAGCTGTCCAAGGTGGAGCGGCCGTGGATCCGTGAACGGGTGATTCAGGAGATTCTGCCCAACATCGATCTCGAACTGGCGCGGCGTGTCGGCGAGAATCACGGTATCGAGGCGCCGAGCGAGAAGCCTGCGCCGGCCGACGAGTTGGGCAAGAGCGCGCAGCAGGAATCGCCCGCCCTGAGCCTGATGGCGCGGCTGCCGCATGACATCAAGTACCGCAAGGTCGCGTTGCTGGTAGCCGACGGGGTCGATGCCGAGCAGCTCGAGTCGTTGCAGGCCAAGCTCCAGGCCGAAGGCGCCAAGGGCATCGTCATTGCGCCCAGCATGGCGCCGGTCAAGGCGGCCGGTGGCCAGAGCGTGGTACCTGACGCGATGCTCAACGGCTTGCCGTCGGTGACGCTGGATTCGGTGGTGGTCGTCGGTGGCGCAGAGAGCGTCAAGACGCTGTCACAATCCGGGCTGGGGCTTTATTACGTTCAGGAAGCCTATAAGCACCTCAAGGCGATCGCCGCCATCGGTGAAGGCAAGGATCTGTTGCCCGCGGCGGGGGTGCCCACGCAGGAAGACGGCATCTTTCTGGGGGCCACGGTGGACGATGTCTTTACTCCGTTCACCGAGGCGATGGGCCAGCATCGCGTCTGGTCACGCGATCCCAAGGCCAACAGCATGCCGGCCTGATTGCCTCGCGACTGTCGACTGTCACCCGGTTGCTGTCGTCAATTGACTGACGCTGCACGAGAAAGCGCCCCGCTCGAAGCGGGGCGCTTTTGGGTTACCTGTCTTGCCATGTCGGGGCCAGTGCGGCCCGGGCTATTAGGCGTTGGCGGCCTGCTTCTGCCCGACCAGCTCGCTGAGTGCCGCCTCGACGATCTCCAGGCCTTCCTCAAGCACATCGTCTTCAATGGTGACCGGCATCAGAAAACGAATGGTATTGCCGTACATGCCACAAGACAGCAGGATCAGGCCCTTTTTCGCGCGCCTTCTTGCACAGCGCGCCGGCCAGTTCCGCATCTGGGGTGTGGTTGGCCTTGTCGGAAACCAGCTCGAAGGCGGCCATGGCGCCCATGTTGCGAACGTTGTCAACTGCAGCGAATTTCTCCTGCCACTGGCAAAGCGCTGCCCAGCTTGTCGCCCAGCGCTTGGCTCTTGGCCAGGATGTTTTCCTCTTCGAACACCTCCATCACCGCCAGGGCCGCTGCACAGGACACCGGGCTGCCGGTGTAGGTGCCGCCCAGCGAGTTCGGGCCGGAAGCATCCATGTGCTTATCCGTGCCCACAATGGCGGAAATCGGCATGCCATCGGCCATGCTCTTGGCCATGGTCATGATGTCCGGCTCCACGCCACTGTGCTCGATGGCAAACATCTTGCCGGTACGGCCGAAGCCGCTCTGGACTTCGTCGACAATCATCAGTATGCCGTGCTCATCGCAGATTTCGCGGACCGCCTTCAGGAAGCTCGCTGGCGCCGCGTAAAAACCGCCCTCGCCGAGAACCGGCTCGATCACGATGGCAGCGGTGTCGCTTGCGGGTTGGCATCGGTCTTCATCGCCATTTTCAGGCCGCGAAGTGCTTCGTCCTCGCTGACGCCGTGGTACGGCACCGGATAGGGCGCGCGGAAGACGGTGCCCGGCATCGGGCCGAAATCGGTCTGGTAGGGCGCGACCTTGCCGTTCATGGCCATGGTCATGAACGTGCGGCCGTGATAGCCGCCGTCGAAGCAGATCACGTTGTTGCGACCGGTCGCCGCACGTGCGATCTTGACCGCATTCTCGAGGGCTTCAGCACCGGAGTTGGCCAGCATGACCTTGGCGTGGCCTCGCACCGGCATGACCTGGCTTAGCTTTTCAGCCACCTTAACGTAGCCTTCATAGGGCATGACGGTCTGGCAGGTGTGCATCAGCTTGTCCGAGCTGCGCCTTGACCGCCTCCACGACTTTCGGGTGGCGATGCCCGATGTTGAGCACGCCGATACCGCCGGCAAAATCGATCATACGCTTGCCATCCGCATCCCAAACTTCAGGCATTCTCCGCGCGATCCGCAAACTGCTCGGCCGGGCTGGCCGCGCCGTTGGCAACATACGTTCTTTTGAGTTCGTTGAATTGAGCGTTATTCATCAGTGCCTTCCTTATCAAGGCATTAGAGCGTTCAAAGTCCGCCGACGCAGACGTACTTCAATTCGGTAAACTCGTCTAGCCCGTGACGGGATCCCTCACGCCCGAGGCCCGATTCCTTGACGCCGCCGAAAGGCGCCAGTTCGGTCGAGAGCAAACCCTCGTTGACGGCTACCATGCCGTATTCCAGCTGTTCCATGACGTGCCAGATGCGTCGGTAGTCACGCGCATAGAAATAGGCGGCGAGGCCGAACTCGGTGTCGTTGGCCATGGCGATGGCTTCCTCATCCTGTTCGAAGCGGAATACCGGCGCCAGCGGGCCGAATGTTTCCTCACCCGCCACCCGCATCTCGGCCGTGACATCGGCTATCACGGTAGGCTGGAAGAAACTGCCGCCCAGTTCATGGCGTGCGCCGCCGCAGACCAGCCGTGCGCCCTTGTCGAGCGCATCGCCGATATGCGCTTCGACCTTGTCTACTGCCGCCGCATTGATCAGCGGACCCTGAACCACATCGTCCTCCAGACCGTTGCCAATCTTCAACTGGCTGACACGCTTGGCCAGCTTGTCTAGGAAAGCGTCGTACACATTGGCCTGTACCAGCAAGCGATTCGTGCATACGCAGGTCTGCCCGGAGTTGCGGAACTTGGAAGTAATGGCGCCTTCCACCGCGGCATCCAGGTCAGCATCGTCGAAAACGATGAACGGCGCATTGCCGCCAAGTTCCATGGAGACCTTCTTGACGCTGCCTGCGCACTGCGCCAACAGGCGCTTGCCGACCGGGGTCGAGCCGGTGAACGAGACCTTGCGCACCCGTGGGTCGGTGGTCAGTACCTCGCCGATGGCGGCGGGGCGTGATGCGGTGACCACATTGAACACTCCGGCCGGCAGCCCGGCGCGCTCGGCCAGGCCGGCCAGCGCCAGTGCGGTCAGCGGCGTTGCTTCGGCCGGCTTGACGACCACCGGGCAGCCGGCGGCCAGTGCCGGTGCGCACTTGCGGGTGATCATCGCCAGCGGGAAGTTCCAGGGAGTGATCGCCGCCACCACGCCCACCGGCTCGCGAAACACCAAAATACGCTTGTCGACGCCATGGCTGGGCAGCGTCTCGCCGGCGATACGCTTGGCTTCCTCGGCGTAGTATTCGACGAAGGCGGCGCCATAGCCGACTTCGCCGCGCGATTCGGCAAGCGGTTTGCCCTGTTCGAGGGTCATCAGCCGGGCCAGTTGCTCCTGGTTGGCGATGATCAACTCGAACCACTGGCGCAGCAGGACGGCGCGTTGCTTGGCCGGCAGCCGTCGCCACGCTGGCCAGGCCGCTTCGGCAGCAGCGATCGCCTCGCGGGCTGCAGCGGCATCCAGGTCGGGTACTTCGGCGAGAACCTCGCCGTTGGCGGGGTTGCTGACCGAGAAATGGCTGTCCGCATCGCGCCACTGACCGGCGATATAGGCCTGAGGAGTTAAAAAATCAGGGAGAATCGTTGTCATGGTGGGCTCCAGGGCGGCCAAAAAAGTGGGCAAGCGGAAGCTTGCTGATCATGTTTTACGAAGTGTGCAATATTTAAAACACTTAGCCAAGTATTTTCATTTATGGCTTGGCCGCGTACATAGGTCATCGGTGTAAGCGACGCTTTTCCGGTACACTATTTCGCCCGGTTTACCGTCCGTTAACGATAGAGGTGTCACTTGGCCGATCCACTTCATGCCTGGTGGGCTCAGCAATTGGTGCTGTGCGGGTGGGCATTCGATCCCGAACCGGCGTCGCTTGAGCCGACGCTGGCCGCCGAACGGCTCGTGCAATTGGGCGTGGCCGAGCGGGGCGAATTGGGCTGGCGATTGCTCGAGGCGTTTCCGGGGGGCACCGAGCGGGCCAATCCCCAGGTAAGGCTGACCGCGCTCGAACTGCTTGCCTTGGCCCAGGCTGCCGGCTGGCTGACGGTGAATCGCACGGAGGCCTGGCTGGTCGAACTGGCCGGGGCGATCCAGCGCGATCACGCGACGCTCGATGAGTGGCTGTCGGCGCTACGGCGCGCACGTCTGGAAAGTGGCTGGGTCCATGGCGACGAAGTTTTCGCTCAGAGTGGCGAGGCGTTGTCGCAACTTGAGCGCGATGGCGAGGGAGTCACCTGGGAACTGCTGGCCACCACGCTGGAATATCGCCCGCGGGGCAGGCACTGGGCGCAGACGCACCCCGCCTGGTGTCTACGCGCGGCTTTCGCGCCGCTGCTAGAGTCGCCGCCGCGCAGGATGCACGACTGGCCAGATGTCGAGGCCTGGCTCGATAGTGACTGGCAAATCCGCGATCGCGACGAGTTGATCCGTGTGCTGTTGTGGCTTGGCGCGCAGGGCCAGCGCTACGCCTGGGATATCGATGCCGCACGGTTGGTCGAGATGACTGTCCCGGCACGCCAGGCCTGGCTGGAGGGGCTCGGCGACCAGCGCCGCTATGGACGCGTGCTGAAGGGCTTTTTAGAACGCGGCGAGCCGCTCGAGTGGGCGGCCTGGGACTGGCTGCGGCTGGTCGATCTGGCTTACGCCGGCGCTACGCTGGGCTGGCTCGAGCCTGCTGAAGCCGAGTCGTTCGCGGCGCATGCCGGCGATCTGCTGATGCGCCGCTACAGTGACTGGACGGCCGTTACGCTGGCCTATCAACGTGGCCATAGCCTGTTCGAGAGCCGCGACATGCTGGCCAGCCATGCTGCCGACTGGCACGTGTTACTGCATTCGCCGCTGAGCCCATGGCAGGTGCCACTGCAGGCACTGCTCGACGACGCCCAGCGTCAGGCCGCCGGGCAATTCCTGCGCAGCTGGCGGCGCGATGTGCGGCACTGGTTGCTGGCACTGGCCTCGGTGCGCGAGCCCGACCTGCTCTACCGTCAGGGTGTGCCGCCCGGCGTCGACGAGCCACGCCGCAAGGATGTGCGACGCTATCTGCAGGAGACGCTTGGCTTGCTGCCCGATGAAGGTGTGGTCGGGCTGGCGCGGTTCTGGTTGCCCGCACAGGCGCATCACCTCAATCAGCTCGCCGCCGATGCCGCCCATGGCGCGCTACCGGCAATAACTACTCCGTTCGGACGCCCACCCGAGGATGCCGTGGCGATGCGCGATGCGCTCAAGCAGTGCAAGCGTCACCCTGCGACCATCCACATGGCCGAGAAGTACGCGTTCTATCTGCTGATGGCCGGTGACAGCGGCGACTTCGAGGCGACGGGGTTGCAGGCCCTTACCGAGTCGCTGCGGGGCGTGCTGTGTCGTTTCTACCCCGACTCGCGGCGCCTGCTGGATGCCTGGGCGATCTGGGAGGCGGCGTTGCCGGAGTTGCCCGACGACAATCTGGTGCATGAGATACGCTGGCATCGCGACGACCCGGGCAGCCTCTTCCATTGGCTCGACTGGCACCAAATTGCCTGGCAGGAACCCGGCTCGCGGCCGACGCTGTCACGCTTTACCGCGCTGGCGCTGGGCGGCCCGCTCAACCCGGGGATATGGGCCGAACCGCAGCCCGAAGGCCGCGCCGAACGCGAGGCCACGGCCCAGTGGCTCGAGGAGCAGTACGCTCTGCATGGCGCCACTGAACTCGACGACTTTCTGGACTTTCTGCTTGAAGCAGGCGATCGCCAGGAATATCAGATCAATTACGCGCCCTATACCCTCAACAGGCCCCGCCTGGAAGAGGAGATCGCCATCCTCGAGTCCGGTGACTGCGACGAGGAGGCTCGCAACCATCTGCTGCGGTTGCAGCGGGTGCGCGACAACGCCGCTGGCTGCAACGATATCGACCTGGCTGCCTGGGATATCGCCCAGGCCGTGGACCTGGCGGTGGCGGGGCGTTGCCTCGGCTGGCTGGATGCCGGGAGCTTCAGTGCCCGGCTCGACAGCGCCCTGAACCTGGCGCAGCAGCACTACGGCAACTGGCGCGGTTATGCCCAGGGGCTCTACGCCGGTTTCTCCTTCTTCATGGGCGAAACCGAGGAGCGCGCCACGCTGCTCGACGGCTTCAGTCAGGCATTGACGGCCTGGCTAAGTGGTGCACCACCGTTGGCGGGAAGCTGGGCCAGCCTGGATTTTCCCGGTGCGCGGCCCCGTCATTGGGCACCTGTGCATGTCGATACGCTACCCGGCGATGCTCATGTTCTGCACTAGTGCCTGGGGCAGGCACCGGCCGGGGGGTGAGGCTTTGTCATACGCTTGCTACGAGCCGGATAAGCGCGTGGCTATCGCGATACTTATAGACGGCTAGGTTCTTTGACTAATTTTGTCGTTTCGATCTGTCGCTCGGCGCAGCCATGCGCCTATCTTGAGGGCAACGCTGAGAGGCGTTGATGCGGAGCGTGTATGACAGTGTCGGTCATCATACGTAACATCGCCGAAGCCGTGCGGACGCCTACTGATCTGAGGTCAGTTAGGGCCCGTCAATACAAGTCAGGATCGATGTCAGGTCGTTGTGGAAGTGATGCCCGGGCTTCGCTTCCACAGCGATGCACCCGCCGATGCGCATACCAACGGGACGATCCGATGCCACTGCGAACGAGGTCGCTGGATGCGTCGTGCTTATCTATTGTGCTTGATAGTGACCGGCTTGCTCGCCGGCTGCGTGCACGGGCCGACGTTATCCGGCCCGCCGGCATCGAATGCAACGGCCAAGCAGGCGGCCATGCGAACCGCCTGGCAGATCGCGCCTTCCAATCAGATGGCCGAGCAGTTACAGCGCCTGCGTGAAGCCGCGCCCGAGACGATTCGCACGGCATTGCTCGATGAGCACCGTCGCTGGGTGGGGACGCCCTATGTGCTCGGCGGCGAGGGCTTCCAAGGTATCGACTGTTCGGCGCTGGTTCAGCGCGTCTTCAACGAGGCCTTTGCGTTGCCCTTGCCGCGTACCACCGATTACCAGGTTCTGGAAGGCCAGCGTATCGCTCGCGATTCACTGAAGGCCGGCGATCTGGTGTTCTTCCGCCCGCCGGGGCCTTATAACCATGTCGGCATCTACGTCGGTTACGGCCGCTTCCTGCATGCCTCCTCCTCGCAGGGCGTGATCATCTCGCGTTTGAACAACGCCTATTGGCAGCGTTATTACTGGCAATCTCGGCGCTCCACGACGCTGACCGAGCTGGCTCAGCGTGCTCGTCAATAGCGCCAGAGCCGTGCCGGCTGAGCGTGGTCTTGCTTGGCTTTCTAGAAACGCTCGCTAGAGATGTTCGCGATGGGTCATCACGAAGTCGACGAAGGCGCTTTCGGCACGCGACAGATACGCGCCTTTTCCCCAGGCCAATGACAGGTCTAGATACGCCGGGGGTGACAGTGACACCGCAACGAGATCGTTCTCGCTGATCACCCGGCGCAGAAAGGTGGTGATGCCGAAACCCTGTCTGACGATCGCCTTGGTCAGGGGGATCAGGTTCGACTGGAAGGCGATCTTCGGCTCAAGATGTAGCTCTGTGGCCAGCCGGTCGACGAATTCGCGATGGAAATAGCCATCTTGGAACAGCACCAGCGGCTCCTCGAAGACTTCCGCGGCATCGATCGCCGTGCGCCCGGCAAAGCGGTGTTCGAGGGGAACGCAGACCACCATCTCCTCGCGCAGCAGCGGCCGACGCTCGAGTTGCTGGTTGCTGTCATCCGAGGTGATCACGCCGAGATCCAGCTCGCCCGATGCGATCATCTCTTGCAGCCGGCGGGTGCCGGCCTCGATCACGGTCAGCCGGATACCCGGATGGCGCGCCTTGAAGCCCATCAACAGCGGCGGAAAATAATAGGATCCGAGCATCGAGGGGATACCGATGCGTACTTCACCCTTGACCAGGCCGTGGACCTCGCGCATCGCCAGGCCCACACCTTCGGCATGCTCGAGCAGCTCGCGGGCCTGAACGCGCAGCAGTTCGCCTTCCGGCGTCAGGCTGATGCGTCGTTCGTGACGGTGGAAGAGGGTCAGTTCGAGCCGTGCCTCTAGATTGGCGACGGTCTGACTGACCGCCGACTGAGCAACATGGAGTTCACGGGCGGCACGCGTGAAGCCGCCCTGGTCGGCGACTGCGAGAAAGTAGCGCAGGGCGCGCAGATCGAAAGGTAGATTCATCAGTTAATCCGATTATAAGCATCGTCAAGCACTATTTGGCTGATGATAAGCGATGCGCGATCATGGCGGTATCCTGAGGAGAGCATCATGATCGAAGCGCATTCCCGCGACTGGTGGCGGGCCACCCTGGCGTTATGCCTGGGCTCGTTCACCGTCTTCGTCAATCTGTACGCCGCGCAGCCGTTGCTGCCCGATCTGCGCCAGGCATTCGAGGTCTCGACCCTGGCCAGCGCCATGGTGATGGGCGTGTCGACGCTGACCCTGGCTATCTCATTATTGATCTACGGGCCGCTGTCGGATGCCATCGGGCGCGGTGCGATCATGCGATTCACGCTACTGCTGGCGGCGCTGTGCTCGCTGTTGTTGCCGCTGGTGCCCAACTTCACCAGCCTGCTGGTGCTACGAGCGGTACAGGGGCTGGTGCTCGGCGGGCTGCCGGCGGTGGCGATCGCCTGGATGGGCGATGAGTTCGACAGGCGCGCCTTGATGCTGGCGGTGGGGCTGTATATCAGTGCCAATACTCTGGGCGGGATCGGCGGCCGCGTGCTGGGTGGCTTTGCCGGAGAATACGGTGGCTGGCAGGCGAGCTTCGTGACCGTGGGCATCGTCAGCCTGGCATGCCTGATGGTTTTCTGGCGCCTGTTGCCGCCGGCGCGCAATTTTAAGCCGGTCTCGCTGCGCCTCGATGTTGCCTTGGGCGGCATGGCGGCTCACCTGCGCAATCCGCTGCTGCTCGGAGCTTACCTGATCGGCGGGTTCAATTTCTTTATTTTCATCAACCAGTACAGCTATATTACCTTCCGCTTGAGCGATGCCCCTTATGCGTTGGCGACGCAGTGGCTGGGCATGATATTCGTCACCTATCTGGGCGGGACGCTGGGCTCGGCCCTGTCGGGGCGAGTCGCACAACGCTTGTCGCAGCCGGTCTGCATGCTGCTGGGCATCGTGATCTTCATGCTGGGCAGCCTGGTCAGCTTGAACCCGGCCTTGCCGATGATCCTGCTCGGCCTGACCATCAACGCCTTCGGTTTCTTCTTCTGCCATTCGATGGCCTCGAGCTGGGTCGGGCGCCAGGCGCAAACAGCCCGTGGAACGGCCTCGGCCTTGTACCTGGTGTTCTATTATCTGGGCGCAAGCCTCGGCGGGCTGTATCTCGAGCCGTTCTGGAATAACGCCGGCTGGTCCGGCGTGGTGCTGGCTTCCTGGCTGGTGCTGGGAGTGACCTTATGTACCGCCGCCTGGCTATGGCGACGGGAGCGGCGGTTCGCCGCTCCCGGCTGATCGGGCGTGGTCTGATTCACTTTCCGGGGTGGCCGGCCTGGTCGCCCCATATCTCCTCGAGACGTTCCTGGCGCCCGCAGCCAGCCTTGTAGAAGCGATAACGCACCGGGTTCTGCTGATAATAATTCTGGTGGTAGCCTTCGGCCTCCCAGAACTTCCCGGCGGGTACAATCTGTGTGGCTATCGACCGCCCGAAGCGTTTCTCGAGCTCCTTCTTGGACGCCTCGGCCAAGCGTTGCTGACGTTCGCCGTGATAGAAGATCGCGCTGCGGTACTGTGAGCCGCTGTCACAGAATTGACGATTCTCGGCAAATGGGTCGATGTTGTGCCAGAACGTCTCGAGCAGTGCCGGGTAGTCGACGACGGCCGGGTCGTAACTGATCTGGACGGCCTCGGCATGGCCGGTGTCGCCGCTGGACACCTGCTGATAGCTGGGCTGGGCTTGGTCGCCGCCGGTATAGCCCGAAACGCTGGCGGTCACCCCGTCGAGCTTGTCGAACGCCTCTTCCATGCACCAGAAGCAGCCGCCGGCGAAGGTCGCCGTGCGGGTTTCCTGGTTCTGGTCCTGAGCCTGTACCGGCGCGCCTAGCGCGACCAGTAGCACGATGAGCATGATGCGCATGGGAGTCTCCGATCATGTGAGTAGATTGGCTGGCGCGCTGCATTGCGGCCCCTGCACGAGCCGTAGTGATGACCATGATACGGTCGATATCGGCGCTTGGGTGCAGGGTCGTTGCGAAGACCGCGTTGCATTTACTATGACAAAGGAAAGCCCTTGGGGCGAAAGCGATTTCTGGATACTGGCGACGAGTGCCGTCATTGGCCATATAGGAGACAAGACGATGTTGGATCGCTGGACGATGCACTGGTCCCAGACGCCTCTGAATCGTGCGGCGGCGGTGCTGGCGCGCTGGCGGGTACGTCCCGTGCAGGTCACGCTGGCGGGATTTGCGATCGGCATGCTGGCCGTGCCGCTACTGGCCGCCGAGGCTTATGGAGTGGCATTGGTGGTGATCCTGGCCAATCGTCTGGCCGATGGCCTGGATGGGGCGCTGGCACGCCACACTGGCACGGGCAGTGATGCTGGCGGATTTCTCGATATCGTCCTCGATTTTCTGTTCTACGCGGCCGTGGTGGTCGGTTTCGCGTTGGCCGAGCCGAGCGTCAACGCGTTGCCGGCGGTAATACTGTTGTTTGCCTTCGTCGGGACCGGGAGCTCGTTTCTGGCCTTCGCGATCATGGCTGCGCGCCACCGGCTCGAACGCCCCAACTTCCCGCACAAGGCATTCTTCTATCTGGACGGCCTCACCGAAGGTACCGAGACGATTCTGGCCTTCGTACTGTTCTGCCTATGGCCACAGGCCTTTCCGCTGCTGGCACTGATTTTCGCCGCTGCCTGCCTGCTGACGGCAACGACACGGGTTTGGGGTGGCTATCGCACTTTGAGGGCGCAACAGCGCGATCCCCATCAGGGTGCCTCTGAAACGGCTGGAGGGCAGGGAGGCGAAGTGTGAACGGGTGCCAGGGTGCATCCGCCAGGGGACTATAAAGGCTTCTCAGCCCAATGCGAGGCACATAAAAAAGGAGCAGCGTTGGCTGCTCCTTTTTGGCTGGCATTGATCGACTCGTGGTGACGATCGACGGGCACTCTCAGTGCTCGTGGCCCTCTTCGCCTTCGCCATGCACGTGGCCGTGCTCGACTTCTTCGTTGGTCGCTTCGCGAACTTCGGCGATCTCGACGTCAAAGTTGAGCTTCTGGCCGGCCAGCGGGTGGTTGCCATCGACTACAACGGTGTCGCCCTCGACCTGGGTCACGGTGACCATCAGCGGGCCGCCTTGCGTCTGAGCCTGGAACTGCATGCCCGGCTCGACGCTCTCTACACCCTGGAAGGCATCGCGCGGCACTTCCTGAACCAGTGCCTCCTGCTTCTCGCCGTAACCTTCTTCCGGGCTGACATTCACCTGCAGCTTATCGCCGCTCTGGTGGCCCTCGAGTTCTTTCTCCAGGCCGGGAATGATGTTGCCCGAGCCATGAAGATAGGTCAGCGGCTCGCGGCCTTCCGAACTGTCCAGCACTTCACCTGAGTCATTGGTCAGGGTGTAGTGGAACGCGACAACGGAATTTTGCGCAATCTGCATGATGTGATGGACCTTTCGGTGTGTATGTCATGACCATGGTAACGTCTCACCCGAGGGCTGTCAGGGGATGCGCTGTTTTTTTCATGTCCACGCCATGTGACTTGATGCATGTTCAAGGCCTGCCTCGCAGGGCGCTCGAGAGATTCCTCGGTCGGGACTGCTGCCCTTGTCGGAGGGCTGGTTGCGCGGTTTTTAAGGCGGGGGTACCCTGCGCTCAGGTTTCGCGCTACAAAACGTGGCACGTTCGAATGCGTGACGTTGCGAACGGCTATCGGTGCGATTCGAACCGCGACCAGGCAGTTCTTGACGCGTTGATGCCCGTTTGATTCATGCCCGCTTGCCGCATTTATCATTATACTGATAGAACTTTCAGGAGCTAATTAATGACCGTGACCCTGATCTGGCTGATCGCCTTCGCCGTGATCCTGTTTCTGTCTCTCAAGAGCTGGGATGGGCCGTACGGCCATTTCATCGATCGCCGGATTCCCAAGACGTTGCGTAGTCAAGACGATCGCTGGGTATGGTGCGGGGCGCTGGCTGTCATGGGCGCCACCTTTATCGTCAACCCGGTATCGATGCTGTTGACGTTGCTGATCCTGCTGCTGGTCGGTTGGGTCGTGTTCAAGCTGATCGGCTGGGGCATGGGCAAGGCCAAGACGCGCAAATAGCGTCCAGCCATGCAGCCATGCGGAGCCAGGCTAGCTCCTGTATCACGCAGAGCCACGCCAACAGAGCTGAAAAAGCCCCACGGTCAACCGTGGGGCTTTTTGCTTGCGTGAAGCTTTTTGTTTGCTACTGGTCGGCTTCGCTCAGTGTTGACGACCAGCGCCGGCGAACTGCAAGACGGGCGCCGTTATTCGATTCAATAGGGTGCAACGCTCATGTTGGCACCACTACCGATCAGCCGGACACGCTGACCGGCTTGCCAGTTGCGGTCGGCCTTCTGCACGACGATGATATTGTCGCCGCTATCCCGACGCACCTCGAGTTCCCAGGCGTCGGTCTTGTTGGCGGTATCTTCGACCTTCTTACCGGCCACGCTGCCACCGATGGCGCCCGCGGCAGTGGCGATGGTCCGGCCCGAGCCACCACCGATCTGGTTACCCAGCAGGCCACCGATCACGGCACCGCCGAGCCCGCCGAGCACGCCGCTGTTCTGATCGCCGCCTTGAATCTGTACCGGGCGCACCGAGACGATAGTGCCGTAGGTCACGCTCTGGCCGGTCTTGGCCTGATTGCCGCTATAGACATCACCCGAGTAGGTGTCGGTATTGGCACAGCCGCCAAGCGTCAGCAGGCCCAGTGCCAGTACCGGTAGATAGTGCGTTAGCTTCATTGCGATCTCCTGCGAGCTGCTTTGGAAACAGTGTTCTTTAATAAGTCTAGCGTGATTGCCGCTGTTTGACCATGCCCGACGAGATAGGTGCCTGCCGAGCTATTGTCGCCTCACCCAAAAACGAAAAAAGGGAGGCCGAGGCCTCCCGAAGTCGTGATGCAGTGGGTGCTAGCCGAACTGGTTCATGGTGTTGTCCTTGCCACCGGCCTTCAGCGCTCGGTCGCTGGAGAAATACTCCTTGTGATCGTCGCCAATATTGGAACCTGCCATCGCCTGGTGCTTGACGCAGGCCAGCCCTTGACGGATCTCGCGGCGCTGTACGCCCTCGACATAGGCCAGCATGCCATCCTCGCCGAAGTAGCCCTTGGCCAGCTCGTCGGTGGACAGTGCCGCAGTGTGGTAGGTCGGCAGGGTGATCAGGTGATGGAAGATGCCCGCTTCACGCGCGGCGTCGCGTTGGAAGTCGCGGGTCCAGGCATCGGCCAGCGCACCGAGTTCGCTATCGTCGTAACGAGCATCCATCAACTGATCGCGGTCGTAGCCCGAAACGTCCTTGCCTTCCTGCGCCCAGGCGTCGAATACCTGCTGACGGAAATTGAGCGTCCAGTTGAAGGAGGGCGAATTGTTGTAGACCAGCTTGGCGTCGGGCACCACATCGCGAATGCGCTTGACCATCCCGGCGATCTGGCCGACATGGGGTTTCTCGGTCTCGATCCACAGCAGGTCGGCGCCGTTTTGCAAGGCGGTGATACAGTCGAGCACCACGCGATCCTCGCCGGTGCCGGCGCGGAAGCGATACAGGCCATTGGCCAGGCGCACTGGCTTTTTCAACTCGCCGTCGAGCTTGATGAGCGTATCGCCTTCGCTGATATCCTCGCTGCTCGAGACCGGCTCGCTATCGAGAAAGCTGTTGTACTGCCAGGCCATGTCGCCCCTTTCCTGGCTGACCGGCAGTTTCTGGGTGAGTCCGGCACCCAGCGAATCGGTCCGCGCCACGATCACCCCGTCGTCGACGCCCAGTTCGAGGAAGGCATAGCGCACGGCGTTGATCTTGGCGATGAAATCCTCGTGCGGCACGGTGACCTTGCCGTCCTGGTGGCCGCACTGCTTGGCATCCGAGACCTGATTCTCGATCTGGATGCAGCAGGCGCCGGCCTCGATCATCCGCTTGGCCAGCAGATAGGTGGCTTCCTCGTTGCCGAAGCCGGCATCGATATCGGCGATGATCGGCACCACATGAGTCTCGTAGTTGTCGATCTTGTCCTGCGCGGCGCGTGTCTTGACTTCGTCACCGTTGCTGCGGGCTGTGTCGAGCTCGCGGAACAACTGGCCGAGTTCGCGGGCGTCGGCCTGGCGCAGGAAGGTGTAGAGCTCTTCGACCAACGCCGGAACCGAGGTCTTCTCGTGCATCGACTGATCGGGCAGCGGGCCGAACTCGGAGCGCATCGCGGCGACCATCCAGCCGGACAGGTACAGGTAGCGGCCCTGTGTCGTGCCATGGTGGCGCTTGACGGCGATCATCTTCTGCTGGCCGATGAAGCCGTGCCAGCAACCCAGCGACTGGGTATAGCGCGATGAGTCGGCATCGTAGTCGGCCATGTCGCGGCGCATGATTCCTGCGGTATAGCGGGCGATCTCCAGACCGGTGCGGAAGCGGTTCTGCAGAGCCATGCGTGCGGCATGCTCGGGGTTGATATTGTCCCACTTGCCGGCTTGCGTCTCGCACAACTGGGTGAAGCTGTTCAGGGCGTCCCGATAGGCTGACATGGAGGCATCCTCGTCTTGGCTGATTATCGTCGACGGCCATTGACCGCCTGTCGAACCGAGCGCTCCTGGTGCGGTGTTTCGAACTGCCGGGGCCTCATGCTGCAGTTGCGTAAAAGGCCTTGCCTGTTCGTGGGTTGAGTCGCATCCGGAAACCCTCGCCGACGACGTCCGATTCGCTACAGGATTGATTGAATCCTAGAATAGCGGGGCTATAAAACGTTCGTTTTAACGTCGCCATGTAAGCCACTATGACCCATGGTTGCTGGCTTCAACAATTATCACTTGGCGGCAGCAGGGGTTGTAGCTCGACTACAAAAGCGATCATGAAGACCGCTTTCCTGTAGTGATATTTCTTGAGGGGAGGAATAGTCGGGCGTTACTGGCTGAGAGCTAGACGCATATTGCGGTGCAAAATGCCGGCGTCGAGAAACTCGGCGCCATAGGCTTCGAAACCCAGCCGCCGGTAAAAGGCCAGGGCATGGGTCTGGGCAGCGAGTTCGGCGTGAGCGTGGCCACGCTCACGGGCCGCCTCGACCGTCGCCTGCATCAGTGCCAGACCGATGCCGCGTCCGCGCCCCGCGGCGAGTACCGCGACGCGGCCGATATGGCCGTCGGGCAACAGTCGGGCGGTGCCCACCGGCTGGCCGTCGAGCCAGGCCAGAAAGTGCAGGCAATCAGCGTCGCGGCCATCCCATTCTTCGTCCTGGGGCACGGCCTGTTCCTCGATGAAGACTCGCCGGCGTATCTCGCCGGCCTGCTCGCCGAGCTGTCGCCACTCGCCCTGTTCGATGCGCAATGACGCTGTGCTCATGCCTCGCCCTCTTCGTTGTCATCATCAGCATCGTCATCGTGCGATGCCCAGCTCAGGCTGCCACGGTCGAGCAGGTGCACCAGTAGTCGCGCGGCGTCAGGGCGTTCGAGCAGGCGCGCATCGAGGAGCTCATCGCCAGCCAGCCAGTGCGCCAGGTCGAGCGGGCAATCGAGGCCGTCGCCATCGACGAACAGCGTTGCCCGCGTCTCATCATGGCCGCGATAGGCGAAGCGTGAGCCGGGGGTGCGCTCGAGTACCGCCCCGGCCTGTAGTTCTGTAACAAGCGTGTCGGCCTCGGTCGGGTATTCGCTGATGACCGGGTGATCAGGATACTTGGGCTGGGTCATAGCCCGGCCGAACCATTGCATCATCTGCGCCGGGTCGTCGAGAGTGTCGAGAATCAGCCTGCGGATGCGGGCCAGTGCCGCATCGTCGATCTCGCCGGGGTGCAGCGGGGCAGCCAGATCGGGATCGGCGTAGCGCCGCGATTCGGGGAGCTGTTCGCCGAGATAGTCGGCGAACGAGGTGATCGACTCGTCGGCGGACAGCGCGCGAAAGCCCACCGAGAAGGTCATGCAATCCTCGCTGCGGCTGACGCCGTGATGGGCGATGCCGGGCGGCAGGTAGAGCATGTCGCCGGGCTCCAGCAACCAGTCCTCGCCGGACTGTACCTCGAAGTGCTCGAGAATGCGCAGATCGATGCCTTCGATGATCGGCGCGTCTTCTGCAGCCGCTCCGCCGAGCTGCCAATGACGGCTGCCGCTGCCCTGGAGCAGAAACACATCGTACTGGTCGACATGCGGGCCGACGCTACCGCCGGGCGGTGCATAGCTGACCATCACGTCGTCGAGCCGCCAGCGCGGCAGGAAGTGAAAGGCCTCGAGCAGCGCATTGACCGCCGGCACGTAATGATCGACGGCCTGGACCAGTAGCGACCAGTCGCGCTCGGGCAGGCGTGCGAAGGTCGCCTCGTCGAACGGGCCGTGACTGACCCGCCAAGGCACGGCGCGACCCTCGGCGTCGCGGCCGTGCTCTTCGACCAGACGCGCTTCGACGCCCTCCTCGCAGGCCAGCCCGGCGAGTTCGTCGGGGCTGAGCGGCGTGTCGAAGTCGGGCACGGCGCCGCGGATCAGCAGCGGCCGCTTCTGCCAGTAATCGGCAAGAAACTGCGCGGCGGTCAGGCCGCCGAGCAGTGACAGCGGGGTGTTGGCGGGCATGGCGTCCTCGCGGTGCTGTAGGGGTTGCGGGCCTCGTGCTTAGAGCTCGCGGGCCTGTTGCGCGGCGTTGCCCACATAGCTGGCCGGGGTCAGCGCGCGAAGCTCGCGCTTGGCCTCGTCGGGCAATGCCAGGCTGTCGATGAAGGCAGCGAAGCCGGCCTGGTCGATGCGCTTGCCGCGGGTCAGTTCCTTGAGCTTCTCGTAGGGCTTCTCGATGCCGTAGCGGCGCATCACGGTCTGGATCGGCTCGGCGAGCACTTCCCAGCTGTTGCCGAGATCCTCCGCCAGGCGCTGCGGGTTGGCCTCGAGCTTGCCGATGCCCTTGAGCGTGGCGTGATAGGCGATCAGGCCGTAGGCCAGGCCGACGCCCATATTGCGCAGCACCGTGGAGTCGGTGAGATCGCGCTGCCAGCGCGAGATCGGCAGCTTCTGGGCCAGGTGGCCGAGAATCGCGTTGGCCAGCCCCAGATTGCCTTCGGCATTCTCGAAGTCGATGGGGTTGACCTTGTGCGGCATGGTCGACGAGCCGATCTCGCCCTCGACCGTGCGCTGCTTGAAATAGCCCAGCGAGATGTAGCCCCAGACGTCGCGGTCGAAATCGATGAGTACGGTGTGGAAACGGCAGAACGCATCGAACAGTTCAGCGATGTAGTCGTGGGGTTCGATCTGGGTGGTGTAGGGGTTGAACCTGAGCCCCAGTTCCTCGACGAACAGCCGGGCATTTTCGGCCCAGTCGATCTCCGGATAAGTCGCCAGGTGAGCGTTGTAGTTGCCTACCGCGCCGTTGATCTTGCCCAGCAGCTCGGCGGACTCGATCTGTTTGAGCTGACGGCGCAGGCGATAGGCGACGTTGGCCATCTCCTTGCCCAGCGTGGTCGGGCTGGCCGTCTGGCCGTGGGTACGCGAGAGCATCGGCTGGTCGGCGTGTTCATGGGCCAGGCCTTCGACCGCGGCGACGATCTCGCGCATCACCGGCAACAATACGTCGAGGCCGTCCCTGAGCATCAGTCCATAGGCGAGGTTGTTGATGTCTTCGCTGGTACAGGCAAAGTGAATGAACTCGGTGACCGCATGCAGCTCGGGGAACTCGGCGACCCGTTCCTTGAGAAAATATTCAACCGCCTTGACGTCGTGGTTGGTGGTGCGCTCGATGGTCTTGATGCGCTCGGCGTCGGCCACCGAGAAATCGCCGATCAGCGTATCCAGGAAGGCGCTGGCCTCGGCGGATAGCGGCGGTACTTCGGTGATCTGCGGATGCGCGGCGAGGCGCTCCAGCCAGCGCACCTCGACGGTAACCCGGGCGCGGATCAGCCCGAATTCGCTGAAATGTTCGCGCAGGGCCTGGGTCTTGGTCTCGTAACGGCCATCGACGGGGGAGAGTGCGGTAAGCGAAGAGAGCTGCATGGTATCGTCCGGGGAGTCAGGGCGCCTAGCCGGCGCCGTCGGTTGCGGGAATGGCGGTCAGAGCCGGTCGAGGGCCTTTTTCATGGCGTTGCGTTGCAGGAGCAGTTTCCAGCGTCGTCCGCCCTGCTGGTTCCAGAGCAGCGCGAAGCGGATGCCGGCGAGCAGCGCGGTACGCACCCGTTCGGGCATCATGCGTTGCTGGAGCAGGCTGGGTTCGCCCTGGACCACGATACGTTGGCGAAATGTCGAGATGGTGTCCTGATAGATTTGGCCGAGACTGGCGACGACATTCTCATGGGTGTCGCCGAAGTGCCTGGCCTGCTCCTGGACGCGCGCCAGGCGCTCGCCCAGCGTATCGAGCATCATTGGCTGCTTGCGCAACTTCTGCATCAGCAGCAGCAGGGTAAAACCGTAGCGCAGCACGGCGGGATCGGTGCGCTCGCGTCCGACCACGGCGTTGAGGACATCGAGGCCTTGGCGCAGGTTGTTGGGGTGGCCGCCATAGATGGCTTCGAAACTTTCCGGGTCGGTATCGATGGTGGCGCGAATCAGGGTTTCCCAGCTGCGCTCGTCGGCCTGGCCGTGGCGGGCCAACTGGTCGACCACCGCGGCCGCCTGGAAGACCCCGGCCAGAGCCAGCGTCTGCCGCACTATCGGGTCGTCGGGGGCGGTGTGAATGGGCGTGGCGTTCATGCGGCTAACGTCTCCCGTTGCCAGGTCGCGCGAATCACCCCGCCGCCCAGGCAGATGTCCTGGTCGTAGAGCACCAGCGACTGCCCGGGGGTAACGGCGCGCTGGGGCGAATCGAAGATCACCTCGACGCCGCCGTCCTCGCGGGTAGTCATGTAGCAGGGAACGTCGCTCTGACGGTAGCGGGTCTTGGCGGTGAGTCGCCGCTCGGTGGCGGGGGGCTGGCCGGCCACCCAGTCCATGGCTTCGGTGACCAGGGCGTCGCTATACAGCAGCGGATGATGCTTGCCCTGCACTACGGTCAGTACGTTGTTGTCGAGATCCTTGCCGGCCACGTACCAGGGCGCATCGGGGTAATCGGCCAGCCCACCGATGCCCAGCCCCTGGCGCTGGCCCAAGGTGTAGTACATCAGCCCCATGTGCTCGCCGATGATCTCGCCCTCGGGCGTCGCGATCTGGCCCGGCTGGGCCGGCAGGTACTGCTGCAGGAAATCGCGGAAACGGCGCTCGCCGATGAAGCAGATACCGGTGGAATCCTTTTTGCGCGCGGTCACCAGGTCATGGCGTTCGGCGAGTTCGCGCACCCGCGGCTTCTCCAGTTCGCCGACCGGGAATAGCGTGCGGGCGATGGCGTCTTCGGCCACCGCATGCAGGAAGTAGCTCTGATCCTTGTTGGTGTCGAGGCCCTTGAGCAGGCGCTCGCGACCGTCGCGGGTGCCCCGGCGCACATAGTGCCCGGTGGCGATCGATGCCGCGCCGAGCATCTCGGCGTACTCGAGGAACACCTTGAACTTGATCTCGCGGTTGCACAGCACGTCCGGGTTGGGGGTGCGCCCGGCGCGATATTCGGCCAGGAAGTGCTCGAACACGTTATCCCAGTATTCGGCGGCGAAGTTGGCGGTGTGCAGGGGAATGCCGAGCTTGTCGCAGACCGCCTGGGCATCCGCCAGGTCATCCTTGGCGGTACAGTATTCGGTGCCGTCGTCCTCGTCCCAGTTCTTCATGAACAGGCCTTCGACCTGATAGCCCTGCTCGAGCAGCAGCAGCGCGGAAACGGACGAGTCGACACCCCCGGACATGCCGACGATGACCTTGCCGGCGGCGGGCGGCGTGGTGTGCTGGGGCGAAGCCGTGGCTTGCGATGACATGGTCACTCTCGGCTGGAGACGTTGGGAACTGGCGAAGCCGTGGGGAGCTAATGCATATAAAGTGCGCGAGATTATACCTGAAACCGGTACACCGCTTCGAGCGTCACCGCTCCTGGATGACTCCGAGCGGAAAAAGCCGACCGCCACGCAGGTCGCGGATGCGTCGCATCACCAGCGGGCTGCGCAGCCGCCTGGCGCGCTCCAGATCGTCGATCTCGTCGAGGCTCAGCCAGTGGGCGGCGAGGATGCCCTCATCGAGCGCATTACCGAGATGCGCGAGTGGAAGGCCGACGAAGGCGTGGCTATGAAAAACCAGGCCATCGGGGGCGCTATAGGTATACAGGCCCAGATAGTCGGTGATGGCGACCTGCCAGGCGGCCTCCTCGCGGGTTTCGCGCACCGCGGCCTCGATCAGCCGCTCGTTGCGCTCCAGATGCCCGGCGGGTTGGTTGAACTGGCTGAAGGGGCCACCGCGATCCTCTTCGACCATCAGGTAACGTCCGCTGCGCTCGATCACGGCGGCGACGGTGACCCGGGGAGACCAACGGTTCATGAGCGCTTGCTCCGTGGCGGACGGGAATCTGTGCGGCGGGGGTGCGTCCGGCCCCGGGCGACCGGGGCGTGCAGGATTTCACGCCGCCATTCGCCCGGTGCCAGACCATCGAGCCGCCAGGGCCCGATGGCAACTCGTACCAGCCGCAGGGTCGGCAGGCCGACGTGGGCAGTCATCCTGCGCACCTGGCGGTTGCGGCCTTCGCGCAGGGTCAGTTCGAGCCAACTGGTGGGCAACTGACGGCGTTCGCGGATTGGCGGGTTGCGTGGCGGGATCTCGGATGGCGTGATGAGGCGCACCTGGGCCGGACGGGTCGGACCGTCGTTGAGAACGATGCCTTCGCGCAAGGCGCGCAGAGCCGCCCCGTCGGGGGTGCCTTCCACCTGTGCCCAGTAGGTCTTGGGCTGCTTGTGGCGCGGGTCGCTGATGCGCTGAATCAGGGCGCCGTCGTCGGTGAGCAGCAACAGGCCCTCCGAATCGTAATCGAGCCGCCCCGCGGCATAGATACCGGGTACGTCGATCACCTCGGCCAACGTGGCGCGGCCTTGATCGTCGGTGAACTGCGAGAGCATGTGAAACGGCTTGTTGAGCAGATACAGGGTACTCATAGAGGATCCGGCGTCGGCAAGGAAGCGACACACACGGGCTATCGCTTGATTACTTGGGTTATCGCCGCCGAGCGGCATGCTTATGGGTCGACAGTATGCCATGAGCGCGCTTATTTTCCGCGACTCCCTTGCAAGCGGGGGCCGGGGGACGCATCTTCAAGGCATTGGCTCAAGCTTGTTGGCCAAGACCGGCCGGGGAACCCGTACGCTATTTGGCGTTCTAATGAAGACGTCAGTGCGGGTTCCGGCTTGTGCAGATGGATTCTGGCTCTTATGTTCAATAGAGACGAGAGAATGTCGATGGTTGTTGCACAACACCCCGATGCGAAGACACTCCAGCGGGCCACTACGGTCCGGTCGGGGATGACGCGCCCACCCGGGCCTGAACATGAAGAGGAGGGCGACCTGTCGGTCAAGCCGGCGGACCCCGAGTTGGAGGAGCCGCCGCGTTACAAGGTGGTTTTACACAACGACGATTTCACTCCCATGGAGTTCGTCGTCGACGTGCTGCAGACCTTCTTCAATATGGACCATGAAAAGTCCGTGCAGATCATGATGGCGGTACATACCCAAGGTAAAGCGACGTGCGGCATTTTCACCCGTGACATCGCCGAGACCAAGAGTCATCAGGTCAACCAATACGCGCGAGAATGCCAGCATCCATTGCTGTGCGATATCGATAGGGCCGACTAACGTCTGGCAACGTGAAGTCTGGGGTTGCGAAACGCCCCAAAGTGCCCGATTGTGAAAGTGCCGACGAAGCCCTAGGCGGCGAGGAAGGGGACTGCCATGCTGAGCAAAGAACTTGAACTCACCCTTAACACGGCCTTTACGGTGGCGCGCTCCAAGCGTCATGAATTCATGACCGTCGAGCACCTGTTACTGGCCCTTTTGGACAATGCCTCCGCGGCAGATGTTCTGCGTGCCTGCGGGGCCAACCTGGACAAGTTGCGCTCTGACCTGCAGGACTTCATCAACTCCACCACTCCGCTGATCCCCGAGGATCAGGAGGATCGTGAAACGCAGCCCACGCTGGGCTTCCAGCGCGTCCTGCAGCGTGCGGTCTTTCATGTGCAATCGTCCGGCAAGTCGGAAGTGACCGGTGCCAATGTGTTGGTGGCGATCTTCTCCGAACAGGAGAGCCAGGCGGTCTATTTCCTCAAGCAACAGAACGTGGCGCGCGTGGACGCGGTCAACTACATCGCCCACGGCATTTCCAAGGTGGCCGGCCATGGTCAGAACCCATCGCCGTCACCGGACGCCGAGGAGGGTGAAGAGGGAATGAGCGAAGGAAATACCCACCCGTTGACCGGTTACGCGACCAACCTCAACGAACAGGCGCGGCTCGGCAAGATCGATCCGCTGATCGGTCGCGACCATGAGCTCGAGCGCACCGTGCAGATTCTCGCGCGTCGACGCAAGAACAACCCGCTGCTGGTCGGTGAGGCCGGCGTCGGCAAGACGGCCATCGCCGAGGGGTTGGCCAAGCGCATCGTCGAGGAGGACGTGCCCGACGTCATCAGCGATGGCGTGGTTTATGCGCTCGACATGGGGGCGCTGCTTGCCGGCACCAAGTATCGCGGCGACTTCGAGAAGCGTCTCAAGGGCCTGCTGGCCGAGCTCAAGAAGCAGCCCAACGCGATCCTGTTCATCGACGAGATCCATACCGTGATCGGTGCCGGTGCGGCATCCGGCGGGGTGATGGATGCGTCCAACCTGCTCAAGCCGTTGCTGTCTTCCGGCGAGCTGCGTTGCATCGGCTCGACCACGTTCCAGGAATTCCGCGGCATCTTCGAGAAGGATCGAGCGCTGGCGCGGCGTTTCCAGAAGGTCGACGTGCTCGAGCCCTCGGTCGAGGACACCATTCGCATCCTCAAGGGGCTGCGTGGGCGCTTCGAGGAGCATCATCAGCTCAAGTACACCGATGCTGCACTGGATAGTGCCGTGCGGCTGGCGGATCGCTACATCAACGATCGTCACCTGCCCGACAAGGCGATCGATGTCATCGACGAGGCGGGGGCGCACCAGCGCCTGCTGCCCCCGGAGGTGCGTGTCGACACCATCGACGTCGATCAGGTCGAAGCGATCGTCGCCTCGATCGCCAGGATTCCGCCGAAGAGTGTATCGAGCTCGGATCGCAAGCTGCTGTCCAATCTGGACCGTGATCTCAAGATGCTGGTGTTCGGCCAGGACGAGGCGATTGACAGTCTGGCCTCCGCCATCAAGTTGTCGCGCGCCGGGCTGAAATCTCCCGACAAGCCGGTAGGCAGCTTCCTGTTCTCCGGGCCTACCGGGGTCGGCAAGACCGAGGTAGCGCGTCAGCTGTCGCAGCTGATGGGCATCGAGTTGGTGCGCTTCGACATGTCCGAATACATGGAGCGGCACACCGTCTCGCGGCTGATCGGTGCGCCGCCGGGCTATGTCGGCTACGACCAGGGCGGTCTGCTGACCGAGGCGATCACCAAGCAGCCGCACTGCGTGCTGCTGCTCGACGAGATCGAGAAGGCCCATCCGGAAGTCTTCAACCTGCTGCTGCAGGTCATGGACCATGGCCGGCTGACCGACAACAACGGACGAGAAGCGGATTTCCGTCACGTGATAGTGGTCATGACCTCCAATGCCGGGGCCGAGCAGATCGCCCGTCGCTCGATCGGCTTCCAGAACCAGGATCACTCCACCGATGGCATGGAGGTCATTCGCAAGACCTTCACGCCAGAGTTCCGCAACCGGCTCGATGGCATCATCCAGTTCCACGGCCTGGCACCGGAAGTGGTGCGTAGCGTGGTCGACAAGTTCCTGGTTGAACTCCAGGCACAACTCGACGAGAAGCGCGTTCAGCTCGACGTCGATGACGCGGCCCGGTTGTGGCTGGCCGAGCGCGGCTACGATCCCGAGATGGGCGCCCGGCCGATGGCCCGGGTGATTCAGGAGAAGCTCAAGAAGCCGTTGGCCGAGTTGATCCTGTTCGGGGAGCTGGCCGACAACGGGGGAGTAGTGCATGTCACCGTCGAGGAGGGTGAACTGCAACTGGCTACCGAAGCCGAGTTGGCCTGAAAAAGAGTTGGCTGAAAGAGTTGGTCTGAAGTGCCGCCGGGATGCCATCAGGCTCCCGGCAGATCCGTAACCTGCATAGCGCCTCGTCGATAAGTGACGGGGCGTTTTTTATTGAGGCCTAGAAGGCCGTCAAGGGTGGTTGCACATCAACTGCCAGCTCGGGTGTTCGAGTTGGCGGGTGGGGAGGCAGGCCATGCTGGGGCTGGCCTCTGCGTCCTTCTCTGCGGCTTTTTGGCGAGACAGGCGCGTCTTGCGCCGTTAGCGGGAGCGGTAAACGATGCGGCCCTTGGAAAGGTCATAAGGGGTCAGCTCGACCTTGACCTTGTCGCCGGTCAGGATGCGGATGTAATTCTTGCGCATCTTGCCCGAAATGTGGGCCGTCACCACGTGGCCGTTCTCCAGCTCGACGCGGAACATGGTATTGGGCAGGGTGTCGACGACGACGCCTTCCATCTCGATGTGATCTTCTCGTGCCATATTAGGCGAATCCTCCACTGGGTTGCGATAACGCGATGGCGATGTTCGTCGCGCGCGAATGCCGTCGCTGATCAAGATAGCCCGTTATTCTGCCGCATGCCGCGCGTCAAGGCAAAGAAAGCGCGTTTTCACAGCGGAATGGCGCGTCGCCAGTGGCGTCCATCGAGGAACTCCATCGGCTGGAAGGAGTGCTTGTAGTTCATCTTCGGCGATTCGCGAATCCAGTAACCCAGGTAGACATGCGGCAGGTGCAGGCGATGTGCCATGGCGACCTGTTGCAGCACCGCATAAGTGCCCAGCGAGCGGCGCTCGTACTCGGGTGAAGGGTCGAAGAAAGTATAGATGGCCGACAAGCCATGGCTCAGCACGTCAATGGCGGCAACCGCCAGCAGTTGCTGGCCGTAGCGGAATTCGAGCAAGCGTGCATAGGGATGGTCGAGCGTCAGAAAGGTGCGGTATTGCTCGTGACTCGGCGGATACATATCACCATCGGCGTGTCGGGCGCGGATGTAACGGGCGTAGAGGGCGTAGTGCTCGGCATCGAAGACCGCCGAGCGTTCATGTACGCTGAGATCGGCGTTGCGCCGCAACAGCTTGCGCTGGGTGCGGTTGGGCGCGAAGTCCTTGACGGGAATGCGTACCGAGATGCAGGCGCTGCAGCCTTCGCAATGCGGTCGGTAGAGGTGACGACCGCTGCGCCTAAAGCCAAGCAGGGCCAGCGCGTCGTAGACGCCCTGGCCGGGCGATTCCTGCGGGTCGAGAAACAGCGTGGTGGCTTCGCGGTTGGCTAAATAGCTGCACGCATGAGGCACAGTCAGGAAAAAACGCAGATCCCGGGTCGGCTGCTGTGGAGCGCGACTGCTCACGATCACGGACTCCTCATTCACTGGATGACGAGGGCAGCGCCCAGTTCAGTGCCGGCTGGCCGGCATACAGCTCAAGATAGTCGATGAAACGTTCGCGGGCGATGTCGCGGGCGCCCAGGCTGGCCAGGTGAGTAGTATGCATCTGGCAGTCGATCACGCCCCCGCCGCAGGCCTGCAAGTGCCGGGCAAGATGCACCAGCGCCACCTTCGAAGCGTCGCTCTCGCGGCTGAACATCGACTCGCCGAAGAAAACGCGCCCCAGTGCCACGCCATAGAGCCCACCGACGAGCTGATTGCCGCGCCAGATTTCCACGGAATGAGCGTGGCCCAGTCGATGCAAGCGCTGGTAGGCAGCCTGCATGGGCGTGGTGATCCAGGTGCCTTCGGCCTCGTTTCGCAGCTCGGCACAGGTCGCGATGACTCTATCGAAGGCCTGGTCGCGGGTGATCCTGAAGCCGGCATTGCGCACTCGTTTGGCGAGACTGCGCCGTACGCGCAACTCGTCCGGAAACAGCACCATGCGTGGATCAGGGCTCCACCAGAGAATCGGCTGGCCGTCGCAGAACCACGGGAAAATGCCACGACGGTATGCCGCAATTAGCCATTCCGGGGTCAGCGCACCACCGGCAGCAAGCAGGCCATCGGGTTCGTCGAGGGCCAGGTCAAGATCGGGAAAGCGAACCGGATAAGCGGGTAACCAGGGCAGCATGTGTCGAGCCGTGTGGCGAGATAGGTTGTATCGAAGCATGCCAAGTTTGCCGTTGCTAACCCGGCGACTCAATAATGCATCACTATATTTGTGAGCAACTTGTTTTGACCAACTTGGGGCCAACCAACATGCACTGCCCCTGTGACCGGTCGGTCAGGCTCGGTATGATGGCGGTTCGGGTGGATATAACCGATTAGACGAGGCCGGACGGTGACGGTCAAGCGCGTATCAAGCCGCACCGCCGGTGATGTGAAGGGGGTAGGACCTTTTGAGTGTCGATAAGAAAACCCCGGGGCGTCGCGAGACGGCGTCCCAGGCCAAGGAGCGTGCTCGCCGCTTCGGTGTGCGTCTGCAGGGCGCATCCCGCGAAGGGGTAATTATCCTGCTGTTGGCAAGCTGCGTATTTCTGCTGCTGGCATTGTTCAGTTATGTGCCTGCCGATCCCGGCTGGTCGCAGAGTGGGCCCGAACAGAGCGTTGCAAACTGGATGGGCTCGATCGGTGCCTGGCTAGCCGACGTGCTGTATTCGTTGTTCGGAGCCAGTGCGCTATGGTGGCCCGGCATGCTGGGTTTCGCCGCTTGGCGGCTGATGCGCCGCCGCGAGGTGCGTGTCGAGTGGGATGCCACGGCGCTGGCCGTACGTGCAGCCGGCCTGGTGTTGCTGCTGCTGGCCACCACCAGCCTGGGATCGCTGCATTTCTTCAACCCGGCCAGCGATCTGCCGTACAAGGCCGGGGGTATTCTGGGCGAGGGACTGAGTGAGGCGCTGCAGCCACTGGTCGGCCTGCGAGGAGCGACACTATTGGCGCTGGCGGCGTTCCTGTGCGGTTTCCCGTTGTTTACGGGGCTTTCCTGGCTTTCCGTCATGGACGAGCTGGGCATGCGGACACAGCGAATGTGGGCCTGGCTCGCTCGCCAGTTCGGCGGCTCACGTGAGCGGACGGGAGGTGCCGATTCGTCGGCCGAGCTCGCCGCGAACAGCGACGCGTCAGCCTACGCCAAAGATTCGGGGCGTTCGGAATCCATTGACGGCGCTTCGCCCTGGTGGCGTCGCTGGTTGGGGCTGGGACGTGCGGCCGGTTGGCAGGCAGAGCCTGTGCTGGCGGGCGGCCAACGTCTCGAGCCGCAGCTTAACGAGGACGCCGAGAATGAGTCGGTAAGCGCTCGGTCGGCCGCTTCGACGCCCTCACGCGGTAATTCGGCTTCCTCGCGCGAAGCAGAGCCGCTGCGCGCCGAGCGCGATCGTGGGACCGACATACCTTGGGACGTCCCCGAGCACACGCCGTCCGCCAAGCGTCCTGAAGCCGCCTACAGCGTTCAGGAAGAGCGTATCCGGGAGGCGATGACGCCCCAGCGCGATGCTGCGCGCAGCACCCCTTCGTCGACGCCCACGGCCGGCGCTGAGAAACAGCGCGTGCCCGAGACGGTGCCCGAACCGATCCTGCCCGACGACGATGAACCGTCGATTCCGGCCAGCGTCGCGCGGCCGATCAACGCCGAGCCGGCGGATTCGCCACGCACTCGGGCCACGGCTACGGCACGCCCCGAGAAGAGCGACGAGCCGGTGGCCAAGGCCTCTGATAGCGACCGTGAAGGCGAGAAAGAGAGGCGATGCCGACACGCCGATGCGCGCAGTCCACGACGCGGGCGAGGCTGCTGCTCAGGACAATTCGGCGCGGCCGGAATCCGCACATACGCCGCCCTCAGACAAGGCTGCACGCCAAGAGCCGCGGGATATCGACTGGACGGCATGGAGTGACGAATCTGTCGACAAGCAGGACGATTCCCGCGAGCCACGGCTGAGCTGGGATGCCGCAGCGACCAGCGATACCCGGCATGAGCTGGCTCAGCAAGCACCTGCCGAGAGCCCTCAGCGTGTCGAGAGCCCTCAGCGTGTCGAGAGCCCTCAGCCGGTCGAAAGCTCTCATTCGGCCGAGCCCGAACCGGTCCGCACTGATCACGACGAAGAGCCGTCGTTGCCGCGTGTCGCCACCGCCGAGCAGGCCCAGGCGGCCGCCGACGATCCGCAGGGGCCGGCATTGTGGACGGTCGAACACCTGCAGAGCCAGCGTCCGGTGATGGACAACATGCCCGAGCCGGATGGCGAGTTCCCATCGCTGCGGCTGTTGACGCCCCCCGATCCGCATCAACCCAACTACACGCCGGACCAGCTCGCCGACATGGCCGAACTGCTCGAGACGCGGCTACGCGAGTATGGCGTCAAGGCCGAGGTGGTCGAGACCTGGCCCGGTCCGGTGATCACACGCTTCGAGATCAAGCCCGCCGCCGGCGTGAAGGTGTCCAAGATCAGCAACTTGGCCAAGGACCTGGCGCGCTCGCTGATGGTCAAGAGCGTCAGGGTGGTCGAGATCATTCCCGGCAAGCCGACCGTGGGCATCGAGATACCCAACCCCAATCGGGCGATGATCCGGCTGCGCGAGGTGATCGACTCCGACGCCTACCAGCAGGCGGCTTCACCACTGACACTGGCGCTTGGCCACGACATCGGTGGCGCACCGGTGGTCGCCAACCTGGGCAAGATGCCCCATCTGCTGGTTGCCGGTACCACCGGCTCGGGCAAGTCGGTGGGCGTCAACGGCATGCTGATCTCGATGCTGCTCAAGGCCTCGCCGGATGAGGTGCGGATGATCATGGTTGACCCCAAGATGCTGGAGTTGTCGGTCTACGATGGTATTCCGCACCTGTTGGCGCCGGTGGTCACCGACATGAAGGAGGCTGCCAACGGCTTGCGCTGGTGCGTCGCCGAGATGGAGCGTCGCTACAAGCTGATGGCAGCGATGGGCGTACGCAACATCGCCGGCTTCAATGCCAAGCTCGAGGAGGCCGAGCGTGCCGGCGCCCAGGTCGCCGATCCACTGTGGGAGCCGCAGCCCTGGCAGATGCACGAACAGCCGCCGGTGCTCGAGAAGCTGCCGTACATCGTGGTGGTGATCGACGAGTTCGCCGACATGTTCATGATCGTCGGCAAGAAGGTCGAGGAATTGATTGCACGCTTGGCGCAGAAGGCGCGTGCCGCGGGCATTCACCTGATACTCGCTACCCAGCGGCCATCGGTGGATGTGGTGACCGGCCTGATCAAGGCCAATATTCCCACGCGCATGGCGTTCCAGGTCTCCTCCAAGGTCGATTCACGGACGATTCTCGATCAGGGCGGCGCCGAGGCGCTGCTCGGTCATGGCGATATGCTCTATCTGCCGGCCGGTGCCGGGATGCCGACCCGTGTGCATGGAGCCTTCGTCGACGACGATGAGGTTCATCGCGTGGTCGAGGACTGGAAGCGCCGTGGCGAGCCGGAATATATCGAGGAGATTCTTACCGGTGGCGTCAACGCCGATGCCCTGACCGGCCTCGAGGCCGAGGGTAGCGGCGAGGGCGATGCCGAGCAGGATGCACTCTACGACGAGGCGGTGATGTTCGTCACCGAATCGCGCCGGGCCTCGATTTCGGCCGTCCAGCGGCGCTTCAAGATCGGCTACAACCGGGCGGCACGGCTGGTCGAGTCGATGGAAGCCGCTCGGGTGGTATCGTCGATGGGTACCAATGGCAGTCGTGAGGTGCTGGCGCCGCCGCCGGTGGGTGACTGAGGTGTCGCGCCCTCTGTGCAAGCAATGTGGAAGCCGGCGGCGTGTTGCAACGCCAGGCCGCCGGCGCTGTCTATCGGTCGATTATCTGGCTATCACTGGCTATCAAGAGTGCAGCGGTCGAGAGCCGCCGCGAATCGATCGGAACCAAGGAGAAGGCATGAAACGGATCAAGACTCTGGCCGCACTGGCGTTTGTGTTGCTGTTGGCACCACTGGCCGCAAGTGCCGATTCGCAGGCGGCCTCGCGTTTGGCGCAACTGCTCGAGCCGCTCAAGACTTATGAAGCCGGCTTCGAGCAGTTGATCCTCGATGGCAGCGGCAATCGCCTGCAGCGTACCGAGGGCAAGATGTGGCTGTCGCGGCCCGGACGTTTCCGCTGGGAGGTCAACGCGCCCTATCGCCAGACAGTGGTTTCGGATGGGGAAAAGCTCTATCTCCACGACCCCGATCTTGAGCAGGTCTCGATCCAACCCCTGGATACCCGCGTCACGCATACTCCGGCCTTGCTGCTGTCCGGCAGCGCCGACGCATTGACCGAGAATTACCGAGTCACTCGCTCACAGCAGGGTACCGCAGAAACCTTCACCCTGATGCCCAAGACCCCCGATACGCTGTTTGAGTCACTCAAGCTGACGTTTCACGGTGAAAAATTCGTTGCCCTGCAGATGCACGATAGCACCGGTCAGGAAACCAAGATCAGTTTCGATGACGTCAAGCTCAACCCGTCGCTGGATGAGTCACGCTTTAAGTTCGAGATTCCCGAAGGGGTGGATGTAATTCGCGAGGGCTGATGATGCGGCCTTGAGTGCCGTCTGCTCAGCAGGCAACCAGAGCCCGGCAGGTCGCGACCTGCCGGGCTCTTGTGTGTTTAGACCGCTAAAAACCTCAGGTTTCGGCTGCTCCGCGGTCGGCCTGGGCGTCGAGGTCGGCGCGGTAGTCGAGCATCTGTCTGAAGCGTTTTTCCTGGCCGTAGTCGCTGGGAACGAAGAATTGTCGGGACGGCAGTTCGGCGGGCCAGCAATCATGCGCATGGCCTGCCGGGTAGCCCTGAGGCTCGTTGTGCGCGTAGCGGTAACCTTCGCCATGGCCGAGCGAGGCCATCAACTTGGTGGGCGCGTTGCGCAGGTAGCTGGGCACCTCGAAATCGGGATGTTTGGCGACGAAGCTTTTGGCGCCGCTCCAGGCCTGGTCGATGGCGTTGCTCTTGGGCGCCACGGCGAGATGGATCGCGGCGTGGGCAATGGCGCGTTGGCCTTCATAGTCGCCCAGACGCAGGTAGGCATCCCAGGCGGCGATGACCAGCGGCAGGGCGCGTGGCTCGGCATTGCCGACATCCTCCGAGGCGATCGCCGCCAGGCGGCGGACCACATCCAGCGGGTCGCCGCCGCCCTGCATGAACTGCGCCATGTAAAGCAATGCCGAATCCACCCGTGACGAGCGTATCGACTTGTGGATCGCCGACAACAGGTCGTAGTAATGATCGCCCTGCTTGTCGAAGGCACTGGCCTGATAGCCGAGTGCCTCATCGAGCGCCTGCTTTTCGAGTATCTCCCGTTCGCCCTCCTGGCGGGTGAAATCGCAGGCGGTCTCGAGCAGGCCCAGGGCGCGGCGTGCATCACCACTACTGGCCCGAGCGAGGATGTCCAGGACTTCGGGGTCGACGCTGATCGAGCGCTTGCCGAGGCCGCGCTCGGGATCCTCAATGGCGCGTTGCAGCACGTCCACCAGATCGGCCGCATCGAGCTTCTTGAGTACGTAGACACGCGCCCGCGAGAGTAGCGCGGAGTTGACCTCGAATGAGGGATTCTCGGTGGTGGCGCCGATCAGGGTGAGCAAGCCCGATTCGACGTGTGGCAGCAGGGCATCCTGCTGGCTCTTGTTGAGGCGGTGGATCTCATCGAGGAAAAGTACCGTGGGCCGTTGTTGCGCCTGGGCGCCGCGCGCCCGCTCGACGGCCGCGCGCAGTTCCTTGACCCCGGCCATCACTGCGGAAAGCTGCTCGAGACTGGCGCCCGACGCTTCGGCGAGGATCTCGGCCAGGGTGGTCTTGCCGACGCCGGGCGGGCCCCACAGGATCATCGAGCGCAACTGGCCGGTTTCGGCCATGCGGCGTAGCGGTTTGCCGGCGCCGACCAGCGCTTGCTGGCCAACGTAGTCGTCGAGCCGCCGAGGGCGCATTCGATAGGCGAGTGGCGCATTATCGGCGCCTTGCTGACTGAAAAGATCCATAATATCGTCGGCTCGTCGAAGAATCTGAAAGGCCGTTAGCTATTATTCCACGAGCATAACGGCGCCAATGCCACTAGGTTTATACATCAGGTTTATTGTTCGACATGGCGAGGAACAGCTCACTAGGGCTGTCTAACGCCGGAGACGTCAAGCCTGGGCACATGCCACGGCGCATTGCCTACCTGAGCACTAGCGTCTCTAGTGCTCCCCCTGTCGGTCTAGGCTCTAGCAGAGGAGGCTCTCACCATGCCAATGCTCAACCAACTGCGCCAGGATCATGCCAACATGGCGCGTCTGCTGCACGTACTCTCGCTCAAGCACCGAACGCTGGATGCGGGTGAGCGGCCCAACTTCCAACTGGTGCGTGAGGTTGTCGACTTCATCCTCGATTACATGAGCGGGTTCACGGTGCCCTTGGAGCGCATCTTCGGTGAACGCCTGGTGGAACGGCGCCCGAAGTCAACGATCTGGTGGTGCGCCTGACCGCTGACTATGAGGCCTTGCACCAGCGCCTGATGCGTCTCTCCGACGATCTCGACATGATCCTCATGGATGCCATCGTGCCCATGGACCGCTTTGCCAACGATCTCCAGGCGTACCTGGAAGCACATCGCGCCTATCTGCGCGCGGAGCGCGAAGAGCTATTTCCGTTGATTCGTGAACATTTCGACGAAGACGATCTGGCAAGCCTCGCCGAAGCGCTGCCGGAAGGGGCGCAGGAAAAGTTGAGCCATCTTCAGGAGGGCTATCCCGAGCTATACGCCGAGTTTCGCGAAGCGCCGTCGCCACTCGATCAGGAGAGCTGACGGTAAAAATAATCAGCCCTTGGATGCTTGGCAAGCCATCGAACCGGCACGCTCTAGAGTGCGTTAGAATGAGGCCGTCAGAGTCGATGGGGAAGGATGATGGATCGTCTGCGGGCAATGCAGACCTTTCGCGCGGTGGTCGAGGCCGGCAGTTTTGCCGCGGGGGCGCGCAAGCTGGGCCTGTCTAATGCCATGGTCAGCAAGCAGGTGGCGCATCTCGAGACGCAATTGGGGGCCCGCCTGCTGACGCGCACCACGCGCCGCCTGCAGCTGACCGCTGAAGGCGAGCGCTATCTCAAGGGCGCCGGGCGCCTGCTCGACGAATTGTACGAACTCGAGACCGGTCTCGGCGAGCAGCGCGGCGAGGTGCGTGGTCGGCTGAGGCTGTCGGCCCCGCTCGATTTCGGGGTGCGCAAGCTGATGCCTGCGCTGCAGACCTTCGAGCGTCGCCATCCCGCGGTGCAATTGGATGTGGTTCTCGAGGATCGGCGGGTCGACTCTACTGGCCGAGGATTTTGATCTGGCGGTGCGCATTGGCGAGCTCGAGGATTCCAGCCTGATCGCCCGCCGGCTGATGCCGATGCCGATGTACGTCTATGCATCGCCTGCCTATCTGGCCGAGAACGGCCACCCACGCCATCCCGATGAGCTGCGTGACCACCGCTGCCTGCATTACAGTCTGCAGCGTGCCGGGCCGAGCTGGAGTTTCCAGGTCGACGGCAAGCCCTATCGTTATCGCTTCCGCCCGGTATTGACCTGCAACAACGGTCGGGCGCTGACCGAGGCGGCAATTCGTGGCATGGGATTGGTCTACAAGCCGGCTTTCCTCGGCGAGCCCGAAGTCGCCCAGGGCCGTTTGGTACGGGTGCTGGAGGCGTTCGCCAAGCCGCCGATGGGCGTCAACCTGCTGTATGCCGACCGTCAGTTGATGCCGGCTCGCTTGCAGGCACTGATCGAGACGCTGATCCGCCATTTCGACGAGGGAGCGGTATGCCCGGGCCGGTCCTGATCTTCGATTCCGGTGTCGGTGGGCTGTCGGTAACTGCAGCGCTGCGAGCCAGGCTGCCGGATGTGACGCTGGCCTATGTCTGCGACAATGCGATGCTGCCGTATGGCACCAAGGCCGATGACTGGCTGGTGTCGCGCATCGTCGCTACCTGCTCCAGCGCGGTCAGTGCCAGCGGCGCCGCAGCGCTGGTGGTGGCCTGCAATACCGCAAGCACATTGGCGCTGCGTGAACTGAGGGCGCGCCTGACTATCCCGGTGGTGGGCACCGTGCCGGCGATCAAGCCGGCAGCACGGCTTTCGGCTTCGCGGGTCATCGGCTTGCTGGCGACCTCGGCAACCGTCAATCGCGCCTATACGCAAACCCTGATCGATGATTTCGCCGCTGATTGTAAAATCGTGCGGGTCGCCGCGGATAGCCTGGTCGGCGAGGCGGAGCGTCAGCTTGCCGGCCTGGCGCCGGATGATGGCGTGCTCGCGGAGGCATTGGCGCCCCTCTGGGCGGAACCGACGCTCGATACCGTGGTGCTCGGCTGTACGCATTTTCCATTGTTGCGCCAGCGGCTGGAGGCCAGCGCACCGAGAGCGATCAACTGGGTCGACTCTGGCGAAGCGATCGCGCGCCGGGTGGCCAGCGTACTCGATACTTCCGGCTACGCGGGCGCGCGCGAAGGATGTGCCTGGGCGAGCGCCCCGGGGGCGGCGCTGGCGACCACCTTGGCAGGCTATGGTTTTACCGCGCTCGAGGCGCTGGCGCTGCCCGCCGACATACTCACCATGCCGAGCTGACTGGCCGTCTGGCGGCGGCGTGTGCTGCAACCCATTCGATGCTTACAAGGAGCCTGTGTGGCCGTACCCGTTGTCGACCCCGAGCGCTATCCGGCGCAACTTGAAGCCAAGCGAACACGTATCAGCCAGCGCTTTGCCGCGCTTTCTCCGCCTGAGTTGGAGGTCTTCGCCTCGCCTGCCAGTCACTATCGTATGCGCTGCGAGTTCCGCATCTGGCATGAGGGCGACGATCTGTTCTACGCGATGTTCGAGGTCGACCCGCAGGATCCCAAGCAGAAGCGAGTGATCCGCCTCGATCAGTACCCGGTGGCCAGCGAGGCCATCAATGCGCTGATGCCACGATTGCTGGACGCCATCCGCGATCGCCCCGTGCTGCGCCGCAAGCTGTTTCAGGCCGAATTCCTGACCACGCTGAACGGCGAGTCATTGGTGACGCTGATCTATCATCGGCCGCTCGATGCAATCTGGGAGGCCGAGGCGCTATGGCTGCAGGCGCATCTAGGCATCTCGCTGATCGGCCGGGCGCGCAAGCAGCGGCATGTGCTGGATCGCGACCATGTCTGGGAGCGTCTTACCGTCGATGGCGTGACGCTGGCCTATCAGCAGGTCGAGAACAGCTTTACCCAGCCCAATGCCGAGATCAATCGCGCCATGCTCGGCTGGGCGCGCTCGGCGACCCACGATAGCCAGGCCGGCGACCTGGTCGAGCTGTATTGCGGTAACGGCAATTTCACGGTGGCGCTGGCCGGCAATTTCCGGCGTGTGCTGGCGACCGAGATCTCGCGCACCTCGGTGGCTTCGGCGCAGATCAACCTCGCCGCCAACGGCATCGACAATGCGGTCGTGGCGCGAATGTCGGCAGAAGAGTTTGCCGAGGCGCTGGCCGGTGAAAAAAAGGGCCGGCGGGTTTCCGAGATGGCGCTCGATGACTACGCCTTCACCACCGTGCTGGTCGATCCGCCACGGGCAGGGCTCGATGCGGCGAGTTGTGAACGGCTACGCGAGTACCCGCGTATCGTCTATATCTCCTGCAACCCCGAGACCCTGCTCGACAACCTCCATCAGCTTCACGACACTCACCGTATCGTGCGTTTCGCACTGTTCGATCAGTTTCCCTGGACTGACCACTGCGAATGCGGGGTCTTGCTCGAACGGCGCTGAGGCCGGCATGCTGGTATTCCACAGGTTTGTAAAGTCAAGCGCCGATGCACGACTGTCATGCACCATGAAGAAGCTGGTATGACGATGGGGAAGCAAGGTTGAGCTAGAGTAAGCTCACGGGCAGCGTATAAACCGACCGCGCCAATGAATATCTCCCGGCCCAAGGCAGTGGCCGGATGCAGCCGAGGTGATTGATGCAACACGTCGCAATCGATGGCAAACAGGAATTTCTAGCTCAACTTCGTGAACAGCTCGCCAAGCGTCTGCCGCAGGAGAAGGTGCAAGCCGTTGCGACCTTCGCCGAGGCTTTCTATGCGAGCGCGCCGCTCGAGGATCTGATCGAGCGTCACCTCGACGATAGCTACGGGGCGACGCTGATGACCTGGCACTTTATCCAGCATCACGACCCGCGCTCACCCAAGGTGCACGTCTACAACCCCGATTTCGAAGAGCACGGCTGGCAGTCCTCGCATACGCTGATCGAGGTGTTGCATGAAGACATGCCGTTTCTGGTCGACTCGGTGCGCATCGAGCTCAATCGGCGCGGCATCACCGTGCATGCCATCCACAATGCGGTGCTCGCCATCGAGCGTGATCGCCAGCATCGTCTCAAGCGGACCGCCTCGCCACGCGACAAGGATGCGCCGCAGGGGCGGGAATCGATCATGGTCATCGAGGTCGATCGTCATTCAGACATCTCGGTACTCGAAGACCTTGAGGCGAGCCTGCGCGATGTGCTGACCGACGTGCGTACCGCGGTCGAGGATTTCGACCCCATGCAGGCGCGGATCGGGGAGGCTCTGGAAGAGATCAGGGCCTCGCGGCCCAAGCAGGTCAGCAAGGAGAATCACAGTGAAGCCATCGCCTTTCTCGAATGGCTGGCGAAGGACAACTTCACTTTCCTCGGCTACGACGAGTACGAGGTGGTCGACAAGCAGGGCTGTCAGGAGTTGCAGCGCGTCAAAGGCAGCGAGCTGGGGGTGTTCAAGCTTGACCAGCCGCGCTATCAGGAGCGTATTCGTAGCGACCAAGGTATCGAGGACGGTCACTACGTCCTGATTCCCCAGCTGCTGACCTTCGCCAAGAGCGCCTATCATGCGCGCATTCACCGTCCCGCCTATCCTGATTACATTGCCATCGAGCGCTACGACGAGAACGGCAACGTAATCGGCGAGCGACGCTTCATCGGCCTCTATGCCGCGGTGGTTTATAACGATTCACCGCGTCACATACCGGTACTGCGCAGAAAGATTCAGGCGGTACTGGATGCTTCTGGAATCAACCCCAAGGGGCACAACGGCAAGCACCTTCTGCAGATTCTCGAGGTTTATCCACGCGATGATCTGTTCCAGATCAGTGCCGAGGAGTTGACCGAGACGGCACTGGGCATTCTCAATATTCGCGAGCGGCGTCGGGTGCGCTTGTTCGTGCGCGAGGATCGCTTCGGGCGCTTCTACTCCTGTCTGGTGTTCGTGCCGCGCGACGTTTTCTCCACCGACCTGCGGCTACGGGTCCAGAACCTGCTCTGCGAAGAGCTCGACGCCACCTTCGGCGACTTCAATACGTATCTGTCGGAATCGGTGCTGGCGCGCATCCAGTTCATCCTGCGCTTCAATGGCGATAGCCCGGCCGACTACAATTTGCGCAAGATCGAGAAGAAGATCGCCGGCCTGGCGCGCAGCTGGCGAGATGATCTGCACAATGCATTGGTCGAGGGGGTCGGCGAAGAGCAGGCCAATCGGCTGATGAATCGCTACCGTGACGCCTTTCCGAACAGCTATCGCGAGGACTTCACGGCGCGCACCGCCGTCTACGATCTGCAGCACATCGGCGAAGTCGATGAGGGGGCGCCGGTCGCCCTGAGCCTCTACAGGTTGGTCGAGGAAGATGAGGAGGGGGTCAATCTCAAGCTGTTCCATGGCGATGCGCCGATCCCGCTTTCCGACGTATTGCCGATGATGGAAAACCTGGGACTGCGGGTCCTGGGCGAGCGGCCTTACGGTATCCACCGAGCGGACAAGGCGTTCTGGATTCACGATTTCACGCTCGAGCATCATGGCCGCGAAGTCGTCAATCTGCAGGACATGCGTGACATCTTCATCGATGCCTTTAAGCGCATCTGGACCGGCGAGGCCGAGAACGACCCTTTCAACCGCTTGATCATTGCTGCCAATCTCGACTGGCGCGAGGTCGCGATACTGCGTGCCTACGCCCGTTATCTCAAGCAGATCCGCTTCGGCCTGTCGCAGTTGTATATCGCCAATACGCTGACCAATTATCCGGACATCACGCGTGAACTGATCCACCTGTTCGAGTTGCGTTTCGACCCACAGGGTGAGCAGCAGGCCAAGCAGATCGACGCCAGTGTCGAGCGACTCACGGGGATGCTCGATAACGTCGCGAGCCTCAACGACGATCTGTTGCTGCGTCGCTATATCGATCTGATTCAGGCTACCCTGCGTACCAATTTTTATCAGTACGACGCCAATGGCGAGATCAAGGATTACATCTCCTTCAAGCTCGACCCGACGCGGGTGCCGGAGATGCCCAAGCCGCGCCCGCATTTCGAAATTTTCGTTTATTCGCCGCGTGTCGAAGGTGTTCACCTGCGTGGCGGCAAAGTCGCCCGCGGCGGGCTGCGCTGGTCGGATCGGCATGAGGATTTCCGTACCGAGGTTCTTGGCCTGGTCAAGGCCCAGCAGGTCAAGAACGCCGTCATCGTGCCGGTAGGTGCCAAGGGTGGCTTCGTCTGCAAGCGGATGCCCGACACTACCGATCGGGACGCGATTCAGAAGGAGGGCATCGCCTGCTATCAGATCTTCATCCGCGCGCTGCTCGACATCACCGATAACCTCGATGGAGGCGAGGTCGTGGTGCCGCGCGATGTGGTCAGGCACGACGACGACGATCCTTATCTGGTCGTCGCCGCTGACAAGGGCACGGCGACCTTCTCGGATATCGCCAACGAAATATCGCTGGAATACGGTCATTGGCTGGGTGACGCCTTCGCCTCGGGCGGCGCCAACGGTTACGACCACAAGAAGATGGCAATCACCGCCCGTGGCGCCTGGGAGTCGGTCAAGCGCCACTTCCGTGAGATGGGGCTGGACACCCAGCAGGATCCCTTCAGCGTGATAGGGGTCGGCGACATGGCCGGCGACGTGTTTGGCAACGGCATGCTGTTGTCCGATAAGATCCGGTTGGTCGGCGCCTTCAACCACATGCACATCTTCGTCGATCCCGATCCTGACCCGGGCAAGTCTTTCGAGGAGCGCAAGCGGCTATTCAACCAGGCTCGTTCCAGTTGGGAGGACTACGACACCTCGCTGATCTCGGAAGGCGGGGGCATCTTCAAGCGCAGCGCCAAGTCGATCACCCTCAGCGAACCGATGAAGAAGGCCTTCGGCATTCGCGCCGACAAGCTTTCGCCCAATGATCTGATCAACGCCATGCTCAAGGCCAAGGTCGACTTGATCTGGAACGGCGGCATCGGCACCTACGTCAAGTCCCGTCATGAAAGCCACGCCGAAGTCGGCGACAAGGCCAACGACGGGCTACGCGTCAATGGTAGCGAGCTCAACTGCCGGGTGGTCGGTGAAGGGGGCAACCTCGGGCTGACCCAGCGTGGGCGCATGGAAGCCGCGTTGCGTGGCGTGCGCGTCAACACCGACTTCATTGACAATGCCGGTGGGGTCAACTGCTCGGACCATGAAGTCAACATCAAGATCCTGCTCGACGACATCGTCAAGCGTGGCGACATGACCGACAAGCAGCGCAACACGCTGTTGGCCGAAATGACCGAGGAGGTCGCGGGGCTGGTGATTCGCGACAATTATCGCCAGACCCAAGCATTATCATTGTCCGAACAGCTGTCGAAGGAAGGCCTAGGCCCCTATCGGCGCTTCATCAATGAACTCGAAGCCAGTGGCCACCTCGATCGCGAGCTCGAATCCCTGCCCAGCGACGAAACGCTACTCGAGCGTTCCAACAACGAGGAAGGGCTGACACTGCCCGAGCTGTCGGTGCTGATTTCCTATGCCAAAAGTGCTCTCAAGGGCGATCTGATCGCCTCCGAGGTGCCCGACGATCCGTATATCCAATCTCACCTCGAGCGTGCTTTCCCCAAGACGCTGGTCGAACGTTTCCACGACGACATGTACGGTCACCGTCTCAAGCGTGAGATAGTCGCCACACAGATCGCCAACGACCTGGTCGATCATATGGGCATCGTCTTCGTTCGCCGGCTGATCGACACCACCGGGGCCAATCGGGCGGATATCGCGCGGGCCTATGTGATCGCCCGTGACAGCTTCAATCTCGAGGGGTTGTGGCAGCAGATCGAGGCGCTGGACAATCGCGTCGACAGCGCTGTCCAGTATCAGATGATGCTCGACCTGATGCGTTTGATTCGCCGTGCGACACGCTGGTTCCTGCGGCAACGCAGCAGCCTCTCGGTCAGCGAGAGTATCGAACACTTCGCACCGCGCCTGGCGCAGCTTCAGGAGGGTATCGGCAAGCGCTTGCGCGGCCAGGAAATCGATCTATGGCAGGAGCGCCGCGATGAGCTCACCTCGGCAGGCGTGCCCAAGTCGCTGGCCAATATCGTTGCCGCTACCGGTAACCTGTTCGCCGGGTTGGGGATCATCGAAGCCGCCAAGCAGACCGACGAGAAGATCCAGCGAGTCGCCGAACTCTATTATGAGATCGGCCATCGCCTCGAATTGCCGTGGATGACCGAACAGGTCGATACCCTCAAGGTTCGCGATAGTTGGCAGGCCCAGGCCCGCGAGGCCTTCCGCGATGATCTTGATCGCCAGCAGCTGGCGCTGACCGTCAGCGTGGTCAGGATGGCCGAGGCGCCGCGCGACGTGGAACCGCGTGTCGATCAATGGCTAGCGCGGCATGCCGATCTCCATGAGCGCTGGTGCGGGCTGGTCAGCGAAGTGCGCGGTGGTACCCAGGGCGGCTATCCGCTGTTTGCCGTGGCAATACGTGAGCTGGTCGACCTTGCCGAGAGCAACGGCGAGAGTTGACTCGTATGATTTAAGAACTGTGATTATGCAGTGCCATTGACAATGAAACCCGGGTTACGGGTTTCATTTCGAGCAGTTCAATGCTCATAAAAGCTAGCCGGGCAGCAGCACTGTCACGGAGAGATTTGGTATGCTTTCATTCATCGACCATTGATAACAGAGAGCTCCCATGAAGCACCATGCTTTGACCGTAGCCACCCTTGTCCTGGGGCTATATGGCGTCATGCCCGATGCCTTTGCACAAAGTGCTGCCTTGCAGAAGGCGCAGGAGGCGGCAGATAAGGTCGATATCAGTAACTACCTGACCGCGCGGACCGATTCGCGCAGCCAAAGCTTCGGTTTCGGTGGCGTTCAAGAACATGCCTTCACGGTCGAAAAGGCCGGAAATTACGTATTTACCAGCGAAACATTGCTAGGCGAGTCAAATGATTATCGGATTCAGGCTGCTTTGCTGGATAGCAACGGTCAGGTGATCGCCAAGAAGTCAGGGCTCGGAAAAAATGGTGGCTTGCGCCTTGAGCAAGAACTAGAGCCGGGTAATTACACGTTACGTGTCAAGGCTGACAAGTTTGGCAGCGAAGCTTCCGGAGGAAATAGTTATACAATTGCGGTGGCGGGACTGGACACCCACGGCAACCGCCTAGACAGCGATGAGAGCGGCATCAAGGGAGGCTCGGATATCCACTTTAATGACGATGACAGCAAGACTGCCTTCGTCGATAATGAGGATGCCGTTGCTACTATTGCAGCACCTGCCGCTGCGTCATCTTCACCTTCCTCCCCTGAGCAGAAAGTGCAGACAGAAAGCAGCGGGACAGCTAATCAACCAAAAGCTGAAGAGCGCTCCTTTGAAGAAATTGTCGCTGACATCAAAATCCGTGAGGAAGGTGAGGTTCTGACATTCGATGTGGCCAAGGCGGGAACAATCGCTGTGACTAGCTCGACATTCCCGGGGAGTGGCAGATACTTGTTGAAGGCTAGGTTGCTGGACGAGACGGGGCGAGTCATCGCAAGCGATCAAGGGCAAGGCTCTCAGGGCGACTTTTCGATCAAACAGCACGTACAACCGGGACGTTATAAAGTTTGGGTCAGTGGGCGCAAGTTCGGCACGGCCATGGAGGGTTCCAATAATTACACGCTAAGAGTCCGCCAACTCGATTATAGCCAATAGCCTTATTCGGCGACGCGCAACGTGCGTCGCCGCCGCCTTGCTGGTGCGGTATACTCCCGGCGCCTTTTCGCCCTGTCGTTGCCGAGGAGACCGATGTACGCGCTCGCCCGTTCGCTGTTGTTCCGCCTGGATCCGGAAACCGCCCATGGCGTTTCGTTACGCGCCCTGGATCTCTCCCAACGGCTGCACCTGCATGGGCTGCTCGGTGCTGGCGAGCCACTCGATGATCCCTGTCGAGCTGATGGGGTTGCGTTTTGCCAATCGGGTCGGCCTGGCAGCCGGACTCGACAAGAACGCCGACCATCTCGATGCGCTGGGGGCGCTGGGATTCGGTTTTGTCGAAGTTGGCACCGTCACCCCACGGCCCCAGCCCGGCAATCCACGGCCGCGGCTGTTTCGGTTACCCGAGCAGCAGGCGATCATCAATCGCATGGGATTCAATAATGCCGGGGTCGATCAACTCGTCGCCAACGTACGCAAGAGCCGTTATGCAGGCGTGATCGGTATCAATATCGGCAAGAATCTGACGACGCCGGTCGACAGGGCGGTCGATGACTACCTCATCTGCCTGGAGCGAGTGCACGCTTGTGCGCACTACATCACCGTCAATATTTCCTCGCCCAACACGCCGGGACTTCGCGACCTGCAGCTCGGTCAACACCTCGATGGCTTGCTCGGCCCGTTGCGCGAACGCTGCACCCAGCTCGATGACCAGGCGGGGCGTCGCGTGCCGTTGGCGGTCAAGATTGCCCCAGATATGGATGAGGCGGCCATCAGCGAGGTGGCCGAAGCGTTCGCACGCAATGCCATCGATGCGGTGATCGCGACCAATACCACCATCGACCTCGACGCAGTGAGGGGTTTGCCGCACGCCGAAGAGCAGGGTGGGCTTTCCGGGCGCCCGGTGTTCGCCGTATCGAATCGCATCGTCGCGGCATTGCGGCGCCATCTCCCCGGCATGCCGATCATCGGAGTGGGGGGAATCACCAGCGGCGAAGAGGCGCTGGCCAAGCGCGAGGCGGGCGCGGATCTGGTGCAACTCTACACGGGGTTCGTTTACCGGGGCCGGCGCTGGTCGGGGAATGCTGCCGGGCGCTGCGGCAAGGCATGTTATGAAACCGGGGGTAGCTGACGCCGGAATTGAATCGAGCGGGACCAACAAAAAGGCCCATCATCGAGACGGGCCTTGGGGGTATTCTTCCTTCAGCTGGGTTACATCACCATGGGGTTCTTATGGATGCCGGCTACCCCTGTCATGCCGTCCCATTGATCCCCGCGACCTTCACGCCAACCGCTCATCCAATACTCGCGTAGGTTAATATCCTGGCTGGGACAGTCGTCTCTGGATCGACCTGTCATACCTGCCTTGTAGCCATGAATATAGGCACGCTGGAAGCGATCACGTTTCTGTCGTTTCATCGGATGGCCTCTTGTGAAGAACCAGATTGTTATTGCGAGTCACCAAACGACAATGGCCTAACCGGCCTGCTTGTCGCTGCTTTAGAGACTCGCGGCAGAGCGCATGCGTTATCAGTAGCTACTAAGATAATTTCTAGACCAAAAACGTCAGTCGTGTCGAGATCGATTTTGTTACACAAACGTTACTCAAGTGATATTAAAAGGAATATTCGTTCACATGCCGACTGAGTCGTCAGTGCCGGAAGCGTCGAACGATACGCAACGGCTTTTTTTTGCGACCTGCCCCAAGGGGATCGAAGCATTGCTGGCCGACGAGCTGGCCCAGTGGGGCGCCACGATCACCAAACAAACCGTCGCCGGGGTGCATTTTAGCGCCGGCCTCGACGTGGCCTATCGCGCCTGCCTGTGGTCGCGCCTGGCCAACCGGATCATCCTGTGCCTGGCGCAGCAGACTGCTATCGAAACCCCCGAGGCGCTCAAGGCCTGTGCCGAGCGGATCGACTGGGCGAGTCACCTGCCCGCCGAGGCGACCCTGGCGGTAGACTTTCATGGCCAGTCGCCGGCGATTCGACATACCCGTTTCGGCGCCCAGACGGTCAAGGATGGGGTCGTCGATGCCCTTCGCCATGCCGGCCGTGAGCGGCCGCAGGTCGAGTTGCGCGATCCCGACCTGCGGCTCTACGCACACCTGCATCGCGGGCGCCTGACGCTGGGCATCGACCTGGCCGGTGTCAGCCTGCATCAGCGTGGCTATCGCCGCGAGCCGGGTCATGCACCGCTCAAGGAGAATCTGGCGGCGGCGCTGCTGGTACGTGCCGACTGGCCGGCCCGGGCCAAGCGTGGCGAGCCGCTGGTCGATCCGCTGTGCGGTTCGGGAACGCTGGTGATCGAGGCGGCGCTGATGGCCGCCGACGTAGCGCCCAATCTCAATCGGCAACGCTTCGGCTTACATGGCTGGGCGGGCCATGACGAGGCGCTGTGGCAGGAACTCAAGCGCGAGGCCGAGGCGCGCGCCAGCCTGGGCCGCCGGCGCATCAAGTCGCGTCTTTATGGCTTCGATCAAAGCCCACAGGCGCTTTCCGCCGCCAAGACCAACGCCATGCGTGCCGGCATACCGGCGCTGATCGCCTTCGAAGGGGGCGACGTGCGCCAGTTGCGGCGTCCGGTAGAGGCCGAGGGCCCCGGCTTGATCATCAGCAACCCGCCCTACGGCGAGCGCATCGGCGAGCTGCCCGAGCTGGTCCCGCTTTACGCAGCGCTCGGCGAACGCGCGCGACGCGAATTTCCGGGCTGGACCCTGGCGCTGTTCACCGGCAATCCCGACCTCGGCCATCGCACCGGACTGCGTGCCGACAAGCAGTATGCCTTCAAGAACGGCGCGCTGGACTGCAAGCTGCTGTTGATGGCGATCGCCGAGACGGGGCAGGAGGAAGGCGAGTCGTCGCCGACAGCGGACCGGCGCTCGCAGGGAGCGCAGATGTTCGCCAATCGGTTGGTCAAGAACCGCAAGCGACTGGCCAAGTGGCTCAAGCGCAGCGGCGAGCAATGCTATCGGCTCTACGACGCCGATATGCCTGAATATGCGATGGCCATCGATATCTACGCCGAGCGCGTGCATGTGCAGGAGTACGCGCCGCCGAAATCGATCGAGCCGGCCCAGGCCCAGCGGCGGCTGATGGAGGCGTTGAGCGTACTGCCCGAGGTGCTCGAGGTGCGCGCCGAGCGTATTCATCTCAAGCAGCGCGAACGCCAGGCCGGCAAGGCGCAATATCAGAAACGCGATTCCAGCGGCGAGCGCTTCCAGGTCGGCGAGGGTAGTGCCCGATTATGGGTCAACCTGCGCGACTACCTGGATACCGGGCTGTTTCTCGACCACCGGCCGGTGCGACGGATGATCGCCGAGATGGCCGGCGGCAAGCGCTTTCTCAACCTGTTCTGCTATACCGGGGCGGCGACCGTTCAGGCGGCGTTGGGCGGCGCCACGGATAGCGTCAGTGTCGACCTGTCGAATACCTACCTCGACTGGGCGCGTGACAACCTGGCGCTCAACCGGCTCGATGCGTCGCGCCACCGGGTGGTCCGCGATGACTGCCTGCACTGGCTGGAGACCGCCGAGAGCCGGTTCGACCTGATCTTCCTCGACCCGCCGACCTTCTCGAATTCCAAGCGCATGGAGGCGACGCTGGATATTCAGCGCGATCATGTGCATCTGGTCGAGTTGGCCATGGCGCGGCTGGCCCCGGGCGGCACGCTGATCTTTTCCAATAACCAGCGACGCTTCAGGCTCGATGAGGGGCTCGCCGAGCGCTTCGCCATACAGGACGTCACATCTCGCACCTATGACCCCGACTTTCAGCGGCGTCCGGATCTGCACCATTGCTTCCTGATCCGCCACCGCGAGGAGCGGCGAGTGAGGGCTATTCGAAGGGCTGTTCGAAGGGCTATTCGAGCAGCGAGAGCTGGCGCACGGCGTCACGGCCCTCGGGGCTGTCGTCCTGGGTCTCGAGCACCTTGCGAAAGCCTCGCGAGCGCTGGATGTGATCGACATCGTCGAGCCACATCAGGGCCTGCTCGTGGCTTTCGGCCAGTTGATGCTTGAGGCCACCGAACTGGGTGCCGATCTGGCCCCAGGCGCGACTGAATATCCAGTCGCCGAACATGTCCTGTTGGATGTGCACCAGCACATAGTCATGAGGGCTTTCCCAGCGGACGATCACGGCGGCTCCTGAGTCGATGGCGGCTTGTCGCGCCCGCTCGCCCGGCCTAAGATGGCTGGCGATCGAGGCGCCATCATTGTAGCGGCCCGCTAGCCGGGAACAAGGAGCGAGCAGCATGCGCATTCTAGCCGACCAGAATATTCCCCTGGTCGAAGAGTTCTTCGGCGAGCTGGGCGAGATTCGCCGACTCCCCGGCCGCGAGATCGATGCCGCAGGCGGTGGCCGAATGCGACATCCTGCTGGTGCGTTCGATCACCCGGGTCGACGCTGCATTGCTGGCCGGCTCGCCGGTTCGCTTCGTGGGCACCTGCACGATCGGCACCGACCACATCGATCTCGATTACCTGCATGAGCGACGCATCGGTTTCGCCAGCGCACCGGGCTGCAACGCCGATTCGGTGGTCGATTATGTGCTGTCCAGCCTGTTGATGCTGGCCGAGGAGCGGGATTACCGACTCGAGCGTTGCACCATCGGCATCGTCGGGGCGGGCAATGTTGGTGATCGCCTGTGGCGGCGCCTGACCGAGTTGGGTGCCCATTGCCTGGTCTGCGATCCTCCGCGCGCGCGCGCCGAGAGTCGCGACGATTTCGTCGAGCTCGATACCTTGATCGGCGAGGCAGATATCGTCTGCCTGCATACGCCGCTGGTGACGACAGGCGATCATCCGACTCGGCACCTGCTCGATGCCCGGCGTATTGCCGCGTTGCGTCCTGGCACGGTACTGCTCAATGCCGGGCGTGGTGACTGCCTCGATGGCCGTGCGCTGCGTGAGCGGTTGGCCGAACACGGCGACCTGTGCACGGTTCTCGATGTCTGGGAAGACGAGCCGGCCATCGACGAGGCACTCTATTCGCTGGTTGACATCGCCACGCCGCACATCGCCGGCTATAGCCTCGACGGCAAGATGCGCGGCACCGAGCTGGTCTACCAGGCGATCATGCGTCATTACGGCTTGCCGGTGCGACGCAAGCTCGGCCAGCTCAAGCCCGAGCCGTGGCTGCGCAAACTGGTGCTTACCGGTTGGGCGCCGCCCGACGAGGCCCTCGCGCTGTGCGTGCGCGCCTGCTATGACGTGAGCCGTGACATGGTCGGCTTCGAGCGCTATCGGCGACGGTTGGGCATGGCTCAGGCATTCGACCGTTATCGCGCCGAATACCCGGTGCGGCGCGAATTCTCCACGCTGCGTGTCGATCTCAAGAAGAACAGCAACGACCTGCGCGAAGCGCTCGAGCGTTTCGGCTTCAAGGTCAGGTTGGCCAACAAGCAGTGAGCGATGGTGATTTGAAGCCCTCCACGAAAAGCCCCGGCGTGCCGGGGCTTTTGCTTATATAACTGTCAGTTACAGGCAGGCTTGCGCTTACTGACGATAGGCGGATTCCTTGAGCGCGCGAATGCGATCGTCGAGCGGCGGGTGACTGGCGAACAGGCGCTCCATGAGCTTGCGGGTCTGCCCGGTGGTGATGGCGAAGGCGGTCAGCGTGTCGGGCATCTGGTCGGGCATCTGGGTTTCCGCCTTGAGCCGTGCCAGGGCGTTGATCATCGCGCCACTACCGGCCAGCTTGGCGCCGGCGGCATCGGCGCGGTATTCGCGAAAGCGCGAGAACCAGGCGACGATGATCGAGGCGATCAGGCCGAAGACGATCTCGGCGACGATGACCACCACGAAATAGCCCATGAAGCCCAGCCCGCCATTGTCGTCGCGGCGCAGGAAGCTATCGACCAGTTGCGCGACGACGCGGGCGAAGAACATCACGAAGGTATTAAGCACCCCCTGGATCAACGCCAGGGTGACCATATCGCCGTTGGCCACATGGCCGATCTCGTGGGCGAGCACGGCGCGGATCTCTTCCGGGCGCATCCGGGCGAGCAGCCCTTCGGACACCGCCACCAAGGCATCATCCTTCTTCCAGCCGGTGGCGAAGGCGTTGGACTGCTGGGCCGGGAATATCGCGACCTCGGGCATCCCGATGCCGGCATCGCGCGCCAGTTCGGTGACGGTATCGAGCAGCCAGCGCTCGTTGGCGTCACGGGGTTGATCAATGACGTGGGCGCGGGTGCTCATCTTGGCCATCTTCTTCGACAGCAGCAACGAGATCAGCGAACCGGCCATGCCGAACACGAAACAGAAGATCAGCAGGCTGTTCATGTTCAGCCCGTTGGCGTTGAGGTAGGGCTCGACGCCAAGCAGGCGCAGGGTGATGCTGGCCACCAGCACCACCGCCAGGTTGGTGGCCAGAAACAGGATGATACGCATCATGGGCGAATCCTCAGCAGTCGGGATCGGGTGTTTTAGTTATCGGGTGTTTTTAGATAGTTGTTGACTGGTTAGATTGGTCGCGGGCCCCCGGGTTTCAAGCGCCCGACAAATGTTATGGGATGATCGTTGTGCGCGAAACGTTCACTGCCGGTAGCGACTCAGAAAGCGCGCGAATCGCTCCAGGGCATCGTCCAGCTGTTCCGCCCAGGGCAGGGTGACGATACGCACATGATCGGGGTCCGGCCAGTTGAAAGCCGTGCCCTGGACGAGCAGGATCTTCTCCTGCAGCAACAGGTCGAGAACCAGCTTCTCGTCGTCCTGGATATTGAACACCTTCGGATCGAGCCGCGGGAAGGCGTACAGCGCGCCCTTGGGCTTGGTGCAGGTAACACCGGGAATGGCGTTGAGCTTCTCGTAGGTGATGTCGCGCTGGGCGCGCAGCCGTCCGCCGGGCAGCACCAGGTCGTTGATCGACTGATAGCCGCCGAGCGCGGTCTGGATAGCGTGCTGGGCCGGCACATTGGCACACAGGCGCATCGAGGCGAGCATGTTGAGGCCCTGGATGAAGTCCGCGGCGCGCTGCTTGCCGAGGCCCCCGGAGAGGATCATCCAGCCCGAACGAAAGCCGGCGCAGCGATAGCTCTTGGACAGGCCGTTCATGGTCACCACCAGCTGCTCGTCGCTGGCCAGCGCGCCGGTCGAGACGTGCTCCACGTCGTCGTAGAGGATCTTGTCGTAGATCTCGTCGGAGAACACCACCAGGTCGTGCTGACGGGCGATGGCCAAGAGCTCCTTGACCACTTCGGGGGGTAGACTGCCCCGGTGGGGTTGTTGGGGTTGATCAGTACCAGGGCGCGGGTATGACTGGTGATCTTGTCGCGCAGATCGGCCAGATCCGGCGCCCAGTCGGCCTGCTCGTCGCACAGGTAATGCACTGGGCGCCCGCCGGACAGATTGGCGGCGGCAGTCCACAGCGGGTAGTCGGGCGCCGGTATCAGCACCTCGTCACCATCGTTGAGCAGCGCCTGCATGGCCATCGCGATCAGTTCGGAGACACCGTTACCGATGAAGATATCCTCGATGCCCACGCCGGGAATGGCCTTGCGCTGGCACTCCTGCATGATCGCCTTGCGTGCCGAATAAAGCCCCTTGGAATCGCAATAGCCCTGGGCGGTGGGCAGGTTGCGCATCACGTCCTGAAGGATCTCCTCGGGGGCCTCGAAGCCGAACGGCGCGGGATTGCCGATGTTGAGCTTGAGGATGCGCTGACCTTCGTCCTCGAGCCGCTTGGCATGATCGAGAACCGGGCCGCGGATGTCGTAACAGACGTTGTCGAGCTTGTGCGATTTGCGGATCGGTTTGAGGGTCGTATCCATGAAGTGTCCATTGACCATAGGGCGAGACGATAGAGCTTGGTGGCAGTGCGCGGCGCTTGGTTGCGACAATGCCAAACGCGTGTCCGACAATGGCTGGCCGCAGGCCTGGACGCGAACGCAGCCCAGCATAACCCGCCGCATTGAACGGCAAAAGCGCCCATGAATCGAGCGCTCGCATCTCGCCGAGGCCAGCTCAGGAAGGGCTGTCTGCAGCGGGCGGCTCAACGCTCGGTTCGACGATATCGGCGGGTGTTTCCAGCGTCACCCGGCCGAGCTTGCCGTCGCGCAGTTCGTGCAGCAATACCTCGGCACCGCGATGCATGTCGGCCTCACCGCCGGCGCGCAGGCCGCCACGCTTGCCGGCGATCGCCCTGACGATGGCCTGGCCGTCGTACCCGGCCAGCGCCATCAGGTCGAGCGCCGGCCCGCCATCGACTTCGACATTCGCTGCCTGAGGGTCGGGAGCGTAGCTGGGTAGCGCCTTGAGCTTGAAGCGCGCGCTCAGGGCATCGGGGTAACGTTTGGCCAGCTCGGCGGCGGTAATCACCGCGACCTCCAGATAGTCGATCGCGGTATCGCGGATCGCACCGCTGGCGGCCAGGCGATAGGCGCTGGCCTGGTTCTCGATCTTCGGCCATAGCACTCCGGGGGTGTCGATCAGGGCGATGCGCCCCTCTATGCGGATGCGCTGCTGGCGCTTGGTAACGGCCGGCTCGTTACCGGTCTTGGCGATCTTGCGACCGGCCAGGCCGTTGATCAGGGTCGACTTGCCGACATTGGGAATGCCCATGACCATCACCCGCACGTCGCGATCGGCACGCACCTGGCCGGCCAGTTCATGGCATAGCGCGGGGATGCGCTTGAGTTCGCGAGCCTGGGTCGTGGTGACCGCCAAGGCGCGCGTGTCCGGCAGGGCATCGAAGTGTTCGACCCATTCGGCGGTGCGCACCGGGTCGGCCAGGTCGGCTCGCGAGAGGATCTTGAGGACCGGCTTATGCTCGGTAAGTTCGGCGAGCATGGGGTTGGCGCTGGAATAGGGCAAGCGCGCATCGAGGACCTCGAGCACCACGTCGATCTCTGGCAGCGCTTCCTTGATCTGGCGGCGCGCCTTGTTCATGTGTCCCGGATACCAGCCGAGCATCGTCGTCCCCTAGGCAGTAGTCTATGCAATGGCAATGAAAAAAGCGGTGGCTATCTTACCAGACCTGGCAGGTTGGCTGGGGCCGGGAAGGTGCTCGCTGGATTCAGACGCGTCATGAGGTGAGGGGGCTCTTACATGAAGAGCCCCCTGAGCCGGACGCCCAAAAGGGCGCCGAAGCTGCCTCACTCGCCGGGGTGAAAATCCAGTGCCACCGAATTGATGCAGTAGCGCTGGCCGGTGGTCTGTGGCGGGCCGTCGGGGAAGACGTGGCCCAGGTGGGCGTCACAGTGCGAGCAGACGACTTCGGTGCGCCGCATGCCGTGGGACTCGTCGAAATGCTCCTCGACCGAGCCCTTGCCGAGCGGACGGTCGAAGCTCGGCCAGCCGCAGCCGGAGTCGAACTTGTGCTCATTCTCGAACAGTGCCGCGCCACAGCAGACACAGTGGTAGATGCCCTGCTCATTGCTGACCTGGTGATCGCCGCTGAACGGCGGCTCGGTGCCTTTTTCGCGCGTCACTCGATATTGTTCCTGGCTCAGTTGCTGGCGCCATTCGGCCTCGCTTTTCTGCAGCTTGTTGCGCATGCGTTTCTCCTCGCGCGGTCATCATGTGTGTCGGCTACCATGAGACAACAGTCAGGGTGGGATAGGCCAGCCCTGCAATCGGCTTCGCTGAATATCAGCATAGCCGCCCGGACGTACGATGGCGGCTTGACACCCTGAGGCGGGCTAATTAATATACGCGCCACCTCGACGAGGCAGGCATGCGTCCCATTCGTCTAGTGGTCCAGGACACCGCCCTTTCACGGCGGTAACAGGGGTTCGAACCCCCTATGGGACGCCACTTCCTCGCGGGTGTTCGGAGCGATGAAAACAGTGCGGGAATAGCTCAGTGGTAGAGCATCGCCTTGCCAAGGCGAGGGTCGGGAGTTCGAATCTCCTTTCCCGCTCCAGTTTTCGCTAAATGTGTCCCGTTCGTCTAGTGGCCTAGGACACTGCCCTTTCACGGCAGTAACAGGGGTTCGAACCCCCTACGGGACGCCACTTCGGATGACGCAGTAAAACTGTTGCGAGCAGTGTCACGTTGCGGGAATAGCTCAGTGGTAGAGCATCGCCTTGCCAAGGCGAGGGTCGGGAGTTCGAATCTCCTTTCCCGCTCCAAGCATTGTTTTAGTGGGTAGGCGACGAGGGTCGCGAGGTCGGCGGTCCGCATCGATCTCCTTTCCCGCTCCAGTTTTTGCTTGATGTGTCCCGTTCGTCTAGTGGTCCAGGACACCGCCCTTTCACGGCGGTAACAGGGGTTCGAACCCCCTACGGGACGCCACTTGCTTGTCAGTTCCTCTCCAAGCGGGAATAGCTCAGTGGTAGAGCATCGCCTTGCCAAGGCGAGGGTCGGGAGTTCGAATCTCCTTTCCCGCTCCAGATTTCGTTCTATACAATTGTAGTGGTAGGGGGTCGTGAGCTGGAGCGCCAGCCCGGTCGAATCTCCTTTCCCGCTCCAATTCTTCCGAATCTTCATGATTGCACGGTAACGGCGCTCGCCGAGTACCAGTCATGGCTTATCTGCTGTTGATTTTTGCTGCGGCGACCTCATGTAGTAATTCTTTGTCACGCTAATGGTTAGGCGTGCTCGACGATTGACTAACGACAGGGGCGTTCGATGGCGGAACCTGCACTTTCCATCCGGGGGCTCACGAAAGTCTACGGCAACGGTTTTCATGCCCTGAAGGGGATCGATCTGGATGTTCCCGAGGGCGACTTCTTCGCCTTGCTGGGGCCTAACGGGGCCGGCAAGTCTACCACCCTGGGGATCGTCTGCTCGCTGGTGCAGAAGACGGGCGGCAAGGTCTCGATCTACGGGATCGATATCGATCGCGACTTTGCCAAGGCCAAGTACAACCTGGGCGTGGTGCCACAAGAGTTCAATTTCTCTCAGTTCGAGAAGGTCGAGGACATTATCCTCTCCCAGGCTGGCTATTATGGAATGTCGCTACGCGAGGCCAAGCCGCGTTGCGACCAGCTGCTCAAGGACCTGGGGCTATGGGACAAGCGCAACGGCCCGGCGCGCATGCTGTCTGGAGGCATGAAACGTCGCTTGATGATCGCCCGCGCGCTGATTCACCGGCCACGCCTGTTGATCCTCGACGAGCCCACGGCAGGGGTGGATATCGAACTGCGGCGCAGCATGTGGGAATACATGCGACGGATCAATCGCGATGAAGGCACCACCATCATCCTCACCACGCACTATCTTGAGGAAGCCGAAAGCCTGTGCCGCAACATCGCGATCATCAATAATGGCGAAATCGTCAAGAACACCTCGGTACGTGACTTGTTGACCGAGCTCGATACCGAGACCTTCCTGCTTGATCTGGCGCGACCGATCGACGCCGCACCGGTCCTCGAGGGCTTCGAGGTCGAGCAGGTCGAAGCCTCTCAGTTGTCGCTCGGCCTGCGCAAGGGTCAGCGCCTCAATGATGCCTTTTACGCAACTATCGGCGAGGGCATCGAGGTCGTCTCGATGCGCAACCGGGCCAACCGGCTCGAGGAGCTTTTCGTGTCGATGGTCGAGCATGATAACGCTACGCCGCGTCCGGCCAAGGCCAACAGCGAGGAGGTCGCCAAATGAATCCCCGTCAGATTCTGGTTTCGCTATGGACGCTGGTAGTCAAGGAAGTGCGCCGCTTCACGCGCATCTGGCCGCAGACCCTGTTGCCGCCGTCGATCACTATGACCATGTATTTCATCATCTTCGGCAACCTGATCGGCTCGCGCATCGGCGAGATGGACGGTTTCAGCTACATGGCGTACATCGTCCCCGGGCTGATCATGATGTCGGTGATCACCAACAGCTATTCCAACGTCGCGTCTTCGTTCTTTTCCAACAAGTTTCAGCGCTCGGTCGAGGAGATGATGGTCTCGCCGATGCCTAACTGGGTGATCCTCGCCGGCTTCGTGCTCGGCGGCATGGCGCGCGGGCTGGGCGTGGGGATAATCGTCACCGTCGTCTCGTTCTTCTTCACGGATCTGTCGATCCATCATCCGCTGGTGATGCTCGGCGTGGTGATCATGACCGCTGCGCTGTTTTCCATCGGCGGCTTCGTCAATGCGTTGCTGGCGCACAAGTTCGACGATATCTCGATCGTGCCGATCTTCGTGCTGACCCCGCTGACCTACCTGGGCGGCGTATTCTACTCGATCGACATGCTGCCGGACTTCTGGCAGGGCGTGTCGATGGTCAATCCCATTCTGTACATGGTCAACGCCTTCCGCTACGGCATCCTTGGTGTGTCCGATATTCCGGTAGCCGGGGCGTTGATCGCCATAGCGGTCTTCATTGTGGCGTTTTTCACACTGGCACTATGGATGCTGGAGCACGGCAAAGGCATACGCAGCTGAGGTACACATGAACCGCCCCGAGACCCTGAGGAACGCCCCCTTGGGGCGTGAGTCCAGCTACCCTGAGCACTACGATCCCACGCTTTTGTACCCTATTGCGCGGGCCGCCAATCGTGACCGCTGGGAATCGATGAAGACCGGCTGCCCTTCGTCGGCGAGGACGAGTGGCATGCCTATGAGCTTTCCTGGCTCAATGCGCGCGGCAAACCGCTGGTGGCCGTGGCGCGCTTTCGCCTGCCGGCGGATACGCCGCAACTGATCGAATCCAAGTCGTGGAAGCTCTATCTCAACAGCTTCAACCAGAGCCGCTTTGCGGGCCGCGATGCGGTGCGCGATACCCTGGTCGACGATCTGTCGGCGGCCGCCGGCGGTGCGGTGTCGGTCGAACTGCTCGCGGTCGACGACCCGTTGCTGATGCCGCGCCAGCTGCCCGGGGAATGCCTCGACGATCTCGATATCGCGGTCAGCGATTATTCACCACACCCGGAGCTGTTGAGCGCGGGGCAGGGCATCGTCGAAGAGAGCCTTTATTCTCACCTGCTCAAGTCCAACTGTCCGGTGACCGGCCAGCCCGACTGGGGCAGCGTACTGATTCGCTACCGCGGCCCAAAAATCGATCGTGAGGGACTGCTCAAGTACCTGGTGGCCTATCGCCAGCATCAGGATTTCCATGAGCATTGCGTCGAGCATATTTTCACCGACCTAATGGCGCACATCCGGCCCGAGAAATTGTTGGTACTGGCGCGTTACGTGCGCCGCGGTGGGCTCGATATCAGCCCATGGCGGGGTACGCCGGGCGAGCGACCACCCGAGCCGTTACGGCTGGCGCGGCAGTAAGCGGTTGGGTTAAGGTGCCCAGTCACTGAGATGTGTTCTCGTTTAAGGAGCCTGATATGGAAGCGATGACGTTGCTCCATGAGCGCAGTTCGATGGGCAAGCTGGCCGGCCCGGCGCCGGATCGCGAACAGCTTGATGCGCTCTATCGCGCGGCACTGCGCGCGCCGGATCACAAGGAGCTGACGCCGTGGCGATTCATCGAGTTCAGTGGCGCTGGTATCGACCGACTGGGCGAGCTGTTCGCCAAGGGTGAGGCGCGTAATAATCCGCAGGCCGACGAGAAGCAGCTTGAGTCCACCCGCAAGAAACCCAAGCGGGCGCCGCTGATCATTGCCGTGATTGCCCGAGTGACACCGGATTTGGCCAAGGTACCGCCTATCGAGCAGGTGTTGTCGGCCGGGTGTGCCGCTCATGCAATTTTACTGGCCGCCCAGGCGCAGGGGCTCGGGGCGATGTGGCGTACCGGCAGCTTCGCTTTCGATCCTGTGGTCCATGAAGGCCTGGGGCTGGCCGAACATGATGCGATCGTCGGTTTCATCTACCTGGGTCAGCCCGGCGGGCGTTACAGAACGCCGCCGGTACGTGACCCGGCCGATTTCGTCGAGCGCTGGGACTGATGCTGGGGCGTGAGCCCGGCGTGGCCTATCCGCCGTTGGCCTTGCCGGAGCCGGGGCAGGGCGACGACCTGCTGCTTTTTCAGCAGTGGCTCGAGGCGGCGATACCGGTGGCGGGCCGTTTTGGCATGCAGCGCTTGTACTGGCAGGACACCACGCTGCTTTGCGATGTACGCCTCGAACCCAACCTCAATGACAAGGGGACTGGTTTCGGCGGTTCGTTGACGGCGCAATCGACGCTGCTGGGCTGGTGCTGGACGACGCTCTGGCTGCGTGCGCGAGGCTGGCGTCGGGACGTTGTCGTTGCCGAGGCGACACAGCGGTTTGCGGCCCCGGTCACGGCGGACTATCGGCTGTCGTGTTGCGCAGCAGAAACAGAGGGACCCGTGCGGCTCGCGGCGCGTCTGGATGAGCGCGGCAAGGGCCGCATCAAGCTCGTTCAGCAAATCCACAGCGACGATACCCTGTGCTTCGAGGCAGTCGGCGACTATGCGGTGCTCCCTGCCAGCACGCGGGCCTGACCGGAAACTCGCTTGCAATCTTGGGGTTAGCTCGTTACTATGTGCGCCGTTCTGACGGACAAGCTGCGGCTTAGGTTCGTCAAGACAATTTGCGGAGGGGTGTCCGAGTGGTCGAAGGAGCACGCCTGGAAAGTGTGTAAGTCGAAAGGCTTCGAGGGTTCGAATCCCTCCCCCTCCGCCACGAATTAAAGAAGGGGCCAGGTCTACGACCTGGCCCCTTCGCCGTTTGAGGGGTTATGCTCTTCGCCGAGGGCGTTCGCCAATTTTCAAGCCTCGGCAGCGAGACCTGACCCACTCTTCATAAGTACGTTCGCAAGCGCGTTTGCTGAGATTTTCCATAATGCTCGTGGTGCAGTTGATCGATTAGAGCGTAGAAAAATGATATGTACAAAGGCCCCTGGCAGGATTTGATATCACTGGCATGGCCGACTCAGTGTTTTCAAAGAGAGGATATATGACAGGACGAATCGTAATCGGTTTGATCTTGAGTCTGCTATTGATCCTGCCATCCACGGGTCAGGCGGTAACGCCCCAGCAGAGCGGGATCTGGCTGCTGATCGACGAGGCCTCATCGACATTGCACGTCTATCGTGGCAAGCGTGAAATCGAGCGTTTTCATCCCATCTCGGTCGGTCGACGTGGCGTTTCCAGGACACGCCAGCGTGGTGACATGCAGACGCCGGCGGGTGAGTACCGCATCAATTGGATCAATCGTGACAGCCATTTCAATATCTTTCTTGGGCTTGATTATCCCAACTTGGACAATGCGCGAGAGGCGCGGCGAAGTGGGCTTCTCAGTGAATCCGAGTTTAATCGCTATCTTGACTTTTATCGCCGTCATGGTGAGCCACCCCAGGATACTGTACTGGGTGGCGATATCGGGATTCACGGCTTGGGAAAATCCGATCCTGCGGTTCATGAGCGGTTCAACTGGACCCAGGGTTGTGTTGCAGTGAACAACCGCCAGATCGAACGCTTGGCGGATTTAGTGCAACTTGGCACGACAGTTATCATCCGCTAGTTTCTAGGATGGAAGTGATGCATAGTAGGCGGCATCATGGAAAACGAGATTCATTGACGGCCTTGGGCCGCTCATGAAACCCTGCCAAGCAGGAATCAACCAAAAACCAAGGAATGATGGTAAGGAGAACATTATGGCTAACAGTTTCAGTAGCGCTCTCAAGCTCTCCGCGATCGGTCTGTCCATGCTGGTGATGGCTGGCTGTGCCGCTCAGGGTGGTGAGCAGCAATCACGGATGGACAAGACGGATTCTGACGTTGCAGAAGCACGCAGCATGGCAAATGAAGCGCTGAGCACTGCGAATTCAGCTCAGCGCGATGCCCAGGCTGCGCTGCAGATGGCACGTGAAAACCGTCAGGCCATGGATCGTATGTTCGAAAAGTCCATGCAGAAGTAAGAGCCTAGTTCCAGTGTGCCGCTATCGGCGGCACGCTAGGTTAGTGCTCAGGAAGGCCCTGTCGATTTCGGCGGGGCCTTTTGCGTTTCTTCCCACCAGTAGGGGTTGGCGACCAGATAGAATTTCCCATACAGCGAAGAATCATCGGCGAAGCGGTCGAAGCGGGGCTGCAGGTCGAGAAGTTGCAGGGCCACCGGCATTCCGCTCGGCGACTCGACTTCGGCGCGCAATTGTCCATAGTCGACCGGATACTCACGACCTTCGACGGCCGAGGAAACGGCGCTCAACGCGTCGGTGACACGGCTGATCGGCGTATTGGCCTGCTCGTCGAGGCCGGGATAGGCCTGGATATACAAGATACCGTCCGCCAACCCAGCTTGAGTGTTTCATTGATCAGTTGAACGTTGGTGCCGACCGGCAGGCGTGGGAAGAGTTGTTCGATGTCCTCGGGGAGCATGCGAATGCAGCCATGGGTGACGCGCATGCCGACACCTTGGGGCTTGTTGGTGCCATGAATCAGGTAGCCCGGGATACCCAGGCGCATCTTGTACTTGCCGAGCGGGTTGTCGGGCCCGGCGGGAACGGCACTCGGCAGGTTATCACCGCGCTCGGCGTGTTCCTTGATGATCGATTCTGGCGGATACCAGAGCGGATTCTCGATCTTGTCGGTTATGCGCGTGGTGCCTAACGGTGTTTTCCAGTCCATGCGTCCGACGCTGATCGGGTAGGTCTCGACCTGGCGCGGCTCTCCTTCCTTGGCGGGAGGGTAATAGTACAGGCGCATCTCGGCGACGTTGACCACGACCCCTTCACGCGGCCCGGGGGGAAGGATGAATCGGGTCGGTACGGTCACTTCGGTACCGTCGCCGGGCAGCCACATATTGAGCTTGGGATTGGCGCGGCGCATTTCCTCGAAACCCACGCCATAGCGGTGGCCGATCTCGATCAACGTTTCCTCGTGCTCGGAGGTGGTAGTCTGCAGCTTGCCGATGACATCGCCATCTTCGGGCAGGCGGTAGTGGCCTACCGGCAGCCCATCGCTGGTGGTGATGGATTCTTCGCTGGTGATAGATTCCTCGGCTTGCAGGGCGGGGGCGAATCCCAGACAAAGCAGAATGGTCAGGCGCATCAGGCGTCTGGTCTGATTCACGATCGGCATGGAAAAGGGGCCTGTTCTAAGTGCTGGCGGCGGCACGGATAGTTTTTGGTATTCTGGCGAATTTTCTGATCAAGGCAAGCGTCCCGGCTAGGCCGGGACGCAATAATTACCTGAGCTTGGTCAGGCGGCCTGGGCCTTGCGATTGAGGGTCTCCAGCAAGCCCTCGAGGGCTGCGAAGCGTTGTTCGGCATCGGCCATCTCGGCGTTGAAGCGCAGGGTGTCGGCGCCGTCGAGTCGATAGTGCTGCGGGTCCTGCTGGATCAGCTGAACCAGCGTCATGGGGTCGATCGCCGGACTGGCACCGAAAATGAGCCGTCCGCGTTCGTCACCCGCTTCGAGGCGCACGATGCCCAGGCGCTCCGCCCGCTGACGCAGCCGCGTCTGACGGAACAGCGTCTTGACCGGGCCCGGCAGCAGGCCGAAGCGATCGATCATCTCGACCTGCAGTTCCTTGAGGTCGGCTTCGTTCTCGGCGTTGCTGATGCGCTTGTACATGATCAGGCGTTGCTGGACGTCGTGAAGATAATCGTCGGGGATCAGCGCCGGCAGGTTGAGACTGACTTCGACGCCTTCGTCCAGCGGTGCCTCGATGTTGGGCGTCTTGCCGGCGCGGATCGCCTTCACAGCGCGATCGAGCATCTGCATGTAGAGGCTGTAGCCGATGGTCTCCAACTGGCCGCTCTGCTCGTCGCCGAGCAGTTCACCGGCGCCGCGGATCTCCATGTCGTGGCTGGCTAGGGTGAACCCGGCGCCGAGATCCTCGGCCTGGCCGATCGCCTCCAGGCGCTTGATGGCGTCCTTGCTCATCGCCTTGGGCGAGGGCGTGAGCAGATAGGCATAAGCCTGATGGTGGCTGCGGCCGACGCGGCCACGCAACTGGTGGAGCTGGGCCAGGCCGAACTTGTCGGCGCGCTCGATGATGATGGTATTGGCGCTGGGCACGTCGATGCCGGTCTCGATGATCGTCGAGCAGACCAGCACGTTGAAGCGCTGGTGATAGAAGTCGGACATGATCCGCTCGAGGCTGCGCTCGGGCAGTTGGCCATGGGCCACGCCGACCCGCGCTTCGGGGATCAGCTCGCGGACCTTCTCGGCCGTCTGCTCGATGGTCCTGACCTCGTTGTGCAGAAAGTAGACCTGCCCGCCGCGCAGAATCTCGCGAAGCAGCGCTTCCTTGATGATCGACTCATCGCGCTGCTGTACGAAGGTCTTCACCGAGAGCCGGCGTGCCGGTGGCGTGGCGATGATCGACAGATCGCGGATGCCGCTCATCGCCATGTTCAGGGTGCGCGGGATCGGCGTTGCGGTCAGGGTCAGGATATCGACCTCGGCGCGCAGGTTCTTCAGCCGCTCCTTCTGGGAAACCCCGAAGCGGTGCTCCTCGTCGATGATCAACAGGCCCATGTTAGGGAGCTTGATATTCTTTGAGAGCAGCTTGTGGGTGCCGATGACGATATCGGCGCGACCCTCCTCGATGCGCTTGAGGGTGTCGGCCTGGCCCTTGCCGCCGGTGAAGCGCGAGATCAGCTCGACCTGGACGGCGGTATCGGCGAAGCGGTCGCGGAAATTGTCGTAGTGCTGCTGGGCGAGCAGGGTGGTCGGCACCAGCACCACCACCTGGCGCCCCGAATGCACGGCGAGGAAGGCGGCGCGCATGGCGACTTCGGTCTTGCCGAAGCCGACATCGCCGCAGACCACCCGGTCCATCGGCTGGCTGGCCGTCATGTCGCCGATCACCGCATGGATGGCGGCGCGCTGATCGGGAGTCTCCTCGAACGGGAAGCTTGCCGCGAAGCGCTGATACTCCTCCCCGGGAGGATCGCTGGCGAAGCCTTCGCGCGCCTCGCGGCGGGCATAGACGTCGAGCAGTTCGGCGGCGGTATCGCGGATGCGCTCGGCGGCCTTCTTCTTGGCTTTGTCCCAGGTATCCGAGCCGAGCTTGTGCAGCGGCGCCAGCTCGTCACTGGCGCCGGCGTAGCGCGAGATCAGCTGCAGGCTGTCCACCGGCACGTAGAGGCGTGCGCCGTCGGCGTATTCCAGGGTCACGAACTCGGCGGCCTGGCCGCCGGCCTCGATGGTTTCCAGGCCCAGATAGCGGCCCACGCCATGTAGCTGATGGACCACCGGCGAGCCGGGACGCAGCTCGGAAAGATGGCGCACCGCCAGTTCGTTGTCGTCGGTAGCCTTCTCGCGGCGCCGGCTCTGGCGCACCACCTCGCCGAACAGTTCGGTCTCGGTGATCACGGCGAGATCCGGCTCGTCGAGCACCAGGCCTTCGCTGAGCAATCCCTCGGTGATCGCCAGGCGCTGTTTGCCGGCAATGAATGCCTGCCAGTCATCGACATGGGGCATTTCAAGATGCAGGACGGCCAGCGTTTCCTCCAGCGCCTCGCGACGGCCGCGGGATTCGGCGACGAACAGCATGCGTTGCTCGGGATGGGCGGCGAGATAATCCTGCAGCGCGGCCAGCGGCTTCTGGGCGCGAGCGTTGATGGCGACCTGCGGCGGGGCCTGGGTCAGCGGCTTTCTAGCATGCGGGTGGTCGTCGCTGTCGACCAGCTCGAGACGCGGTTTGGCCTTGATCGCAGCGAACACCTCGGCCACCGGTATGAAGGCGCGTGCCGGCGGCAGCAAGGGCCGCGTCGGGTCAACGCCGAGATTCTCGTAGCGGCTCTGTATCGAGCCCCAGTGATGTTCGGCAGCGGCATGCACGCCGGGCAGCAGGGCGATGCGGGTGCCTTCGGCGAGATGCTCGAAGAGCGTTGCCGTCTCCTCGAAGAACAGCGGCAGATACTGCTCGAGCCCCGGCGAAGGGATGCCCTTGATGGCGTCGTTGTAGAGCGGGCACTGGCGCGGGTCGACATCGAACAACGTCTCGAAGCCTTCGCGGAAACAGGCGATCGCCGAGCGTGACAACGAATACTCATGGGCGGGCAGTAGTTCGACCGATTCGACCTTGTCGGCGCTGCGCTGGGTATCCGGGTCGAAGCGGCGCAGGGTGTCGATCTCGTCATCGAACAGGTCGATGCGCAGCGGCGTTTCGCTGCCCATCGGGTAGAGATCGATCAGCGCACCGCGCAGGGCGTATTCGCCCGGCTCGTAGACGGTCTCCACGGCGCGATAGCCGGCGCGCGACAGGCGCTCACGAAAGCCTTCGCGGTCGAGCGTCATGCCCACAGTCAGGGTGATGACCCGCCCGGCAATATAGTCGGTGGGTGGCAGTCGCTGCATCAGCGTGTTGACCGGCACCAGCACGATGCCCTCGCGGGCCTCCTGCAGGCGGCGCAGGGTGCGCAGGCGTTCGGAAACGATGTCCTGGTGGGGCGAGAAGCTGTCGTAGGGCAGCGTCTCCCAATCGGGAAACGGCAATACCGGAACGCCGGCGAAAAAGCGCAGGGCACTTTCCAGACGCTGCGCGCTGGCGGTATCGGGAGTGATTACCAGCAGCGGTGCATCATCGGCCAGGCGGGCCAGGGTCAGCGGACCTGCGGCGCCCGACGGGGCCCGACAATACACGGTATGGCGGTTATCGTCGGGAAGTGGTGGGGCCAGGGGCGAAAAATTGGGCATGAGTCTGGGCAACGTAACGACGTAGTGGCGATGCGCTAGATCATAACAGGGTGGCACTATCGACGGACAATCGGGGCGCAGGACAAGGCTCGGCATGTCAAAAAAATTGTCCGCCATGCCCGCAAACAAGTTTGTAGTCAAGTGCGTATTTCTGTAGTGACCCTACAGCTCATGCGACCATCCAGCGATTGCGAGGTTTCTCGTTTGGCAAGGATAATGAACAGAATTCAATTCGCGATTCCAGAAAGGGGCTTCTAGTGGATCAAGACAAGGCGAGTCAAGACCAGCGCGATATCTGTTTCCAGGAGTGGCAGGAAAATGAGGCGTTGGCCGAGGAGATGATCCCGCTGCTCGGTCAGTTGTATCGCAAGTACAACGTGGTGCCGTCGCTATACGGGCGTTCGCTGATCATCCGTTCGGTGATCCGTATCCTCAAGAATCATCGTTACGTCAAGAAGGTCGAGGGCACCGAGCTGTCGGTGCGCGACACCCTGCCGTTCATCAAGACCATGGTCGAGCTCGAGCTGGGGCCGGCGCATATCGATCTGGGCAAGCTGGTCGTCGCCTTCAAGCGTAGCGGTCGCAGTGACGTCGAAGCCTATCTGCGTGAGGAACTCGGCGAACTGGTCGGCGCTCACGGTGCAAATGGCATGGGCGGTACGCCCAAGGATGTCGTGCTCTATGGTTTCGGGCGTATTGGCCGCATCCTGGCGCGCATCCTGATCGAGAAGGCCGGCGGCGGCAATCTGTTGCGCCTGCGCGCCATCGTCGTGCGCGGCGGGGGCGACGATCTGGAAAAGCGTGCCAGCCTGCTGCGCCGCGACTCGGTGCATGGCCCTTTCGCCGGCACGATCAGTGTCGACCGAAGCCAACAGCGCGTTGATCGCCAATGGCAAGGTCATCAAGGTTATCCATGCCGATTCGCCAGCAGAGATCGACTACACCGAGTATGGCATCAACAATGCGCTGGTGGTCGACAACACCGGCAAATGGCGAGATGAGGAGGGCTTGTCGCAGCACCTTGTCCAGCAGGGGTGTCGCCAAGGTGCTGCTCACCGCGCCGGGCAAAGGCAGTCTCAAGAACATCGTCTATGGCATCAACCACGCCGACGATCGGCACAGACGATCGAATCATTTCGGCGGCGTCCTGTACCACCAACGCCATCGTTCCGGTGCTCAAGGCGATCAATGACGAGTTCGGCATCACTCACGGCCATGTCGAAACGGTACACTCCTACACCAACGACCAGAACCTGATCGACAACTACCACAAGGGCGACCGTCGCGGGCGTAGCGCACCACTCAACATGGTGCTGACCGAAACCGGCGCCGCCAAGGCGGTCGCCAAGGCCTTGCCCGAGTTCGAGGGCAAGCTGACCGGTAACGCCATTCGCGTGCCCACGCCGAACGTCTCGATGGCGATCCTCAATCTCAACCTGGCCAAGCCGGCCGATGTGGCAAGCGTCAACGCCTATCTGCGTCAGGTGTCGCTCGATTCATCGCTACAGAAGCAGATCGATTACGTCGATTCGCCGGAAGTGGTGTCGTCCGACTTCGTCGGCAACCGCCACGCGGGGATCGTCGATGCCAAGGCGACCATCGTCGATGGCAACAACGCCGTGCTGTACGTCTGGTACGACAACGAGTTCGGCTATAGCTGTCAGGTAGTGCGTATCCTGCAGTCAATGTCCAACGTCAATTTCCTCTATCTGCCGCGTACCCGCGACTGAGCCCCCTCCTTGGTGGCCATTTTGTGGCCGCCAAGATCTTTCCGAAGCGTCTCGAAAAAGGCCACCCGTGCGCGTCGCTGGTGGCCTTTCGACGTGCCTCTCTATATAATGTCGGCGACTTTTGGCGCGGTCCGTATGGCCACGGGCCGCTCGAGACAACCTTCTGATAAGAAAAGCATTCGAGCACTGTGACAAGTGTCGTGACAGCTCAGCCAGACGCGGGCTCGGCATCATGCTGTGCATCGAATCCCTTTCCTTGCTAATCAGATTCGATAACTGGGCGAGACTATGATCGAAGTCAAACGAGGCCTGGATCTCCCCATCGCGGGGGCGCCGGAACAGCGTGTCGAGGATGCGCGGCCGGTGCGCCATGTGGCCGTTCTGGGCTCCGATTACGTCGGCATGAAACCGACCATGGAGGTCCGGGAAGGGGACCGGGTGAAGCTTGGCCAGCTCTTGTTCACCGACAAGAAGATTCCCGGCGTGCGCTTTACCGCGCCGGCGGCCGGCGAAGTGGTCGCCATCAATCGTGGCGAGAAGCGCCGCTTGCTGTCGGTGGTGATCAAGGTGGACGACCAGGGCGAGCAGGTTGAGTTCGCCGCGCATGGCGCTGCGGCACTGGAAGGCCTGGAACGCCAAGTGGTCGTTGATCAGCTAGTCGAGTCCGGCCTGTGGACTGCCTTGCGCACGCGTCCCTTCTCGCGGACGCCGGCGCTCGACGCCCAGCCGACGAACATCTTCGTGACGGCGATCGACACTCATCCGCTGGCGGCTGATCCGGCGTTGGTGATCAACGAGCAACCCGAGGCGTTCAGCCAGGGGCTCAAGGTCCTCAAGCGGCTCACCGAAGGCAAGGTCTTCCTGTGCCACGCGCCGGATGCCAGCCTGCCGGGGAGTGATGTCTCCGGCGTTCAGGCCGAGAGCTTCAAGGGTGTACATCCCGCCGGGCTGCCCGGTACCCACATTCATTATCTGGCACCGGTCAGCCTGACACGCCAGGTCTGGCACGTCGGTTATCAGGACGTGATTGCCATCGGCAAGCTGTGCGCCGAAGGCATCCTCGATACGCACCGCGTGGTGGCTATCGGTGGGCCGCTGGCCAATCATCCGCGTCTGGTGCGCACCCGGCTCGGGGCCAGCCTCCGCGAACTGCTCGATGGCGAGGTCGGCGAGGCGGAAAGCGATGTTCGGGTCATTTCCGGCTCGGTATTCGGCGGTAACATCGCCGAAGGGGCATTGAGCTATCTGGGACGCTTCCACCAGCAGATCAGTCTGCTCGAAGAGGGCACCAAGCGTGCCTTCATGGGCTGGCTATCGCCGGGACGTAACAAGCACTCGGTGCTGGGCATCTATATGTCGCGGTTTACCGGGCTCAGCAAGTTCACCCCGACCACCACCACCAACGGCTCCGAGCGTGCCATGGTGCCGGTGGGCTCCTACGAAACGGTCATGCCGCTGGATATTCTGCCGACTCAGTTGCTGCGGTCGTTGATTGTCGGTGACATCGAAATGGCGATGCAGCTCGGCTGTCTCGAACTGGATGAGGAAGATCTCGCACTCTGCACCTATGTATGTCCGGGCAAGTACGAGTACGGTCCCATCCTGCGTGACAATCTCACCACGATCGAGAAAGAGGCTTGATGATGGGGATCCGACAGACACTCGACAATCTCGAGCCGCACTTCCACAAGGGGGGCAAGTACGAGAAGTTCTATGCCCTCTACGAGGCGGTGGACACGATCTTTTACTCGCCGCCCGACGTCACGCGCACGACGGCCCATGTGCGCGACGGCATCGATCTCAAGCGGATCATGATCACGGTATGGTTCTGCACCTTCCCGGCGATGCTTTTCGGCATGTACAACGCCGGGCTGCAGACCAATCAGGCGATCGCCGACGGTTACAGCGCGCTGGGGGGCTGGCGCGAAGCCGTGACCATGACGCTGGCCGGCGGCAACGATCCCGGTAGTATCTGGGCCGATTTCGTGCTCGGTGCCACCTACTTCCTGCCCATCTATCTGGTGACCTTCGTGGTCGGCGGTTTCTGGGAAGTGCTGTTCGCGGTCAAGCGCGGCCATGAGGTCAACGAAGGCTTCTTCGTCACTTCGGTGCTGTTCGCCCTGATCCTGCCGGCGACGATTCCGCTGTGGCAGGTGGCGCTGGGGATCACCTTCGGGGTGGTGATCGGCAAGGAGATCTTCGGCGGTACCGGCAAGAACTTCCTCAACCCGGCCCTCACCGGCCGCGCGTTTCTGTATTTCGCCTACCCGGCGCAGATCTCGGGCGACTCGGTATGGATTGCGGCCGATGGTTATACTGGGGCGACCGCCTTGTCGACCGCCTACGCCAATGGCATGGATGCACTGCATCAGCAAATGAGCTGGCTGGATGCCTTCTTTGGCTTCATACCCGGTTCGGTCGGTGAAGTCTCGACATTGGCCATTTTGATCGGTGCCGCCGTATTGCTGTGGACCCGAATAGCCTCCTGGCGAATCATGCTGGGCACTTTCCTTGGCATGGTGGCCACCAGTGCGCTGTTCAATGCGGTCGGTTCCGAGACCAACGCCATGTTTGCCATGCCCTGGTACTGGCACCTGGTAGTCGGCGGTTTCGCCTTCGGCATGGTGTTCATGGCCACCGACCCGGTCTCGGCGTCGATGACCGACAAGGGCAAGCTGGTGTTCGGTGCCTTGATCGGGGTGATGACCGTGTTGATCCGGGTGGTCAACCCGGCCTTCCCCGAAGGCATCATGCTGGCGATCCTGTTTGCCAACCTGTTCGCTCCGCTGATCGACCATTTTATCGTGCAGGCCAATATCAAGCGTCGTCAGAAGCGTGAAACCGCTGGCGCGATGAGCAAGGAGACCGCCTGATGGCCAGTAATAACTCGATCAAGAAGACCCTCACGGTCGCGTTCGCGCTGTGTATCGTCTGTTCGGTGGTCGTGTCGACGGCAGCCGTGGTGCTGCGGCCCAAGCAGCAGCAGAACCAGGAGCTCGATCGCAAGTCGAACATTCTTCAGGTGGCTGAGCTTTACGAGGCGGGTACCGACGTCGACGAGCAGTTCGCCGAGGCAATCACCGCACGGGTCGTCGACCTGAGCAACGGTGAGTATGCTGAAGACAAGAACGCCGAGACCTTCAATCAGTTCGAAGCCGCCAAGGATCCCGCGCAGTCACGGACCCTGTCGGGGGCCGAGGACATGGCTGGTATCGGCCGCCAGGAGAACTACGCTACGGTGTATCTGGTTGGCGACCCGGACAATCCCGACAAGATCATCCTGCCGGTGCGTGGGCAGGGGCTATGGTCATTGATGTCGGGCTATCTGGCCTTGAAGGGGGACGGCAATACCGTGGTCGGGTTATCGTTTTACGATCAGGGCGAGACGCCGGGGCTTGGCGGCGAGGTCGACAATCCCGATTGGAAAGCCCTGTGGGACGGCAAGAAGATCTATCCCGAGAACCAGATGGATCCCGCCATCCGTCTGGTCAAGGGTGGCGTAGGTCCCCAGACACCTGATGCCGTGCACAAGGTCGACGCCCTGTCCGGGGCAACGCTGACCAGTAAAGGTGTGACTAATCTTCTGCAATTCTGGCTGAGTGATGCCGGCTTCGCCGAGTACTTGGCCCGTTTCCGCGACACGACGCAAGGAGCGTAAGCCATGGCTGCCTATACGCCCAAAGGCGTGCTGACCACGCCGATCTTCAAGAACAACCCGATCGCTCTACAGATCCTGGGTATCTGTTCCGCGCTGGCGGTGACCAACTCAATGGGTACGTCGCTGGTGATGGGCCTGGCGGTAATCGCCGTTACCGCCTTCTCGAGCTTCTTCGTATCGTTGATACGTAACCAGATCCCCTCGGCGATCCGCATCATCGTGCAGATGACGATCATCGCTTCGCTGGTCATCGTGGTCGACCAGGTGCTCAAGGCTTACGCCTACGAGATCTCCAAGCGCTGTCGGTGTTCGTCGGTCTGATCATCACCAACTGCATCGTCATGGGGCGGGCCGAAGCCTTTGCCATGCAGAACCCGCCGGTGATGAGCTTTCTCGATGGGATCGGCAACGGCCTGGGCTATGCAGTGCTACTGCTGATCGTGGGCTTCTTCCGTGAGCTGTTCGGTTCCGGTTCGGTATTCGGCATCACCATCTTGCAGACGACCAACGACGGTGGCTGGTATGTCCCCAACGGCCTGATGCTGCTGCCGCCCTCGGCGTTCTTCGTCATCGGTCTGATCATCTGGGGGCTGCGCAGCCTGGAACCCGAACAGATCGAGGAGAACGAGTTCAAGATCACGACCAACACCAAGGCCAAGGAGGCAGTGTAAATGTCGAACATTACCTGAGCCTGTTCATCAAGGCCGTGTTCGTCGAGAACATGGCGCTGGCGTTCTTCCTCGGCATGTGTACCTTCATGGCGGTCTCGAAGAAGGTCTACTCGGCGATCGGGCTGGGCATCGCCGTGGTCGTGGTGCTGGCGATCACCGTGCCGGTCAACAACCTGATCCTACATTACCTCCTGCGCGAAGGGGCCTTGACCTGGACCGGCATCGAGGGCGCCGAGAACATCGATCTGTCGTTTCTCGGGTTGCTCAGCTATATCGGCGTGATCGCGGCGATCGTGCAGATCCTCGAGATGTTCCTCGACAAGTTCGTGCCCGCGCTCTACAACGCGCTGGGCGTGTTCCTGCCGCTGATCACGGTGAATTGCGCGATCCTCGGTGCTTCGCTGTTCATGGTCGAGCGCGACTACAGCTTCGGTGAATCGGTGATCTACGGCTTTGGCGCCGGCGCCGGCTGGGCGTTGGCCATCGCCGCCTTGGCGGGTATCCGCGAAAAGCTCAAGTACAGCGACGTGCCGGCCGGCCTGCGTGGGCTGGGGATCACCTTCATCACCGTGGGCCTGATGTCGCTGGGCTTCATGTCCTTTTCCGGCATCCAGCTGTAAGTACAACGAGATATAGGAATTCGACATGGTCGATACATCGATTATCGTGCTTGGCGTGGTCATGTTCACCGTGGTCGTCATCGGCCTGGTGGCGATCATCCTGGCCGCACGCAGCCGCCTGGTGAGCAGCGGCGACGTGACGATCCAGATCAATGAAGACCCCGACAACACCCTGCAGACTCAGGCCGGCGGCAAGCTGCTGCAGACACTGGCGTCGAACGGCATCTTCCTGTCGTCCGCCTGCGGCGGCGGCGGTTCCTGCGCCCAGTGCAAGTGTCGGGTCACCGAGGGCGGCGGCTCGATTCTGCCGACCGAGGAGTCGCACTTCACCATGGGCGAGAAGAAGGAGGGCTGGCGACTCTCCTGCCAGGTGCCGGTCAAGCAGGACATGCGCATCGAGGTTCCCGAAGAGGTCTTCGGCGTCAAGAAGTGGGAATGCGAGGTCATCGAGAACCCCAACGTCGCGACCTTCATCAAGGAACTCAACCTCAAGCTGCCGGAAGGCGAGAACGTCGATTTCCGCGCTGGTGGCTATGTGCAGCTGGTCGCGCCGCCTTACGACATCAAGTTTTCCAACTTCGATATCGACGAGGAATACCGCGGCGACTGGGAGAAATTCAAGCTGTTCGACGTCTCCCACAAGAACGAAGAGGAAGTCATCCGGGCCTATTCGATGGCCAACTATCCGGAAGAGAAGGGCATCCTCAAGTTCAACATCCGTATCGCCACGCCACCGCCCAACTCCAGCCATCCACCGGGGCTGATGTCGACCTATGTCTTCAACCTGAAGGCGGGCGACAAGGTCACGGTAATGGGGCCGTTTGGTGAGTTCTTTGCCAAGGACACCGATGCCGAAATGGTCTTTGTCGGCGGTGGTGCGGGCATGGCGCCGATGCGCAGCCACATCTTCGACCAGCTCAAGCGTCTCGAATCCAAGCGCAAGATCTCGTTCTGGTATGGCGCACGTTCCTGGCGAGAGACCTTCTACAATGACGAGTACGACCAGCTGGCCGAGGAGTTCGACAACTTCGAGTGGCACCTGGCGCTGTCCGATCCTCAACCCGAGGACAACTGGGAAGGGGCCACCGGATTTATCCATAACGTGCTCTACGAGAATTATCTCAAGGATCACCCGGCGCCCGAGGATTGCGAGTACTACATGTGCGGGCCGCCGATGATGAATGCCTCGGTGATCAAGATGCTCACCGACCTGGGCGTCGAGCCGGAGAACATCATGCTGGATGATTTCGGCGGATGAGCGAGGGCTATCGTCGAACGTCAACAGGGCCGCATGCGGCCCTGTTATTGATTGGGGCGGTGGTTACGACGCTGGTCTTGATAGTGATCTCGGGTTGTCAGCGTGCGCCCCAAGTCGAGGCGCACCGTTTCGAGGGACCGATCTTCGGGACCGGCTATCATGTAACGCTCTTTGCCGCGCTTGACGAGGCAACGCTTGAGTCGCTCGAGGCAGGTATCCGCAGCCAGCTCGAGCATGTCGACGCTTTGATGTCGACCTACCGGGACGATTCGGAACTGTCGAGGTTCAACCGCTATCCGGTGGGCGTGCCATTCTTTCTGTCGCCGGCCACGGCAAAGGTGCTACGCGAATCACTGCGTATCGCCCGGCTATCGAACGATGCCTTCGATGTCACCGTCGGGCCGGCGGTTAACCTCTGGGGTTTCGGCCCCACGGGGCGCCCCGAGCGGGTGCCGGGCTCTGCCGAGCTGGCCGCGGCGTTGGCACGGGTGGATATCCACGCGCTTGTGCTCGATGGCGACACGCTGACCAAGCGCAAACCCGTCTACGTCGATCTTTCGGGGATTGCCAAGGGTTATGGGACCGATCGCGTCGCCGATTATCTCGAGGACCGTGGCATCGCTGACTATCTGGTCGAAGTCGGTGGCGAGATCCGCACGCAGGGCACCAAGCCGGGCGGTGAACCGTGGCGCATCGCGGTCGAGAAACCCGTCTCCAGCGAGCGCAGCGTGCAACGCATCATCGATCTCGACAGCGCGGCCGTGGCAACGTCAGGGGATTATCGCAATTACTTCGAAAGCGATGGCGTGCGTTATTCTCACACCATCGATCCGCGCACCGGGCGTCCTATCACCAACCAGGTGGCTTCGGTCACGGTCATCGCCGAGCGTTGCGCGACAGCCGACGCCCTGGCAACGGCGTTTACGGTCATGGGCGAACGCGCTGGACTCGAGTTGGCCGAACGCAAAAACATTGCGGTGTATTTCATTGTCAGAACCGATGAGGGGTTCGAAACACGCATGAGTTCGACCTTTGCTCCCTATATGGAGGGGGCCGAGACGGTCGGCGAGGAGGAGAAATCATGACGCTTTGGTTGATTGTGTTCGCAGCCATGCTGCTGCTGGTCGCTGCGATGTCTATCGGGGTGATTCTCGGCCGTAAACCGATTAGTGGCTCCTGTGGCGGCTTGAACAATCTGGGCCTCAAGGATGGCTGTGACATCTGCGGTGGCAAGGATGAAGTCTGCGAAGAGGAAAACCGTAAGCGCGGCGTCCAGACGCGGCGCAGCGCCGACAGCCAGCGAGGGCTTGATCTAGGCTACGACGCAACGCGCCGTTAACCGATCCGAGGGAATTACCGCTCAGTAGAGGAGACGCGACAACCGATGGCAGTTCATAACTACGACGTGGTGGTGATCGGTACCGGCCCGGCCGGCGAAAGTTCGGCAATCAATGCCGCCAAGCATGGCAAGCGCGTGGCGGTGATCGAAAAGCAGCCTGCAGTGGGCGGCAACTGCACGCACTGGGGGACGATTCCCTCCAAGGCGCTGCGCCATCAGGTCAAGCAGATCATGCAGTTCAACACCAACCGCATGTTCCGCGACATCGGTGAGCCACGCTGGTTCTCGTTTCCCAAGGTGCTCGAGCGCTCCCGGGTGACTATCGACCAACAGGTCGAGATGCGCACTACCTTCTATGCACGCAACCGTATCGATGTGTTCTTCGGCGTGGCGCATTTCAAGGATGAGCACACGCTGGTGGTGCGCGACAATCACGAAGGCGCCGAGGAACTGATCGCTCAGCAGATCGTGGTAGCGACTGGCTCACGCCCCTACCGGCCGGGCGACGTTAACTTTCGTCATCCCCGGATCTACTGCTCGGACACGATTCTCGGCGTGTCACATACTCCGCGGACCCTGATCATCTACGGCGCAGGGGTCATCGGTTCCGAATATGCGTCGATCTTCTCTGGGCTGGGGGTCAAGGTCGACCTGATCGATACCCGCGACCGGCTATTGTCATTCCTCGACGATGAGATCAGCGATGCGCTCTCGTATCACCTTCGCCAACACGGCGTGCTGGTACGCCACAACGAGGAGTACGAGAGGATCGAAGGCGATGAGGCGGGCGTGGTCGTGCATCTCAAGTCGGGCAAGAAGTTGCGTGCCGATGCCTTCTTGTGGGCCAACGGGCGTACCGGCAACACTGATGAGCTGGGGCTCGAGAACATCGGGCTCGAGGCCAACGGTCGCGGACAGCTGCAGGTCGATGAGCATTACCGCACCATGATTCCCCACATCTACGCCGTGGGCGACGTGATCGGCTGGCCGAGCCTGGCGAGCGCCGCCTATGACCAGGGGCGCAGTGCCAGCGATGATTTCCTCGACGAACCGTTTCGCTTTGTCGAGGACATTCCCACCGGCATCTACACGATTCCCGAGATCAGCTCGGTCGGCAAGACCGAACGCGAGCTCACCGAGGCCAAGGTACCCTATGAAGTGGCCCAGGCCTTCTTCAAGGATACCGCGCGGGCGCAGATCACCGGCGACACCGTGGGCATGCTCAAGATTCTGTTCCATCGCGACACGCTGGAGATCCTGGGTATTCATTGCTTCGGCGACCAGGCTTCCGAGATCGTCCATATCGGTCAGGCGATCATGCAACAGCCCGGCGAGGCCAATAGTCTAAAATATTTCATCAATACCACTTTCAACTACCCGACCATGGCGGAAGCCTATCGGGTGGCGGCGCAGAACGGTCTGAACCGTCTGTTCTGAGCTGTTGCTGAAACAAGGCCCGCGGCGGCGGCGGGCCGTTGTGTTGACCTTCAGACAGGAGTCTTGCCATGCGCAGGGAGCGTCATACCGGCAGTCACGAATGGACCTTCACCATCGGCGACAAAGAACTGGTAATCCATCAGCGCTACGAAGTCCTCAGTATCGTCAATGATTTCATGCTTGGCTTGTGGTTCACCTTGGGTAGCGTGTGCTTTTTCTTCGAGGGTGGCATCAAGACGCTGGGCGTCGCGCTGTTCGTCATCGGTAGCGTTCAGTTGTTGATGCGCCCATTGATACGCCTGCACCGCTATGTGCGCTTCAAGCATCTGCCCGACACTAATCACGATGCCTGAAAGACAGCTATAGGCTGCGATAACGGTAGACGCGCAGGCTGGGCAGAAAGACCTCATCCTCGAGCCGTTCATCGCTGCGCCGTGCCCGGGTGCGCCCTTGCGGCGGGCGTGGCAATGGCTCGTTATGGTTAGGCAGGCGGCCCTCCGGTGCCGGTATGAACAGCGGTAATGGCAGGTTCATGGCGCGCCGCTCGCGTCCATCGGCAAGCGCTTCCTCGAAGAATAGATTGGCACGCATGACCGGCGCCTGACGCTGTACCTGAGCCAACGGCTCGCCATCGGGAATGCCCGCCAGGTGCCTGAGTTGAATACGTACATGAGCGGCCTCGCTGTCGAGAGCCAGTAACTTCTGTTCGGCCTCGCGCACCGTGAGCCGCTTGATCGAACGTCCGCTGGTGTACCAGGCCAGTCTGACCCGCGACAAGGGCGCGTCGGCCACGGGTATATGCCGCCAGCACTGTTTGAGATGCAAGCGCGCCAGGCCCTGGCCACGCAGATGATCATGTAGCGCTGGATGACGAAACGGTAGAACCGCCTTGATTTCCGGAACCAGGGCCACCGCTTGCTGACGAATCTGTGCCAGCAGCGCGGCAAACTCGGCCTTGGCCTGGTTGACGCTGGCCACCGCCTCGAGGAGTGCTTCATCGGCGGCTATCAGCGCCACGTAGCTGCGTGTGGCGCGGCCATCCTGACCATCCTGATACCAGAAATCTAACAACACCCGACGCAGCCAGGCGCTGTCGGGGTGGCGCTCCTCGAGTGCCCAGGCCTGGCGGGGTGCTCGTTCATAGACAGCGATTAGTGCCTCGACGCGCTCGACCAGCCGATCGAAGGCGGCTTCCAGCTCAGCGAGCAGGCGATATTGCAGTTCCATCTATCTATTGCCCTTTATACCGTTACCTAAACCAATCATAAAAGCAAAAATTGAATCTGTCACGACTAGAAGGAGTGCAGCAGGCGCTATTGCTCCAGGCTCGAGCAATAGCGCCATTGCCATGCCGAATTAGGCTTGATCGGCCCGCGGATCGCGACCGATCGGATGCGGCTTGCGCCGCGCCTTGGCCAGGTCGATCTGCTTCTGACGCTCGGCGGCGCGCGCGCGGGTTTTCTCGGGCAATGCCTCCCAGCAATGCGGACAGCTGACGCCGGGCTGATATTGCTGCGAGGCGCGATCCTGCTCGGAAATCGGCCGGCGGCAGGCGTGACACTGATCGAACTCGCCTTCGCTGAGGTCGTGGCGCACGGTGACCCGGTTGTCGAATACGAAGCAGTCGCCCTGCCAGAGCGATTGCTGTTCGGGGACCTGTTCCAGATAGCTCAGGATGCCGCCCTTGAGGTGATAGACCGACTCGAAGCCTTCATCGAGCATGTAGCTCGACGCCTTCTCGCAGCGAATCCCCCCGGTACAGAACATTGCCACCTTCTTGTGACGGGCGGGGTCGTAATGGGCCTTGACGTATTCGGGAAACTCGCGGAACGAACGTGTCCGGGGGTTGATCGCACCCTCGAAGGAGCCGATCTCGACTTCGTAGTCGTTGCGGGTATCGATCACCAGCACTTCGGGATCGCTGATCAGCGCATTCCAGTCCTCGGGCTCGACGTAGGTGCCAACCTTGCGGTTGGGATCGACCTGGGGCACGCCAAGGGTGACGATCTCGCGCTTGAGCTTGACCTTGGTGCGGTAGAACGGATGGCTCTCGCAGTACGACTCCTTGTGCTCGATGTCGTCGAAGCGCGGGTCGCGCTTGAGCCAGTCGAGCAGGGCGTCGATCCCGGAACGGGGGCCGGATACGGTGCCGTTGATGCCTTCCTCGGCGATCAACAGGGTGCCCTTAACGTCGTTGCGCTGCATGACGCCGAGCAATGGCTCGCGCAGGGCTTGGTAATCGGGCAGCGCAACGAACTTGTACAGCGCCGCCACGACGATAGATTGACTCATGTCGCTCTCCAGTGGGTCGTCCGCGTAAAGGACGGTCCGGATGATGGTTCGGCTGCCATCGAGGCGGCCGGGCGATTATTCTAAGTCAATCATCGGTGAAGACAAATATACGCCGGACGACGCGCGGCAACGCGTCGCACCGTAGGGGCAATTCGAAGGGTTAGCGATCGCGGTAACGGCGGGTCAGGTCGCCATAGGCGTCGATGCGCCGGTCGCGCAGATAGGGCCACATGCGGCGGACGTGCTCGCTGCGGCTCATGTCGAGTTCGACCAACAGGTTTTCGGGTTCGTCGCCGGCATGGGCGAGCAGTTCGCCCTGCGGCCCACAGATGAAGCTACCGCCCCAGAAGTGGATGCCCGCGCTGACGCCGCTGTGGTCGGGCTCGTTGCCGACCCGGTTGGCGACCAGCACCGGCAGGCCGTTGGCCACCCCATGGGCGCGCTGGACCAGCGTCCAGGCATCCTTCTGGCGGCCTTTCTCGGGCAGATCGTCGGGTGGATGCCAGCCGATCGCGGTGGGGTAGAGCAGCAATTCGGCGCCGGCCAATGCCATCAGGCGAGCGGCTTCGGGGTACCACTGGTCCCAGCACACCAGCACGCCGAGCCGGCCGACCGAGGTGTCGATCGGCTCGAAGCCCTGCTCGGCATCGGCGTCGCCGGGGGTGAAGTAGAACTTCTCGTAGAAGCCGGGATCGTCGGGAATGTGCATCTTGCGATAGAAGCCGACGCGCCCGTGATGACGATCCATGACCACGGCGGTGTTGTGATAGACACCGGCCGCGCGGCGCTCGAACAGCGAGCCGACCAGCACGATATCGAGTTCGCGGGCGAGTTCCGCCAGCCGAGTGGCGGTAGGGCCGTCGAGCGGCTCGGCGAGGTCGAACAGCTCGGCGTCCTCGCTCTGGCAGAAGTAATGGGTGGCGTGGAGCTCCTGCAGCAGCACCAGCTCGGCGCCACGTTCGGCGAGCTCACGGATGCCCGCTTCGCTGGCCTCCAGGCTGCGCGCCTTGTCCGGCCAGGCTTGCTGCTGGACCAGGCCTACCTTGAGGGTCTTTTCCATCTCAACGCTCCTCGTCGTCATGGGAGGGCCCGGTCTCGGTCAGGCTGCCTCGCGGAAGTTGCATGGTCAGGCAGTGTAGACTGCCGTGCTGGCGGATCACACTGCGGCAATCGATGGGGATCACCTCGCGGTCCGGAAACGCCTCGGCGAGCGCTACCAGGGCGCGAGCATCGGCGGGGTCGGCGTAGCTCGGCATCAGCACCGCGCCGTTGATGATCAGAAAGTTGGCGTAGGTGGCCGGTAGCCGGTGGCCATCCTCCGGGTCGAAGCAGGGCTTGGGCCAGGGCAGCGGGATCAGCCGGTAGGGCTCGCCATCGGCCTGACGCAGCGCCTCGAGCTCCTTCTCCATGGCGCGCAGCCCGGCATAATGCGGGTCGGCGGGGTCGTCGCAGCGCACGTAGGCGATGGTCTGCGGATCGCAGAAGCGCGCCAGGGTATCGACGTGGCTATCGGTGTCGTCGCCGTCGAGATGACCGTGCTTAAGCCACAGCACCTGCTCGATGCCCAGTTCGACGCGCAGGCGCGCTTCTACCGCCTGGCGGTCGAGTTGAGGATTGCGGTTGGGGTTGAGCAGGCAGGCCTCGGTGGTCAGCAGGGTACCCGCGCCGTCGCTATCGATGGCACCGCCTTCCAGTACCAGTTCGCGCGCCTCGACGGGCGCGGCGAACACGCCGGCGGCCTGGAGCCGTGACGTCAGTTCATTGTCGCGCGCGGCCGGGAACTTGCCGCCCCAGCCGGTGAAACGGTAGTCGAGCAGCACCGGGCGACCGTCGCGTTCGATGGCGATGGGGCCATGATCGCGTGCCCAGCTGTCGTCGCTGGGCGCCAGGGCGAACAGCAACCGCGTGCTATCGACGCCCAAATGGCTAAAGGTCGTCAGCAGACGTTGGCGGGTGGTGGCGTCGGCGACACTGATCAGCACGCGCTGATAGCGGGCAATGGCCACGACCATGGCTTCCAACGTCGCCTCGATGCGCGGCAGGATCGGCGCCCAGTCGCTGTGCGCGCCGGGCCAGGTAAGCAAAATGGCATCCTGAGGGTGCCATTCGGGGAACAGACGCTGAGTCATGGGGTCTCCATGGGTTGCTATCTACCGCGCAAGCCGGGCGGCGGGCATTGTAATCGTCGCCGAAGGCGATGCAAGCGTTATCGCACGCGGCGGACGGGGTGTCGTCTCGGGCCGGCCCGGCAATGCGTCGCCGCGAAAAAAACCGTACCATGGGTCGCCTGCCGACAAGGAATCGATGTTGATGCTGGATCGCCTGCCCTTTCTGATCGGGCTGCGCTACGTGCGCGCCAAACGACGCAACCATTTCATTTCATTCATCTCGATGACCTCGATGCTGGGCCTGATGCTGGGCGTGGCGGTGCTCATTCTGGTGCTTTCGGTGATGAATGGCTTCGACCACGAGCTGCGCACCCGAGTGCTCGGCATGGTGCCGCACACGCGCATCGAGCAGCCCCAGGGCATGAGCGACTGGAAGCCGCTGGCTGAGCGCCTGACCCAGCGCGAGCATGTGCTCGCTGCAGCGCCCTACATCCAGCAGCAGGGCATGTTCTCGGTGGGCGGGCGCAACGAGGGCGGTCTGGTCTGGGGGGTCGACCCGGAGTACGAAAAGCGCGTGTCGATCATCGCCCAGCACATGCCGCAGGGCAGCCTGGACGATCTGACCCCCGGCGACTGGAACATCGTGCTCGGTGACCTGCTGGCGCGCAACCTGGGCATTGGCGTCGGTGATCAGGTCACCTTGCTGGTGCCCGAGGCGTCGATCACTCCCGGAGGCGTATTTCCGCGTCTCAAGCGCTTCACGGTCAGCGGCATCTTCAAGGTCGGCGCGGACATCGACGCGCGGCTCGCCTACGCCAATATCCAGGACATGCAGACCCTGGCGCGGATGGGCGACAACGTGGGCGGGCTACGCCTCAAGCTCGACGACCTGTTTCTGGCCAGCGACCTGACCCGCGAGATCGTCCAGGAGCTGGGCTATGGCTATCGCGGCATCGACTGGACCTATACCCACGGTAACCTGTTCCAGGCGATCCAGATGGAGAAGCGCATGATCGGCCTGCTGCTGATGGTGATCGTCGCCGTGGCGGCGTTCAACATCGTCTCGACCCTGGTCATGGTGGTCACCGACAAGCACGCCGACATTGCCATCCTGCGGACCCTGGGTGCGACTCCGCGGACCATCATGGGCATCTTCATCGTCCAGGGGCTGACGATCGGCCTGATCGGCATCGTCATCGGGGTGATCCTGGGCATCGTGCTGGCGCTGTCGGTGTCCGACATCATCGCCGGGTTCGAGGCGCTGACGGGCATCCAGTTTCTCGATCCCAATGTCTACTTCATCAGCTATCTGCCTTCGCAACTGCAATGGAGCGATGTGCGGCGATCATCGCTGTAGCGGCCTTTGGCCTGAGTTTCCTGTCAACGCTGTATCCCGCCTGGCGGGCGGCACGCGTCCAGCCAGCGGAGGTATTGCGCTATGAGTGAAGCATCTCGATCTACAGCCTCTGCCGAGGCAGATACTCGCCCGGTCATGCTCGAATGCCAGGGGTTGGGCCGTACTTACCGCGAAGGCCCGCAGGACGTCACCGTGCTTGACGGGCTCGAGCTCGAAGTGCGTGCCGGCGAACGCGTTGCGGTGGTAGGCAGCTCGGGGTCGGGCAAGACCACGCTGCTCAATCTGCTCGGCGGGCTCGACCAGCCGAGTGGCGGGACGGTGCGTATTGCCGGTCAGGACCTGGCCGGGCTCGACGACGCCGCCCTGGGGCGCTTTCGCAACCGCCATATCGGCTTCGTCTATCAGTTTCATCATCTGTTGGCCGAGTTCACCGCCCGCGAGAACGTCGCTCTGGCGCTGCTCATCCGCGGCCTCAAGCGCAAGGCCGCCGAAGCGCGGGCCGGTGAGATACTCGCCAAGGTGGGCATGGCGCCGCGTGCCGATCACAAGCCCGGCGAACTGTCCGGCGGCGAGCGTCAGCGGGTGGCGATCGCCCGGGCACTGATCACCGACCCCAGCGTGATGCTGATGGACGAGCCCACCGGCAACCTCGACCAGACCACCGCCTCGAGCATCCTCGCACTGATGGACGAGCTTGCCTCGACCGCCGCCTGCGCCTTCGTCGTGGTGACCCACGATCCAGGGCTGGCCGCCCATCAGGATCGTGTCCTGCACCTCGATGGTGGGCGCCTGCAGCCTGCCGGCTAGCTCGGTTCGTCGTGGTGAGCGCTGATGTTGCGCGCCTGGGCTTGAGCCTGGCGCGCGGCCTGACGCCGCCGCCGGGCACGGCGCTTCCAGTTGCGCGCCACGTGCCAGCGCCAGATCAGGCGAATGATCAGATTGCTGGCGAGCCCGACGCTCACGGCGGCGACCAGCGAGCCGAGCATCAGCGGGGGCAGGATGTCGGCCATCTTGGCGGCGATCCAGTGGACGTCGATCTGCTCGGGGACACGCCGCGCCGGGGTGTTCATCAGCCAGGCACCGAGGCGATAGTTGGCATAGAAGATGATCGGCATGGTCAACGGGTTGGTCAGCCACACCAGGCCCACCGAGAGCGGCAGGTTGCAGCGCAGCAGGCAGGCACCCATCGCCGCGACGACCATCTGGAAGGGAATCGGCAGCAAGGCGCAGAACAGTCCGACCATGAAGGCATTGCCCACCGAACGGCGGGTCAGTACCCATAGCGTGGCATTGCCGGTCAGGCCGCTCATGAAGCGCAGCGAGCGGTTGCGCTTGAGAACGTCCGGATGGGGCATGTAGCGCTGTAACAGGCGGCGCGGCATGGTCTCGCTCGCTGGCTCGGATCCCGGCTATTATCCATAGTTGCTCGGCGTCCCGCCATGCTCGATCGCTTCGGGAGGTTCCACGCACATCACCCATCTTCGATTACCGCTCGTCGGTCTGGCGCCACCACTCGCCATCGCCGCCATACTCGGTGGCCTGCTCGGTACGTTGGTATTGCCCGGGCTCTTCGCCGGCTTGGCGCTGGCCTTGCTGGCTGCCCTGGCGCGCGCGGCGCTACCGTCTGGCGCTGTTGATCGCGGTGCTCGCCCTGAGTGCCGGCCAAGTGCTACTGGCGCGCGGTGCGCAATTGCCGCAGGGCCTGTCGCGTGCCGATCTGACGGCGCAAGTCCGGATCATCTCGCTCAGCGACGAGGGTCGCTTCACGCGTCTGCGGTTAGCTATCGAGAACTGCCGGCCACTGGAAAGCGAGCGGCCAGGCTGCGCTGCGCTCGACCACGTACGGGTCAGCTGGTACGACCCGCCGGCGCTGACGGTGAACGATCGCTGGCGATTGACGCTGCGCCTGCGCCCGCCGGCCGGCTTCGCCAACCCTGACACCTTCGATTACGGCGCCTGGCTGTGGCGCGAGGGCATCGACGCCACCGGCTATGTCCGCGACTCGCCTTCGCCGCATCGCCTGGCCGTCGGTGAGCCGGGGCTGCGCGAGGCGGCACTCGGCTATCTCGATCGGCATGTCGCTGACCCCTTGGCGCGGCGCTGGCTGGCCGCCCTGACGCTGGGCGCGGCCGAACGGCTCGATAGCGCCGACTGGGAGTTGCTCAACGCCACCGGCACGACCCATATCATGGTCATCTCGGGCTTGCACGTCGGCCTGATGGCGGCGCTGGTGCTGGGGCTGACGCGTGGCCTGGCGCGGCTGATCACGCCGCGCCGCTGGCGACTGACGACCTGGCCCTGGTGGTGCGCCGCGGCAGCGGCGATCGGCTACGCCGGATTGGCGGGGCTCGAGCCGCCGGCCCTGCGGGCGATGATCATGACCCTGGTCGGGCTGTGGGTGGCCAGCGGTCGGCACGCGCCCGGCCCCTGGCAGGGCTGGTGGCTGGCGCTGGCGGTCATCGTGCTGCTCGACCCGCTGGCGCTGTGGCGCCCGGGGCTGTGGTTGTCGTTCGTGGCCGTGGGCCTGCTGATTCTGATCTGGCAAGGGCGCACGCGACCGAGCGGCGGCCGGGGCTGGCTTGTGGCGCTGCTGCGCAGCCAGTGCCTGCTGGCACCGCTGATGGCGGCGGCGGTACTGCTGGCTTTCGACCGACTGGCGCCGGCGGCGCCTGTGGTCAACCTGCTGGTCGTGCCGCTGGTGGGTAGCCTGATGGTGCCGCTGGGGCTGGCCGGTTGGCTGTTGGCCTGGTTGCCGCCGCTGGCCGAAGGCGTCTGGCAGCTGTTCGCATTGCTGGCCCAGGCGCTGCATGCGCTGCTGGCCTGGTGCATGAGCGTGATGCCGCTGTGGCAGCCGCCCGCGTGGCAGGCCTGGCCGCTGGCGCTGGGATTGATTCTGCTGGCCTCTTTGTGGGCGCTGCCCGGTGTGGCTCGCACCCCGCGCTGGGCCGGCAGCGTGGCGCTGTTGCTGATGGGGGTGACGCTGACGCCGCCGAGCATCGCAACCGGCACGTTGCAGGTACGTGTCCAGGATGTCGGCCAGGGCCAGCTGCTGGCGCTGCGTACGGCCCACCATCGCGTATTTTCGACACCGGGCCGAGCTTTCGTTCCGGCTTCATGCCGTTGGAGACGCTGTGGCCGCCGGGTCAGGACTTCGATGCGGTCATCGTCAGCCACGGTGACCGCGATCATGCCGGGGGCTGGCGGCACTCGTCGAATCGCATCATGTCGCGCGCTGGTACTCGCCGGGCGTCGTTACGCCGGGCGTCGTTACGCCGGGCGTCGTTACGCCGGGCGTCGTTACGCCGGGCGTCGCTGCGCCAGGCGTAGACGATCGCGCCTGCCGGGCGGGCGACCACTGGCGCTGGGACGGTGTCGAATTTCGTTTCCTCGGACCACCGGCCGGGGTCGATCTGGCCGGACGGGACCCCAACGATCGCTCCTGCGTGCTGCTGGTCGAGGCCGGCGATCAGCGCCTACTGGTCAGTGGCGATGCCAGCGACGCAGTCGAGCGGCGCCTCGCGGAGACCTTGCCGGGCCCGGTCAGCGTACTGGTGGCAGGCCATCACGGCAGTCGCAGCAGTTCGTCACCGAGCTGGGTCGCGGCCAGTCGGCCCCGGCATGTGGTGTTCAGCGCGGGGCGCGACAATCCGTACGGGCACCCGGCGGCGATGTGGTCGACGCTTCCGCGACGCTGGCAGTTGCCTGTGGAATACCGCCATGGATGGCGCGGTGAGCTTTCGGCTGGGCGGCCACGCGGCGCATCCGGTGACAGCCGAGCGCCTGCCGGCGGGCTGGGGCGACGCTGTCGAGGGGCGCTGCCATGCGGTAGAATCGCCGCACCTGGAATACCGCCGGTAAGGCTACGTGGCTTGCTGCGGCCTGGCCTGCGTTCGAGCCGAGCTCGATGGGCGACTCTTGTCATGAGGAGTCGCTCTAGACGGCCCTCTAGACGGGCAGTGATATGCTGGGTCGCCGGATAGATCGGCTGATGACCGGGAGATGGCTTGAATGAACATGTACGATGCTTTGTTGGCCGGCGGCTGGTTGATGCTCCCCTCGTGGGCTGCTCGCTGCTCGCGACGCTGATCATCCTCGAGCGGCTGTGGAGCCTGCGCATTTCGCGAATCGCTCCGCCGCATCTGGGCCAGGAAGTCTGCGAGCTGATCCAGCAAGGGCAGGTCAACCTCTACTGGCTGGAGAGCCACTCGCCACTCGGCGGCATCCTCGCGGCGGGGCTGCGTAACGCCCGGCTGGGGCAGGACCAGGTACGCGCCGCCTGCAGGAGGCGGCGACCGCCGTCATCCATGACATGGAACGCTTCCTCAGCCCGCTGGGGACGATCGCTTCGATCACCCCGTTGATCGGCCTGTTGGGCACGGTGGTGGGCATGATTCAGGTGTTCGCGGTGATCGTTTCCGCCGAGGGCGCCGAACAGACCGCCGAACTCGCCGGGGGCATCTCCCAGGCGCTGGTGACCACCGCCGCGGGGCTGACCGTGGCGATTCCCGGCGTTGATGTTCCATCGCTACTTTCAGCGGCGCGTCGAGGACATCACGGTGCGCATGGAGGAGCAGGCCGGGCAGGTGGTCGAATTTCTCGCTCATCACGGTAGCGAGCTGACCCTGGCCGAGCGGCGTGATCCCCAGGGGCGCACGGCATGAAGTTCGCCCGGCGTCACCGCGAGCCGGCGGAGGTCAACCTGACTCCGCTGATCGACGTGGTGTTCCTGCTATTGATTTTCTTCATGGTCTCGACCACCTTCGAGACCCGCGAGGCGCTGGAGCTGACGCTGCCCGCGAGCGAAAGCGGCACGCCTGCCAAGGCCTCGCCAGTCACCGTGGTGGTGAACCGCGGTGGCGACTATCGGCTGGATGGACAAACCTTCGAGGCTACCGAGGCGTTGCGCCAGGCGCTGAGCGCCCGAGCTCAGGTGGCCCGCGAGCAGGGGCTGGTGATCGAGGCCGACGGCCAGGCCAGCCACGCGGCGGTGGTCGGAGCGCTTGATCAGGCCGCCGCGTTGGGTATCCAGCGTGTGCGCATCGCCACCCGTGCGCCGTCACAACTTCCCAATTCAGCGGAGACGCCGTGACCCAAGCAACCAGTTGGACCCTCTATCGGCGCCTGCTCGGCTACGTGCGGCCGTACTGGAAATACTTCGCCACGGCAGTCGTCGGCTACGCGATCTATGCCGCTTCGAGTACCGCGCTGGCCGAAATGATGAAGCGCCTGATCGACGGCATTCAGCATCCCGATGCCGACTTTCGGCTGTTTCTGCCGCTGTTCGTGGTCGGCATGTTCGCGCTGCGTGGCGTCGGGACCTTTCTCGGCACCTTCTACATGAGCAACGTGGCACGCAACGTGGTGCATTCGCTGCGTTGCGGGGTGTTCAATCACATGCTTCACCTGCCCGGACGCTTCTTCGATTCGCACTCCAGCGGGCACCTGATCTCGCGGGTTACCTATCATGTCGAGCAGGTCACCGGCGCGGCGACCAACGCGGTCACCATTATCCTCCGCGAAGGCCTGTTCGTGATCGGCCTGGTTGGCTACCTGCTGTGGACCAACTGGCTGCTGACCCTGCTGTTTCTCACCGTGACGCCGCTGATCGGCCTGGTGGTGCGCTATGCCAGCAAGCGTTTTCGGCGTATCTCACGGCGTATTCAGCACTCGATGGGCGATGTCACGCATGTCGCCTCCGAAGCGCTGACCGGCTACAAGGTGATGCGCACCCACGGTGCCGAGGAGTACGAGAAGCGTCGCTTCGCCGCCGCCAGCGCCTACAATCGCGACCAGAGCCTCAAGGAGGCGCTGACCAAGGCGACCAGTACCCCGGTCATCCAGTTGCTGGTCGCCTTGGCACTGGCCGGCCTGGTGTGGCTGGCGATGGCGCCGGATCTGATGGCCGCCATGACGCCCGGTGAATTCGTCGCGTTCATTACCGCCGCCTCGCTGATGGCCAAGCCGATCAAGCAGCTCACCGAGATCAATTCGGTAATCCAGAAGGGCCTGGCGGCGGCCAGCGAGCTGTTTCGCCTGCTCGAGGTGCCGACTGAAGTCGACGAGGGGCGGCGCGAGCCCGAGGGCATCGCCGGGCGGGTCACCTTCGAGAATGTGCATTTCGCCTATGGCGACGACCAGCCCGAGGTGCTCAAGGGCATCGATCTGCGCGTCGAGGCCGGCGAGATGATCGCCATCGTCGGGCGCTCGGGCAGTGGCAAGTCGACGCTGGTCAACCTGTTGCCGCGTTTCTACCGACCCACCCAGGGGCGCGTGACGATCGATGACGTGGTCGTCGAGGACTATCGACTGTCGCCGCTGCGTCGTCAGATCGCGCTGGTCTCGCAGCAGGTGACGCTGTTCAATGCCTCGGTCGCCGACAATATCGCCTACGGCGTGCCCGATGCCGATCGGACGGCGGTCAAGGACGCGGCGCGGGCGGCCTATGCCGACGAATTCGTCGCCCAGCTGCCACAGGGCTACGATACCGTGGTCGGCGACAATGGGGTGATGCTTTCCGGTGGCCAGCGCCAGCGCCTGGCGATCGCCCGGGCGATCTTCAAGGACTCGCCGTTGCTGGTGCTCGACGAGGCGACCTCGGCGCTGGACACCGAATCCGAGCGCTACATTCAGCGTGCGCTGGAAGAAGTCTGCCGCGGACGCACCACCTTCGTCATCGCCCACCGCCTATCGACCATCGAGCGCGCCGATCGCATCCTGGTGATGGAGCAGGGCCGGATCGTCGAGAGCGGCAGCCACAGCGAACTGCTCGAGCGCGATGGCGCCTACGCGTCGCTCTATCGGCTACAGTTCCAGGAAGCGACGGCATGAGTCGGCTGAGTGACGCCTGGTATCGTGACGCCGCCTGGCTGCAGGCGCTGCGGCCGCTGGCATGGCTCTATCGCCAGGCGGTCGGTGCCCGCCAGCGGGCTTATGCGGCGGGGCGCAAAACCCAGTGGCGTTCACCGGTACCGGTGATCGTGGTCGGCAACCTGACCCTGGGCGGCACCGGCAAGTCGCCGCTGGTCGCCTGGCTGGCGCGCTGGCTGGCCGAGCAGGGCTGGCAGCCGGGCATCGTCTCGCGCGGCTATGGCGGCGATGCGCCGCGCTATCCGCTCTACGTCAACGTCGACAGCGACGCCGCACAGAGCGGCGACGAGCCATTGATGCTCGCCCAGCAGACCGGCCTGGCGGTGGTGGTCGATCCCGATCGACCGCGCGGCGCACGCAAGCTGATCGCCGCCGGGTGCGATATCGTGATCGCCGACGACGGCCTGCAGCATCTGGCGCTGGGCCGTGATATTGAACTGGTGGTGGTCGACGGCGCGCGCGGCTTCGGCAATGGCCAGTGTCTGCCGGCGGGACCGCTGCGTGAGCCGCTGGAACGCTTGCAGACGGTCGATGCTGTGGTGATCAACGGCACGCCCATGGCGGCGGATCTGCCGGGCGAAGGGTACGCGATGACGCTGGCGCCGGCGCGCTGGCGGCATCTCACCGATGGCGTCTGCTACCCGGTCGAGCAGCTGCCGTTCTCAGGCCGCGTGCACGCGCTGGCGGGGATCGGTCATCCACCGCGCTTCTTCGCCACCCTCGATACGCTGGGGGTCGAACACGATGCCCATCCATTGCCCGACCATCATCGCTATACTGCCGGCGATCTGCGCTTCGCCGACAATCGTCCGGTGGTAATGACCGCCAAGGACGCCGTCAAGTGCCGGCGATTTGCCAATGAGCGTTGCTGGGCGCTGGATGTCGAGGCCCGGCCGGACCCCGCATTCGTCGCCTGGCTGCGCGAACGGCTCGAAACCCTACAACCCGCGACCTGCGAGGTAACTCATGGATAAGGAACTGCTGGCCATGCTGGTCTGCCCGCTCTGCCAGGGCAAGCTCAAGTACGACCGCGAGCGCGGCGAACTCAAGTGCCATTTCGATGGCCTGGCGTATCCCATCCGCGACGATATTCCGGTGATGCTGCAGGAAGAGGCCCGCGTCATGGATACCGACGAGAAGCTCCACAAAAGCCCCGGGCCCGGCAACGAGAAGCCGGGGGCGACGTCGCCGTGAGCCAGGACGCGAACCAGACCGTGAGTGAAGCCGCCGAGCATTTCGTGGTGGTGATTCCGGCCCGCTATGGCTCCAGCCGCTTGCCGGGCAAGCCGCTGCTCGACATCGCCGGCCAGCCGATGGTGGTGCGCGTCTGGCAGCAGGCGATCGCCAGCGGCGCGGCGCGTGTCGTCGTGGCCACCGACGACACAGCGCATCCTGCTGCGGTAGAGGCGGTAGGCGGCGAGGCGCTGATGACTCGCGACGACCACCCTTCGGGGACTGACCGGCTCGCCGAGGTCGCAGCAGACGCTGGGTCTTTCCGCCGAGACCATCGTGGTCAACGTGCAGGGCGACGAGCCGTTGCTGCCGCCCTCGGCCATCGCCCAGGTGGCGGTCAGGCTGGGCGATGACGCCGAGGCCTCGATCGCCACGCTGGCCGAGCCGATCAGTGATATCGAGACGCTGTTCAACCCCAACGTGGTCAAGGTGGTGCGCGACATCCACGGCCGCGCGCTGTACTTCTCGCGGGCCCCGATCCCTTGGGACCGCGAGCAGTTTGCCGCACGCCCCGACGCCCTGGCGACCGATGCCTGGCTGCGCCATATCGGCCTCTACGCCTACCGCGCCGGCTTCCTGGCCGACTACGTCGACTGGTTGCCGAGCCCGCTGGAGCAACTCGAGCAACTCGAGCAGCTGCGCGCCCTGCACCATGGTCGGCACATTCAGGTCGGGCTGGCCCGTCAGGCCCACCCGGCGGGTGTCGATAGCGCCGATGATCTCGCGCGCGTACGCGGCCTGTTCGCCGGCTAGCCGCCATGCTTCATCGTTCTTTTCGCACTCGACGCAAAGGCTCCAAGTCATGATCCGCGTACTATTCGTCTGTCTGGGCAACATCTGCCGTTCACCCACCGCCGAAGGCGTGCTGCGTGCTCGGCTGGCCGCCGCCGGCCTGGATGCGCAGGTAGAGGTCGATTCCTGCGGGATCGGCGACTGGCACGTCGGCAAGGCGCCGGATCGCCGGGCGCGCGAGGCGGCCCGTCAGCGGGGTATCGATATCGATGCGTTGCGGGCGCGGACACTCGACGCCGAGGACTTCCGGCGTTTCGACTACATCCTGGCGATGGATCACGACAATCTCGCCGCCATCCAGGCGCAGTGTTCCACCGACTGTAACGCGCGCATCGGGCTCTTTCTGGACTTTGCCGGGCGCCCGGGCGAGGCGGTGCCGGACCCCTATTACGGCGGTGACGAGGGCTTCGCCAAAGTCTTCGAGCTGGTCGAGGCTGCCAGCGACGGTCTGGTCGCCGAGCTGCAAGAAAAGTTGCGTGAAAAGCTGCGCGACACGTCGCCGCGATGATCCGTCGCGACGTCGAACTGGGTGCGTTCAATACCCTGGGGCTGGCCTGCCGGGCCGAGCGTTTCGCCGCGCTCGAAAGTCCCGACGAGGCGCGTCGCGTACTCGGCGAGGCGCGCCGCAATGGCTGGCCGGTCAGCGTGCTGGGGGGTGGCAGTAACTTGATCCTGCGACCCTGGTTGCCAGGGCTGGTGGTACAGGCCGACTTCGCCGACTGGTGGCTCGAGACCCTCGACGCGGATACGCTGCGCGTGCACGTCGAGGCCGGCCTGAACTGGCATGCACTGGTCGAGTTGCTGGCGGCGCACGGTTTGTGGGGTACCGAGAACCTGGCGCTGATCCCGGGGCGCGTGGGCGCGGCGCCGATCCAGAACATCGGTGCCTATGGCGTCGAGCTCGCCGATCTACTCGAATGCGTGCACCTTTTGTACCTCGACGATGGCCGCGAGGCGGTATTGAGCCATGATGAGTGCGCTTTCGGCTATCGCGACAGCATCTTCAAACATGCTCTCGACGGTCGGGTGCTGATCACCCGACTGGTGCTGCGCCTGTCCATCCGGCCGGCGCCGCGGCTCGGTTATGGCGATCTGGCCGCGCGGCTGGGGCCTTCACCCAGCCCCAGCGAAGTGGTTGCGGCGGTCAGCCAGGTGCGCCGCGAGAAGCTGCCCGATCCTGCGGTGCTGGGCAACGCCGGCAGCTTCTTCAAGAACCCCGTCGTCGCTGCCGACCGCGCCCAGGCACTGCTGGCCGAGTACCCGGCGATGCCACATTTCCCGCTTGGCCGACGGACGCGTCAAGCTCGCCGCCGGCTGGCTGATCGATCAATGCGGACTCAAGGGGCTGAGAGCGGAGGCAGTCGGTGTCCATGATCGCCAGGCGCTGGTACTGGTTCATCACGGCGGCGGCAGCGTCGATGAGTTGCTGGCACTGGCGAGCCGCGTCGCCGACCACGGTCGCCGAGCGCTTCGGGGTGACGCTGGAGCGCGAGCCGCGCCTGCTGGGAAGGGCGCTGCCGTAAGCCAGATGGCCAGCCAATAGAACGAGCGTAACGAAAAACGCCTCGTCGGCGAACCGGCGAGGCGTTTTTTGCATATCTGGTGGCTACGCCCTGATTCGAACAGGGGACCCCATCATTATGAGTGATGTGCTCTAACCAGCTGAGCTACGTAGCCCTTCAACGGGGGCGAATATTACCCATAACACCTTGAGGTGTCAATGTTATCCGCGCAAACGACCGTGCGCTCAGACGTTGAAGCGGAAGTGCACCACATCGCCGTCCTTGACGATGTACTCCTTGCCTTCGAGGCGCCATTTGCCGGCTTCCTTGGCGCCCTGCTTCGCCGTTATGCGCAACGAAGTCGTCGTAGCCGACCACTTCGGCGCGGATGAAGCCCTTCTGAAAATCGGTGTGAATCACGCCGGCGGCCTGCGGCGCGGTGGCGCCGACCTTGACCGTCCAGGCGCGCACTTCCTTGACCCCGGCGGTGAAATAGGTCTGCAGGCCGAGCAGGCTGTAGCCGGCGCGGATCACGCGGTCCAGGCCGGGTTCGTCCATGCCCATTTCGTCCAGGAACATGCTTTTCTCCTCGTCTTCCAGTTCGGCGATCTCGGCTTCCAGCTTGTTGCACACCGGCACCACCACGGCGCCTTCCTCGGCGGCGATCTCCCGGACCACGTCCAGGTAGGGGTTGTTCTCGAAGCCATCTTCGTTGACGTTGGCGATGTACATGGTGGGCTTGACGGTCAGCAGGCACAGCTCTCGGACCATGGCGCTTGTCCTCGTCGGAGAGGCCGATGCTGCGCACCGGCTTGCCTTCGTTGAGGTGCGGCTGGATGCGCTCGAGCACTGCCTTGGTGGCGTTGGCATCCTTGTCGCCGCTCTTGGCCACGCGCTGCCAGGCGCTGGATGGCGCGCTCCACGGTATCCAGGTCGGCCAGCGCCAGTTCCGTATTGATGACCTCGATATCGGCGCGCGGGTCCACCTTGTTGGCGACGTGGATCACGTTGTCGTCTTCAAAGCAGCGCACCACATGGGCGATGGCGTCGGTCTGGCGGATATTGGCCAGGAACTGGTTGCCCAGGCCCTCGCCCTTGGAGGCGCCGGCGACCAGTCCGGCGATATCGACGAACTCCATGGTGGTCGGGATCACCTTCTCGGGCTTGACGATTTCGGCCAGCTTGTCGAGGCGCGGGTCGGGCATCGGCACGACGCCGGCATTGGGCTCGATGGTGCAGAACGGAAAGTTCTCGGCGTCGATGCCCGCCTTGGTCAGTGCGTTGAAGAGTGTGGATTTGCCGACGTTGGGCAGGCCGACGATGCCGCAATTGAAACCCATGATTTGGTCCTGAAGATGCAGAAAGGCGTGAAAACAATGGCGGGTATTCTACGGGAAAAGCAGGCGGGGCTGTAACTTTTGCGCGGTGGAAAGCCCATCGCGGGGCAGGGCGAGCGGGGCGCTTACGGTTTGAAGCTGTGCAGGCGGTTCATGGCCCTGGCCCAGTCACCGTTCAAGGCATCGGGCAGGGTGTGAAGGCACTCGTCGAGCGCGGCATCGATGGCCTGTCGCTCGGCCTTGCCGGGCCGGCCCAGCACATAGTCGGTGACCTGCTTGGCATCGCCGGGATGGCCGATGCCGATGCGCAGGCGATGAAAGGCATTGCTGTTACCCAGCGCGCGATGGTGTCGCGCAGTCCGTTGTGACCGCCGTGACCGCCACCGGTCTTGTAGCGAGCGGTGCCGGGATCGATGTCCAGTTCGTCATGCGCGACCAGCAGCTCGTCGGGAGCGATCTTGAAGAACTGGCAGAGCGCGGCGACAGCCGCACCGCTGCGATTCATGAAGGTGGTCGGATTGAGCAGATGCAGATCGCGACCGGCGAATGGACCTTGGCATATTCGCCAAGGAACTTCTTCTCCATGCGCAGCGGCGTGTGGCTGTCGCGCGCCAGGGCTTCAACCAGCCAGGCGCCCGCATTGTGCCGAGTTTCGGCGTAGTCCGCGCCGGGATTGCCCAGGCCGATGATCGCTTTGACGTGGCTCATGCAGGTGCCTTGCTGGTTGCCGTCCCGGGCAGTGCCGATTACTCGGACTTGCCTTCCTCGTCGCTGCCCGCTTCTTCTTCGGCGCGCTGCTCGACCTCGGTGGCGGCTTCTTCTTCGTCGCCTTCCTCGGTCTGCCGCGGGTCGGGCGGGTGATGCTGACCACGCCGGCATCGTGCTCTTCGCCGTGCGACAGCGCGACCAGCTCGACGCCTTGCGGCAGCTTGAGATCCGACAGGTGCAGGGTCTCGCCGATTTCCAGCTTGCTGACGTCGACTTCCAGGTACTCCGGCAGATCCTTGGGCAGGCAGCTGACTTCACTTCGGTGGCCAGCACGTGCAGCACACCGTCCTGTTCCTTGACGCCCAGGCACTCTTCTTCGCTGATGAAGTGCAGCGGCACGTGCATGGTCATGGCGTGCGAAGCGTCGATACGCAGGAAGTCGGCGTGAGTCACCAGTGCCTTGTAGGGATGACGCTGCAGATCGCGGACGACGACCTGTTCCTTGGAGCCATCGACATCGATATTGATGATCGACGAGAAGAACGCCTCTTTTTCGATGCGCCTTGTAGAAGGCCGGCTTGTCGATAGTGATCGGCTGCGGTGCCTTTTCGCCGCCGTAGATGATGGCAGCGACCTGCTGGTTCTCACGACGCAGGCGGCGGCTCGCACCTTTCCCCAGGTCGTGACGAACATTGGCGGTGAGTTGATAATCGGACATTGATGTAACCTCGCGGGTTTAAAATAAGGAAATCGCCACCGCCCGCGACCAGACGATGGCGTTTCCGATAGCGCCTCGCGGCGCACGTATCCGAGGCAAAGTGCCTCAACGCGACTGCTTCAGTGGAACATCGCGCTTACGGATTCTTCGTTGCTGACCCGGCGGATCGCCTCGGCGATCAGTCCGGCGACCGACAGCTGGCGGATCTTGCCGCTGCGCCGCGCCGTTTCGGACAGCGGAATGGTATCGGCCACGACCAGTTCGTCAAGCACCGACCCGCTGATGTTGTCGACGGCCGGGCCGGACAGGATCGGATGCGTGGCGTAGGCGACGACGCGCCGCGGCGCCATGATCCTTGAGCGCCTCGGCGGCCTTGCACAGCGTGCCGGCGGTATCGACCATGTCGTCCACCACCATGCAGGTGCGATCCTCGATCTCGCCGATGATGTGCATCACCTGGGCCTGATTGGCCTGCGGGCGACGCTTGTCGATGATCGCCAGGTCGGCGTTGAGCTGCTTGGCGATGGCGCGTGCGCGCACCACGCCGCCGACATCGGGCGAGACGACGACCAGATCGTCGTAGTTCTGGCGCTCGATGTCGTCGAGCAGGATCGGCGAGCCGTAGACGTTGTCGACGGGCATGTCGAAGAAGCCCTGGATCTGGTCGGCGTGCAGGTCCATGGTCATCACCCGGTCGACACCGGCCTTGACCATCATGTCGGCGACCACCTTGGCGCTGATCGGCACGCGGGCCGAGCGTACCCGGCGGTCCTGACGGGCATAGCCGAAGTAGGGCACCACGGCGGTGATCCGTGCGGCGGACGCGCGGCGCAGCGCGTCCACCATGAAGATCAGTTCCATCAGGTTGTCGTTGGTCGGGGCGCAGGTGGACTGCATGATGAAGACATCCTTGCCGCGCACGTTCTCGTTGATCTCGACCGCGATTTCGCCATCGCTGAACTGGCCGACCGTGGCATGTCCCAGCCGGTTGTCGAGTGCCTCGGCAACCTTGCGGGCGAGTTCGGGATTGGCGTTCCCGGCGAAAACCATCAATTTAGACACGCGCAGCCACCTTTGGAGTGTTCAGGGGTCTCTGGAGCGGATTGAGCAGTCGCGCGCAGGGAAAATGGCTGGGGTACCAGGATTCGAACCTGGGAATGGCGGCACCAGAAGCCGCTGCCTTACCACTTGGCGATACCCCAGTAACTGTGCCCTTCGCTAGCCGTGACGCGGTGCGTCGCCGGCTTCGACCGCCTTGATCATTAGACCTTGATCATGAACCTGTGATCACGAATCTGTAATCAGAAACCCGATCAATTCAGGCCCAGCGCCTGATGGAGGGGAGATATGTTGCAACCGCGTGCCTTGAAGGCATGCCAGCCTTCGCCAACATGGGCGAGTATGCTATCGGCCTCGCCGCTATGCGTCAATTGGCAGAAGACACAGGCGCCGGTTCCGGTCAGCAGGCTCGGAGCGAAGCCGGACAGCCAATCGAGCGCCTCGCCCACGGCCGGATAGAGCCGGCGCACAGTTGGCTGACAATCGTTGCGCCAGGCGTGCGGCCCCTCATGCAGTGCGCGCGCCATACTAATCGGGGGGGTATTGCGTGTCAATTGCTTCGCCCCGAATACCGCGGGCGTGGCGACCTCGACCCCGGGGTGGACGACCACGAACCAGGGCGTGTCGAGCTCGACCGGTGTCAGGCGCTCGCCGATGCCCTCGGCCCAGGCGGCGCGGCCGTGAATGAACACCGGCACGTCGGCACCCAGGCGCAGGCCCAGCTCGGCGAGCGCATCCAGCGATACGGACAGCTCCCAGAGGCGGGCCAGGCCGAGCAGGGCGGTGGCGGCGTTGGAGCTTCCTCCGCCCAGGCCGCCGCCCATCGGCAGCCGCTTGGCCAGGACGATGTCGGCGCCGAGGCGACAGCCACTGCTCTCCTGCAGCAGTCGTGCCGCGCGCACGATCAGGTTGGCGTCATGCTCGACGCCCGGCAGCGCCGGCGTCAGCGTGATTCGTCCATCCTCGCGGCGACGCAGGTGCAGGGTGTCGCCATGGTCGAGAAATTGGAACAGCGTCTGTAGCTCATGGTAGCCGTTGGCGCGGCGACCGGTGATGTGCAGCAGCCGGTTGAGCTTGGCGGGCGCCGGCAGGCTCAGCTCAGCCATCGCCGGGATCCGCAGCGCCCGGGTGCCATTCATTGACTACCAGCGTGGCGCGCCAGTCGGCGAAACTCATGACCAGCCGGCGCGGCAGCCACAAGCCATCGGCCCGGGTCCAGTCGCGATAATCGATCACCCAGCCGGCCTGGCGCAGGCGCTGGGGGAAATTCAGTGTGTCACGGGTCAACTGATACTCGACGATCGGCGAGGGCAGGCCGCGGACCCAGTTGTCGAGCGCCGAGATCGGCAGCGACCAACCGAGCTGTTGCTCCATCAGCTGCTCGGGCGTGTCGGCCTCGAAGCGGCCCTCGCCGGTGGTCAATACCACGCCATCCGGGCCGCCTTCGAGCACACTGCGGCCGGCGCCGAACGGGCCACTGATCAGCATGCGGTAATGGCCGGCGCGTTGCGTCCAGTCGAGATTGGCACTTTGCGCATCGTTGGGTGTGCGCAGGCCCAGCTTGCCGGCCAGGCGCCAACTGTCCAGTGCCTCGAGGCGCGGCTTCTGGTCGGCCCAGTCGCCTTTCTCACGGGGCGATTCGGGTGCGGGCGCCTGGCTGGCGCAGCCGGCCAGTAGCGTCAGGCCGAGAGTCATTGCGGCAAGCCGTCGCATGGTATTACTCCGAGTCGGTGGTCGCGGGGGCGAGATCGGGGATGCGTTCGAGCAGCGCATCGATCCGCGGGCGCTCGGGGAAGCGCTCGAGCGCCTTCTTGATCAGCGCCCGCGCTTCATCACGGCGCTCGAGTTGCCACAGCACGTCGGCCAGGTGCGCGGCGATCTCCTGATCCGGCTGCTGACGGTAGGCCTCGCGCAGGTAGGGCAGCGCGCGCTGGTCATCACCCAGCTTGTGATAGACCCAGCCCAGGCTGTCGATGATCGCCGGAGAGTCGGGCTCCAGGCGATGGGCGCGCTCGATCAGTTCGCGGGCTTCGTCGAGGCGTGACGTCTCATCGGCCAGGGTGTAGCCCAGCGCATTGAGCGCCTTGGCGTTGTGCGGTTCGAGTTCGATGATATGGCGCAGATCGCGCTCCATGCCGGCCAGGTTGTCGTTTCGATAGCGAAACATGCTGCGGATAAAGCGCAGCTGGGAATCGTCGGGGTGTCGGGCGACAGCACGGTCGAGCAATTGACGGGCGTCATCGGTCTTGTCTCGTGCCTGGAGCAGATCGACCTCCAGGCCGACCAGTTCGGCGTAGGCCTCGGGGTGGCGCAGGCGCTCGACGCGCAGGAAGGTCTGCGCATCCGCCAGGCGGTCGTTGTCGGCGAGCATGGTGATGGCGTGCTGACGAGCTTCGATGAAGCCGTCGCCGGTGGGCACCTGACGATAATAGAGCAGCGCGTTGTCGATCTCGCCGGCCTGCTCGGCGATGCTGCCGAGCATGATGAAGGCCAGCGGTGGCGCCGGCTGGCTGTCGATCAACGGCAGCAACAGACGCCGCGCGGGGGCCGGATGGGCTTCCTCGAGATACAGCTGGGCCAGCGCCAGGCGCAGTTCGACAGCGTCGGAATGTTGTGCGAGCAAGGCGTTGATGCGCGCTTCAGCGCTTTCCACCCGGCCCAGGCGCAGTTGCGCACGGGCCAGCAATAGCATGAAGCGGCTGTCGTCCTCGGTGGTTTCGAGCCCGCGCAGCGCGGCGTCGCGAGCATCAGCGTTGCGGCCCTCTTGCAGGGCGATGCGTGCGCGGGTGAGCCACAGCCCGGGGAGCGCAGGGTGGCTCTCGGCGAGTCGGCCAAGGCGCACATCGGCTCTCGCGGTCTCGCCGCTGGCCGCCTCGAGCAAAGCGGTGGCGAGCACGACGTCGGGCTGCACGTCGTGGCTCTGCAGGTAGCTACGCAGGCGTACGAGCAAGGGCGCGACGTCTATCTCGTTTTCGATGGCGGCTTCGGCGAAGCCGGTCAGGTCGCCTTGGCCGCCGCGTGCGGCGAGTGCCAGGCGCTGCTCGAGGCTGGCTCGCCAGTCGCCGCGCTCCAGCGCCAGGCTGGCCAGCAGGCGGGCGGGGGCTTCGGCCTGAGGGGCCAGGCGTTGCCACTGTTCGGCGGCCCGTGTCTGTAACTGCGGGTCGTCGGTGTAGCGTGCGGCCAGGGTGGCGCGCTCTGCCAGTGCCGGCGAATCATAGCGCTCGGCGGTTTCCAGGTAGCCGCGGGCGGCCCGCGCGAAATCGCCGCGCTGGCCGGCCAGTTCGGCGGTCAGCAACGTCGCCAGGCTCTGGGCATCCAGGCCTTTCTGCACCGGCGGGGCCGAGGCTAGCGGATCGGTCAGTGGCGGTGGCCGGTTGGCCAACCCCTGACAGCCGGCCAACAGGGCCGATGCCAGGACAGTCACAAGCAAGCGTGCGCGCATGCTTTCCTCATTCCAGAGCCGGTAGTCATCACGTGATCATCCCTGTGGCGCGGGATGGGGGCATGCTGTCAGCATACCGATTCGCCGACGCCGGGCAAAGCAAAGGCGCGCATGCCCACGTGGATGTGCGGTGTGATAAACTAAGCCGCCCGAATCGCCAGGGCCATGCTGGCGACGGGCGCGCCTGAGGTCGCACGCGCACCGCGCTGCGAGGCGTGTTCTTCGACTATTGCGCAGGATCCAACGGCTCATTGCAATGACGCTCTTCGCCCTGGGAATCAACCACAAGACCGCCGATGTTGCGGTGCGTGAGCAGGTCGCCTTTACTCCCAGTCAACTGGAAGCGGCACTGGCCGAGCTCAAGGGGCTGGCGGCGGTGAGTGAAGCCGCGGTGCTATCGACCTGCAATCGTACCGAGCTCTACTGTATCACCGAGGCGCAGGGCGAGCAGGCGGTCATCGACTGGCTGGGACGCTTCCACAACCTGCCGGTCGAGGAACTCACCCGCTGTGCCTACCACTATCTCGATGATTCGGCGGCCCGTCATCTGATGCGCGTGGCCTCGGGGCTGGATTCGATGGTGCTCGGCGAGCCGCAGATTCTCGGACAGCTCAAGGACGCCTATCAGCAGGCGCGCCAGCATCGGGGATTGGGCGGTGAGCTGGAGCGGCTGTTTCAGCACACCTTCGCGGTCGCCAAGCAGGTGCGCACCGAGACCGGCATCGGCGAGAACCCGGTCTCGGTAGCCTACGCCGCGGTCAGCCTGGCGACACGTATCTTCGACGACCTGTCGCGTTCGCGGGCGTTGCTGGTCGGTGCCGGCGAAACCATCGAACTGGTCGCCCGGCATCTGCGCGAAGCCGGCATCAAGGAGTTGATCGTCGCCAACCGTACCCGCGAGCGTGCCGCGCAGCTGACCGGCGAGTTCGGCGGCGAGGCGATCACCCTCGGCGAGATACCCCAGGCGCTGGAGCGGGCCGACATCGTCATTACCTCGACCGCCGCACCCTTGCCGATCCTCGGCAAGGGCATGGTCGAGCGGGCCTTGAAGGTACGCCGCCACCGGCCGATCTTCATGGTTGACATCGCCGTGCCACGCGACATCGAACCGCAGGTCGGTGAGCTCGATGATGTATTTCTGTACACCGTCGACAACCTTCACGAGGTGATCGAGGAGAATCGCCGTCATCGTCAGGTCGCCGCCGACCAGGCCGAGGACCTGATCAGCCAGGGCGTCAGTCACTGGCAGCACGAGCGCCGGGTGCGTGGCGCCGGCGAACTGATCAAGCGCTATCGCGAACAGGGCGAGGCGCTGCGTCAGGGCGCCGAGGCCCAGGCACTGGCGCAACTGGCGCGCGGTGAAGACCCCGAGAAGGTATTGCGCCGACTCAGCCAGCAGCTTACCAACAAGCTGATGCATGGCCCGACGCTGCGCCTGCGCGAGGCGTCGGGTGCCGAGCGACACGACGTCATCCAGGCGGCCGAGAGCCTGCTGCTCGACCCGGCCGCGCCTGCCCAGGATCCGGAATAGGACATTGCATGAAAGCGTCTTTGCGCCAGCGTCTTGAAAGCCTTCACGAACGCTTCGACGAACTCGCCGCGTTGCTCGCCGAGCCGGATGTCATCGCCGACCAGGCGCGCTTTCGCGACTATTCGCGCGAATATGCCGAGCTCGAGGCGCTCATCGAGGCGTGGCGGGAGTTCCGCGCCACCGAGGGCGATGTCGAAGCCGCCGAGCAGCTCACCAGCGACGCCGACGCCGAGATGCGCGAACTCGCCAATGAGGAGCTCTACGCCGGCCGCGAACGGCTCGCCGAGCTCGAGGAGCGCCTCAAGGTGCTGCTGGTGCCCAAGGACCCCGACGATGCGCGCAACGTGTTCCTCGAGGTGCGCGCCGGCACTGGTGGCGACGAGGCGGCGCTGTTCGCCGGCGATTTGTTTCGCATGTACTCGCGCTATGCCGAAAAGCACGGCTGGAACGTCGAGGTAGTCAACGCCAGCCACGGCGAGCAGGGCGGCTACAAGGAGATCATCGCCCGGATCAAGGGCGACGGCGTCTACGCGCGGCTCAAGTTCGAATCCGGCGCGCACCGCGTGCAGCGGGTGCCCGCCACCGAGTCCCAGGGGCGCATTCACACCTCGGCGTGCACGGTAGCGGTGATGCCCGAAGCCGACGCGGTCGGTGACATCGACATCAACAGCAACGACCTGCGTGTCGATACCTTCCGCTCCAGCGGCGCCGGCGGCCAGCACGTCAATACCACCGACTCGGCGATCCGCATCACCCACCTGCCGAGCGGCGTGGTCGTCGAATGCCAGGAGGAGCGCAGCCAGCACAAGAACCGTGCCAAGGCGATGTCGCTGCTGGCCGCCCGGCTCAAGCAGAGCGCTGTCGACAGTCAGCGCCAGCAGCAGGCCGATACGCGCAAGTCGCTGGTCGGTTCCGGCGATCGCAGCGAGCGCATCCGCACCTACAACTTTCCGCAGGGGCGGATCACCGATCACCGCGTCAATCTCACCCTCTACAAGCTCGGTGAAGTGATGGGCGGCGAACTCGACGAAGTGATATCGCCGCTGGTCAATGAATACCAGGCCGAGCGCTTGGCGGCCTTGCAGGACGGCTGATGCGCGTCGATGCATTGCTCAGGCAGGCTGCCACACGCCTCGCCGCTGCCGGATCGCCGACCCCACGGCTCGATGCCGAAGTGCTGCTGGGTCATGTGCTGGGTCGCGAGCGAAGCTGGCTTTATACCTGGAACGACCATTGCGTCGAGGGTTTCCTGCGGGCCCGCTTCGCCGCGCTGATCGCCGCGCGGGCCGTTGGTGAGCCGGTGGCCTACCTGACCGGTGAGCGTGAATTCTGGGGGCTGGCGCTGGGCACCCAGGCCTCGACGCTGATTCCGCGCCCCGACACCGAATGCCTGGTCGAAACGGCGCTTGAGCTGATGCCGGCAACGGTACAGCGGGTGCTCGATCTAGGCACCGGCAGCGGGGCGATCGCCCTGGCGCTGGCCAGCGAGCGACCCGCCTGGCAGGTCACCGGCGTCGACCGGATCGCGGAAGCCGTGGCGCTGGCGAGTGCCAATGCCCGCCGCCTGGGCATCGCCAATGCGGCCTTTTCGATCAGCGACTGGTTTTCCGCGCTGGCCGGCCAGCGCTTCGCGCTGATCGTCGCCAACCCGCCGTATCTGGCCGACGACGATCCGCACCTGGGGCGTGGCGACGTACGCTTCGAGCCGCGTTCGGCGCTGGTGGCCGGTGATAATGGTCTGGCCGACCTGCGCCAGTTGATCGATACCGCTCTCGACTACCTGGAGGCCGGTGGCTGGCTGTTGCTCGAGCATGGCATGGCCCAGGGCGAAGCGGTCCGTGAGGCCCTGCAAAGGGCGGGCTATGTGGATATCGCCACCCGCGTCGATCTGGCCGGCCTGCCGCGCGTTTCGCTGGGTCGGCGCGAGGGCTGAGCGCAGCGTGGAATACGCTCGCTGGTTATCCTTTGGGTCGATGTGGTAAGACTAACGAGTAGTCATGCCGCATTGGCAAATCCTGCTGTTTCCTTGTGGCATTTCGCGATAAGACCCTGACTTGCTGCGGTAAGACGCGGTCAATCTAGGCGATCATCCTGCTAGTAGGGAACATTCTTACAATGAAAGCCAAGACGCGGTCACTGGACCGTATCGATCTCAAGATCCTGCGCAGCCTGCAGGAAAACGCGCGCATCTCCTATGTCGATCTGGCCTCTCAAGTGGGTCTGTCGACGACGCCCTGCCTGGAGCGCGTCAAGCGGCTGGAAAAGGCGGGTATCATCCGCGGCTATCGGGCGATTCTCGATCCGCAGGCGCTCAAGGCGAATCTGCTGGTGTTCGTCGAGATCTGCCTGGAAACCCAATCACCGGCGGTGTTCGACGAATTCCGTCGGGCCGTCGCCAAACTGCCGCAGATTCAGGAGTGCCACCTGGTTTCGGGGCAGTTCGACTACATCCTCAAGTGCCGAATCCCCGAGATGTCCGCCTACCGTCAATTGCTCGGCGACGTGGTGTTGACCTTGCCCGGGGTCAAGGAGTCCAAGAGCTATGTGGTCATGGAGGAGGTCAAGGAGGAGTTTGCCCTGCACGTCCCCGAACTCGACGAGCTCGACGCCAAATAGGTGCTCTTCCAGCGATGCGTGGCCTGGTGGCAGCTCTTCAACCGTAACGACGATTCCTGGGAGCGGTAATGAACGATGAGGCGCTGTTGCGCTACAGCCGACATATCATGCTCGACGCGGTGGACATCGAGGGCCAGCAACGCTTGCTCGACGGCCATGCGCTGGTGATTGGCGCCGGCGGGCTGGGTTCGCCGGTCGCTCTGTACCTGGCGGCGGCCGGTGTAGGCCGGATGAGCATCGCCGATGCCGACGTCGTCGAGATCAGCAACCTGCAGCGTCAGATCGCCCACCGCCAGGGCGACCTGGGGCGCAACAAGGCCGAGTCCGCGGCGGCGGCGGCGGGTGTGCTCAACAGCGACTGTGAGATTACCGCGCTGAGTGCATATCTCGACGGCGAGTCGCTCGAAGCGGCGGTGACGGCGGCCGACGTGGTGCTCGACTGTACCGACCGTTTCACCAGCCGCTACGCGATCAACCGCGCCTGCGTCGAGGCCGGTCGGCCATTGGTCTCGGGAGCGGCGATCCGTTTTTCCGGCCAGTTGGCGGTGTTCGATCCGCGTGACCCGCAGAGTCCCTGCTATGCCTGTCTCTATCCACCCGCGGCCGATGGCGGCGACGATGAGGAACTGCGCTGCGCCGAGAGCGGCGTGATCGGCCCGCTGGTCGGACTGGTCGGCTGCTTCCAGGCGCTCGAAGCGGTCAAGTTGTTGAGCGGCGCAGGCAGGCCCCACCGGGGGCTCTCGACCTTCGACGGTCTGGACGGCGAGTGGCGCCGCTTCAACGTGCCGCGCGATCCGGGTTGCCCGGTCTGCGGCGCGCCTGCGCGCGCAGCGGCTAGGTAAGCCGATGGCGGGGCCACTCGGTCAGGTCAGCGATTTCGATATTCGCCTGCTGCGGATCTTCAAGACGGTGGCCGAAAGTGGGGGCTTTACCGCCGCCGAGGTGTCGTTGGGCATCGGTCGTTCGGCGATCAGCGTGCACATGGCCGATCTCGAGAAACGCCTGGGGCTACGCTTGTGCCAGCGTGGACGAGGCGGCTTCGCGCTCACCGAGGAGGGCCGCGAAGTCTACCAGGCGGCGCTGACCCTGCTGGCCTCGCTGGAGACGTTTCGCACCGAGGTCAACGGTCTGCACCAGACGCTGCGCGGCGAATTCAATATCGGCATTACCGACAACCTGGTCAGCCTGCCGCGCATGCGCATCACCCACGCGCTGGCCGCTCTCAAGGCGCGCGGGCCGGACGTGCGCCTCAATATCCACATGACCCCACCGGACGAGATCGCCCGGGCGGTGCTCGACGGCCGGCTGCACCTGGGCGTGGTGCCCGACGTCAATCGTCTCGCCAGTCTCGAGGTGCGCCCGCTCTATAGCGAGCGATCACTTCTTTACTGCGCCGACGCGCACCCGCTGTTCAGCGTCGACGAGGATCAACTCAGCGAAGCTTGCCTGGCCCGTCAGGCGGCGGTCGTGCCGGGCTATCCGCTGCCCGGCGGGGCGCGCGAGCGCATCGAGCGGCTGGACGACCAGGCCACTGCCTCGGACCGCGAGGGCGTGGCGTTTCTGATTCTCACCGGGCGCTTCATCGGCTACCTGCCCGATCATCTGGCGCGTCCCTGGGTCGAGACGGGGCGGCTGCGCGCGCTGGTGCCGCAGCGCGAACGGTTCGTCACCGATTTCGTCACCGTGACGCGCCGTGGGCGACGCCCGCACCGGGTGCTGGAGGCGTTTCTCGAGGCTCTGGAGCAGCAGCAGGGCATGGAGCCGGATGATGGGGTCGAAGTGCGCTAAGTGTTATTGAATACTTGACAGTAAACGCGGTATTGGTGTCAGACTAGGGATAAGAATCACGATTGCCGCGTTGCGATGGTGAAAGAATTCAACAACAACTTAGGTTCTCCCGACGAGAATCAACGCTTTCGGAAGTCTCTATGAACGTTGCTGCCGCCCTGCGCCGTCCGGCGTCCTACTACGCCGCCAGTACCCAGGTGACTCTCGCGCCGACGCCGCCGCTGGTGGGCGATCAGTATGCCGACGTCTGCGTTGTGGGTGGTGGCATCACCGGCTGTTCAGCGGCGCTGCACCTGGCCGAGCGCGGCTATAGCGTGACGCTGCTCGAGGCCGGCGAGATCGGCCACGGTGCCTCGGGACGCAGCGGCGGCCAGATTCTGCCCGGGCTGGGCACCGATATCGGCGTGATCGAGAAAGCCCTGGGCCACGAGCACGCCAAGGCAATCTGGGAGATGAGCCGAGAATCGGTGCGCCTGACCGCTGACTTGGTCGAACGTCACGCGATTCCCTGCGATTTGAGCTGGGGCTATCTGCACGCCGCCGTCAAGCCGCGCCACGTTCGTGAGTTGCGTGACTTCCAGGCTGCCATGGCCGAGCGCTACGGCTATCAATCGTTGCACTTGCTCGAAGGCGATGCATTGCGCGAGCGGGTCGTCACCGACGCCTACCCGGCGGCCCTGTACGATGCCGAGGGCGGCCATCTGCACCCGCTCAACTACACGCTGGGGCTGGCGCGCGCCGCGCAGCGCGCCGGGGTAAGCATCCACGAACACAGTGCTGCCACTGCCATCGAGCGGGGCGAGCCGGCTCGGGTGCAAACCGCGCAGGGCCGCGTGAGCGCCGATTACGTGATCCTCGCCGCCAATGCCTATCTGAATGGGCTGGTGCCCGAACTCGGCGGGCGGATCATGCGGGCGGCCAACTACATCGTTGCCAGCGAGCCGCTCAGCCAAGCGCAGGCTGCTCAGGTGCTGCCCCACAACGACGCGCTCTCCGACGCCAACTTCGTGCTCGACTACTATCGCCTGTCGGCCGATCGCCGCTTGATCTACGGGGGCGAGGTCAGCTACGACGGGCGTGAACCGCGCCATCTCCAGGCCCGCATGGACGCCAAGATCGCCCACTTGTTCCCGGCGTTGAAGGGCGTAGGCATCGATTACCGCTGGGGCGGCGACGTGGCGATCACGCTCAACCGCGCTCCGGACTTCGGCCGCCTGGATGGCAACCTTTTCTACGCCCAAGGCTATTCCGGCCACGGCATGTCGCTGGCCGGGCTGGCCGGGCAATTGCTGAGCGATGCCATCGCCGGTCAGGCCGAGCGTTTCGAGCTGTTTTCCGCCATGCCGCACCGGCCATTCCCGGGCGGGCGCTGGCTGCGTACGCCGCTACTGGTGCTGGCGACCAATTTCTACAAGCTGCGCGATCGCCTGTGATGGGGTAATCCCGAGTGACTTTGCTTGTCGGCGTCGCTAGGCCATTAACAGTCGTTGATACCCGTCAATGAGAGGGAGAGTGGAGATGAGTGATCCCATCCCGGCTGCCGAGGCCGGATCCCGAGAGGCGGCGGCCGATGACGCGTCCATGCAGTCGCGGCCCCGCGAGGCCTCATCCATCGAGTTGGAAGGGCTGCACAAGCGATTCGGCCGCGATACTGTCGCCCTCGATGGCGTCGACCTGACCATCGAGGCCGGCGAATTCTTTACCCTGCTGGGGCCTTCGGGCTGTGGCAAGACCACCTTGCTTAGGATTCTTGCCGGCCTCGAGGAGCCCAACGATGGGCGGCTCAAGATCGGCGGCAAGGACGTGACCGATACCCCGCCGCACCGGCGCAGCGTCAATACCGTGTTCCAGTCCTACGCGCTGTTTCCGCATTTGTCGGTGCGCGACAACCTGGCCTTCGGCCTGCGCATGCGTGGCGAGTCGGCCGCCGAGCGCGACCGCAAGGTCGCCAAGGTCGCTGAATTCATCCAGCTCGGCTCGCTGGTCGAGCGCCATGTCGATCAGCTCTCGGGCGGCCAGCGCCAGCGTATCGCGCTGGCCCGGGCGCTGATCTGCGAGCCTGACGTTCTGCTGCTCGACGAGCCGCTGTCGGCACTCGATGCCGGTCTGCGCGGGCAGTTGCAGGTCGAACTGCAGCGCCTGCAGAAGCGTCTGGGCATGACCTTCGTGTTCGTTACCCACGATCAGGACGAGGCGATGGTAATGTCGGATCGCATCGCCGTGCTCGACAGCGGCATTATCCAGCAGGTCGGCACCCCCAGCGAGGTCTACGAGCATCCCGCCAACGCCTTCGTGGCGCGTTTCATGGGCCACGACAACCTGTTCGCGATCAGCCGCAGCGAGGCCGACTGGGTCGAGACCGAGCTTGGCCGGTTGACCCTGGAACCGAGCGAGCAGCGCTCCGATCAGGACGGCTGGCTATTGATCCGCCCCGAGACGCTGGAGTTGGGCTCCGAGGTTCCCGCAGGCTACAACCGCCTCGAAGGCATCGTCCGCGAGCGCCTGTATCGCGGCAGCCGCATCGAATACCGGCTCGAGGTCAATGGCCAGCCGCTGATGGCGATGGCCAGCAACCTGGGCCAGCGCATGCATGGCATCGGCGACAGCGTCACCATCAGCGTATGCCCCGAGGATCTGGTGCGCGTGGCTTCCTGAGGAGAGCAGCATGGCCAAAACACAATTAGTCACCCGTCGCCATGCAGTGGTCAGCGAGACCCGCCACCTGCTGTTCAGTGTGATGCCTGGCGCGTTATGGATCTTCATCTTCCTGGTGCTGCCGAGTCTTTACCTGATGGCGGTGGCCTTCATGACCAATGGTTCCTACGGGCTGCCCGAGTTGCCGCTGTCGCTGGACGCCTTCAAGCAGCTGGCCGGCTTCGGCTTTCTCGGCTGGAGCCCAGGCAATCTCTATACGCTGCTGCGTTCGCTGTGGCAGACCCTGGTATCGACGGCGCTGGTGGTCGTGGTGGCCTACCCGATTGCCTACTACATCACCACCTGTCGCGCGAAACTGCGTCCATTGATGCTGCTGGCGGTGGTGGTGCCGTCGTGGACCAACCAGGTGATTCGTGCCTTCGGCTGGATGAACCTGCTGGCCCCGGGCACGCCGCTCTCCGACGCCGCCCAGGCGCTGGGGCTGATCGGCGACTACATGGGGCTTTATCCCTCCAACTTCGCGGTGACGCTGGGGCTGGTCTACAACTTCCTGCCGTTCATGGTGCTGCCGCTGTACGCGGCCTTCGAGAAGCTGGATGTCGCCCAGGTGCAGGCCGCCCAGGATCTCTACGCCTCACCGATGCGCGCCTTCTGGCACGCGGTGTTTCCGCAGACGTTACCGGGGCTGCTGGCCGGCACGGTGCTGGTGGCGATCCCCGCCTTCGGCATGTACGTGATTCCCGAGCTGCTCGGCGGCGGCAAGGGCATGATGCTCGGCAACCTGGTCGCCAATCAGTTCGCCGGTGGCTCCAACTGGCCGCTGGGCGCGGCGGGGGCGCTATTGATGCTGCTGGCGACCTTCGTCGGACTGTTCGCCATGCGCCGCATCGGCAAGCGGCTGGGCGGCGGCGAGGAGGTGGTGATATGAGAAAGCGTACCCTCAACCGCGGCCTGGCCGGCTTCTGGTGGCTGACCCTGATCTTTCTCTATCTGCCACTGGCGATCGTCGTGCTGTTCTCGTTCAACTCGACCAACAGCGCCGCCAACTTCACGAGTTTTTCGCTGCGCTGGTATCACCGACTGCTGGGCAACGAGCAGATCATCTCGGCGTTCTACAATAGCCTGGTGCTGGCCATCGTATCGTCGATCGTCGCGCTGGTGATCGGTTGCCTGATCGGTTACGGCATGTATCGTCATCGGCATCGCAAGCTGGGTTGGCTGATCGTGCTGATCTATCTGCCGATCGTGTTGCCGGACATCGTCTTCGGCATCTCCGAGATGGCCTTCTTCGTCCAGTTCAATCGCTTGACCGGGCTGCTCGAGCCGGGGCTGGGGACGATGATCATCGCCCACGTGACCTTCCAGATCCCGTTCGTCGCGTTGATCGTCTACTCGCGGTTCGTGGGCCTCGATCCGAGTCTGTTCGAGGCCGCCAAGGATCTGTACGCCTCGCCGTTCCAGCGCGCGCTGCACTTTTTGCTGCCGACCCTCAAGCCGTCGCTGATCTCGGCGTTCTTCCTGTCGTTCACGCTGTCGATCGACGACTTCGTGATCAGCTTCTTCACCGCCGGACCCGAGAGCGCGACGCTGCCGATCTATATCTGGGGTGCCATCAAGAAGGGCGTGTCGCCGGAAATCAATGCCATCGCGGCATTGATGATCGGTGCGGTGGCGCTGGCGGCGGTCCTGAGTCTGCTGTTCAATCGTCAGGGGCGCCGCTAGAGGCCCTGGCAACCTGAAAACAAGGAGAACGATCCCATGAAAACAATCACTACACGCGTCGTCACCGCGCTGGGTGGGCTGTTGCTGGTCGGCGCGGCACAGGCCGAAGAGGGCAAGCTGTACCTGTTCAACTGGACCGAGTACATGGACCCCGCGATCATCCAGGCCTTCGAGGAAAAATACGACGTCGAAGTGGTTCAGAACTACTTCAACTCGCTGCCCGAAATGTTCGCCAAGCTCAACACCGGCGGTGCCTCGCAGTACGACATCATCGTGCCGTCCAACTATTATGTGCCGAGATTGATCGAGACCGGCCTGGTCCAGAAGCTGGACAAGTCGCAGATTCCCAACTTCGACAACATCATGGATCAGTTCAAGGACACCGATTACGACCCCAACAGCGATTACACCGCCGCTTATCAGTACGGTGTCACCGGCATCGTCTACAACACCGAGACCTTTCCCGACGCGCCCAAGAGCTGGTCGCTGCTGTTCGATCCCGAGGTCAATCCCGGCCGGCCGTTTGGCCTGATGGGCGACGGCCAGGTCAGCATGGGCGCCGCCTGTGCCTACCTGGGCCACGGCTACACCTGCACTGACCCCGAGGCCTGGAAGGAGTCCGCCAAGCTGTTGCTCGACACCAAGCAGCGCGATAATTTCAGCGGTTTCGTCGATGGCACGCCGGCGCTGCAACAGCTGGCGCGCGGTGTCACCCACGTCTCGCTGTCATACAACGGCGATTATCTCTACTACAAGGAAGAGAATCCCGATTCTTTCGCCAACATCGAGTTCATGATTCCCGATGAAGGCACCGAGATCTGGGTCGACTCGATGATGATCCCTTCCGGGGCGCCCAACCCGGAGCTGGCCCACAAGTTCATCAACTTCATTCTCGATCCCGAGATCGGCGCCCAACTGTCGAACTACAACTATTACTCGAGCCCCAACGAGGCGGCCAAGCCATATCTCGACGAAGTGTTGACCAAGCCGCCGGTGACGCCCAGCGAGGCGGATCTCGAACGCTTGTCCTTCACGCCCAGCCTGGAGGGCGACAAGCTACAGATGTTCAATCAACTGTGGACCGAGGTGCAGTCGCGCTGATCGTCCGCGACGGGACACCCCGTCTTCGCACGCAACGTGAACGCCCGATAGCCGATCCGGCCGCCGACAGCCGGCCGGATCGGTAACGGGCCAGCCCCGGCCAACCAAGGAATTTTTATGAGCGAGCGTAGCGGCCATGAACTCAGTGAATGGTTTCATGCTCATGGCATCACCGAAGTGGAGTGTCTGGTCAGCGATCTGACCGGCATCCTCAAGGGCAAGATCATGCCCGCCGGCAAGTACCTCAACGGCGGGCGTACCGCGGTTGCCCGACTCGATCTTCATCCAGACGGTTACCGGTGGCTACCCTGACGATGAGGACATCCGTTTCTGGAACCCCGCCGAGCGCGACATGCAGCTGGTGCCCGATCCCGGCGCCGTTACCTGGTGCCCTGGGCCGACGACCCCACCGCGCAGATCATCCACGACTGCTTCTACCTGACCGGCGAGCCGGTGGAGCTGTCGCCGCGCAGCGTGCTCAAGCGGGTGCTCGATCTCTACGCGGCGCGTGGCTGGCGCCCGGTGGTGGCCCCCGAGGTGGAATTCTATCTGGTCAAGACCAATACCGATTCCGATTACCCGCTGGAGCCGCCGGTCGGCCGCAGCGGCCGCCAGGAAAGCAGCCGGCAGTCGTTCTCGATCGACGCGGTCAACGAATTCGATCCGCTGTTCGAAGAGATGTACGACTACTGCGAAGCGATGGATCTGGATCTGGATACCCTGATCCACGAGGAGGGCGCCGGCCAGATGGAAGTCAACTTCCAGCATGGCGATCCGCTCAAGCTCGCCGACCAGGTGGTGATCTTCAAACGCACGCTGCGTGAAGTGGCGCTGCGCCACGGCATGTATGCCACCTTCATGGCCAAGCCGATGGCTCACGAACCGGGCAGCTCGATGCACGTGCATCAGAGCCTGCTCGATATCAAGTCCGGCGACAATCTTTTCGCCGGCGACGATGATGAGCCCAGCCGGCTGTTCCATCATTTCATCGGTGGGCTGCAGGCCTACCTGCCGGCGGCGATGCCGTTCTTCGCCCCCAACGTCAATTCCTACCGGCGGCTGGTGCGCAGCGAAACCAGCGGTTCGGCCCCGGTCAACACCGAATGGGGTTTCGACAACCGTACCGTGGGCTTGCGCGTGCCGGTGGGCGAGGCCGTGGCGACCCGCGTCGAGAACCGTCTGGCTGGTGCCGACTGCAACCCGTACCTGGCTATCGCCGCCTCGCTGGCCTGCGGCTACCTGGGCATGCTCAGTCAGCTCGACCCACGCCCACCGATGGTCGGCTCGGCGTGGTCATCGGGCAGCAAGCTACCTGATGACATCGGCCCGGCGCTGGCTGCATTGCGCGAATGCAAGCCGCTGGCCGACCTGCTCGGCGAGCGCTTCGTCAACAGCTACCTGGCGGTCAAGCGTGCCGAGCATGCGGCTTATTTCGGCGTCATCAGTTCCTGGGAACGCGAGCATCTGTTATTGCGTGTCTGATCCGTTGAATCACTGAGCGAAAAGCGAGAGAACACCATGAAGGCGTATCGATTAAGTGGTATCGCGGGCATCGCGTTGATGGGCATGGCCGCGTCGGTGGCCGCCCAGGAGCAGCAGCTGAACCTGTTCAACTGGTCGGACTACATGGATCCGGCGTTGATCGATGACTTCGAGCAGGAAACCGGCATCGACGTGGTCGAAAACTACTACAACTCGAACGCCGAGCTGTTTTCCAAGTTGACCGCCGGCGGCGACTCGCAGTACGACGTGATCGTGCCCTCGGACTACTTCATGCCGCGGCTGATCCAGGCGGGCCTGGTCCAGCCGCTGGTCGAAAAAGGCGAGAGCCTCGAGGGCCGCGAGGCGATCCTCGAGGAGTTCCGCCAACCCGCCTATGACCCCGAAGGGCGTTATACCGTGCCTTATCTATGGGGAACCACCGGCATCGTCTACAACCGCGAGATCTGGCCGGACCCCGAGCACAGCTGGAGCCTGCTCTACGACCCCGAGGTCAATCCCGACCAGCCCTTCGCGCTGCTCAAGGGCGACGCCCAGTTCACCTTCGGTACCGCTTGCGCCTATCTCGGCGAGGGCTTCGACTGCGTCGGCGAGGCGCCCTGGGTCAAGGCTGCGCAGTTGGTGATCGAGACCCGTCAGCGTGACAACTTCGTCGGCTTCGTCGATGCCACGGCGAGCATCGAGCAGCTGGCGCGCGGCGTGATCCAGGCGGGTATCGCCTACAATGGCGACCTAGCCTCGAAGCAGGCGGAGTCTCCCGAGACCTATGGCAAGATCGGCTTCTTCATCCCCGAAGAGGGTGCCCAGCGCTGGGTCGACGTCATGGCGATACCGGCACGGGCACCGCATCCCGAGGCGGCGCAAGCGTTCATCCGCTACATGCTGCGTCCGGATGTCGCCGCGCGTCTGGCCAATTACAACTACTACACCACCCCCAATCAGGCGGCGCTGGAGCAGGTCGACGACGTGCTGCGCGAGCCGCCGGTGATGCCCGATGCCAAGGCCCGCGAAGCGCTGATGGCAACGCCCTCGGTGGAGGGCGAGCAGTTGCAACTGCTGCAGCAGCTGTGGAGCGAAGCGCGCAGCCGCTGATCCATTGAAGGCCCGCCAATGCGCAATTACACGGCCGGGCATGCCCGGCCGTGTGGTCTTTAGGGGTTGTGTATTAAATAAGGCACCGTTTGCGCTGGTGGCGTATAGATAACCCCGCCTCATCGCCTTAACTGTTGATTAATTGAACATTTGCTGGTTCTTGGAGAATGGTCATGCAAACGACCGAACAGTCCCATGTCGCTTCCTACTATGCCGCTTCGGCCAACCCCGCGCCCGAGCGCCCCGCACTGCAGGGCGAGGCTCGCTGCGACGTATGCGTGGTGGGGGCCGGATTCACCGGAATCTCCGCCGCCCTGCATCTGGCCGAACAGGGCCAGAAAGTGGTGGTGCTCGAGGCGGCGCGGGTCGGCTTCGGCGCCTCGGGGCGCAACGGCGGGCAGATCGTCAACAGCTACAGCCGCGACATGGACGTCATCGAGACGCGCTACGGCGAGCAGACGGCGCGGGCGCTGGGCGACATGGCCTTCGAGGGTAACCGGATCATCCGCGAGCGCATCGCGCACTACGATATCGCCTGCGATCTCAAGGACGGCAATCTGTTCGCGGCCTGCAATGCCAAGCAGATGAAGGCGCTGATCGAGCACAAGGCCTTGTGGGAGCGCTACGGCCATGACCGGCTCGAACTGCTCGAGGGCAAGGCCTACCGGCAGGATATCGGTAGCGAGCGCTATGTCGGCGCGCTGCTTGACCATTCCGGCGGTCACCTGCATCCGTTGAATCTGGTGCTGGGCCAGGCAGCGGCACTGGAGTCGCTGGGTGGCACGATCCACGAGCAGACTCCGGTGAGTCGTATCGAGCATGGCGAACCGGTGCGGCTGCATACCCCTCAGGGGGTGGTCGTCGCCGAGCGGGTGGTGCTGGCCGGCAACGCCTACATGAAGGGCCTGCTGCCGCAGATGGAGAGCAAGTCGATGCCCGCCAGCACCCAGATCGTCACCACCGCGCCGCTCGACGCCGCCCAGGCCGAGGAGATCCTGCCCACCGACCGCGCGGTGGAGGATTGCAATTACCTGCTCGACTATTACCGGCTATCCGCCGACCGGCGGCTGATCTATGGTGGCGGGGTCAGCTACGGCGGCCAGGACCCGGCGAGCATCGAGGGGGCGATTCGCCCCAAGCTGGAAACCACCTTCCCCCAGCTCAAGGGCGTGAAAGTCGATTACACCTGGAGCGGTACCTTCCTGCTGACACTCAATCGCCTGCCGCAGTTCGGCCGGATCAACAGCAACGTCTATTATGCCCAGGGCTATTCCGGTCATGGCGTGACCTGCTCGCACCTCGCCGGGCGCCTGATCGCCGAGATCATGGCCGGCCAGAGCGAACGCTTCGATGCCTTTGCCGGCGTGCCGCAATTGCCGTTTCCCGGTGGTCGCGCGCTGAGCGTGCCGCTGACCACGCTAGGCGCCTGGTACTATCGCATGCGCGACGCGCTGGGCATCTAGCGCGTCCGGCCGGTCGCCGGGCCGGCTGGCTGGCTGAAGTCATGACTGGGATTCGATCGTATCCGGCATCATTAGCCGTCGCGGCTGAGTTGCCCAGCTTATAGAATACGCAAGCAATATGGAAACGGCGTTCGAAAACTGACTTTCCTTACGTTACGACATAAACTGTAACCCTCTCATCGCCTGAAGTTAGCGGGTGTGATCGGAAGCCGCCGGTCCCCCGACACATCGCCTGTACAGATCGTCGCTCATCATGAAGCGGGCGGCAGGCTCGCCAAGAGGCGGGCTTGCGGACCGCCGGCAATGACGTCACGCGGATGCAAAGGAGGCGACTATGAACAAGTCGATCGTCGTGGGTGGCACGCTGGCCGTGCTTGGATTGGGTGGGCTGGCTTTTGGTGCCTACCAGATGAACGCGGCCCAGGCCGAAGCACAATTTGCCCGGATTACCCAGGTCGACCGGGTAACCGAAACCGTCGAGACGCCACGCGAGGTTTGCGGCGACGTGACCGTGACGCATCAGCGCCCGGCCAAGGATCCTAACCGTATCGCCGGCACTGCGGTCGGAGCGATCGTGGGCGGCGTGCTGGGTAATCAGGTAGGGGGCGGCAGCGGCAAGAAGATCGCCACCGCGGCGGGGGCCGTGGCCGGTGGTCTGGCCGGTCGCGAGGTTCAGCAGCGCATGCAGCAGGGGGAAACCTACACCACCACCGAGCAACGCTGCCGGACGGTTAGCGATAGCCGCGAGAAGCTGATCGGCTATGACGTCGAATATCGGGTCGACGGCGAAGCCTACACGACCCGTCTCGATCAGGCGCCCGAAGGCGATCGGGTGGCGATGATTGACGGCCGGCCGCAATGGCATGCCGAAGCCAAGTCCGGGTCGTAGTGCATACCACCGAATGAACGAAGCCCGCCATTGGCGGGCCTCGTTCGTTTTAGCCAGGCCTCATACGTGGCGCAGATACCATTCATATTCCAGGGTGCTGACGGTACGCATGGTCTCGGCGCGTTCGGCGAGCCGGTTGGCATGGAAGACGTGATGGAAGTCGCGGCCCAGGCTTTCGGCCAGGACCTCGCTTTCGGCGAACAGGTCGAGCGCGCGTTGCCAGCTGTTGGTCAACGTCGGCTCGAGCTGCTCGTAGGCGTTGCCCTCGATCGGCGGGGGCGGCGCGAGTTGGTCGTTCAGGCCGTGCAGGACCGAGGCGAGCAGCGTTGCCAGCAGCAGATAGGGATTGGCGTCGGCGCCGGCGACCCGGTGTTCGATGCGGCGTGCGGCGTTGGGCCCCGAGGGGATGCGCACTGCTACCGAGCGGTTGTCGTAGCCCCACGAGGGCGCCATGGGCACGTACAGGCCGGCCTGGAAGCGACGATAGGAATTCATGTTGGGCGCGAAGATGGCCATCGAGGCCGGCATCAGCTCGAGCATTCCGGCGATCGCCTGGCGTAGCGCCGGCGTGCCCAGCGGATCCTCGTCGGCACTGGCGAAGATGTTGTCGCCGGCCTCGTCGAGCAGGCTGATGTGCACGTGGGCGCCGCTGCCGGCCTCGTCGCCGTAGGGCTTGGCCATGAACGTGGCCTCGAAGCCGTGATTGAGCGCCACGCCCTTGATCAGCCGCTTGAGCAGTACGGCGCTGTCGCCGGCGCGCAGGGCGTCGTTGCAGTGGATCAGATTGATCTCGAACTGGCCCGGTGCGCACTCCTTGAGCGCGGTATCCAGTGGCAGCTCCTGCTCGGCGGCGGCCTGCTGGATCTCCTCCAGGAAATCGGCATATTCGTCGAGTTCGTTGATCGAGTAGAGTTGGCTCTGGGTGGCCCGCTCGCCGGTGCCGGGCGAGCGCGGTGGCTGGGCCAGGCCCAGGTCGTCGCGGCGCCGGTCGACCAGATAGAACTCCAGCTCCAGCGCCACCACCGGCGTTAGTCCGCGTGCCCGAAAGCGGTCCAGAACGCGTCGCAGGACCTGGCGGGGGTCGGCGAAGAAACGGGCTGCCGTCGATCTCTTCCATGGTCATCAGCAGCTGCGCCTGGCGGCCTTCGCGCAACCAGGGCGTCGGGTGCAGCGTGCCGGCGATCGGTCGACAGACCCGATCGCTGTCGCCACTGGAAAGCCCCAGCCCGGTTTCCTCGATGGTATTGCCGTTGATGTCCAGGGCAAACAGCGAGGCAGGCAGATTGATGCCGTTGCGGTACGCCTTGATCAGGTTGTCGCGAGGGATCCGCTTGCCACGGAGTACGCCGTTCAAGTCGCTGATCAACAGGTCGAAACTCTCGATGTCCGGATGGCGATCGAGAAACTCCCGGGCTTCGGCCTGGGCGGATGCGGACGTCATGGGTGATACCTTTGTGCCGATAATTGTCGTGCCTCGGTGCCAATCTTTTCGCCGTCGATAAGTGTTGTCAAATTTTTTACGCGTAGATCCGGCGTTGCTGGCGCATGGTTTTAGTGCATGCATCCCGATATTGCCTTTTTGTAAGGGCTCCTTTGTCCATTGGGGAAGTGGCGATGCCGGGTTGGCAAGTGCTCCACGGAGCGTTATGTTGAGAATAACACAACAACTTGCTGGTCCGAGACGAGGAGTCTATTATGCCCGCAGCGTCCCTTGGTGGGGGTGATCGCCTGCCGCCGCGAGGTCGAGGGCCACGCCGCCCACATGGTCACCGACAAAATATCTGCGTAGCGTTGCGTGACTATGGGCTGGCGCCGGTGATGATCCCGGTGCTGGGAGGAGGGCGTCGATACCAGCGCTGCTGGAGCATCTGGACGGCCTGCTGCTGACCGGCAGCTACACCAATGTCGAGCCGCAGCGCTATGGTGCGGCGCGTGCGCGCTGAAAATACCCGTGACGATCGTCGACCGCGATAGCGTCGCCATGGCATTGATTCCCGCCGCATTGGCCAGGGCGTTGCCGTTGTTCGGCGTGTGCCGGGGCTTTCAGGAGTTCAACGTGGCCTTCGGCGGCAGCCTTTATCAAGCCGTGCAGAACGTGCCGGGCATGCTCGATCATCGCGAGCCGGCAGGCGACAAGGCTGCGCAATACGCACCGAGTCACGATCTGGCCATCGAGCCGGGCGGGGCAATCGCTGCCCTGTACGACCGGACGTCGGCGCGTGTCAACTCGCTGCATCAGCAGGGTATCGAGCGTCTCGGTGAAGGGCTGCGCGTCGAGGGGCGAGCGCCGGATGGGCTGGTCGAGGCGGTCTCGGTTGTCGGCGCCGAACGGTTTGCGCTCGCCGTGCAATGGCATCCCGAGTGGCAGCCTCGCGAGCATCCGCTCTACGATGCCCTGTTTCGTGGTTTCGCCGATGCCTGTCGCGACACCCTGGCCCAGCGCGGCGTTGCCGGAGTGACCAAATGAACGGCACCACGGCGAATACATTCAAGGCGCAAGACATCCGCCGCACGCTAATCGAATTCCTGACTGGAGAACCCCATGAGCGCTAACCTGACCCATGCTGACTGGCAGCGCCTCGCCGGCGAGCTGAGCTTCGAGACCCGCGCGCTGATCGGCGACGCCTTCGTCGACGGCCGCCAGCGGCGAGACCTTCGCCACCGTCAACCCGGCCACCGGCCAGACGCTGGCCGAGGTGGCGGCGGCGATACGCCCGACGTCGAGGCCGCGGTACGCCATGCCCGCGAGGCCTTCGACCGCGGCGACTGGTCGCGGCTGGCACCGGGCGCGCGCAAGCAGACCATGCTGCGCCTGGCCGCGCTGATGGAGCAGCACATCAACGAACTGGCGCTGCTCGATACGCTGGACATGGGCAAGCCGGTCACCAGTTCGCTGGGCGACATGGCCGGGGCGATCGGCTGCATCCGCTACAATGCCGAGACCATCGACAAGCTCTACGGCGAGGTCGCGCCCACCGGCGAGGAGAGCCTCGGCCTGGTGCTGCGCGAGCCGCTCGGCGTGGTCGGCTCGATCGTGCCGTGGAACTTCCCGCTGATGATGACCGCCTGGAAGATCGGCCCGGCGCTGGCCGCCGGCAACAGCGTGATCCTCAAGCCTTCCGAGAAGTCGCCGCTGTCCGCGCTGCGCCTCGCCCAGCTGGCGCAGGCAAGCCGGCCTGCCCGCCGGCGTGTTCCAGGTGCTGCCGGGATTCGGCCATACCGCCGGCAAGGCGCTGGCGCTGTCGATGGATGTCGACTGCCTGTCGTTCACCGGCTCCACCGGGGTCGGCAAGCAGCTCATGCAGTATGCCGGCCAGTCGAATCTGAAGCGCGTCTATCTCGAGTGCGGCGGCAAGAGCCCCAACCTGGTGTTCGCCGACTGCAAGGATCTCGACGCCGTGGCCCGTCATGCCGCCGAGGCGATCTTCCATAACCAGGGCGAGGTGTGCATCGCCGGCTCGCGGCTGCTGGTCGAGAACTCGATCCGCGACGCCTTCGTCGAACGCTTGCTGGCGCATGCCGAGACCATGCAGCCCGGCGACCCGCTCGACCCGGCCAGCTTCATGGGCGCGATCGTCGATGAGGTGCAGCACCGGCGCATCCTCGACTACATCCGTCAGGGCGTCGAGGAGGGCGCGCAGCTGCGCAGCGGTGGCCAGGCGCTGAGTCCGGTCGCCGGCGGGCTGTTCGTTGCGCCGACGATCTTCGACAACGTCACGCCGCAGATGGCCATCGGCCGCGAGGAAGTGTTCGGCCCGGTGCTCGCGGTGTTCGGCTTCGACAGCGAGGAGCAGGCCGTGACGACTGGCCAACGACAGCGAGTACGGCCTGGCCGCCGGGCTGTGGAGCCAGGATATCGACCGCATCATGCGCGTCTCGCGGCGGCTGCACTCGGGCCAGGTGTTCGTCAACAACTGGGCCGGCGGCGACATGACGGTGCCGTTCGGCGGCGTCAAGCAGTCGGGCAACGGCCGCGACAAGTCGCACCACAGCCTGGCGGAGTATTCCGAGCTCAAGACGGTGTGGATGGCGCTCTCCACGTAAAGCCAGTCCAGAAAGCAACTGCGGATGAGTTGTCTCATCCTGGTCGGCCTCGCCACTCCTGCCTGGCGGGGCCGGCTTTTGAATGAAACATATCAGGCGTCGGAACGCCTCAAGTTGGCTACTATCGAGACGCCATTCCGATCTCGAGGTCGCGCCATGCTGTCTATCCTGTTCCGTCGTTTATCCTTGCGTCTTGCTGGGGTCATCGCCATGGCCTGTGCGGCCTGGATGCCTGCGCTCGGGACTGCGGCAGCAAGCACGGATGCAGAAAACGCAGAAAAGGACTGGCGCATCAGCTACGAGCTTCTCGATCATGACTGGGCGCATCTGGCGGGCGCCGAAGTGACCGAGGCGGGCGTTCGGATCGAGGGGCTGGGGCGTGGCATCGTTCCGCCGGCCGACGCTGCTGACGATCCGGTCGCGCCCAACCCGCCCATCAATCTTGCGTGGACCGGTATTGCACGTCACAGGCGATTTCTCCTTGGGGGCGCTGCTGCGCTTCGAGGGGGAGCCTGGCGGCTATGTCACGTTCTATGGCGAGCTGCCACTCAACCAGGATGAATGGCGCCAGGATGGCAAGTCCGTCACGTTGGGAGTGGTCAAGCAGCGGTTGGTCGTTGAAATCCAGAATGGCATCGGTGATTACCGACGCCACGAATACCCGCTTGCCAGGACGCAGGAACACCAGCTGGGACTGGCGCGTGTCGGGGGACGCTTCGCCATACTGGCTGACGGTGAAACGCGGGCGGTTCTTGCCGATCCGGGGATTTTTTCGTCGGGCACGGTCATGTTCGGGGCGCATGCCAAGGTGGGCAATTCCTTCATTCTGGCCAGGCTCATTGCGGCTCCAATGATGCCAGGCTCCCGGGTGGACGTCGTCGATCCGGAGCTACCTGTCGTTGAGCCGGGGCCGGCGACGTTGCGTCGCCTATCCGACAAGCATTATCCCCATCTGAATATCGGCACCGCGGTATCGACCATTCCTTTGCTCAGTGATTATCGGTATGCCCGCGTACTGGCGCAGAATTTCAACATGGTCACGCCCGAAAACGCCATGAAGTTTCAGTTCATTCATCCCCGGCCGGATCGCTATGCCTTCGCCGATGCCGATGCCATCGTCGACTTCGCCGAGCGCAACGACATGGCGGTGCATGGCCATACCCTGGTCTGGGGCGAGGCCCTGCCGCGCTGGTTGAGTCGAGGCGATTACAGCGACACGCAGATTCGTGACATCCTCGCCGAGCATATCGCCACCGTGGTGGGGCGTTACCAGGGGCGTATCGCGTCCTGGGATGTAATCAACGAGCCGCTTGAGCCATTCGGTCCGGCACTACGCCGCGAATCGCCCTGGTACCGGGCGATGGGCGCGGACTACATCGCGTTTGCCCTGCGGGCCGCACACCGTGCCGATCCCGAGGCCCGCCTTTATATCAACGAGTTTGCCTGCGAGGAGCGCAACGCCAAGTCGGATAGCCTGTATCGCCTGGCCAAGTCGTTGCTCGAACAGGGCGTCCCGTTGCACGGGATCGGCTTCCAGCTGCACGAGGATATGACCGATGACTACACGCCGGTGTCTGCCGAGGCCTTTCGCGACAACGTGCAGCGGTTCATCGATCTGGGGCTCGAGGTGCGCATTTCGGAGATGGACGTCAACCTGCACGATGATGAATCCACCGAGCGCCTGCGCGAACAGGCCGACTACTATCGCTCGATGCTGGCACTGGCCCGGGACATGCCCGCCTTTACCGCATTCTCGATCTGGGGCTTCACCGATCGCTACTCGTCATTGCAGGGATGGTGGGACGCCGAGGCGCTGGGCAACGGACTGATCTTCGATGCGGCGCTGCAACCCAAGCCCGCCTATGAGGCCTTGCAGACAGCCTTGGAGTAATCGGGTGGCGCTGTCAGAAGGTTCTGGCCGGCGTACAGCAGCTGACCAGTCGGCAGGATGTCTTGCCGGGGTTGCGGAAGCGGTGGGGCAACTGGGTATTGAAGTAGTAGGCCTCGCCGGGGCCCAATAGACGGATATCGATACCGATGGTGATCTCGATCTCGCCTTCGAGCACCACGCCGGCTTCCTCGCCGCGGTGGGTAATCATTTCGCGACCGGTGTCGGCACCCGCCGGATAGGTCTCGATCATGAACGACAAGGCGCGGGTCTGGTGATTGGCGCCGACCAGCTTGTAGATCACCTCGCCGCTGCCGATATCGGTGAGTTCATCGGCCGAATAGAAGACCTGATCGCGGCTTTCCAGATCGAGGGTGAAAAAATCGCCGACGCTGATCGGGATGGCATCGAGAACCTTCTTCAGCGAGCTGACCGAAGGGCTGACCTTGCCCTGTTCGATCAGCGACAGGCTCGAATGCGTAACGCCGCAGCGCTTGGCCAGCTCGCGCTGGGAGATGCCGCGCAGGGTACGCAGCGAGCGCAGGCGTGAACCGACATCGTCTGACATCGCGGGGGGTCCTTGTGCGCCTGAGTGCGATCGCGCCGGCGGGCAAGCCTGCCGGCGCGATAGTGTCGTCATGCGTTGTCGAGTTTTTCCTTGAGCAGGGCGTTGACCTGCTGGGGATTGGCGGTGCCGCGCGACGCCTTCATTACCTGGCCGACGAAGTAACCGATCATCTTGCCGCGCTTGTCGGGCTCGGCGTCGCGATACTGGGCGACCTGCACCGGGCTGTCGGCGATCACCTGGTCGATCATCGCCTCGATGGCGCCACTGTCGGTAACCTGCTTGAGGCCGCGAGCCTCGATGATCGCGTCGGCGCTATTGTCTTCACCTCCGCCTTCGCCGTCCCAGAGTGCGGCGAACACCTGCTTGGCGGCCTTGCCGTTGATGGTCTCGTCCTTGACGCGTGCCACCAGGCCGCCGAGCTGAGTGGCCGAGACCGGGCTGTCGTCGATTTCCAGGCCTTCCTTGTTGAGCCGTCCGGCGAGCTCGCCCTGGACCCAGTTGGCGGCCAGCTTGGCGTCGCCGCTGACGTCCTTGACGACTTCGAAGTACTCGGCCATGGCGCGGCTCGAGGCGAGCACGCCGGCATCGTAGGCCGACAGCCCCAGCGCGTCCTGGAAGCGGGCGCGCTTCTCGGCCGGCAGCTCCGGCAGGCTGGCGCGCAGATGATCGACGTAGGCCTGATCGAGCACCACCGGCAGCAGATCGGGGCAGGGGAAATAACGGTAGTCGTTGGCCTGCTCCTTGGTGCGCATGCTGCGCGTCTCGTCGGCTTCGGGGTCGTACAGGCGGGTCTCCTGCACCACGCTGCCGCCGTCCTCGATCAGCTCGACCTGACGTTCGATCTCGTAGGCGATTGCCTTCTCGACGAAGCGGAACGAGTTGACGTTCTTGATCTCGGCGCGGGTGCCCAGCGTCTGCTCGCCTTTAGGACGCACCGAGACGTTGACGTCGCAACGCATCGAGCCCTCGGCCATGTTGCCGTCGGAGATTCCCAGGTAGGTGACGATGGCATGGATCGCCTTGAGATAGGCCGCGGCCTCCTTGGCCGAACGCATGTCCGGCTCGGAGACGATCTCGAGCAGCGGCGTGCCGGCGCGGTTGAGATCGATGCCGGTCATGCCGTGGAAGTCCTCGTGCAGCGACTTGCCGGCATCTTCCTCAAGATGGGCATGGTGCACACGAATGCGCTTGGTGGTGCCGTCGTCGAGGGTGATCTCGACCTCACCCGGGCCGACGATCGGCTGATACATCTGGCTGGTCTGGTAGCCCTTGGGCAGGTCGGGGTAGAAGTAGTTCTTGCGATCGAAGATCGAGGTCTCGGGGATCTCGGCCTCGATACCCAACCCGAACTTGACCGCCATCGCCACGGCGCCTTCATTGAGTACCGGTAATACGCCCGGCAGGCCCAGGTCGACGGCACAGGCCTGGGTATTGGGTTCGGCACCGAAGGCGGTCGAGGCGCCGGAAAAGATCTTCGACTGGGTGGCAAGCTGGACATGGACTTCCAGGCCGATCACGGTTTCCCACTGCATCATGCGTTCTCCTGACCGAAAGCGGGCTGGCGGCGGTGCCAATCGGTCGCCTGCTGGAAGCGATGGGCGACGTTGAGCAGGCGTTGCTCGGCGAAATGCGGGCCGAGAACCTGAAGGCCTACAGGGCGCTGGCCGACGAAGCCGGCCGGCACGCTGATGCCCGGGATGCCGGCCAGGTTGACGGCGATGGTGTAGATGTCCTGCAGGTACATCGAGACCGGATCCTTGTTGGCGCCCAGGTCGAAGGCCGGGGTCGGCGAAGCCGGCCCCATCAGCACGTCGACATCCCCGAAGGCGTCGAGAAAGTCCTGGCGAATCAGCCGGCGGACCTGTTGCGCCTTCTTGTAGTAGGCATCGAAGAAGCCTTCCGACAGCGTATGGGTGCCGATCAGGATGCGCCGCTTGACCTCGTCGCCGAAGCCTTCGGCCCGCGAGCGCTGGTACAGATCGACCAGATCCTCGGGATTGTCGCAACGATGGCCGAAGCGTACCCCGTCGTAGCGTGACAGGTTCGATGACGCCTCGGCGGGGGCGATCACGTAGTAGGCGGGGATCGCCAGCGAGGTATGCGGCAGGCTGACCTCGCGTACCGTGGCGCCGAGCGATTCGTAGACGCGGATCGCCTCGCGGATCGCCGTTTCGACCGCCGGGTCGAGGCCGTCACCGAAGTATTCGCGGGGCAGGCCGATCTTGAGCCCCGACAGCGATTCGCCGAGTTCGGCGGTATAGTCGGGTACGCCGCGGGCCACGCTGGTCGAGTCGCGGGGGTCGTGGCCAGAGATGGCGCCGAGCAGCAGCGCGCAGTCCTCGGCGGTGCGCGCCAGTGGGCCGCCCTGATCGAGGCTCGAAGCGTAGGCGATCATGCCGTAGCGCGACACGCGGCCGTAAGTAGGCTTAAGCCCGGTAATGCCGCAGAATGCCGCCGGCTGGCGAATCGAGCCGCCGGTATCGGTGCCCAGCGCCGCCGGCACCAGCCCGGCGGCGACCGCCGCGGCGCTGCCCCCGGAGCTGCCGCCGGGCACGGCGGCCAGGTCCCACGGGTTCTTGACCGGGCCGTAGTAGCTGTTTTCGTTGGACGAGCCCATCGCAAACTCGTCCATGTTGGTCTTGCCGAGGCTGACGCTGCCGGCGGCGGCGAGCTTCTCGACCACCGTGGCATCATACGGCGCCTCGAAGTTGTCGAGCATCCGCGAGCCGCAGCTGGTACGCACGCCGCGGGTGCAGAAGATGTCCTTCAAGGCCAGCGGCAGGCCGGCCAGTGGACCCGCCTCGCCACGTGCGCGGGCGGCGTCGGCGGCCTCGGCAGCTTGCAGCGCCTGTTCGCCGGTGACGGTGATGAAGCTGTTGAGTTCGCCGTCGAGGCGCTCGATACGCGCGAGCAGCGACGCGGTCAGCTCGCGGCTGGAGAACTCACCTGCGGCCAGCGCCGCGGCCAGCTCGGTCAAGGTCTTGTCATGCATGTGGAGTGGGGCTCCCTGAAAGGCTGTTTCTTTCTTGCACAATCGTCGACGGCTTATTCAACGACTCTGGGGACCAGGTACAGGCCGTTTTCCACCGCCGGTGCGCAGCGCTGGAAGCGTTCGCGCTGGTCGCTCTCGGTCACCTCGTCGGCGCGCAGGCGCTGGGTGGCGTCGAGCGGATGGGCCAGCGGTGCCACGCCGGTGGTATCGACGGACTGCAGGCGGTCGACCATCTCCAGGATCCGGCTCAGGTCGTCCACATAGCCCGCGGCTTCATTATCGTTCAGGCCCAGGCGAGCGAGAAAGGCGGCTCGCCGCACGTCTTGGGGTTCAAGAGCCATAACGTCTGCTGTCCTCAATAAGGCTTCAGGCAAGGCGGGTCGAGCGGTGCAATGCGCCGCGATCGACGGTTAGTAAAATAGCCTGACACGGTAGCATAACTCGGCTTGGCGGGCATCTCGCTTGCCGGTCTGTCCCCGCGATGATACCGTTTGCCTCCGCACAGGGTTCCGGTCTGGACTAGGTGAAAGACTTCCATGTTTAAACGTTTGAGGGGGCTGTTCTCCAGCGATCTATCGATCGATCTGGGTACCGCCAACACACTGATTTATGTACGCGGTCGCGGTATCGTCCTGGACGAGCCCTCGGTAGTCGCGATTCGCCAGTCGGGCAACATGCGCTCTGTAGCGGCGGTAGGTGTCGATGCCAAGCGTATGCTCGGCCGCACACCGGGCAATATTACCGCGATCCGGCCGATGAAGGATGGCGTGATCGCCGACTTCACCGTCACCGAGCAGATGCTCCAGCACTTCATTCGCAAGGTTCACCAGAGCACCTTCCTGACCCCGAGCCCACGTGTGCTGGTCTGCGTGCCGTGCATGTCGACCCAGGTCGAGCGGCGTGCCATCAAGGAATCCGCCGAAGGGGCGGGCGCCCGCGAAGTGTTTTTGATCGAGGAGCCGATGGCGGCGGCGATCGGTGCCGGATTGCCGGTCGAGGAAGCCCAGGGCTCGATGGTCGTCGACGTGGGTGGCGGTACCTCCGAAATCGCCATCATCTCGCTCAATGGCGTGGTCTACTCCGAATCGATCCGTGTCGGCGGCGACCGTTTCGACGAGGCGATCACCGCCTATGTGCGTCGCCATTACGGCAGCCTGATCGGCGAGGCCACGGCGGAGCGCATCAAGGAGGAGATCGGCTGCGCCTACCCGGGCGGCGAACTGCGCGAGATCGACGTGCGCGGACGCAACCTCGCCGAGGGCATTCCGCGCAGCTTTACGCTCAATTCCCACGAGATCCTTGATGCCCTGCAGGATCCGCTGGCATCGATCGTCGCCGCGGTCAAGAGCGCTCTGGAGCAATCGCCGCCGGAACTGGCCTCCGATATCGCCGAGCGCGGCCTGGTGCTGACCGGCGGTGGCGCGCTGCTGCGTGATATCGACAAGTTGATTGCCGAGGAAACCGGACTGCCGGTGATCGTCGCCGAGGATCCGCTGACCTGTGTGGCGCGCGGTGGCGGCAAGGCTCTCGAGATGATCGACCAGCACACCTTCGAACTGCTTTCCAGCGATTGATCAACGGTGGCGCCTCGCGCCGTCGTTGATCGATGCGGATGGGCCGCTTTTCGTATGCGGCCCGCTTTCGTGGTCAGCTCGCAGGGAGTCGATCTATCAAACCGCTGTTTTCGCAGGGGGCCGCCCCCGGCTATCGCATGCTGCTGTGCGCCTTCATCGCTTTCGCGTTGATGTTCGCCGAGCATCGCCTGCCGCGATTCGCGGAACTGCGCGCGGAACTCTCGACGCTGGTGACCCCGGTGCAGTGGCTGGTCAGCCTGCCCAGCGACGCGCTCTCCTGGGGAGCGCTGGTGGTCACCGACCAGAGCGAGCTGATCGACGAGAACCGCCAGCTGCGCGAGCAGCTGCTGACACTGTCCCATCGTGTCCAGCGCATGGCCAGTCTGACCGCCGAGAACGTGCGTCTGCGCGAATTGTTGCATGCCGCACAGCGTCGCCAGGTGCCGTATATCGGCGCCGAACTGATGTCGCTGGATTCCGACCCCTTTACCCATCAGATGGTCATCGACCGTGGCCGCAGCAGTGGGGTGCGCGTCGGTCTTCCGGTCATGGATGCCTCGGGGCTGATCGGCCAGGTGATCTCGGTAGCCGCCTACACCAGCCGGATCCTGATGGTTGCCGATGCCAGTCATGCGGTGCCGGTGCAGAGCAATCGCAACGGGCTGCGTTTCATCGTCCAGGGGACCGGAAGTTACGACGTCCTGGACGTCCTGCATGTGCCCGATACGGCCGACATCCGAGTCGGCGACCTGTTGGTGACGTCCGGCCTGGGCGGACGCTTTCCCGAAGGCTTTCCGGTGGCCCGTGTCAGCAAGGTGGTTCACGACCCCGGCGAGCCGTTTGCCCAGGTCAGTGCCGAACCGATCGCCCAGCCCGAACGCTCGCGGCACTTTCTGATCCTGTTTCCACCGCCGCGCGCGACGCTGATCAGCGTCGAAGCGGTCGATGCCGCTCTCAAGGCCACCGGCCAGGCAGCGCCCGGCACTGACGCCGAGGAGCGGCAGCCATGAGTGCTTCCCCGAGCAGTCTGGTCACTATCTGGGTCAGCCTGCTGCTGGCCCTGTGTCTGCAGGTCATGCCTCTTCCTGATGCCTGGCTGGTGTGGCGTCCCGATTGGCTGGGCCTGATCCTGATCTACTGGTGCGTGGTCGCACCGCAGCGGGTCGGTGTGTTCCATGGTTTCATTCTCGGTCTGCTGCTCGACCTGATCGAAGGTGCGCCGCTTGGCCAGAACGCGCTGGTGATGGCACTGGTCGCCTTTCTGGCCTTGCTCGTCTATCAGCGCATGCGTGCCTACGCGCTGGTGCAGCAGGCGGTGCTGGTGTTCGTGCTGCTGGGGATCGCGCAGCTGCTCGAGCAGTGGCTGCGGACGATCTTCGGGCCCTTCGCGATCAATCTTGCCTTCCTGCTGCCGGCACTGATCGGTGCCGTGTTATGGCCCTGGTTCTATACCTTGCTGCAAATGCTGCGGCGGCGTCTGGGCGCGAGTTAGTCCGTCCTGTAGTGACGATCGCCGACCCGCCAAGGAGACGACAATGCCGATTTCCGCCCCTGTGTTACGCCTGGCGTCGGCTTCGCCGCGACGCCGTGAGCTGCTGGCGAGCATCGGCGTCGCCACCGAGGTGGCGTCAGTCGATATCGATGAGACACCGCAAGCCGGTGAACACGCGGGCGATTACGTCTCGCGGCTGGCCCGCGACAAGGCGCTGGCGGGGGCTGCCGGCAGTCCGCTGCCGACGCTCGGTTCGGACACTGCGGTGGTGCTCGATGGCGCCATTCTCGGCAAGCCACGCGATCGCGAGCATGCCTTTACGAATGCTCAGCGCCCTGGCCGGGCGCTGGCATGCGGTGATGACCGCGGTGGCGGTGACCGGTCCGCAGGGATTGCTGCAAGTCTGCGTGACCACGCGGGTAGCGATGCGCGCGATTGCCGCCGACCGAGATCGCCGCCTACTGGGCGACCGGCGAGCCCGCCGACAAGGCCGGTGGCTATGCCATTCAGGGGCGTGCCGCGGTGTTCGTCGAGCGCATCGAGGGCAGTCATTCGGCGGTGGTCGGACTGCCGCTGTACGAGACCGCGCAGTTGCTTGAGCGCCAGGGTATCGCGCTGTGGGCTGAGGGCGCCGGCGCTGTGTCATAATCGAGTCAAGACCTCAGTAACAAGGATTCCCGCATGAGCGGTGAGGTACTCATCAACCTGACGCCGATGGAAACCCGCGTCGCCGTGGTCGAGAACGGCGTGCTGCAGGAAGCCTTCATCGAGCGCAGTCGTCGGCGCGGTATCGTCGGCAATATCTACAAGGGCAAGGTCGTGCGTGTGCTGCCCGGCATGCAGGCGGCCTTCATCGACATCGGCCTCGAGCGCGCCGCCTTCATCCATGCCAACGAGGTGCTGCCGCCCAACACCCCGAGCGATGCGCAGGTGTCGATCAGTCAGTTGCTGCAGCAGGGGCAGTCGCTGATCGTGCAGGCCACCAAGGACCCGATCGGTTCCAAGGGCGCACGCCTGACCACGCACCTGTCGGTGCCCTCGCGCTATCTGGTCTATATGCCCGATTCGCCGCATACCGGTGTCTCCCAGCGCATCGAGGATGACGCGGAGCGCGAACGGTTGAGGACGCTGGTCGAGGCGTGCCTGGCCGATCAAGAGCGCGAGGTGTCCGGTGGCTTCATCATCCGCACCGCGGCCGAAGGCGTGGGCGCCGACGAGCTGATCACCGATATGCAGTTCCTGCTGCGACTCTGGCGCAAAGTCGATGAACGCAAGCTGATCGCGGCCACGCCGAGTCGCATCTACGACGACTTGCCGCTGTACATACGCACGCTGCGCGACGTGATGCGTGACGATATCGAGAAGGTGCGCATCGATTCGCGTGAGAACTATCAGCGACTGATCGAGTTCGCCGAGGAGTTCATGCCCAGTGTGGTCGAGCGCGTCGAGTACTATCCGGGCGAGCGGCCGATCTTCGACCTGTTCAGCGTCGAGGACGAGATCCACAAGGCGTTGGGCAGAAAGGTCCAGCTCAAGTCGGGCGGTTATCTGGTCATCGACCCGACCGAGGCGATGACCACCATCGACGTCAATACTGGCGGCTATGTCGGGCATCGCAATCTCGAGGAGACGATCTTCAAGACCAACCTCGAGGCGGCGACCGCCATCGCCCGCCAGCTGCGTCTGCGCAATCTTGGCGGAATCATCATCATCGACTTCATCGACATGGAGGATACCGAGCATCGTCGTCAGGTGCTGCGCGTGCTGGAGAAGTCGCTGGAGCGCGATCATGCCAAGAACAAGCTGACCGGCGTCACCGAGCTGGGGCTGGTGCAGCTGACCCGCAAGCGCACCCGCGAAAGCCTGGAGCAGACCTTGTGCGAACCGTGCCCGACCTGTCAGGGGCGCGGTACGCTGAAGACGCCGGAAACGGTATGCTACGAGATCTTCCGTGAGATTCTGCGCGAGGAGCGCGCCTACAGTCCGGACACCTACATGGTGCTCGCCTCGCAGGAAGTGGTCGATCGCCTGCTCGACGAAGAGTCGGCGGCGGTCGCCGATCTGGAGATATTCATCGGCAAGACGATCCGCTTTCAGGTCGAAGGCCACTACTCCCAGGAGCAGTACGATATCGTGCTGATGTGAGCCCATGACTCCGACTCGCCTCACGCTGCGATGGGCCCTGACGCTGGTGGCCCTGGTGCTGGTCCTGCTGGCGTTGCTGCTCGGCGGTCTGCGCCTGGCGATCGGCCAGCTCGACAGCGTGCGTGCGCGAATCGGCGCCGAGCTCTCGAGCCAATTCAACGCGACCCTGGCGATGGACGTGTTCGAAGGGCGGCTGCACTGGCTCGACCCGGCACTGCGGATCGATGATCTGCAGCTGATGTCGCAGGCGGACGGCGATCCCTTTCCGTTGCTCGAAATCGAGCACGCCAACCTGCGACTCGACACCAGTGCCTCGCTGCGCGTCTGGCAGCCGGTGATCGCTGATGCACGCATCGACCGGGTCACGCTGCACCTCTATCAGGACAGCGAAGGTCGCTGGCAATGGCCGGGGCCGGCCGAGGTTCCGCCTTATGCCGTGCCTGAAGGCGACATGGACTTGGCTGAGCTCGATTACTGGGTCGGTCTGCTGTTACGCCAGCGGGTACTGGTGAACGATATGCGACTGGTGCTGCATGGTCTCGACGAGACCCTGACGCTGCGAGCCCCCCAGTTGTTGATCGCTGGTGGCTCGGGGCGTGCTCATCTCGAGGGGCAGCTGTTCGTCGCCGGTCAAGCGCAGCGAGCATTGTCTGTCGTGCTCGAGGTTCTGCCCGGGACCCGCGGATTGAGCGATTTCAGCGCTGCACTTCAGGCACGCATGGACCTGGGCAGCCTGACACGGCTGGGCCGGCTGCTGACTCGTCGCCAATCCTTGCATCTCGATCAGTTGAGTGGCGAGGCCAAGCTGTGGGCGCGCTGGCGCGAAGGCCGCGTCGAGGATGCGCGGCTGGCCCTGTCGATACCCGAACTGGCCGTCGCGGGCGGAGGCGGGGGCCCTCGAACTGCGCGACATTCAGGCGCGCGGGCAGTGGCTGCGGGGCGAGGGCGATGACTGGAACGCCTGGGTCAACGCCTTGTCGGTGAACGATGCCCGGGGCAGCGCCTCGCCACTGCCTGAGCATCTGCAACTGGCTGGCGAAAACGATCGATGGTGGCTGCGCAGCTCGGCGTTCTCGGTAGATGAACTGATGGCCTGGCGTCAGCGGCTGCCGCTACCCGAGCGCTGGCAAACGATGCTCGATACGCTTAAACCCAGCGGGCGTGTCGCGGGCCTGCAGGTGGGGCAGCAGCAGGGTCAGTGGCAGGTGCGCGCCGCCTTGCAGGATATGGCTGCCGCCCCCTGGCAGGACGCGCCCGGTGGCGGGCCCTTCGATGCCTGGGTCGAGGCCGATGGCCGTACCGGGCACGTTGAGTTCGCCGGCCGTCAGGGTGTGGAGCTGCGCTTTCCCAAGCTGTTTCCCGAGCCCTTGTCGCTCGATTACGCCAATGGGCGCGTCAACTGGTCGATGACCGGCGAGCAGCCGCGAGTCGACGGCAAGGAGCTGTCGGTCGGCTGGCGCGGCGCCTCGGTGGACGGCGACTTCCAGCTGACGGTGCCGGGCGAAAATGCACGTCAGCGACCGGGAGCAGTTTGCGCTGAACCTCGACATGCGCAATGTCGACGCGACGCAAACGCCGCTGGGCGAGTGGCTGCCGCTCGCGGTGTTCGATAGTGAGTTGCGTGAATGGCTGACTTCGGGGATCACTGGCCATGTTCCGCATGGCTCGCTGCAGTTCAGCCAGACCCTCGATGGCGAAGACGCTGACTGGCAACGAAGGATGACGCCGACGAGCTCGGCAAGAGCGCCGAGCTGCGTCTGGCCCTCGACGTCGAACGGGGCCACCTGCCCTACGATCCCGAATGGCCGGCGCTCGATGACCTTAGTGGCCATCTCGTCGCTGCATAACCAGACGCTCGAGGCGACGGTGGCGCATGCGCAGATGCTGGGACTGGTCAGCGAGGGCGCCAAGGTGGCGCTGGCCGACGATCGGCTGACGGTCGAAGCGCCGGTCGCTGGCCCTGTCCAGGGTCTGTTCGATTTCCTGGCCGCCGCGCCGATCGATGGCATGGACGGTTTCGGTGACTGGCGGGGCGAAGGTCGGGTCGACGGCCAGTTGCGCCTCGGCGTCGCCATGGATACCCCGGACTCGGTGGAAGAGGCGCCCGTCGATGTCGACCTGCAGGCGAGTATCGACGCACCGTCGGTACGCCTGCCCCAGTCTGATCTGGAGTTGGGTAACGTCAATGGTGCGCTGCATTATCGACACATCACGGCGAGCGCGATAGCGATACCCTGACCGGCCAGCTCGGCGCGCGGGTCTTCGAAGGGCCGCTGCTCGCCGACTTCGATGTCGGCGGGAAGGGTGTGACCCTGGAGGGCCGCGCACTGGCCCGCGGGCTGCTGGATTGGGGCGGGGTCGACGGCCTTCGAGGGCCTGCTCAGCGGATATTTTCCCTATACGGCCACGCTCGATCTCGATGCCGACAAGCCACGCCTGACCCTCGATAGCGACCTCCAGGGGCTGGCCATCCATCTGCCGGCGCCGTTCGGCAAGACGCTAGATGCGCGGGTTCCGCTGCAGATGACGGCCTCGATTCCCGATCGGGTGGTCAATCTTGACCTGGCGGATCGCCTACGGCTGCGCTGGCGTTCGCTGGGCCCCGATGATGGCCAGGGGCAGGTCTGGCTGGAGAACTGGCCAGCCGCTCCCGAATGGCCCGGCGGCAGTGGGTGGGAGATCGCCTGGAACACGCCGCGGCTATTGCTGGCGCGCTGGCAGCAGGCGCTGGCCGGGGTGTCGCTGCCCTCGACGCCCGCTGCGAATCAAGACGCGGCCAGCGCCGGTTCGGCGCTGACTCGGCTGCGGCGCCTGAGTCTGCGTACCGATTGCCTGCATTATCAGCAGCGCTGCCTCGGCGATCTGCAGGCATCGGCCAGCCCCAAGGGTGAGGAGGGCTGGTCGCTGGCCTTGGCGGGTTCGCTGGTGCAGGGCCGCGCCGCGTATCGCCCGCGGCAGGCCGCGCCGCTGGAGATCGCGCTCGCGCGCTTGAACCTCGACCCGCTGCTGGCCGGTGCGGCAAGCAGGGCGGCGCGTCGCCACCGAGTCTGCAAAGCGAGATCGTCACCGCGCCGCCCGAGCCCGTGCCGCTGCCCGATTGGCTGACCCGGGTGCCGGCAGGCCAGCTGAGCATTGCCACACTGTCGCGCAGTGGCCATCAGTTCGGTCCCTTCGAGGCGCATTGGCGCGAATCGCCCGATCGGCTGCGGCTCGATCCGGTCTCGCTGAAGCTGGGCGAGATAACCGCGCAGGGCGAACTGGTCTGGGAGGCCTCGGGCGAGCAGGCAAGCCTGACCCGCTCACGGCTGGCGATCAGTGGCGGCGATCTGGGCACGGCGCTGGCGGTGCTCGACCAGCCGGTGGCGGTCAGTTCGACGCGTACCGATGTCCAGACCCAACTGGCCTGGCCGGGCGCGCCCTGGCAGTTCGCCCTGGCGCGTTCACGAGGCAGCATCGAGGCGGACCTGAGCGATGGCAGCTTTCGCACCCTCGAGTCGCCCTCGGCACGGCTGGTCGGGTTTGCTCAACGTCGATAATCTGCTACGCCGGCTGCGCCTGGATTTCTCCGACGTCACTGGCGCGGGCACCGCATTCGACAGTGTCAGCGGCGATGCCACGCTGTATGGTGGGCGTCTGGAAACCCGCGGGCCGGTTGAAATCGACGGCTCCTCCACCCATTTCACGCTGGATGGCAGCGTGGATCTGCTGACGCGCCAACTGGACCTGACACTCGGGGTCACTGTGCCGGTCAGCCAGAATCTGCCCTTGGCCGCCGTGATTGCCGGCGCGCCCTACGTGGGCGGCGCGCTGTTCCTGGCGGACAAGGTCTTTGGTGGCTGGCTCGACAAGGTCACGAGAATTTACTATCGCGTGCAGGGTCCTTGGACCTCGCCGCGAATCACCGTGGAAGATGCCGAATGACGCAACTCTCCCATTCGCCTCTCGACGAGGCCATAACCACTTTACTCGCTCCCGGCGGCCTGGATGCCGCGGCGCTTGAACCCGGCCTGGAACATGCGCTGGGGCCGGGAATCGATTACGCCGATTTGTATTTCCAGCGCAGCTGGCAGGAGAGCTGGGTGTTGGAGGACGGCGAGGTCAAGGATGCCAGTTTCGATATCGACGGCGGCGTCGGCGTTCGTGCGCTGGCCGGGGAAAAGACCGGCTTCGCCTACTCCAATCAGATCACCGCCGATGCGCTGGCCGAGGCCGGGCGCACTGCGTCGGGGATCGCACGTAGCGGCGCGCGGTTGACGCGGGTACCCGTGCAGACCGCTTCGACGACGCAGCGCTATGCCGGCATCGATCCGCTATCGGGACTTTCCGCGGAAGACAAGATCGCCATGCTCAAGCAGGCCGATCGCATCGCCCGCGCCGCCGACCCCAGCGTTACCCAGGTCAGTGCTTCGTTGAGCGGCGTCCATGAGGTGGTTTTGGTACGCGCCAGCGACGGCACGCTGGCAGCGGATATCCGCCCGCTGGTGCGTTTCAATGTCAGTGTCATTGCCATGCGTGATGGGCGTCGTGAGCGCGGTAGCGCCGGTGGTGGCGGGCGTTATGCGATGTCGCGGTTGCGTGACGAGAACGTCGCCGAGCGCTACGCCAAGGAGGCCGTGCGTCAGGCGCTGGTCAACCTCGAGGCGGTCGATGCGCCGGCCGGGCAGATGCCGGTGGTGCTGGGTGCCGGCTGGCCGGGCATTCTGCTCCACGAGGCGGTGGGCCATGGTCTGGAAGGCGATTTCAATCGCAAGGGCAGCTCGGCATTCGCCGGACGTATCGGCCAGCAGGTCGCCGCCAAGGGCGTGACCGTGGTCGACGATGCCACGCTGGCCGATCGGCGCGGTTCGATGTCGATCGACGACGAGGGCACGCCCGGGGCCTACACGCCACTGATCGAGGATGGCATCCTTACCGGCTACATGCAGGACAAGCTCAACGCGCGTCTCATGGGCATGAGCCCGACCGGCAACGCGCGGCGCGAATCCTATGCGCACATGCCGATGCCGCGGATGTCCAACACCTACATGCTGGCCGGTCAGGACGACCCTGATGATATCGTCAAGAGCGTCAAGCGCGGCATCTATGCGGTCAGCTTCAGCGGTGGCCAGGTCGATATCACTTCAGGGAAGTTCGTATTCGCTGCCAGCGAAGCCTATCTGATCGAGGACGGTCGGATTACCGCGCCGGTCAAGGGCGCGACATTGATCGGCAATGGCCCCGAGGCGATGGGGCGGGTGTCGATGATCGGCAACGATATGCAGCTGGACAGTGGCATCGGCGTCTGCGGCAAGGAGGGCCAGGGCGTGCCGGTCGGTGTCGGCCAGCCGACGCTCAAGCTCGACGAGTTGACTGTCGGTGGCACCCAGTCGTGATCGAAGCGTGACTGCGCTTGCTCGGCCATATCCCGCGCATAGCCGCTGCATAGCCATGCTAAACGTCGGCGGTATCGCGGATCAGTTGGTACAGCTTGCGGGCGTTGGTCGGCGGCTTGCCGCGCTGGCGTTCGCTTTGCGCATTGCGGATCAACTGACGCAGCGCCTGACGGTCGACGTGGGGGTGTTCGGCGATGAACGCCTCGAGCGCCTCGCCGTCGCCCTCGACCAGCCGGTCGCGCCATTGCTCGAGACGGTGAAAGGCATGGTCGCGGCGCAGCTTTTCCTGCTCGAATTCGTTGAACACGGCCTGGATGGCGTCGATGTCCTCACGGCGCATGACCTTGCCGACATACTGCATGTGCCGGCGTCGCCCCTCGTGGGAGCGGATGCGTGAGGTTTCCTCGACCGCCGCGAGCATGTCTTCGGACAGCGGCAGTCGGGCGCGCTGCGGCTCGGGCAGCGCAATGATCTTTTCGCCCAGCGCTTGCAGTGCGAGCATTTCGCGTTTGAGTTGGGACTTGCTCGGCCGTTCCGGAAGATCGGCGGGGGATTCGAATGACATGCCATTTCCATAAGCATTTGGGAGGTTGGCGCAGTATACCAGCCAGCCTTCGGACAAGGAGACCAACATGACACAGGCTTTCGATGCGACTGCGCAGCAGGCGCTGCTGGAATCGCGTGCGGCGGCCGCGCTGGAGCAGGCCCGCGAGGCGGGTGCCGATGCTTGCGAGGTAGGCGCCAGCGTCGACCAGGGGGTCAATGTCAGCGTGCGCCTGGGCGAGGTCGAGACGGTAGAGCTGGCACGCGACCAGGGCATTGCGCTCACTGTCTATGTGGGCAATCGCAAGGGCAGCGCCTCGTCGTCGGACGCCAGTGAGGCGTCGATCCGCGCGCTGGTCGAAAAGGCCCTGACGATCGCCCGGCAGACTGGCGAGGACCCGGCTTCGGGACTGGCCGACAAGGCCTTGATGGCTACCGACCTGCCGGATCTTAAGGTTCATCATCCTTGGGACTTGTCGACCGAACAGGCGATCGAGATGGCGCTGGCCTGTGAACAGGCCGGGCGCGGTGTAGCGGGTATCAGCAACTCTGAAGGCGCTGAACTGTCGAGCGGCGAAGGCGTGCGGGTCTACGCCAACAGCCATGGTTTCGTGGGCAGCCAGCGCGGCAGCCGGCATTCGCTGTCGTGCATGCTGATTGCTCAGGATGAGCAGGGCATGCAACGCGACTACGACTATTCCAGCGAACGCGATCCGGCCAAGCTGGCTTCGCCCGAGGCGATCGGCCGGCGTGCCGCCGAGCGCACCCTGCGCCGTCTTGGCGCCAAGCGCCCGGCGACCGGACGCATGCCGGTGGTGTTCGCCCCGGAACTGGCCAGCGGGCTGATCGGACACTTGCTCAGCGCCATCGCCGGTGGTGCGCTCTACCGTGACGCTTCGTTTCTCTGCGACAGTCTCGGCGAGTCGCTGTTTCCCGAGTGGTTTTCGCTCCAGGAGAAACCGCGTGAAATCGGCGCCATGGCGAGCGCAGCCTTCGATAACGAGGGGGTGTACACTCGCGACAACGTCTACGTCGAGCAGGGCCGAATCGCCAGCTACATGCTGTCGGCCTACAGTGCGCGACGACTCGGCATGACGACGACCGGCAACGCCGGCGGCGCGCGCAATGTCCGGCTGGACGCGCCGTTGAGCACCCCCGAAGCGCTACTGGCCCGCATGGGCAGCGGGGTGGTGGTGACCGAGCTGATGGGCCAGGGGGTCAATGGCGTGACCGGCGACTATTCGCGCGGGGCGGCCGGCTTCTGGGTCGAGAACGGCCAGCTGCAGTATCCGGTCGAGGAGTTCACCATTGCCGGCAATCTGCGTGACATGTTCGCTAATCTGCTCGGCGTGGGCGACGATATCGATACTCGAGGCAGCGTGCACACCGGAAGCTGGCTGATCGACGACATGATGGTTGCCGGTAGCTAAAAGCGGGAAGCGGGAGCTGTTCTAGACCTTAGCGCCGCCCTTGCTTCTCCAAGCCGCGAAGTGTCGAACTCCCGTTATAGATAAAACACCGTCGCCAGGCCGAGAAAAGCCATGAAGCCGATCACGTCGGTGACGGTGGTCAGGATCACGTTGCCGGATAACGCCGGGTCGATGTTGAGCTTCTTGAGCGCGACGGGCAGCAGGGTGCCGCAGAGTGCCGCGACCAGCAGGTTGATGACGATTGCCGCGGCGATGATCGCGCCCAGAGTCAGGTCGTCGAACCAGACCACGGCGATGGCTGCGATCACCAGCGCCCAGAGCAGTCCGTTGAGCACGCTGACGATCAATTCGCGGTTGAGCAGCCAGCGTACGTTGCTGCCCGAGACATGGCCGAGGGCGATACCGCGAATCAGCACCGTCAGCGTCTGCGAGCCGGCGATGCCGCCCATGCTGGCGACGATCGGCATCAGTACGGCGAGGGCGGTGACACGCTGGATAGTTGTCTCGAACAGCCCGATCACCGAAGCTGCCATGAACGCGGTGATCAGGTTGATCCCCAGCCACACCGCCCGCCGCCGGCTGGTCCGCCAGGCCGGCGCGAAGGTATCTTCCTCGTCGTCGAGGCCCGCCATGCTCATCACCTGATGTTCGGCATCCTCGCGAATCACGTCGACCACGTCATCGATGGTAATCCGGCCTAGCAGATGGCCATCGGTTCCCACCACCGGTGCGGAAACCAGGTCGAATTTCTCGAAAAGCTTGGCAACATCGCTTTCGTCGGTCATCGCCGCAATCCTGACCATGTCGGTGTCCATCACTTCGCGGACCAGCATCGATGGATCGGAAACCAGTAGGCGATTGATCGGCAGGCTGCCGATCAGCTTGTCGCCGCGGGTCACCACCAGCAACGTGTCGGTGGTGTCCGGTAAGCGTTCGTGGCGGCGCAGGTAGCGCAGCACTACATCGAGCGTGATGTCGGGGCGAATCGTCACCGCGTCGGTGTTCATCAGGCCGCCGGCGGTATCCTCGGGGTAGGCGAGGACGGTCTCCAGGCGCTGGCGTTCCTGAGCCTCCATCGAGGCCAGCACTTCCAGGGTGACGGTATTGGGCAGGCGCTGCAGCAAGTCGGCCAGGTCATCGACATCGAGTCTTTCGGTGGCCGAGACCAACTGCTGGGTATCCATGCGGTTGAGAAACACCGTCTGGATATCGTCATTGAGATACTGCAGGACGTCGCCCTGCAGCTCGGGCTCGACCAGTTCCCAGAGTACCTCGCGCTCGCGGGGCGGCGTCGATTCAAGCAGATGAGCGACGTCGACCGGGGCCAGGCCGCGATTGAGCATGCGCCTGGCTTGATCCAGCGCGCCATTCTCCAGGGCTTCGTTGAGCCGATCGAGGCGGGGCTGCAGTCGCTGTAGATTTTGGCTCATGGCTATCGGCGTCCTTGATTGCCCCGCGTCGCGCTGGACACCATTCTATCATCGTGACCGGGCTTGAATGGCGGCGATTCGGCGATCGCGGGCGCCTGCCGAGAGGCGCTTACAGATCCTCTTCGAAACGCGCTTCGAACAATGCCTCGAGCGCCTCGAGTACTTGCCTGGCCTGGGGGCCCTCGGCTTCGACGATCAGTCGGCTGCCACAGGGCGCGGCGAGCATCAGCAGTGACATGATATTGGCAGCATCGCCACTGCGACCCTGATGATGAACGATGACGCTGGCGTCGTAACCCTGACAGCACTGGACCAGCTTGGTCGCGGCGCGGGCATGCAGACCGCGCTTGTTGGTCAGCGTCAGCTCACGCTGTGGCATCGGTGTCCCCCACTGCGGCGTGGATACCCAGTTCCCGGTGACGAATGCGCACACGGTAGCGGCCGGTGAAATGCTGCGCCAGGCGTTCGGTCAGATACACCGAGCGATGCTGACCACCGGTACAGCCAATCGCCACCGTCAGGTAGCTGCGATTGCTGGCGCGGTAGGCAGGCAGCCAGCGCTCGAGCCAGTCGCGGATATCGTCGGCCATGGCGCCAACGTCGGGGTACTCCTCGAGAAAGTTGACGATCTCGGCGTCCCGACCATTGAAACGGCGTAGCCGTGGATCCCAGTAGGGATTAGGCAGGCAGCGGGCGTCGAAGACGGTATCGGCATCGAGCGGCACGCCGCGCTTGAAGCCGAATGATTCGAAGGTCAGCGTGAGCTGTTCGCTGGTGTGGTGGGCGACCTGCTCGGCGATGCGCCCGCGCAGGTCGTGGACCGAGAGCTGCGAGGTGTCCATGACCAGGTCGGCCAGATCGCGGATGCCCGACAGAGCCGTCTCCTCGGACTCGATCGCCTCGGCCAGGGTCATCTGGCTATTGCGGGTCAACGGATGGCGACGACGGGTCGCCGAGTAGCGCTCGAGCAGGATCTTGTCCTCGGCGGTCAGGTAGACTACCTGACAATCGATGCCGCGCTGACGAACGGCCTCGAGCTGTGTGGGGAAGCGCTCTAGAGCCGCGGGCAGGTTGCGCGCATCGATGCTGACCGCGACGCTGGCGCGTTTGCTGTCGGCCTGCTGAAGCTCGTCGATCAGCGCGTCGAGGAGCATCGCCGGCAGGTTGTCGATGGCGTAGAAGCCCAGGTCCTCGAGCGCCTGGAGGGCGATCGACTTGCCGGATCCGGAGCGGCCACTGATGATCACGAGTTGCATGGGGCAGCTCCCTTGTCACGCTGAGTCACGCGTCGGTCGGATGATGCTGAGGCGTAAGCCTGGCCTGCTAGTGCGTCAGGCGCCAGAAAAGGGCGTCGGCCGGGACAGAACTACCCAGAGCTAGCTGGCTGTTCAGAACCACCTGACTATACATAACTACCTTATTGTACAGAGCTTTCTGGCTATACAGAGCTAGCTGGCTGGCCGGGGCGAGTCGCTATCATCGAGGGCATGGATGGCCTGGATGAGCGTGTCATATAACTCACGCTGACTGGCACTGTGACGCAATCGGTTGCGGGTGTCGGCGTCATTCATGATGCCCGCAACCTGGGCGAGCAGTGCCAGGTGGGTATCGTCGGCTTCTTCGGGCACCAGCAACACGAACACCAGATCGACCGGTTCGCCATCGACCGCGTCGAAATCGATCGGTTCCTGAAGCTTGAGGAAGCCGGCCACCGGCGCCTTGCAATGGGGATTGCGGGCGTGCGGGATGGCCACGCCGTTACCGATGCCGGTACTCCCCAGACGCTCACGTCCGATCAGCCGGCTGAACACCTCCTGACTGTCCAGACTGGGGGTGTTCTGGGCGATAAAAGTGCTGAAAAACTCAAGCACGCGCTTCTTGCTCCCCCCGGGCACGGCAAACAGGGTGCGTTCGGGGGGTAATATGGCTTCCAGTGTCATGATGGGGAGTTAGCGGGCACCGGCGCCTTGCGCGCGGGCCTGAGCCTTTTCCTTGTGTTTGACGAGTTGGCGGTCGAGCTTGTCGGCCAGGGCATCGATGGCGGCATACATATCGCCGTTTTCAGCTTCGGCATGCAAGTCAGCACCCGCTGCGTGAAGCGTGCAGGCCGCCTGCTGGCGTTCCTTCTCGACCGAGAGGGTCACCTGCACGGTGGTGATGTTGTCGTAGTGGCGCTCCAGCCGTGTCAACTTTTCATTGACATAGTCACGCAATGCATCCGTCAGTTCGACGTGATGGCCGGTAATGTTGGCTTGCATGGCACGTTCCTTATCGGCGAGTGGTGGCTCGATTGTAACCCTTTTTGCAGCTTAGCAAACCCCTCGTCGGATGGCGTGCCCAGGCGACGCTTTTAAGGGCATAAAAGCCGCAAGATCAGCGTTTCGATGCGCCGGGGCGTGGCACGTTCCATGTGCCGGAGAGCGGCTCAGGCGAGGCGCTTGCGCTCACTGGATGAAGGTATGCCCAGCGCTTCGCGATACTTGGCCACGGTGCGCCGCGCCACCGCGATGCCGTCGGCAGCGAGCAGGTCAACCAGCTTGCTATCCGAGAGCGGCTTGCGTGGCGGTTCGTCGCCGATCAGCTTCTTCAGGCGCGCGCGAATTGCGGTGCTGGAGTGCGCATCGCCTTCGCCGCCGACATGACTGGAGAAGAAGTACTTGAGCTCGAAGACACCGCGCGGTGTATGGATGAACTTCTGCGTAGTGACTCGCGAGATGGTTGACTCGTGCATTTCCACGGTCTGGGCGATGTCGGCGAGAACCAGCGGTTTCATGGCTTCTTCGCCATGCTCGAGGAAGTCGAACTGGCGGATCATGATCTCTCGACCGACCTTGAGCAGAGTGTCGTTGCGACTCGATAGGCTCTTGATCAGCCAGCGCGCCTCCTGAAGGTGCTGCTTCATGAAAGTGTTGTCGTCGCTCTTGTCGGCTCGCTTGATCAGGGCGGCGTAGTCGGGCTGGATGCGCAGCCGCGGTAGCGCCTCGGGGTTGAGCTCGATGCGCCAGCCCTCGCGGCTGTGATGGGCGACCAGGTCGGGGATCACATAATCGTTGCCGCTAGCGTCGAAAGCCTGCCCGGGGCGCGGATCGAGGGCGCGGATAAGCGTGATCACCGCATCGAGTTGAGTGTCGTCGAGGCGCAGCCGACGCTTGAGCAGCTTGCGATCGTCGCCAGCCAGTGCTTCGAGAAACTGGCGTGTCAGGCGCTTGGCCTGGGGCAGCAGCGGTGTGTCGTCGGCCAGCGTTCCCAGCTGCAGCAGCAGGCATTCGCGCAGGTCGCGGGCGAATACACCGGTAGGATCAAACTGCTGAAGGCGGTACAGAACCTGCTCGACCTCGGCGACCTTGAGTCCGCTGAGCCCTTGATTGCGCAGGCCTTCAGTCAATTCGTCGAGTTGGCCCTCGAGATAGCCGTCGACATTGATCGAATCAATCAGGCATTCGGCGATCGCATGATCGCGACTGTCGAGCCCGGCCATGTCGAGCTGCCACTGAAGATGGTCCTGCAGGCTCTGGTCGGCAGTGTTGCGTTCGAAGTCGGGGCCATCGTCACTGCGGTCCGTACTGGGAGCCAGGTCCTGGTAGGTGTCGGCCCACTCGCTGTCCTGGGTAAGCTCATCGGGGATGTCGCTGGCCCAGTCGTCGTCATCGGGCGTCTCGCTGACGGCGGTTTCCCCGAAGTCGTCTTCCATCTCGAGCATGGGGTTGGATTCCAGCGCCTGCTGGATCTCCTGGCGTAGATCCAGCGTCGATAGCTGCAGTAACTGGATAGCCTGCTGCAACTGAGGCGTCATGGTCAGCTGGGTGCCGACCCGAAGCTGCAATGTGGGTTTCATTGCCATGACAATCGTGACTTCACTGACGGGATTTCCGTCACGTTATCCTGACCGATGGGGTCTTGCAAGCGCAAAGGCAATAATCATGCCAGTGTATAAGCTAATCCCGTTTGGCGAAGTCTTACGTGGTGAAAGGGCTTGACGGACGCCTGTCGGCTAAGTGGCTACGGGCGTTCAGAGACGGAATTCGTTACCTAGATAGACCTCGCGGACCTTCTTGCTGGCGAGTATCGCTTCCGCGCTGCCCTCGGCGATGATCTGGCCGTCACCGACGATGTAGGCGTTATCGCAGATATCCAGCGTTTCGCGCACGTTATGATCGGTGATCAGCACACCGATCCCGCGATCGCGCAGTTGGCGGATGATCGACTTGATTTCGCCGACCGAGATCGGATCGACGCCCGCGAAGGGCTCGTCGAGTAGAATGAACGCCGGTTCGGTGGCCAGCGAGCGGGCGATCTCCACTCGGCGGCGTTCGCCACCAGACAGGCTCATGCCCATATTGTCGCGGATGTGGGCGATATGGAATTCGTCGAGCAGATGTTCGAGCTGGCGCTTGCGTCCCGGCTTGTCCAGGTCGCGGCGCGTCTCGAGAATCGCCATGATGTTGTCGGCGACCGACAGCTTGCGAAAGATCGAAGCTTCCTGGGGCAGGTAGCCAATGCCAGCGCGGGCACGGTGGTGCATCGCTGCCCGGCTGAGGTCCTGGTCGTCGATTGTTACCTCGCCGGCGTCGGCACGCACCAGCCCGACGATCATGTAAAACGAGGTCGTCTTGCCGGCCCCGTTGGGGCCGAGCAGGCCGACGATGCTGCCCTGGCCGATCGATAGGCTGATGTCCTGGACCACGCGGCGATTCTTGTAACTCTTGGCCAGGTGTCTGGCGTAAAGGGTCTTCATCATCGCGCGGGGCTCTCCTCTAGACTGGCTTCTCGGCTGGCCTTGGCTGGCGGGGTCATTGTTCGGCCGATTTCGGCGTCAGGCTCATGCGCACGCGCTCGTTCTGCGAGCCTTGGGCCTGGGAGCGCGCCTGGACCTGGCGGTTGTCGAGAAAATACTCGACGTAGGCACCGTTGAAGGTGTCGCGGGCCTGGTGCAGTTCGGCCTGGCCGACGAGTTCGACGCGTCGCTCGCCGGCGTGATAGATGATCGTCTCGCCCCAGCCCTTGACCAGCTCGGCATCGGGTGCCGGGCGTTGTTCAAGGTAGGCGCGCTCGGCGTCGCCGATGGCGGTCACCAAAGTTACTTCGCCTTGATCGTTGCGCTCGATCTCGACCCGCTGGGCGCTCAGTTTCATGCTGCCCTGCTGCATGTCGACGTCCCCGGTGTAGACAGCGGTGCCGGCACGGTCATCGAGATCCAGGCGGTCGGCGGCAATGTTGATTGGCTGGTTGGCATCGCTTTCCAGCGCCAGGGTCGGCGTGGCGAGCAGCGCTGCGCCGGACAGGCCTAGGGCGGCGATAAGGGTGCGCATCATGATCCTGATTCCTCGTCGATCGGCGGGTGATGGCCGCGTACGTTGCCGGTGAGCTGCAGGCGTCCGCTGTCCAGCCAGGCATCGAAGCGATCGCCGCGCACCCGTTGTTGGAATTTGCGCAGTACGGCCGCGCTTTCACTCCAGGCATGGCCCGTATCGGCATCGTAAACCAGCACTTCGCTGTTGATTTGCCATCCTTGTTCGGGTGCCTTTAATTGGGCATCGCCGCTGAGCGTGAGCGGATTGGCACTGGCTCCCAGCCTACCCGTGTCGGCGCTGGCGAACCAGACCCGGCCGCGGTCGTCGACGAGCCGAGCGTCGGGCGTCTCGAGGTGAGTCACGTCGTCATCGGGGGTATGCGTCAGGCGTGGTGTCTCGAGCCGCTGATGGGCGCTGCCGGACGCGTCGAAGCGGGTCAGCGTGGCGTCTTCCAGATAGTAGTCGGGTTCGCCGCTTTCGCTTGTGGAGGGGGGAGTGGGTAGCGAGATATTGCGCTGCTCGATCAACGCCAGTAGGCCGCCCAGGGCAAGCAAGACGAGTGCCAGCCACCATTTGGGTGAAAGTCGCGAGAGACGCTGGAGCATCGTTCAGTTCCGGCCGTGGAGATAGGTGTCGAGTAGCGCCGTCCATTGGCCCTGCATCTGCAGCAGGCCATCGCAGATCTCGCGTACGGCACCGTGGCCGCCAGGCCGCTGGGTGATCCAGTCGGCCCGTTCGCGGATATAGTCTGGCGCATTGGGCACGCTGATGCCGAGCCCCGCGCATTGGATGGGGGCGAGATCAGGCAGATCGTCACCGCAGTAGGCGACTTGTTCGAACTCGAGACCCTGGGTGTTGAGCAGCTGGCTCAGCAGGGCCAGCTTGTCATCGCGCCCCTGAAAGACATGCTTGATACCCAGGGCCACGGCGCGGCGCGCCACCATCGGCGATTCGCGGCCGGTGATGATCGCTACTTCGATCCCGGCGCGGTGCAACAGCTTGATACCTTGGCCGTCCTGGGTGCTGAACGCTTTTATTTCCTGACCATCGGACTGAAAGTACAACTGGCCGTCGCTCATTACGCCATCGACGTCGAGGGCCAGCAGCCGTATGTGCTGGGCGCGCTCAGTCAGTGCGACGTTATCGATCATCGCTATCTCCTCAGATCACGCCGCTGACCAGCAGGTCGTGCATGTGGATGGCGCCGATCGGACGATCGGCGTCGTCGACCACGGCCAGTGCGGTGATCCGGTTGTCTTCCATGAGCTTGACGGCCTCGGCCGCCAACATGTCGGCACGGGTCCGCTTGCCGCCGCGGGTCATTACCTCGTCGACCCGCAGCGCGCGCAGATCGCCATGTTGGTCAAGCGTGCGCCGCAGATCGCCGTCGGTGTAGACGCCGGCCAGCCGGCCCTGCTCGTCGACCACGCAGGTGAAGCCCAGCCCCTTGTGGGTGATTTCGAGCAGTGCGTCGCGCAGCGGACTGCCGATGGCGACGCTGGGCAGGCGCTCGCCGCTGTGCATCAGATCCTCGACCTTGAGCAGCAGCCGCCGGCCCAGAGTGCCGCCAGGGTGTGACAGGGCGAAGTCTTCGGCGGTGAAGCCGCGCGCTTCGAGCAGGGCCACCGCCAGTGCATCGCCCAGTGCCAGCGCGGCGGTGGTCGAGGCGGTCGGCGCCAGATCGAGCGGGCAGGCCTCGCGCTCGACTCCGGCGTCGAGGTGGGCCTCGGCGTAGCAGGCCATGGTCGAAGCGGGGCGCCCGGTCATGCTGATCAGCGGCGTGCCCATGCGTTTGAGCAGCGGCAGCAGGGCGGTTATTTCCCGGGTTTCGCCGGAATTCGAGAGTGCCAATACCACATCGCGCGCGGTGATCATGCCCAGGTCGCCATGGCTGGCCTCGCCGGGGTGGACGAAAAAGGCCGGGGTGCCGGTGCTCGCCAGCGTGGCGGCGATCTTGCGGGCGATATGCCCGGATTTGCCCATGCCGGTGACCACCACGCGTCCCTGGCAGGCGAGGATCAACCGGCAGGCGCGATCGAAGTCGTCGGACAGCTTGCCGCTCAATGCGGTGATAGCCTGCTGCTCTAGTTCCAGGGTGCGTCGCGCGCTGGCACGAAAGGCGAAGTCGGTATCGATGGTCATGGCGATGATTGTTGCCCCGGGGGCGAATGGACTCAAGAGGCCACGGGAGCCGGACGCCCTAAGGTCGGCCTGGCGCGGCTGTGCCGGGCACTCATTAAACGCACAGTGGCGGTGGCATGCAAGGGCGGCAGCGGGTCGGGCTGGTCGTGGTATGATGGGTTAGGATACGATGTTCGATAATTTTTCACCAATGGGTCGCCTGAATGAACGAAACGCTGCTCGTCGAGGTGGAAGGGTTGCGCTTTTCCCGCGGCGAGAAGGAAATCTTTCGCGGTGTCGATCTTCAGATTCCGCGCGGCAAGATCACTGCGATCATGGGCCCCAGTGGTACCGGCAAGACGACCCTGCTCAAGCTGATCGGTGGCCAGCTGCGCCCGGACGCGGGGCGGGTCAGGATCGGCGGTCAGGATGTTCATCGCCTGTCGCGGCGGGCGCTGTTCGGTCTGCGACGGCGCATGGGCATGCTGTTCCAGAGCGGGGCGCTATTTTCCGACTTGTCGGTATTCGAGAACGTGGCCTTTCCATTGCGCGTGCACACCGACCTGCCCGAGGCGATGGTGCGCGACATCGTCTTGATGAAGCTCGAGGCGGTGGGTTTGCGCGGCGCCCGGGAGCTGATGCCTTCGGAACTCTCGGGCGGCATGTTGCGACGTGTGGCGCTGGCTCGGGCGATCGCCCTGGACCCTGACTTGATTCTTTATGATGAGCCGTTCGTGGGGCAGGACCCGATCTCGATGGGCGTGCTGGTGCAGCTGGTCAAGAAGGTCAATCAGGCACTGGGGCTGACCGCGGTAGTGGTTTCCCACGATGTCAAGGAGACCCTGACGATTGCCGATTACGTCTATGTGATATCCGACGGCCAGGTGATGGCGCACGGTACGCCGACATCGCTGAATGACACCGGTGACGCCCGGGTGCGCCAGTTCATCCACGGTGAGCCCGATGGACCGGTGCCGTTTCATTATCCGGCGCCGGATTACGTGACCGACATCATGACCGGGAGGATGCGCCATTGAGTGATCGTCACGAGAGGCAGCGTTCTACCGTTCCCGGCGAAGTTTTTAGCCGGACTGTTTTCCGCAGGATAGTGGCGCTGGGTCGGGCGACGCTGGATGTCGTCGATGCACTGGGCCGAGCCGGGATGATTCTGGCCCTGGCGAGCATGACCGTGCCCTCACGGGAAGGTGGGCGGCTGTGGCTGCGCCAGATGCATTTCGTCGGCGTGATGTCGTTGGCTATCGTGCTGGTGTCGGGCGTGTTCATCGGCATGGTGCTGGGATTGCAGGGATACACGATTCTGGTCGATTTCGGCGCCGAGGATGCGCTCGGGCAGATGGTCGCCTTGTCCTTGTTGCGTGAGCTTGCGCCGGTAGTCACGGCGCTTTTGTTTGCCGGACGCGCCGGTTCGGCGCTGACCGCGGAGATCGGTCTGATGAAGGCCACCGAGCAGCTCTCGAGCATGGAGATGATCGGCGTCGATCCGCTGCGCCGGATCGTCGCCCCACGGCTGTGGGCGGGCTTCGTTTCGCTGCCGCTGCTGACCGTCGGTTTCAGCGTGGTGGGCATCTGGGGCGGCTACCTGGTCGGCGTCCAGTGGCTGGGTGTGTTCGAGGGCTCCTACTGGAGCAACATGCAGGACAGTGTCAGCTTCTTCGCCGATATCGGCAATGGCATGGTCAAGAGCGTGGTATTCGGGTTGGTGGTGACCTGGATCGCGGTCTTCCAGGGCTATGATCTGGTGCCGACCTCGGAAGGCATTTCGCGCGCCACCACGCGAACGGTGGTTTATTCTTCGCTGGCGGTGCTGGGGCTGGACTTCGTGCTCACCGCGACGATGTTTGGAGGACTCGGATGAGACGCAGCAAGATGATGGAGTTCGGAGTCGGCCTGTTCATGCTGGCCGGCGTGATCGGGGTGGTGTTTCTGGGGCTGCGGGTCAGCGGGCTGGGTACCGGCGTGTCGGGGGATACCATGACGCTGCATGCCAATTTCGCCAATATCGGCGGATTGAAGGTACGCTCCAAGGTGACGCTGGCCGGTGTCGAGGTGGGCCAGGTCACAGCGATCGAGCTGGACCCCGAATGGTTCGATGCCCGTGTCACCTTCAAGGTCGACGACAAGCTCGAGGGCGCACTACCGCGCGATTCCACGGCGGCGATTCTTACCGCCGGCCTCCTTGGCGAGCAGTATATTGGCCTGTCGATGGGTGGCGATCCGCAATCCCTCGAGGATGGCGATACGATCCGCGATACTCAGCAGGCGCTGGTCCTCGAAGAACTGATCCAGCAATTCGTGTCGAATATGGTGAAGGAATGACCGGAGGTGGCTATGACTGTTGATATGACGATGCGTAGAAAGGTTACCGTTTACCATTGGCTGGTTGCGCTGTGTGGCCTGCTGTTGATGATATCTGTGGCCCAGGCTCAGCAGAAACCCGAACAATTGATACGCGGCAGCATCAAGCAATTGATGGGCCAGATAGAGGGTCGTAAGGACTACTTTGCGGAACATCCCGGCGAGCTTGAGGCGTTGGTGGATGAAAATCTTGCCCAGGTCGCCGACTTTCGCTATATCGGCGCCAGCGTCATGGGCCGTTATTTTCGCAACGCCTCGCCGGAGCAGCGTTCACGTTTCGTCGACACATTCCGCCAGACGCTGATCGACACCTACGCCAGGGGGCTGGTGACCTTCGATTATCGTGAATTGCGTGTGCTGGACGGCTCTGGGGGGCGCTATGAAGACCAGGCGAGTGTCGACATGGAAGTGGTCGCCGATAGTGGCGAGATCTACCCGGTGAGCTATACCCTGCGACTTGATGAGGGGCAGTGGAAAGTGGTCAATGTGATCGTCAACGGAATCAACCTGGGGCTGACGTTCCGTAATCAGTTCGATCAGGCGATGCGCAACAATAACCGCAACTACGACAAGGTCATCAACGAGTGGGCGCCCGAAGTCGCCACCGAGGAACTGGAGCAGGGTTCGTCGTCACAAGGGAGCGCTCAGTGAGCGCATTGCTCGACCGTGATGACGTACGGCTGATCGCCCAGAATCAGACGCTGGTCGTCAGTGGTGAGGCTGACTTCGATGTCGCCGCCGATCTGGCCGCGAGTGGGCGCGAGTGGCTGGGCGCCCAGCCACCGGGCAGTGTTGTACAGTTCGACCTGAGCGACGTCGGGCGGGCGAGCAGCGCGGCGATCAGCGTGATGCTCGAATGGCTGCGCTGCGCCCGTGCGCGCGGCCTCGAGGTCGAAGCGATCAGACTTTCCGAGCCGCTGGTGAGGGTAACCTCGCTGGCGGGTATCGATCAGTTGCTGCCAACGTCCGCACAAGCGGCCGCGGGCTGATCAGCTCCTCACGAGACTACCGCCGCCGGGCCTGCAGCGCGACTGGGCATCGCCATCGCCGACGCTTTTCATTACCATGGACGCCTTCACGATCCCGCCGGCGGCGTAGCGCGTTGCCGGCCCACCTTCGACAGGAGTCACACGTCCATGCAACCCAGTGATGTCAAGGCGCGACTGGAGTCGCGGATCGACGACTGCGAATTCCATATCCAGGGCGAAGGCTGCAATTTCCAGGTCGTCGCCGTAGGTGAGGTGTTCGAGGGACTAAGCCCGGTCAAGCGTCAGCAACTGATCTACGGCGCACTATCCGAGGAGATCGCCAGTGGCGCGCTTCACGCCGTGAGCATCAAGTCTTATACCCCGGCGCAGTGGCAGGACGCACCCGAGAACGCCCAGAGCTGAGTACTCCTCCATCATGGACAAGCTGATCATCACCGGTAGCGGCCCGCTCAATGGCGAGGTCTGGGCGAGCGGGGCGAAGAACTCCGCGTTGCCGATTCTGGCCGCCACGCTGCTCGCCGACGAGCCCGTTACCATCGGCAATCTGCCGCATCTGCAGGACATCACCACTACGCTGGAATTGCTCGGTCACATGGGTGTCGAGCCGGTGATGGGCGAGAAAATGAGCATCCAGCTCGATGGCTCCCAGGTGCGCGAATGCCACGCGCCCTACGAACTGGTCAAGAAGATGCGCGCCTCGATCCTGGTGCTGGGGCCGTTGCTGGCGCATTTCGGCCAGGCCGACGTCTCGTTGCCCGGTGGTTGCGCGATCGGTACCCGGCCGGTCGATCTGCATATTCGCGGCCTGGAAGCCATGGGCGCGGATATTGCGGTCGAGGGCGGCTACATTCGGGGCCGGGTCGATGGTCGCCTCAAGGGCGCGACGATCATCTTCGATACCGTCACCGTTACCGGGACCGAGAACCTGATGATGGCGGCCGTGCTCGCTGAAGGCACCACCATTCTGGAAAATGCCGCTCGCGAACCGGAAGTGGTTGATCTGGCCGAGTGTCTGATCGCGATGGGCGCGAAGATCCGCGGCCAGGGCAGCGACACCATTACCATCGAGGGGGTCGAGCGCCTGCACGGCTGTCATTACGATGTGATGCCCGATCGCATCGAGACCGGCACCTTCCTGGTTGCCGCGGCGGCCTCGGGTGGCCGCGTGCGGGTCACGCAACACCCGCGCCGACATCCTTGATGCGGTACTCGCCAAGCTCGAGGAGGCCGGGGCGATGATTCGCCACGCCGACGACTGGATCGAGCTCGACATGCAGGGTCGTCGGCCGCGCGCGGTCAATGTCAGGACGGCGCCTTATCCGGCGTTTCCCACCGACATGCAGGCCCAGTTCATGGCCTTGAACTGCATTGCCGACGGCACCGGTCGGGTCGTCGAGACAATCTTCGAGAACCGCTTCATGCACGTGCAGGAGCTCAAACGCATGGGCGCCGAGATCGCCATTGAAGGCAATACCGCGATCGTGACCGGCGTCGGGCGGCTTTCCGGTGCGCCGGTGATGGCCACCGATCTGCGGGCATCGGCCAGCCTGGTCATGGCCGGCCTGGTCGCCGAGGGCGAGACGCTGGTCGATCGTATCTACCATATCGATCGCGGCTATGAGTGCATCGAAGAGAAACTGCAGCTGCTGGGCGCCAAGATCCGCCGCGTGCCCGGTCACTGAGCCCGCCCGCGCTGTCTCGAAATAGCTGGAAGCGAAGCCGCCATGTCAAAGCAACTGATACTCGCCCTGTCGAAAGGGCGCATTCTCGACGAGACCCTGCCGCTGCTGGCCGATGCCGGAGTGGAGCCGAGCGAGGATTTCGGCAAGAGCCGCAAGCTGCTGTTCGATACCAATCTCGAAGACGTCAAGCTGGTGGTGATCCGCGCCACCGACGTGCCCACCTATGTGCAGATGGGCGCCGCCGACCTGGGTGTCGCCGGCAAGGACGTGCTGCTTGAGCACGGTGCCGAAGGTCTCTATGAACCGCTGGATCTGGAGATTGCTCGCTGCCGCCTGATGACCGCCGGTGTCACCGGCATGCAGGCTCGCCACGCGCGGCGTCGGGTGGCGACCAAGTTCGTCAATATCGCGCGACGCTACTATGCCGAGCAGGGCATCCAGGCCGAGGTCATCAAGCTTTATGGCGCCATGGAGCTGGCGCCGTTGATGAATCTCGCCGACGAGATCGTCGATATCGTCGATACCGGCAATACCCTGCGCGCCAATGGCATGGAACCGCGTGAACTGATCGCCGATATCAGCACGCGGCTGGTGGTCAACAAGGCTGCCATGACCATGAAGCACGAGCGACTCAAGCCGTTGATAGAACGGCTGCGCCACGCCGTTAATATACGTCAGGCCAACGCGCCGGTTTCCTGATTCCTGGCGCTTGCCCGCCGAGTGCCGATAGATGAGGTTCGCAGCATGGCCGATACCGATAGCACCGCCCAGACCTTCAAGATGCCCCGGCTGGATACCCGGGATGACGATTTCGGCCCGTTGCTCGAGGCGCTGCTCGATTGGGAAGGTGTTTCCGACGCCGAGATCCAGCAGCGCGTCAGCCAGATCATCGCGGACGTGCGTGCGCGCGGCGACGCCGCATTGGTCGAGCTGACCCGGCGCTTCGATCGTGTCGAGGCGGATAGCCTGGATGATTTGACCTTGACACCCGAACGTCTCGAGCAGGCGTACGACAGCCTGCCCGATGCCCAGCGCGAGGCGTTGTCGCACGCCGCACAACGTATTCGCGCCTATCATCGCCATCAGAAGCCTGAATCCTGGCAGTACCGCGAAGCCGACGGCACGCTGCTGGGCCAGCAGATCACCGCACTCGATCGGGCCGGCATCTACGTGCCCGGCGGCAAGGCGGCCTATCCCTCATCGGTATTGATGAACGCGATTCCGGCCCATGTCGCCGGCGTGCGTGAGATCATCATGGTCGTGCCGACCCCGGATGGCGTGCTCAATGATCTGGTGCTGGCCGCCGCGCATCTGGCGGGGGTCGATCATGTCTTCACCATCGGCGGCGCGCAGGCGATTGCGGCGCTGGCCTATGGCACCGAGAGCGTGCCGCGGGTCGACAAGATCGTCGGACCCGGCAATATCTACGTGGCGACCGCCAAGCGGGCGGTGTTCGGCCAGGTCGGCATCGACATGATCGCCGGGCCCTCGGAGATTCTGGTGGTTTCGCGATGGCGGCACCGATCCCGAGTGGCTGGCTATGGATCTGTTTTCTCAGGCCGAACACGACGAGGATGCGCAGTCGATTCTGGTGAGCTGGGACGCCGCGCATCTCGATGCCGTCGAGGCGGCGATCGAACGTCTGCTGCCGAGCTCTTGAGCGTGCACCGATCGTGCGTACCTCGCTGCGCTCGCGTGGCGCGTTGATTCGCTGCCGTGACCAGGAGGAGGCGTTGGCGCTGGTCAATCGCATCGCTCCCGAGCATCTCGAGTTGTCGGTGGCCGACCCCGATGCCTGGCTGCCCGAAGTGCGCCACGCCGGGGCGATTTTCATGGGCCGCTATACGGCCGAGGCGCTGGGCGATTACTGTGCCGGGCCCAACCATGTGCTGCCGACCTCGGGAACGGCGCGCTTCTCGTCGCCGCTGGGTGTCTACGACTTCCAGAAACGTTCTTCGATCATCCACTGCTCCGCCGAAGGCGCGGCGGCACTCGGGCGCACCGCTTCGGTGCTGGCGCGTGGCGAGGCGCTGACCGCCCATGCGCGCTCGGCGGAGAACCGTTTCGACGACTGAGTGTCGAGACAGCTGGTTGTGCCATCGCGCGACATGAACCAGGCCCTGCTTCGGCGGGGCCTGGGCGTATCTATAGAAGGGTTCAGGCCTTCTGCGAGCGTGGACGCTCGCCGACTTCGACCTCCACGGTGTGACGTTGACCGCCACGGATATAAGTGACCGGTAGCCGCGTGCCGGGGGTGATCTCGGCGATATCGGCCATTGCCTCGCGCGGGTCGATGATCGGCTTGCTGTCGATTGCGGTCATCACGTCGCCGGGTTGCAGGCCGGCCTCGGCGCCGGGCCCGCCGGGCACCACATTGGCGACGACGACGCCCTGAATGGCATTGAGCCCGAACGACGCGGCCAGGTTGGCGGTGACCTCCTGTACCTCGATGCCCAGCCAGCCGCGGATCACGCGGCCGTGGGTGATGATCTGGCTGAGGATATCGCGTGCCAGGTTGGCGGGGATGGCGAAGCCGATACCCTGCGAGCCGCCGGAGCGCGAGAAGATCGCGGTATTGATGCCTACCAGCGCACCTTGGGCGTTGACCAGCGCGCCCCCGGAGTTGCCGGGGTTGATCGCTGCATCGGTCTGGATGAAGTCCTCATAGGCAGACAGCCCCAGGTGGTTGCGACCGGTGGCGCTGATGATCCCCATGGTCACGGTCTGACCGACTCCGAAGGGGTTGCCGATCGCCAGGCTGACATCGCCGACGGCGATCTGCTCCGAATCGGCAAGTCGGATCACCGGCAGTCTGTCGAGATCGATCTTGAGCACGGCAAGATCGCTCTCGGGGTCGGTGCCGACCAGCTGGGCCAACGCCTCGCGGCCGTCGCGCAGGGCGACCTGGATCTGGTCGGCGCCGCGAATCACATGCTGGTTGGTGAGTATGTAACCTTCGGCACTGACGAGCACTCCCGAACCCAGGCTCGACAGCAGGCGTTGTCGGCGCGGCATGTCATCGCCGAAGAACTGGCGGAAGAAGGGATCGGACATCAGCGGATGCTGTTCGCGCTCGACGACCCGCGAAGAGTAGACGTTGACTACCGCCGGTGCTGCCTTGTCGACCGCACTGGCATAGCTGACCGTGCCACTGTCGCGGGATAATGGCTTGGCATCCTGTAACTCCGGCGCTGGGCGCGAGACGCCCGAGGCATCGTTGGCTGTTGCGACGTCAGGGGTTTCGCTGGCTGCCGGCTCGCGCTGGGAGGTGGTGTTCATGGGTGGCTGTGGGCGGCTTGACTCGGTGCCCAGCAGGTGCGGGAATTGATAAAGCAGGACGACGGCCAGCAGCACGCCACTGATGACGGGCCAGATAAGAGGCATCACAAAGCGACGCATGTACGATCCTTGGTGAGGGCCGCCCGCGCCATGCTTCTCGAAGCCGATGGGTGCAGCCATTACAATGGCGGCAGTGTATCACCGCCTTTTTATGAATGCCCGGGAGGAGCAGTAGCCATGCTGGCACGCGACCAATTGATAAGGGCCTGCGACGCCGAGCTGCGTGCGGCGCAGTTCAAGGACTATACCCTCAACGGCTTGCAGGTGGCCGGCCGCGAGCGGGTCGCCAGGGTGATGAGCGGCGTGACCGCCTGCCAGGCGCTGGTCGACGAGGCGGTTGCCTGGAAGGCTGATCTGCTGCTGGTTCACCATGGCTATTTCTGGAAGAACGAGCCGGTGGCGATCACCGGCATGAAGCGTCGACGACTCGCGACGTTGCTGGCCAATGATATCAATCTACTCGCCTACCATCTGCCGCTGGACGCTCACGTCAGCCTGGGCAACAACGCCTGCCTCGCGCAGCGGCTGGGCTTTCGGGTCAGCGGCTGTGCCGACGGCGAACTGGGTGAAGGCCTGATATGGCTGGGCGAGCCGTCGAGCGCCATGGACACGCCGGCCATGGCACGTCATCTGGCGGCAGTATTGGATCGCGAGCCGACGGTGATCAGCGGCCACTCCCGCGAGATTCGCCGGATCGCCTGGTGTACCGGCGGCGCCCAGGACATGCTCGCCCAGGCCGCCGAGGCGGGAGTGGATGCCTTCATCTCCGGCGAAATTTCCGAGCGCACGACGCATATGGCGCGCGAGATGGGAGTCAGTTATTTTGCGGCTGGCCACCACGCTACCGAACGTTACGGTGTTCAGGCGCTGGGCGAGTGGCTGTCGCGGGGGCAGGGCATCGAGCACCGCTTCGTGGATATCGATAACCCTGCATGATGGGGTGCGGGAGCCTGCCGCGAGCTTCTACACTCAGTAGCGTCCCGGCGACGTCGCTGGCTCGTCGGTTTGCTCGCGATGATGCAGGCCGAAGTCCTCGGCCAGCGTGCCGCGGCCGCCATCGGCATAGTCGCGCGGCGGGGGAGCGTTGCTATCGCTGGGTGTCTCCTCCTCGCCCTGGCCGTTCAGGCGGCGCTTGATCTGCAGGTCGTCGCACAATTGGTCGGCGCCCTGGGCGATCTGTTGTTCGAGTTCGTGACTCTGACGCTGGATGCTGGTGACCAGCTCCGCTGCGCGGGCGAAGTGATCATTGAGCATACCCTGCATCTGGCTCAGTTCGAGCTCGGTCTCGGCCAGCCGCTGGCGGGTCTTCTGATTGCGGGCGACATTGGCGTTGAGCAGATGATAACCCAGGGCGCCGATGCCGATGCCCGCCAACAAGCTGGCGATCGCCAGGATCCAATCGATGTTGCCTTGATACACGTCGTTCCCCTTGATTTTCTAATCACGGCCACCACGGCTTCCGCGGCCCGCCGGTGGTGACATGACTATTATACGGGGCAGGGCGCGCCATGGGTCAACGCGGCGCGGCTGTTGCTCGGGCGGTATTGTCACGAGCCATGCGCCACGGATGTTCGGTGCGTATAATGAGCGGTTTAACGATTGCAGCCGGGAGATACCTGACGCCCATGTGCGCGACAACCCCTTCCTCGACGAATGCCAACGCCGCGCTTGCACCGATGGCTCGTTACCGGGCCGATCTAGAGCGCGCGGGATTCGAGTACGACGCTGCCCAGGAGCGTGCGGTCGAGCATCTTCAGCGCCTCTACGACGAGTTGGTCAGTACGCCGCGTCGCTCGCTGGCGCCGATCGGTGCCGACAGCGGGCTCAAGTCGCGGGTAGCCAAGCTGTTCGGCAAGCGTGATGAGGCGCCTGAGGCGTCGCCGGTACCCGACGTGACCGGGCTTTATTTCTGGGGTGGCGTCGGCCGCGGCAAGACTTATCTGGTGGATACCTTCTACGAGTCGTTGCCGTTTCCGGACAAGATGCGCACGCATTTCCATCGTTTCATGCAGCGTGTGCACAACGAGCTCGAGCACTACAAGGGCGAGAAGAACCCGTTGACGCTGATTGCCGGCAAGTTTGCCAGCGAGGCGCGGGTGATCTGTTTCGATGAGTTCTTCGTCAAGGACATCACCGACGCCATGATGCTGGCCAACCTGCTCGAAGCCCTGTTCGCCAAAGGAGTGGTGCTGGTCGCGACGTCCAATATCGTCCCCGACGAACTTTACAAGGATGGCCTGCAGCGGGCACGGTTCATTCCGGCGATAGAATTAATCAAGCGGCATTGTGAAATCGTCAATGTCGATTCGGGCGTCGATTACCGACTGCGCGCGCTCGAGCATGTCGATCTGTTTCATACCCCGCTCGATGCCGAGGCCGATGAGCGGCTCGCACGCAGCTTTCGCGAGCTGGCCGGTAGCGAAGGCGAGCGCGAGGTTCCAGTCGAGGTCAATCGTCGTGTCCTGACGGCACGGCGACTGCATGAAGAGGTGGTGTGGTTTGATTTCGCGATGCTCTGCGATGGGCCACGCAGCCAGAACGACTATATCGAGCTGGCTCGCGAGTACCATAGCGTACTGGTCACCAACGTCCCCCAACTGGGGCGGGCCTTTGATGACCAGGCACGGCGTTTCATCAACATGGTCGATGAATTCTACGATCGCGGTGTCAAGTTGCTGATGTCGGCGGCGGTACCGATCGAGTCGCTGTACCCCGACGGGTCGCTGACCTTCGAATTCGAGCGCACGCTTTCCAGGTTGCAGGAGATGCAGTCGCGGGAGTACCTGGCGTTGCCGCACAAGCCGTGATAATGCCCTTAACCTGAGCGATCGGCTCATGTACAATGCGCGCTCGCTCAACCGTTGTCAGCGGCCTGGCCGGCTGGCAACCAAGAAAAATAGGGATGGTCGAGCGCTACGGCGCGAGACCCAATACATCAATTGGTGATTCAATCCATGAAGACGTTCAGTGCTAAGCCGCAGTCCGTCACGCGCGACTGGTATGTCGTCGATGCCGCGGACAAGACGCTCGGCCGCCTGGCCACCGAGATCGCTCGCCGCTTGCGTGGCAAGCACAAGCCCGAGTACACGCCGCACGTCGATACCGGCGATTACATCGTCGTGATCAATGCGGAGAAGGTTCGCGTGACCGGCAACAAGGCTCAAGCGAAAAACTACTACCGTCACACCGGTTATCCGGGTGGCCTGCGCTCGCTGTCCTTCGAGCAGATGATCGACCACGCTCCCGAGCGGGTTATCGAAGCGGCCGTCAAGGGCATGCTGCCCAAGGGCCCGCTGGGGCGTGCCATGTACACCAAGCTCAAGGTCTACGCCGGTACCCAGCATCCGCATGCCGCACAGCAGCCGCAAGAACTGAACATCTAAAGGACCATTCGCCATGTCACAGCAGTACTACGGTACCGGGCGCCGCAAGACTTCCACGGCCCGCGTATTCCTCAAGCCGGGCACCGGCAAGATCACCGTCAACAATCGCGAACTCGGCGACTACTTCGGCCGTGTCACCGCACAGATGGTGGTTCGTCAGCCGTTCGAGCTGACCCAGACCGGTGAGCAATTCGACGCCTACATCACCGTGGCCGGTGGTGGTGGTTCCGCTCAGGCGGGTGCCATTCGTCACGGCATCACCCGGGCGCTGCTCACCTATAACGAAGAGTTCCGCAAGCCGCTGCGTGAAGCAGGCTACGTGACACGTGATGCGCGTGAAGTCGAGCGTAAGAAAGTGGGTCTGCGCAAGGCGCGTCGTCGTCCGCAGTTCTCCAAGCGCTGATTTTTACGCGTTGTCAAAAAACGCCCAGGCCGGCCGGCTTGGGCGTTTTTTGTTTGCGCAGGGAAAAGGCTGGGCTTGTCGGTGGCTGGCTCTCGCCACCGGCATGTCGTGTTATCATTCGGGTTCGAACTGATGCGAGGAAGTGTTACATGGGTGTAGTGGCCAAGCGGTCGTCGATGACCTTCTATTCCGGCAGCGATGATCATTACAGCCATCGCGTACGTATCGTGCTGGCGGAAAAAGGGGTCGCTGTGGACGTTATCGAAGTCGGTGACGAAAACCGCCCCGAGGAACTGGCGGACCTCAACCCTTACAATAGCGTGCCGACGCTCCTGGATCGTGACCTGGTGCTCTATGAGTCCAAGGTGATGATGGAGTATCTCGACGAGCGGTTTCCGCATCCGCCGCTCCTGCCGGTGTATCCGGTAGCGCGTGCCCAGAGCCGCCTGTGGATGCATCGCATCGAGCGGGAGTGGTGCCCGTTGGTCGAGGAAATTCTCTCAGGCAGCAAGAAGGACGCGGAGCGCGCCCGCAAGGAACTGCGCGAGAGCCTGGTGGGCATCTCGCCGATCTTCGAGGACATGACCTTCTTCATGAGCGAGGAGTTCTCGTTGGTCGACTGCTGTCTCGCGCCGCTGTTGTGGCGGCTGCCCGCACTCAACATCGAGTTGCCGGAAAAGCAGGTCAAGCCACTGATCAGTTACATGGAACGCCTGTTTGCACGCGATGCGTTCAAGGCCTCGCTGACGGAAACCGAGCGCGAGATGCGCACCTGAATTCACCCGGTGTGGCCGCCTGGCGGTCACATCCTTTTCTATCGAGGGGTATGCGCATGCTGTCCAGCCGTCCCTATCTAGCCCGGGCACTCTACGAGTGGTTGTTGGATAACGACCACACGCCTTACATCGTCGTCGATGCCGAAGGCGCCGGTGTTCAGGTTCCCGAGCAATTCGTCCAGAATGGGCAGATCGTCCTCAATATTGCCCCCGGCGCGGTTCGCGAATTGGACTATGGCCAACGATGCGGTCACCTTCAATGCGCGCTTTGGTGGACATCCGATGCAAGTGATCGTGCCCAGTGAGTCACTGATCGCCATCTATGCCCGTGAAAACGGGGTCGGCATGGTATTCGGTCACGAACCGGTGATGCCGGGACATGAGGCGCAGTCAGCGGATAGCTCGGCGCCGGACGATGAGCAACGCCCGGCTCTCGAGAGCGTCGATGGCAAGTCCGATGCGGCCGAAGACGAAGAACGATCGCCGGAGGATGGCGAGGGCAAGGCGCCGAACAAAACGCAGAAAAAGGGCCGGCCGTCGTTGCGTGTCATCAAGTAACGGCTCGGACGTGACGAAACATGAAAAGGGGGTGGCCGATGGCCACCCCTTTTTTGTCGGCTAGATCAGGCGCTCGCTACGAGCGTATCAGTCGACGTACTCGAAGATCTTGACGATGCGCTGCACGCCATCGATACCGGAAACCACGTTGATGACGCGCTGGGCTTCGTCGCGCGTCACCATCCCCATCAAATACAGGGTGGCGTTCTCGGCGATCACCTCGAGGTGTCGGGTGTCGATATCCTCATTGGCCGCCAACTGGGTCTGGGCGCTGGTCTCAAGCCAGTTGTCCTTCATGCGCTGGCCCATCGGCAGGTTGGCCGCTACCGTCAGTTCGTTATGGACCTGGCGAACCTGGCGGGTGTCATGAGCGATCTGGCCGGCCAGATCCTTGAGTTCCTGGCTGGGCACCTGACCGAACAGCAGGACGACGCCGTTGTAACTGTTGACGCCGATCCGAGCATCTTCGAGGCGAGCGTCGGTAGTTGCCATGGTGTCCTGGATCTTCGACTCGATGGTCTCGTCCTCGACCTTCATGCCCGGCGTGCGGGTGCTGTAATCCTCGCCCTGAGGGGCCGGGGTCGCCACGCTGTTGATGGCCGAGCAGCCGCCGAGGGCAACGAACATGGCCAGCAGGGCCGGGGTAAGTACACGTTTCTTCATTTGGATCACTCGCTACTGCCGAAAAGTTGTTCATCGATCAGGTCGCACAGACAGTGGATGGCCAACAGATGGACCTCCTGTATCCGTGCGGTCGAGGTGGCGGGCACGCGGATCTCGCAATCGTCCTGGCCAAGCAGTGACGCCATATCGCCACCGTCACGGCCGGTCAGTGCGACAACCGCCATGTCACGATCGTGGGCGGCCTGGATCGCCTGCACCACATTGGCCGAATTACCACTGGTCGAAATTGCCAGGAGGATATCGCCGGGCTGACCCAGGGCGCGAACCTGCTTCGAAAAGACCTCATTGTAACTGTAATCGTTGGCGATCGAGGTCAGCGTCGAGGTGTCGGTGGTTAATGCGACCGCGGGGAGGCTGGGGCGTTCGCGCTCGAAACGATTGAGCAGTTCCGAGGAAAAATGCTGGCTGTCACCGGCGCTACCGCCGTTGCCGCAGGCGAGAATCTTGCCTTCGTTGACCAGGCACTGAACCATCATCTGACTGGCGACTTCGATGAACGGCGGCAACACTTCGCTGGCATAGGTCTTGGTGTCGATGCTGGCGTTGAAGTGATCGAGAATGCGTGATTGGAAGTCCATGTTATCCAACGTTCAGTAGCGGTCAAAACGCGTCGAAGGCGGCGCGCACCCAAGTGTATTCCAGCTGCGGCGGCGTGCCGGTGACGCCGACCACATCGAAGCGGCAGGGACATGATAGCCCGTTGCGCTGTAGATAAAAACGCGCGGCCATGATGACCCGACGCTGCTTGCTGGCGGTCACCGTTTCCAGTGGGTGACCATGGCGCGTATCGGTACGGTGGCGCACCTCGATGAATACCAGCGTATTGCCCTCCTGCATGACCAGATCGAGCTCGCCGCCTTTGGCATGCTGATTGCGATGCCGTGGTCGCAGGCCATGGCTCTGCAACCACGCCTCGGCGGCGAGTTCGATACGCGCACCGCGGGCGCGAGCGTCGTTAGGGCGAGGTCTGGGCATGGTCGCCTGTCGTCTTGTTGGCGGCGTCCGCTGGAGCGGCGGGCTCGAGGCCTTCCTGCTGGACATAGCGCAGCGGCGGCTGCGGGATGCCGGCATTGAACTGTGCCCAAGGCAACAAGCGTACCAGTCGGTGATCATCGCCGGCCTGCAGCGTGCCGGTGGCTCCATAATACTCGGTATCGGGAGCAATCTTGAGCAGCGGCACGCGACGTGCCAATTCGAAGGCGTCGACGCCCATTGCCTGGAGCTTGAGCAGCGCCGGGTCGTTGCCGTCGTGTAGTGCCTGGTAGCTGTCGTAGTAAGGTAGTGCCTCGGCACCGCCGACAGCGGCGTCGGGAATCAGCCAGGGTATTTCGACAAATTGAACGCCATTCAGATCGTGATCGAGGCGGGGCTGGGGTCTGCCCTCGTAAAGATGCGACGTGGCGTAGATGGGCAGATCGCCGGCATTGAAATAGTCAAGGGTCGGCGGTACCTGGCGCGCGAAGGGTGGCAGAGCGAGCAGGAACAGCATGTCCAGTTGGCGTTTGGTCAGTGGGCGTACCGCATCGGCAACCGAGCCCTCTGGATTGTAGTTGACCTGCGTCGTGAGTGTACCGCCCTGGGTCTGCCAGGCCTTGCGAAAGCTCTCGGCGACGCGCTGTCCCCAGGCGTTGTCCGGCACCAGCATGCCGGCCCGCCGCTGGCCATCGAGTGATGCTCGCAGAGCAGCCTGGCGGGCTTCGTCTTCGGCAGACAGTCCGTACTGGAAAAGATCGTCGGCGCGATTGCTGGCCGAAGTGCCATAGTTGAGGGCCAGGGTCGGCAGTGGCACGCTGGGGCGTTGCTCGAGCTCCGTCACCGTATCCTTGTTCAGCGGGCCGAGAACTACCTGGGCGCCGGCCAGGGTTGCCTGGGCGTAAAGTGCCTCGATATTGGCGCCGCTGGTGTCGTAGAACGTCAGTTGCGGGGTCTGCTCGCCCTGGTCGAGCGCATTCATGTGACGCGTCTCGATCCCCTTGCGCAGCGCTGCGGCGACATTCGCCAACGGGCCACTCTCGGGCAGGAATACGGCGATCCGCCGCACGTCCTGGCCACGCAGTTCGCGCAGGGCTTGCAGTTCGGCGGGTAGTCGGCGAGCGGCAGGATGATTGGGATTCTGGGCGCGCCACTGATCGATCATGGCGAACAATCGGGCGATGTCGCTGCCGTAATGGCGCTGTAGCCTGAGTAGGTCGACCCAGCCGCGAGCGAGTTCACTCTGCTGGGCGATTTCCTGCAGTGCCGGGCCACGCAGACGTGTCAGTTGTCGCCAGATGTCATCGTTGAGTTCGAACGGTGCCTGCTCCGCCTGAAGCGCAATCAAGAGGCTCGCCGCGGCCTGCGGCTCGCCCACCATGCCCAGTGCCAGGCCGCGGCGCAGGCGCAGGGTAAGTTCTGCGTCGCGCGACAGGGAGTCATTATCTTCATCGAGCAATTCGGTCGCCTTGATGACGCTGCGGCCATCCTGCTGCTCGAGGCCCAACTGCGAAAGCAACAAGGCCCATTGCACCCGGGCTTCGCTGGGCAGGGCGGCGCTATCGATATCGCCAGCCACCTGCAGTGCCTGCGCGGTGTCACCGCGGCGTGCTAGGATATCGGCGGCCTGTAGGCGGGTCTGGGCGGCTTGAGAGCCGCTCTGTTGCTCGGCCTGGCTCAGCAGTTCGCCGGGCGCCTGCTGCCCGCGGATGCCTTCCATCGGCGCACGTTGGCTGGCGCAGCCGGACATCACCAAGGCAACGAGGCCGACACCGCACAGGCGTCGCAGCGATTTGTCCATACGTTTCTCATTTCCTTGTAACTGGCGGAGTCCGGCCACAATCAGTTGAGCGCCGACAGCGCTTGTCTTAAGCCGCTCGCTGCCGGGACGCCATCCTGGCTGGCGACCGCTTGATATTTGACGTCCAGGTAACCACACATGACCGAGTCTAACAGTGGCACATTGTACGTGGTGGCCACGCCGATTGGTAATCTCGATGACCTTGGCCCACGGGCGCAACGTACCTTGATGGATGTGGCGCTGATCGCCGCCGAGGATACCCGCCATACGGCGCGGCTGCTCAACCACCTGGGCATCGAGCGGCCGATGATATCTTTGCATGAGCACAACGAGTCGCAGCGCGTCGAGCAGATCGTCGCGCGGCTGGAGGCCGGCGATGACGTGGCGCTGGTCAGCGATGCCGGGACGCCGTTGATCGCCGATCCCGGCTTCGTGCTGGTGCGTGCCTTGCGCGAACGCGGCCACCGGGTGGTGCCGATCCCCGGCCCTTGCGCGCTGATCGCGGCGTTGTCGGCCGCGGGCCTGCCCACCGACCGTTTCCTGTTCGCCGGGTTTCTGCCGGCCAAGGGCGGGCCGCGCCGAGCGCGTATCGGCGAGCTCGCCGAGCGCGACGAAACCTGGCTGTTCTACGAGTCGCCCCATCGCATCCGCGCCACTCTTGAGGACATGCAGGCGCTGCTCGGTGAACGACGCATCGTGATCGCTCGTGAGCTGACCAAGACCTTCGAGACCTATCTGGAAGGGAGTGCGACGACGCTGCTCGAACGGCTTACCAGCGACCCCAACCAGGCGCGCGGTGAGTTTGTGGTGATGGTTGCGGGGGCGCCGCCGGTAGAAACCGAAGGTGCCTGGATCGAGGGTGCGGCCTTGCTGCGCGCGCTGTTGGCCGAGGGGGTCGGGGTCAAGCAGGCTGCAGCGGTGGCGGCCGAGCTGCTGGGTGGGCGCAAGAAGGCCTGGTATGCCCAGGCGCTGTCGCTTCAGGACGACGGTTGAGGGGGTGGCGACACGCTGCTATTCTTGCGCGCTTGGGAGTGGGCCAGACAGTCGCCGCCGGGGCTCATCGAGTCCCGGGGGAGGAAAGTCCGGGCTCCATAGGGCAGGGTGCCAGGTAACGCCTGGGCGGCGTGAGCCGACGGAAAGTGCAGCAGAGAGTAGACCGCCTAAGCAGCGTAAGCTGCCGGCAAGGGTGAAAGGGTGCGGTAAGAGCGCACCGCGCGCCTGGCAACAGTGCGTGGCATGGTAAACCCCACCCGGAGCAAGACCGAATAGGACCCCGATGCTGTGGCCCGCAGTGGGGTCGGGTAGGTTGCTTGAGCTCAGTGGTGACGCTGAGCCTAGATGAATGACTGTCCTCGACAGAACCCGGCTTACCGGCCGACTCCCAAGCCTAATTTCCCGTCACCGTCATCGAGTCCTGCATGTCGCAACGCGTCACGTCTTCGCCCGCCTATCAGCATGCCAGCGTACTCCTCGATGGCGCGATCGATCTGCTGGTCAACGACCCTCACGGCTGTTATCTCGACGGCACCTTCGGCCGCGGGGGGCATTCGCGGGCGATCCTGAAACGCCTTTCCGCCGATGGCCGGTTGCTGGCGATCGATCGCGATCCCGACGCCCTGGCGGCGGCGCGTGAGATCGATGACCCGCGATTTTCGATCCATGCCGATACCTTTAGTCAACTGGGTGAAGTCGCGCGCCACCAGGCCGTCCACGGCCAACTGGCCGGCATCCTGCTGGATGTCGGGGTGTCCTCGCCGCAACTCGACGACCCCGAACGCGGCTTCAGCTTCCTGCGCGATGGGCCGCTGGACATGCGGATGGATCCGACCCGCGGCGAAAGCGCTGCCAGTTGGCTTGCACGCAGCAGCGAGAGCGAGATCGCCCGAGTCTTCAAGACCTACGGCGAGGAGCGTTTCGCCAAGCGTCTGGCGCGGGCGGTGGTCGAGCGCCGCCGCGAGGCGCCGATCACGCGGACCGTCGAGTTGGCCGAGCTGCTCAAGGCGGCGCATCCCGCCTGGGAGAAGGGCAAGCACCCGGCGACCCGGGCCTTCCAGGCGCTGCGCATCCACCTCAACGCCGAGCTTGATGAGCTCGACGCCGCACTCGATGCCGCGCTCGATGCGCTCGCTCCCGGAGGCCACCTGGTGGTGATCAGCTTCCATTCGCTGGAGGATCGCCGGGTCAAGCGCTTCATCCGCGATCAGGCGCGCGGCGATACACATCTGCCGCGCGGCATGCCGATTCGTGATGATCAGTTGCAGCGTCGACTCGAGGCGCTGGGCAAGGCGCGCCGGCCCGGGAGCCTCGAGATCGAAGAAAACCCCCGCGCGCGCAGCGCGGTAATGCGTGCCGCACGAAAAATCGCCTGAGGAGACGCATGACAGAGGGTCGCTCGAATACCTCGCCTTCCAATGGGCGCGGGTGATGAAGCCCAGTTGGCGCTATCTGTTGATTGCCGGATTGGTGGGCCTGGTACTGACCAGCGCGCTGGCGGTGATTGCCAGTGCCCACCTGACGCGGGTGCAGTACGCGCGCTTGCAGCATCTCGAGGCCGAGCAAAGCGAGATGCAGACCGTGTGGGGGCGACTGCTGCTCGAGGAGAGCACCTGGTCGGCACCTTCGCGTATCGAGCGGCTGGCGGCCGAGCGTCTGGAAATGCGTGTCCCTGAGCTTGAGCAGATCGAGATCATTCGGCCATGAATCAGCGCTCCGGCAAACCGAATAACCCAACCCGTGCCGAGATCGCTCCGCTGGGCAGCGGGCGTTTCCGTTTCATGCTGGTGGTGCTGATAATCGCCATGGCGGTGCTGGTCGGTCGCATCGTCGACCTGCATGTGCTCGACCGGGTCTTTCTACAGGGCCAGGGCGATGCCCGCACGCTGCGGGTCGAGACCATCGACGCCCACCGCGGCATGATCAGCGATCGGCATGGCGATCCGCTGGCGATCTCGACGCCGGTGGTGACGCTGTGGGCCAACCCCCAGGAGCTGCCTGGCGACGATATCCAGCGCATGATGCTGGCGCGTGCTTTGGGGATCGAGCTCGACGATCTCAATGCGCGTATCGAACGCTATGCCGAGCATGAGTTCATGTACCTGCGGCGTCGTATGACCCCTGCCGAGGCGCAGAAGATCACCGCCCTGCATGTCCCCGGCGTCTACGCCCAGCATGAGTACAAGCGCTATTACCCATCCGGTGAGGTTACTGCCCAGTTGGTCGGGGTTACCAACGTTGACGATCGCGGCCAGGAGGGACTTGAGCTGGCCTACAATGGTTATCTGACCGGTACGCCCGGCAAGCGTCGCGTGCTCAAGGATCGCAAGGGCCGCCTGGTGCGTGATCTGCACCTGATCAAGGAAGCCAAGCCGGGCGGCGAGTTGAACCTGTCGATCGACCTGCGCCTGCAATACATGGCCTACCGTGAACTCAAGGCCTCGGTCGACGAGCACAATGCCGACGGTGGCACCCTGGTGATGATGGATGCACGGACCGGCGAGGTGCTGGCGATGGTCAGCTCCCCCTCCTACAATCCCAATAATCGCACCAATATCGACATCGAGGGGTTGCGCAACCAGGCGATTACCGATGCTTTCGAGCCGGGTTCGGTAATGAAGCCGCTGGCGATGTCGGCAGCCCTGGAAAGCGACCATTTCTCGCCGAATACGATAGTCGATACCTCGCCCGGCTATATGCGCGTCGATGGCTATACCATCCACGACTTCCGCAATTACGGCAAGCTCAAGCCGGCCGGCATCCTGCTGCACTCCTCGAATATCGGCATGTCGCGGATCGCCCTGAGCCTCGATAACGACACCATCTGGAACCGCTATCAGGCGCTGGGGCTGGGCCAGGCGCCCGGCACCAGCTTTCCGGGCGAGGCAGAAGGCAGCCTGCCGACGCCGTTCAATTGGTCGGACAGCAAGCGCGCGACGATGGCCTACGGCTACGGTGTGGCAGTCTCCGCCCTGCAGCTGGCGAGCGCCTATACGGCGATCGCCAACGACGGCCGCGAACTCCCGCCTTCATTGCTCAAGCTCTCTGACCCGCCCAACGGCAAACCGGTGATCGACCCTGGCGTCGCCAATAGCCTGTTGGGCATGATGGAGGAGATCGTCCAGCCCGGTGCCGGTGGCGCGCGGGCGATGGTCCCCGGCTACCGTATTGCCGGCAAGACCGGCACGGTGCGCAAGGTTGAAAGTACCGGCTACCAGAAAACCGCCTACCGTTCGTTGTTTGCGGGCATCGCCCCGGTTTCCGATCCGCGTATCGTCACGGTGGTAATGATCGATAACGCCAAGGGCCAGGAATATTACGGCGGCCTGGTCGCAGCGCCGGTGTTCAGCCGGGTGGTGGGCAAGGCGCTGCGCCTGCTCGACGTCCTGCCCGACAAGAAGGAGGCCCTTCAGTGATTACCACGACGCAGGCGCGACTCGCCCGGGCGTTGAGCGCACTATGGCCCGATGCCGAAGCATTGCCCAGGCTGGCCGACGATGATGCGCCGCTGGCGCTGTGTCTCGATAGTCGCGCCATCGCCGACTGCCCGCATGCGGCCGTGTTCATCGCCGTGCCGGGCGTGAGTGCTGATGGTCGCCGGTTCATCGCCCAGGCGCAGGCGGCGGGGGCTGCCTGGACCTTGGCCGATGCCGATCAGGCCGAGGATGGCGGCGAGACCGAGCGGGTTCTCTGGCTGTCGGAATTGGCCGAACGCCTCGGCGAGCTCGGTCGGCTGCTGTTCGTGGTGCCTGAATCGCTGACGCTGATCGGGGTAACCGGCACCAATGGCAAGAGTTCGGTGACGCATTACATCGCCGCCCTGTCCGAGGCGCTGGGCCATCCTGCCGGAGTCATTGGCACGTTGGGTTGGGGGCGCCATGGAGGTGAGCTCGCTGACAGCGGTCAGACGACTCCCGGCGCGCTGGAACTGCAGGCCGCGCTCGGCCAGCTGTCCGAGCGCGGCGTCGAGCGGGTCGCGATCGAAGTCTCGTCGCATGCCCTGATGCAGCAGCGCCTCAACGGCTGTCGTCTCGACGTTGCGGTCTATACCAACCTGAGCCGCGATCATCTCGATTATCACGGCAGCATGGCGGCCTACGCTGCCGCCAAGGCGCGCCTGTTTCGGCGTTCGGAACTCAAGCTGGCGGTGGTCAACGGCGACGACCCGCTGGCGCGCTTGATGCTGGCCGGCTTGCCGCCCGACACCCGGGTGCTGGCGAGCGGTACCCAGGAAGCGACTACCTTACGAGTGCTCGATTGGCTGCCTCATGCGAGCGGCCAGCGGGCCTTGATCGCCACGCCGGACGGTGAGCGTGTACTCGAACTCAAGCTGATGGGGCGCTTCAACCTCGACAACGTGCTGCTGGCAATGGCCACGCTGATGGGGCTGGGTGAAGACCTGGATGAGCTGTGCGCGGCGGCCGAAAGCCTCGCGCCGGTGCCCGGTCGCATGCAGTGCCTGAGCCGCCCCGGGGCGCCGAGCGTGGTCGTCGACTATGCGCACACCCCGGATGCGCTGCGTCATGCCCTCGAGGCACTACGCGCCCATCTGCCCGGACGCGATGACGGCGACAGCGAGCATGTTGGTCGGCTGTGGTGTGTATTCGGTTGCGGCGGCGATCGCGACAGTGGCAAGCGCGCGCTGATGGGCGCGGCCGTCGAGGCCAACGCCGATCGCTGGATAATCACCGACGACAACCCGCGCAGCGAGGATCCCGCACGCATCCGCGAGCAGATTCTCGCCGGGCTGAGCGCGCCTGCCCGCGAATCGGCCTGGTGTGTCGCCGGGCGCGAGCGGGCGATCGAGCGTGCCATCGCGGCCGCGGGCCCCGACGACGTGATCCTGATTGCCGGCAAGGGCCACGAAGCGTATCAGGAGATCCAGGGTCAGCGGCTGGCGTTTTCCGATTGCGCCTGTGCCGAAGCGGTGCTGGCCCGCTGGCAGGAGGGCGCGTCATGAGTGGATGTGGGCTACTAACGCTCGCTGAGGTCGCGACGACGCTGGGCTGCAGGGTCCCCGAAGTCGCCGCGCGAGTGGCGACGATCACCACCGACACCCGGCAATTGCAGGCTGGCGATCTGTTCGTGGCGCTGAACGGCGAACGCTTCGATGGCCACGACTATCTGGCTCAGGCGCGCGAGGCGGGGGCGGTCGCTGCAGTGGTATCGCGGCCCGTCGACGATCCGTTGGCGCAGTTGGTGGTTGCCGATACGCGGCTGGCGCTGGGGGTGCTGGGGCAGGCGCGTCGCCTGGCCTGGGGCGGGCCGCTGGCGGCGATCACCGGCAATAGCGGCAAGACCACTGTCAAGGCACTGCTTGCGGCGATTCTCGAGCGCCGCGGCAGCACGCTGGCGACGCATGGCAACCTGAACAACGATATCGGTGCGCCGCTGACCCTGCTGCGACTCGAGACTGGCCATCGTCAGGCGGTGGTCGAGCTGGGCGCCAACCATGTCGGTGAGATCGCCTGGACGTCGATGCTTGCGCGTCCTCAGGTGGCGGTGATCACCAACGTCACCGGGGCGCATGTTGGCGAGTTCGGCGGTCTGGGACGCATCGCCCAGGCCAAGGCCGAGATTCTTGCTGGGCTGGGCGCCGAGGGCACGGCGGTACTCAACCGTGACGACACCTTCTATGCCTGCTGGCGCGCCTTGGTCGCCGATGCGCGGGTCGTCGATTTCGGGCTCACCGAAAGCGCGCGCGTCAACGCGCGCGATCTGGTCTGCGACCGTTGGGGGCGCTATGCTTTCACGCTGGTTTTCGACGGCCGAGCGCTGGGGGCCGTGCAGCTCCAGCTGATGGGTTTGCATAACGTGCGCAATGCGCTGGCCGCCGGAGCCGCCGCGCTGACGCTGGGTGTTGACGACGCCGACATACTGGCGGGCCTGGAATCGGTCGCCGCGACTCCTGGCCGGCTGATGATGCGCGATGGCATCCGCGACTGCCGCCTGCTTGACGACACCTATAACGCCAATCCCGGCGCTGTAAAGGCGGCGCTGGATACGCTGGCGACGTTGCCTGGGCCGCGCTGGTGTTTTCTGGGCGCGATCGGCGAGCTTGGCAATGAATCGGCGGCGTGGCACGCCGACGTCGGCCATTATGCGCGCGCCCGGGGGATCGATTTTCTCGGCACGCTGGGTGCCGAGGCCGAGCCCGCTGCGCGTGCCTTCGGCGCCGATGGCTGCCAATTCGCCAACTGGGAGGCGTTATTGCGCTACGCCCATGAGCATTTACCGGCTGGCACCAGTGTACTGATCAAGGGTTCGCGAAGTGCCGGCATGGAACGACTCGTCGCAGAATTGCGCGCCGACACATCAAGGTGATGACACTACATGCTGCTTTTGCTTGCCAATTTTCTGGCTCAATTCCAGAGCGCCTTCACGGTCTTCGACTACCTCACCTTGAGGGCCGTGCTGGGTACGCTGACGGCGCTGCTGCTGTGCCTGTGGCTGGGGCCGATGATGATCCGTCGCCTGGTCGAACGTCAGATCGGTCAGGCGGTGCGCGACGATGGCCCGCAATCACACCTGTCCAAGGCCGGCACGCCGACCATGGGTGGCGCGATGATCCTGGTGGCGATGGCCATCAGCACACTGTTGTGGGGCGACCTGAGTAATCACTACGTATGGTTGGTGCTGGCCGTCACGCTTGGCTTCGGTGCCATCGGCTGGGTCGATGACTATCGCAAGGTGGTCGAGAAGAACCCGCGAGGGCTGCCGGCGCGCTGGAAATATTTCTGGCAGTCGGTGCTGGGTATCGGCGCTGCGCTATTCCTCTATTACACCGCCGCTAGCCCGGTCGAGACGAGCCTGATCGTGCCGTTGTTCAAGGAAGTCGTTGTCCAGCTGGGGCTCTTCTATATCGTGCTGACCTACTTGGTCATCGTGGGCAGTTCCAACGCCGTCAACCTGACCGACGGCCTCGATGGCCTGGCGATCATGCCGACCGTGATGGTCGCCATGGGGTTGGCGGTCTTCGCCTATGCCAGTGGCAATACCGTCTTCGCCGAGTATCTGCATATTCCGCAGGTGCCGGGGGCCGGCGAGCTGGCAGTATTCTGCGGCACCATCGCTGGCGCGGGGCTGGGCTTTCTATGGTTCAACACTTATCCCGCTCAGGTCTTCATGGGCGATGTCGGCGCGCTGGCGCTGGGCGCCGCGCTGGGTGTCGTGGCGGTCATCGTGCGTCAGGAGATCGTGCTGTTCGTGATGGGCGGGGTCTTCGTCATGGAGACCGTGTCAGTGATCCTGCAGGTGGGCTCCTACAAGCTCACCGGGCGGCGCATCTTCCGCATGGCCCCGCTGCATCATCACTTCGAACTCAAGGGCTGGCCGGAGCCGCGGGTCATCGTGCGTTTCTGGATCATCACCGTGGTGCTGGTACTGCTCGGCCTGGCCACTCTGAAGATTCGCTGAATGCTCGCCCACCAATCTCCGCCGAAGCACACCAGTTAAAGGAGGGCGGGGCGTGCTAGTCAAAGGAGCACCGATGCAAGCGGTACCACAGGGCTATACGCTGGTGGTCGGGCTGGGCGTGTCGGGATGGGCAATCGCTCGTCATTTGACGCGTCAGGGACGGCCTTTCATGATCGCCGACACCCGCGAAGCGCCACCCGGTCTCGATGCGTTCAAGGCAGCCTTTCCCGGCATCGGGATTCACTGCGGCTCGCTGGAGGGTCTCGAACTGGGTCAGGCCGCGGAAATCGTCGTCAGCCCCGGCGTCGATCCGCGCTCTCCGGGGCTGGCCCGCTACTGGCAGGCGACGCGTGCCGGTGGTGAGCCCGACGTGCCGCAAGTGATCGGCGAGATCGCGTTGTTCGTGCGCGCCTGCCGGGCGCCGATCGCGGCGATCACCGGCGCCAATGCCAAATCGACGGTGACTACGCTGCTCGGCGAGATGGCTCGTGAATCCGGCAGGCGCGTTGCGGTCGGCGGTAATCTGGGCACTGCTGCGCTGGACCTGCTCGTCGAATACCCCGATGCCGAGCTTTACGTGCTCGAGCTTTCAAGCTTCCAGCTCGAGACGACGCCGCGCTTGAGCGCCACGACAGCGGCCTTTCTCAACCTTTCCGAGGATCATCTTGACCGGCACGGTGACATGGCCGGCTATCGGGCCGCCAAGCTGGCAATTTTCCGTGGCGCCGGTCATGCGGTGATCAACGCTGAGGACCCTTTGACCTGGCCCGAGGATACCGGCTTACCGGTATCGCGTTTCACGACCCGGCCGCCGGACCCCGGTGAGTGGGGGATCGCTGCGCAAGGCGTCGAGCGCGAGCCTTGGTTGATGCATGGGGATAGGCCGCTCATGGCGGTGCGCGAGATGCGCCTGGCCGGGCGTCATAATCAGGCCAACGCGTTGGCGGCGCTGGCGATGGGAGAGCGTCTGGGGCTGGCGCGGGAAGCAATGCTTCGCGTGCTGGCACGTTTTACGGGGCTGCCGCACCGCGGTGAACTGGTCGGCGAGGCGCATGACATCCGTTGGGTTAACGACTCCAAGGGCACCAACGTCGGCGCCACGCTGGCGGCGATCGCCGGGCTGGGACCGACGCTCGGCGGACGCCTCATCTGGCTGGGGGGTGGCCTCGGCAAGGGCGCCGACTTCGCGCCGCTGGCCGAACCGCTCGGGCGTTACGCCCGTGAAGCGGTGGTATTCGGCGCCGACGGTGCGCGCCTGGCCCAGGTCCTGGCGGGACATGTGCCGGTAACGTGCTGCGCCGACCTGAGGGCGGCCATGGCGCGCGCCAGCGCGATCGCCGAGCCCGGGGACTGCGTGCTGCTCTCGCCAGCCTGCGCGAGCCTCGATCAGTTCAGCAATTATCAGGCGCGTGGCGAGGCTTTCCGCGAAGGCGTCGCGGCGTGGTTGCAAGCTTTCGATCAACAGGAGACGCAATGAACGCCTTGGCTAGGCGCTTGTCGACTGCCGGCAAGTCTTATGACGGCTGGTTACTGTTTTCCGCGCTTGCCCTGTTGCTGATGGGCTGGGTAATGGTCACTTCGGCATCTACCGAGATCGCCACCAGCCTGACCGGCAATACTTATTATTTCAGTCTGCGCCATGGCATCTTCGATGTACTGGCGTTACTGGTCGCGGCGGTTACCCTGCGCATTCCCCTGGCCTGGTGGCGTGACAATGGTCCCTGGCTGTTGCTGTTTGGCTTCGTGATCCTGATTGCGGTGCTGATAGTCGGCCCCGAAATCAATGGTAGTCGTCGTTGGATACCGCTTGGCGTGGTCAACGTGCAGGCTTCCGAGTTGGCTAAGCTGTTCCTGATCGTCTATCTGGCCGGTTACCTGGAGCGCTTCCTGCCCGGGGTGCGCCGCCATTGGTGGGAATTCCTCAAGCCGCTGGTGATCATGGCGCCGCTGGGTGGGCTGCTGATTCTCGAGCCGGACTATGGCGCACTGGTGGTCATGACCGGTTGCATGATGGGTATGCTGCTGTTGGCTGGGGCACCGTTGATACGTTTCATTCTGCTGATGATCGCGGTAATCCTGCTCGGCGGCTACGTGGCGGTGGCCGAACCCTATCGACTGGAGCGGATTACCAGCTTCGCCAACCCCTGGGCCGACATGTATGATTCCGGCTACCAGTTGACCCAGGCGTTGATCGCCTACGGCCGCGGGCACTGGTTGGGTCTTGGCCTGGGCAATAGCGTTCAGAAGCTATTCTACCTGCCCGAAGCGCATACCGACTTCGTGTTTGCGGTGATCGCCGAGGAGCTGGGGCTGGTCGGTGCGGTCGCGGTGATCGCGTTATTTGCAGTGCTCGTCTATCGCGGCTTGTTGATCGGCCGGAAGGCCGAACTTGCCCGATTGCCGTTTGCGGCCTACCTCAGCTACGGTATTGCGCTGGTTTTCGGCGCCCAGGCGTTCATCAATATTGCCGTGAGTACTGGCATGTTGCCGACCAAGGGCTTGACGTTGCCGCTATTGAGTTATGGTGGCTCGAGCCTGGTCGTCAGCGCCTCGATGGTGGCCTTGCTGCTGCGGGTCGATATCGATACGCGCAAACATGGCCGCGGCTCGCCGGCCCGCGAGAAGCCGACGGCTTAGATCAAGGAGTACTCGGCGGTGACAGAGCAAGCAGTGGCCCAGGCGGGCGAGGACAATCAGTTGCGTGTGCTGATCATGGCCGGTGGTACCGGCGGCCATGTGATCCCCGCGCTATCGCTGGCCAAGGCCCTGGCTGAGAAGGGGGCTCGGGTCGAGTGGCTGGGTAGCCCAAGGGGGATCGAGAATCGCCTGGTGCCGGCGGCCGGGCTGGTATTGCATCAAATCGATGTCGCGGGTCTACGTGGCAATGGCCTGGCCGGCTGGCTGGCGGTACCGATACGCCTGACCCGGGCGATTTGGCAGGCGCGCCGGGTAATCGCCGCGTTCGGTCCGCAGTTGGTGGTCGGGCTGGGCGGTTTCGCCAGCGGTCCGGGCGGCCTGGCCGCGTGGTTGTCGCGGCGGCCGTTGATCGTGCATGAACAGAACGCGATCGCCGGGCTGACCAATCAGGTGCTGGCGCGTCTGGCGACGCGCGCCTACGCGGCCTTTCCCGGCGCTTTCCACAAGTTCGGCGGACGCGAGGCAATCGTCATCGGTAATCCGGTGCGCGACGAGATCGCGGCCCTCGGTGAGGCACCGCGGCAGGCCGCGCAAATGCAGGGACGACAGCTCAGGCTATTGGTAGTAGGCGGTTCTCTAGGCGCGGTGGCGCTCAATGAGCTGCTGCCCGAAGCCCTGGCTCTGTTGCCCGAGGCGCAGCGCCCGGCGGTACGCCATCAGGCCGGGCGCGAGCGAGCGGATGCTACCCGCGAAAACTATCGGAAGGCGAACGTGGCGGTCGATGTCGGCGAATTCATCGACGACATGGCCGAAGCCTACGACTGGGCCGACCTGGTAGTCTGCCGGTCCGGTGCGTTGACCGTTGCCGAGCTGGCGGCGGCGGCCAAGCCGTCATTGCTGGTGCCGTTCCCACACGCCGTCGACGATCATCAGACCGTCAATGCACGCTATCTGGTCGATGCGGATGCGGCACGGCTATTGCCCCAGAAAACCTTGAGTGCCGCGTCGCTCGCCGAAGCGCTGAGCGAGGCACTCGACCCCCAACGCCTCGCCGGCATGGCAACCGCGGCACGCGGTCGTGCGCATCTCGACGCTGTCGAGCGGCTGGTGGCTGGCTGTATGGAGACACGTTTTGAGCGATAACAGATGCGATGTCACACCCGCCCGGACCCGTCGCGGGTTGGGCATGCGGCGGACCCGCAACATCCACTTCGTGGGTATCGGCGGGGCCGGGATGTGTGGCATAGCCGAGGTGCTGGCCAATGAGGGGTACCGGATCAGCGGGAGCGATATCAAGGAATCACCGATAGTGGCGCACATGCGCCAGTGCGGGATTCATGTCGCGATTGGTCATGCTGCCGAGAATGCCGAGGGCGCGGACGTGGTCGTGGTTTCGACGGCGGTCGATACCACCAACCCGGAAATCGCCTGGGCCCGCGAGCATCGTGTACCAGTAGTACGGCGTGCCGAGATGCTGGCCGAGTTGATGCGCTTTCGTCATGGCATTGCCATCGCCGGCACCCATGGCAAGACCACCACCACCAGCCTCACTGCCACGCTGCTCGGTGAGGGCGGGCTTGACCCCACCTTCGTGATCGGCGGCAAGCTGACCAGCGCCGGGACCAATGCGCGGCTCGGGGCGGGTGATTATCTGGTCGCCGAAGCCGATGAATCGGATGCCTCCTTTTTGCATCTCCAGCCGATGGTTGCGGTGGTGACCAACGTCGATGCCGATCACATGGAAACCTATGCCGGCGACTTTGCACGGCTCAAGGACACCTTCGTCGAGTTTCTCCACAACCTGCCGTTCTACGGTCTTGCCGTGGTCTGTCTCGACGATGCCAACGTACGCGAATTGTTGCCATACGTGCAGCGCCAATTCGTCAGCTACGGCTTTCACGAACAGGCCGATTATCGCATCGGCGACTTTGTTCAGCAGGCTGGGGAGATCCGCTTTACCGCCTGGCGACCCGAAGGCTATGCGCCGCTGGAAGTGCGCCTGGCCATGCCCGGAGAGCACAACGCCCTCAACGCGCTGGCGGCCATTGCGGTGGCGACTGATGCCGGCGTCGATGACGCAGCGATTCAGCGCGGGCTGGCAAGCTTTGCCGGTGTCGGCCGGCGTTTTCAGGTGCACGGCGACTACGCGCTGGCGCACGGCCGGGGCGAGGTCATGCTGGTCGATGATTATGGCCATCATCCGCGCGAAGTGGAGATGATCGTGCGGGCGGTGCGTGCCGGTTGGCCGCAACGCCGACTGGTGATGATCTATCAACCGCATCGCTACTCGCGCACCCATGATCTTTATGAGGATTTCGTGCGCGTGCTGTCTGGTGTCGATGTGCTGTTGCTGCTCGACGTCTATAGCGCAGGGGAAGCGGCAATCGCCGGGGCCGATGGCCGCAGCCTGGCTGGCTCGATTCGTCAGCGCGGTGAGGTCGACCCTGTATTCGTCGAGAGCAAGCAGGAACTCCCCAAGTTGTTGAGCAATAAGCTGCGCGACGGAGATATTTTGATTACCCAGGGGGCCGGCGATATTGGCGGGATCGCCGTTACTCTTGCCGCCGGTCGGCTTCAGATGGATGAGATCGCACTATGAGCAGTGATACACAGGCCGCGACGCGCGGTGATCAGCGCCACGCTTATGGGCGAGTCGTAGTTCTTTATGGCGGTGATTCGGCGGAGCGTGATGTCTCGTTGGCCAGTGGCGCGGCCGTCCTCGCAGCGCTGCAGCGCTGTGGCATCGATGCCCAAGGCTACGACCTGGCCACGGGTGGCTTGACCGGCCTGGAAGCACTGAGCCCGGATCGGGTTTTTATCGCCCTGCATGGGCGGGGCGGGGAAGACGGTACGCTGCAGGGCGCGCTGGAGTTGCTGGACATCCCCTATACCGGAAGCGGTGTACTGGCTTCGGCGTTGGGCATGGACAAGCAACGCACTAAACGCTTCTGGCAGGCCTGCGATCTGCCCACGCCGGCAAGCCTCACCCTGGATGCCGATTGCGACTGGTCGGCAGTCGTCGAACGCCTGGGCTTGCCGCTTGTCGTCAAACCGATACATGAAGGCTCGACGCTGGGCATCACCCTTGTTGCCAACATCGAGGATCTGGCTTCGGCCTACCATGAAGCGGCACGTTTTGACGCCGAAGTCATGGCTGAGCGCTACATTGAGGGTGAGGAATATACGGTGTCGCTTTTGGGAGACGCTATCCTCCCCGCGATACGTGTCGAAGTGCCGAGCGGCTTCTACGACTACCAGGCCAAGTACCATTCAAATGACACGCTTTATCATCTGCCCTGTGGGCTGGATGTCGCGGTCGAGGCGCAGCTCGGTGAGTTGTGTCGTGATGCCTTTCTCGTCGTGGGTGGTCGTGGTTGGGGGCGCGTGGACGTGATGCGTGACGCCGAGGGGCGTTTCTGGTTGCTTGAAGTAAATACCGTACCGGGCATGACCGACCATAGCCTCGTTCCGCAAGCCGCGGCGCATGCCGGGCTCGATTTCGAGAGCCTGGTGTTGCGCATTCTCGATACCACGTTGGAGCCCTGAGCGCATGGCGGGAAGCGGCCTTCGCGCTCGCGGATCTATCCTGGGCCTCGTGCTGTTGCTGGTCCTGCTGGGGGCCGGTGGTCGGGCACTCTGGCTGTGGCTGGACCGACCCATCCAGCGGGTCTCGATCCGTGGTGACCTGGAGCATGTCAGCGCCGGCTACCTGCGCGAGAAACTTACACCAGTAGTACGGGGCAAGACTTGGCTATCGGTGGACCTGGGTGAGCTACGCCAACATGCCCGAGCGGCCGAGTGGATCGCTGAAGTGCGCGTGTCGCGACAATGGCCCAATTCGCTGACATTCGAACTCTTCGAGCAGCAGCCGGTTACACGCTGGAACGATGATTATTTTCTCAACCCTCAGGGCGTCGCCTTTAAGCGCGATAACGTAACGGTTTCCGAGGATTTGCCCGATCTCGCCGGTCCCGGTGGCAGCGGTAGCGAAGTGTTGGCCCTCTACGATCGGCTGCAGAATCGCTTGGTGCCATTGGGCTTGCAGGTCACCCAGCTACGCATGGAAGATCGGGGCGCCTGGCGCGTACAGATTGATGATGCTTTTTGGATCATGTTGGGGCGCAATCATCGCCAGGAACGAATTGCCCGGTTTATTGCCGCGTGGCAACGTGAGTTGAGCGGTGAAGCGTCGCGAATACGCTACATCGACCTTCGTTACCCGAACGGCGTTGCCATCGCTTGGCATGGCGAGAGTGACGGTAAGCTCGATGAGCCTTGAATTCATGGCGTTACCTTTAATAGAGCGATCGCCCTGTTAAAGGTGCCGGGGTGTTTCTTTCGACGGAAAATACCCGTATTCTGAGCACGTATTCAATTGAGCCGGTTTTAAACGCTGTTTATTCACTATAATCGGTCAATATCTATTTAGGTTGATAAACGGATTCTTAATTCAGTGAAGATCGAGGAGTAATCCCGACCCATGCCAGGACAATCCAACGCTTCCAATATGGTGGTCGGGCTGGATATCGGAACATCGAAGGTGGTTGCTATCGTTGGGCAGCCTACCGACGATGGTGGTCTCGAAATCGCCGGGATAGGCTCGCATCCCTCAAGGGGGATGAAGAAGGGCGTGGTCATCAACATAGAATCCACGGTGCAATCGATTCAGCGTGCTGTGGAGGAAGCCGAGCTGATGGCCGGTTGCGATATTCACTCGGTCTATGTCGGTATTGCCGGTAGCCACATCAGTTCGATGAACTCCGATGGCGTCGTCGCGATCAAGGATCGTGAAGTCACGCCATCTGACATCGACCGGGTCATCGATTCCGCACGCGCGCGCGCGATATCCGAAGGGCAGCGAATCCTGCATGTGCTGCCGCAGGAATTCGCCATCGATACCCAAGAAGGTATTCGTGAGCCGCTGGGGATGTCGGGGGTGCGGCTCGAGGCACGCGTACATCTGGTCACCGCGGCATTGAACGCGGTGCAAAATATCGAAAAATGCGTGCGACGCTGCGGTCTTGAGGTCGATGCGATCATCCTTGAGCAATTGGCCTCGAGTCATGCCGTGCTGACCGAGGATGAGCGCGAACTGGGTGTTTGTATGGTGGATATCGGTGGCGGCACGACCGACATCGCGGTATTCACTGAAGGTGCCATTCGCCATACGGCAGTCATTCCTATCGCCGGCGATCAGGTAACCAACGATATCGCCATGGCGCTGCGCACGCCGACCCAATACGCTGAGGACATCAAGGTCAAATACGCCTGTGCGTTGACCCAACTGGCCTCCAGCGACGAAATGATCAAAGTTCCCAGTGTGGGCGAGCGCCCGGCTCGCGACCTGTCGAGGCAGGCGCTGGCCGAAGTGGTCGAGCCGCGCTACGAGGAGCTATTTACTTTAGTACGTGAGGAACTGAGACGCAGCGGTTACGAGGATCTCGTGGCCGCAGGCGTAGTGCTGACCGGGGGCACATCGCGCATGGAGGGCGTGGTCGAGCTTGCGGAGGAAATCTTCCATATGCCGGTACGTATCGCCAGCCCGCAGAATGTGCGAGGCCTGGCGGACGTAGTACGTAATCCGATTTATTCCACTGGCGTGGGTTTGCTACTCTACGGTATGCGCGATGCCAAGCATACACAGAGTCGTGCTGTTTCCGCCCAGCCCCGCAGAGAGGAAGTCTCGCGGCGTGGTCTCAAGGACGGTATTTCGGCGCTGGAACGGGTCAAAGGCTGGTTCAAAGGAAATTTCTGACAGGGCCGCTCTGCGCGGTCACAGGAGACGGGGCAAATGTTCGAACTGGTAGATAATGCACCTTCCAGCAGCGCAGTCATTAAGGTGATCGGCGTTGGTGGAGGCGGCGGCAATGCCGTCAATCACATGGTCGAAAGCAACATCGATGGCGTCGAGTTCATCTGCGCCAATACTGATGCGCAGGCGCTCAAGCGAGTTGCCGCCAAGACCGTCCTCCAGTTAGGCAGCGAGATTACCAAGGGGCTCGGGGCGGGTGCTAGCCCGGATGTCGGGCGTCAGGCCGCCATGGAAGATCGCGAGCGTATCGCTGAGCTTCTCCAGGGCGCCGATATGGTGTTCATCACCGCTGGCATGGGCGGGGGGACCGGTACCGGTGGCGCGCCCGTGGTTGCTCAGGTGGCCAAGGAGTTGGGCATTCTAACGGTCGCCGTGGTCACCCGGCCTTTCCCGTTCGAGGGCCCCAAGCGCATGCGGGTCGCCGAGGAGGGCATGCGCGAGCTTTCCGAGCATGTCGATTCGTTGATCACCATTCCCAATGAAAAGCTGCTGGCCGTGCTCGGCAAGAGCGCGAGTCTGTTGACGGCTTTCAGTGCTGCCAACGACGTCTTGTTGGGTGCTGTGCAGGGGATCGCCGAGCTGATCACCAGCCCAGGGATCATCAACGTCGACTTTGCCGACGTACGTACCGTGATGTCCGAGATGGGCATGGCGATGATGGGTACCGGTGGTGCTGTCGGCGAGAACCGCGCCCGCGAAGCCGCCGAGAAGGCGATTCGCAGTCCGCTGCTTGAGGATATCGACCTGCATGGTGCACGCGGCATCCTGGTCAATATCACTGCCGGGCCTGACCTGTCCATTGGCGAGTTCAATGACGTCGGTGCCACCGTGCAGGAGTTCGCCTCGCAGGACGCGACGATCGTGGTGGGTACGGCCATTGACATGGAGATGTCCGACGAGTTGCGTGTCACCGTGGTGGCGGCGGGTCTCGATGGACAGCGTGAGAAGCCGGCGGGCCGTGAGACGGCAATGCGTCCGGAAACGACCGATTACCGAAAGCTGCAGCAGCCGACGGTGATGCGTCAGCAGGCGGCCAAAGCCGATCAGGAAGAGGCCGCTAAAGCACGTCAGGAGCGCCGCAAGAATAAGGACGTGGACGACTATCTGGACATTCCGGCCTTTCTGCGGCGTCAAGCCGATTGAGTGTCGCTATCGTGACGATGGGCAGGGTCGGATGACATTCCTTTGTTTAAATAGCTGTTCGATGTTATAGTGAACACTGTTTCACAACTCTGATGACAGCCTGGCCATTGCTCATGATCAAGCAAAGAACACTCAAGAACACCATGCGCGCCACGGGCGTGGGTCTTCACTCAGGTGAAAAGGTTTACCTGACCCTGCGCCCAGCTCCGGCCGACACGGGGATCGTGTTCATTCGCACCGATCTCGATCCCGTCGTGCATATTCCTGCGCGCGCCGAGAACGTCACCGATACGACGCTTTGTACGGCCTTATCCAAGGGTGGCGTCAAGGTGGCCACGGTCGAGCACTTGATGTCAGCATTTGCGGGACTGGGTATCGACAACGCTTTTGTCGAGCTCAGTGCATCCGAAGTGCCGATTATGGACGGTAGTGCCGGGCCTTTCGTCTTTTTGATTCAGTCCGCAGGAATCGCTGAGCTAGAAGCCCCCAAGAAATTTATCCGTATCAAGCGGGAAATTGTGGTGCATGACGAGGACAAGGAGGCGATCTTTCTGCCCTATAATGGCTTTAAGGTTTCTTTCTCGATTGCCTTCGATCATCCGGTCTTCGAAAACCAGAAGCAAACGGCCAGCGTTGACTTCTCGACGACCTCTTTCGTCAAGGAAGTCTCGCGTGCCCGCACGTTCGGTTTTATGCGCGATCTGGAATTCTTGCGCTCGCACAACCTCGCGTTGGGTGGCAGTCTGGATAACGCCATCGTGGTTGACGATTACCGCATTCTCAATGAGGGTGGGTTACGTTACGACGACGAATTCGTCAAGCACAAGGTGCTCGACGCCATAGGTGATCTTTACCAGCTTGGCTATAGCTTGATCGGTGAATTCCGTGGCGTGAAGTCCGGCCATGCACTCAATAACCAGCTATGTCGCGCCATGCTCGCCAATCCCGATGCCTGGGAAATCGTGACTTTTGAAGGAGCCATGCAAAAGGCTCCGATTTCCTACTCGGCTCCGGCCATGGCCATGTAGGATCGATGTTCCATAGTCGGTATGTCATCTATTGACGCCAGCCCTGACGGGCTGGCGTTTTTTATTTCCAATGGAACCCGGTTGATGGATTGGGCTGCTTTGCCAGTGCGTCTAATGTGTGTCAGTGGGCGATTCGGCATGCGCGGCCAAGCGCTCGAGAGCTCGCTTTAAACGTGGGTCTTCAGTGTCGCGGGCGCAACTCGATAGCTCGTCGGCCGCCTGGCTCGACAAGGCACGTGGCCGAACGGTGGGTGTCTTGGGGGGGGTGACCGGCCGCACCTTGAACGTCAGGCCGGTAACGGCTTCAAGCTCGGGCAATTGGCGCAGTAGCTCGAGCAGACGCGTCTGCTCGTAGCGAAGCCAGGTCAGCCAGACAGCGCGGTCGGTGATCAAGGTAAGCTTGCCTTGACGGTAGCCGCCGACAAAGAGATGGGCGCGCACCTCCTCGGGCAGATGACTACGCAGGTGTTCTTGAGCGCGGCCAATCACCTTGGCCACCCGCATCAGACCGTTGAGTTCCGAGCTGCGGCGGCTACTGCCATCGAGTAGCGTTGTGGTGGGCTGGGCGCGAAAACGCTTAGCCTTTATACTCATTGGCTTGCACTGTTGATAAGCGGTGCCCTCAATCTAGCATGCCGCGGAGCCCTTCAACAGCATGACCGATGTGACGTTCACTTCTCAGGCCGAAACCAGTGGCAGCCGGCAGCGTTCAAGACGCCTGTCGCGTTGGTGGCTGGCTGGCTTGTTAGTCGGCTGCTTGCTGCCGTCGTCACTGGTACATGCAGAAGCGGTGCGCATTGCCGAGCAGCTGACCCAGATTTGCCTGATGGCCCCGGCGGCCATTCGAGCCGAGTCGCGTCGAGTGGCCCGACGCCGGGCGCGGCGTAGTGTGCCGCGCCGCCGGCCTGTCCGGTCACGCCTGGTGGTCGTTCGTGCTCAATGCGTGGGGCGAGCCTGCGCGGGGCTTGATGTTCTGAATCGACGAGGCCCACCTCGGCGTATGAATTGACCTGGCTCTAGGTCAGTACGCCGAATGCCGAGGCGCCAAATGCACCTCGCGACAATGATTACTTCGTTATTCAGGATATCCAATGCTAAACACCCTGGTACGCAAGATGGTCGGTTCGAAGAACGACCGTGAAGTGAAGCGCATGGCCAAGCTGACCGGCGAGGTCGGGGCATTCGATGAGAGCATCGCTGCGCTTGGCGATGACGAGTTGCGCCAGCGCACAGAGCAATTACGCGAGCGCCTTAGAGACGGTGAAAGTCTCGACAAGCTATTGCCCGAGGCCTTCGCGTGCGTGCGCGAGGCGAGCAAGCGAGTCATGGGCATGCGCCACTTCGATGTACAGCTGATTGGCGGGATTACCCTGCATCGCGGCCGCATCGCCGAGATGAAGACCGGCGAAGGCAAGACGCTGGTGGCGACCCTGGCCGTCTACCTCAATGCCTTGCCGGGCCGTGGCGTGCATGTGGTCACCGTCAACGATTACTTGGCGCGTCGCGACGCCGAGTGGATGCGCCCGCTCTACGAGTCGCTGGGCCTGACGGTCGGCGTGATCTATTCGGGCCAGACATCCGAAGAGAAGCGCGCGGCTTACGCTTGCGACATCACCTACGGGACCAATAACGAGTTTGGCTTCGATTACCTGCGTGACAATATGGCTTTCTCGCTGGGCGATAAAGTCCAGCGCGAGTTGCATTATGCGATTGTCGACGAGGTCGACTCCATCCTCATCGACGAAGCAAGAACGCCGCTGATCATTTCTGGGCCTGTCGAGGAAAATACCGAGCTCTACAAGGTCGTGGATCGGCTGGCGACCGAACTCAAGCAGTGTGAGGATCCGGAAGATCCCGAGAGCGGCGAATTCAGTCTTGAAGAAAAACAGAAGCAGGTCGAGCTGACTGAGGCTGGCCACCACAAGGTGGAAGAACTGATGCGTCGCCAGGGTCTGCTGGCCGAAGAGGACTCGCTCTACGCAGCGCAAAATCTGGGCTTGCTGCAGCATATGCATTCCGCGCTGCGTGCCCGCCATCTTTTCCACCGTGACGTCGACTATATCGTCAGCAATGGCGAGGTGGTCATCGTCGACGAACACACGGGGCGCAGCATGCCGGGGCGGCGCTGGTCGGAGGGGCTGCACCAGGCAGTGGAGGCCAAGGAGGGGGTGGCCATCCAAAAGGAAAGTCAGACGCTGGCTTCGACGACCTTCCAGAATTATTTCCGGCTCTATGAAAAACTTTCCGGCATGACCGGTACGGCCGACACGGAAGCCTTCGAATTTCGTCAGATCTATGGGCTCGATGTCACGGTCATTCCTACCAACAAGCCCATCGCGCGGACCGATTACAACGATCTGGTCTATCTCTCCGCCCAGGAGAAGTACGAGGCGATCATCGAGGATGTCAAGGTTCAGCGTGAGGCCGGGCGGCCGGTGCTGGTCGGCACGGCGTCAATCGAGACTTCAGAGCTGCTGGCGGGCTTGATGAAGCGGGGTAACATTCCGCACAACGTGCTAAACGCCAAGCAACACCAGAGCGAGGCTGAAATCATCGCTCAGGCAGGTCGCCCCGGGGCCATAACCATCGCAACGAACATGGCGGGTCGCGGCACCGATATTGTCCTGGGGGGGAACTGGGAGGCCGAAGTTGCCAAGCTGGACAATCCCACTCAAGCCCAGATCGATGCCGCCAAAGCTGAATGGCAGCAGCGTCACGATGCGGTTCTGGAAGCCGGCGGGCTGCACGTCATCGGCTCCGAGCGCCATGAGTCTCGGCGTATCGATAACCAGTTGCGTGGCAGGGCGGGGCGTCAGGGCGATCCCGGTTCGACGCGTTTCTTCCTGTCTCTGGAAGACAACCTGATGCGCCTGTTCGGCTCCGAGCGGGTCCAGCGTCTAATGCAAGCGCTGGGGCTCGAACATGGTGAGGCGATCGAGCATAAGATGGTTTCCAATGCCGTTGAGCGTGCACAGCGGAAAGTCGAGGGTCGCAACTTCGATATTCGCAAGCAACTGCTGGAATATGACGATGTGGCCAATGACCAGCGCCGGGTGATTTACGATCAGCGCGATGCCATTCTGGGTGCCGATGAGGTGGCCGAGAACGTGGCAGGAATCCGAGACGAAGTCCTGGACGAAGCGATTACTGCTTACGTGCCGCCACAGAGCTTGCCCGAGCAATGGGATCTGGAAGGGCTGCAGCACCACCTCAAGAGTGAATTCAACCTCGACGTGCCGTTGCTGGAGTGGGCCGAGGAAGATGAGCACTTCCATGAGGAGCTGTTGCGAGAGCGTCTACAAAGTCAGCACCGCGAGATCTATGCCGCCAAGGTCGAGGCGGTTGGTCCCGAGCTGATGCGGCGCTTCGAGAAGCAGGTCATGCTTCAGGTACTGGATACACGCTGGAAGGAACACCTGCAGTCGATGGATCACCTGCGGCGTGGTATCCACCTGCGTGGCTACGCTCAGAAGAACCCCAAGCAGGAATACAAGCGTGAGGCCTTCGAGCTTTTCCAGAGCCTGCTGACCAACATCAAGCATGACGTAACCCGCATCTTGAGCCATGTACAGGTCCGCCGGCAGGAAGAGGTCGATGAGCTGGAACAACAGCGCCGCGAAACGCTCGAGCGCGAGAAGGCCTCGGCAACGCAGCAACATGACGAGGCCGACAATGAAGCCGCGCTGGGCGATGAACAGGACGAAGCTGCAAGCTCCCAGACGGTCCGGCGCGAGGGACCGAAGGTGGGGCGTAACGACCCATGCCCCTGTGGTTCCGGCAAGAAGTACAAGCAGTGTCATGGTAGGTTGAGCTAACCGCGAGCTTGCTTGACGGTGGTCGTAAGGCCGCCGTAGGTCTGGATGCATTGATTTCAGGAGAACAATGGATGGCGGTAGGCGAAACAGTCTTCCCACAGATGCCGGTGCTTGCCGGGATTCGGCTCGGTACGGCGCAGGCGGGAATCAAGAAAGCAGGACGCCGCGATGTCCTGATAGTCGAAGTGCCGGAACAGGCGCGAGTCGCTGGTGTCTTTACGCGCAATGCTTTCTGCGCCGCACCGGTGCATGTCGCTAAACGCCATCTGCAGCATCAGTCGAGTCGCTACCTGCTGATCAATACTGGCAACGCCAACGCCGGTACTGGTCGGCAGGGCATGCAGGACGCCCAGGCCTGTTGCGATGCCTTGGCAAATCTCACCCATGTGGTCAGTCACAGTATCCTGCCTTTCTCCACCGGGGTAATCGGTGAACGGTTACCTGTCGAGCGCATCTGCAACAGCCTCCCTGAGGCCTTGGCGAACCTGGACGATTCGGCTGCCGCCTGGGAGCTTGCCGGGCAGACTATATTGACCACCGATACACGCCCCAAAGGGGCTACTGCGAGTGTCACATCAATGGTCAGACGGTGACCATCAATGGCATCGCCAAGGGTTCGGGGATGATCAAGCCGAACATGGCCACCATGCTGGCCTTCGTGGCTACCGATGCCGAAATCGAGGCGCCGTTGCTCGAGACCTTGCTGCGTGACAGCGTGGATAACAGCTTCAACTGCATCACCGTCGACAGTGATACGTCAACCAATGATGCCTGCATGCTGATTGCCACGGGTGAAGGGGCGAGCATCGTTGACGAGGAGCCTATCGCTGCATTTCGCGAGGCGCTGGATAAGGTCATGCAGGAGCTCGCCCAGGCGATCATCCGTGACGGTGAGGGGGCGACCAAGTTCGTCAGGCTGGATGTGCAAGGGGCAAGATCTCGCGATGAGGCCTTGGACGTGGCTTTTACCGTGGCGCATTCACCCCTGGTGAAGACCGCCTTGTACGCCTCGGATGCTAACTGGGGGCGTATTCTGGCGGCGGTGGGCCGGGCACCGGTCGAAGATTTCGATGTCGAGCGCGTGGTCATTGATCTGGGGGGAATCCGGCTGGTAGAAGCGGGAGGGCGCGCTCCCGGCTACACCGAAGAGGTGGGCAGCGCGGTGATGGCGCGTGACGAGATAGGCATACGCATCCACCTGGGGCGCGGCGAAGCCGCGGCGACGGTATGGACGTCCGATCTATCTCACGACTACGTTTCGATCAACGCTGATTACCGTAGCTAATATCGATCGATTTTTGGTATGAGCGAATTCTTTGGAAAGTTCGCATCAGTAACGCGATAAGGGTACTAAAGCAACATGATCAAGCGACGGGTGCACGTGGCGGCTGCCGCCATCTTCAGTGATGACGGCCAGGAAGTGTTGCTTGCCAGGCGGCCCTCTACGGTCGATCAGGGCGGGCTTTGGGAATTCCCCGGTGGCAAGTTGGCTCCTTACGAGACCGGCTTCGTGGCCCTGCAACGTGAGCTCTACGAGGAACTGGGCGTCACGATCGACCGAGCGCAACCGTTGATCCGTGTCCACCACGAATATTCAGACAAGCATATTCTGCTGGATGTCTGGCAAGTGCGCGTCTTCAGTGGCGAGCCTTATGGGCGAGAAGGCCAGGCCGTGCGCTGGGTGAAGCTCGACGAGTTGTTCAATTACCCATTTCCTGCAGCGAACTTGCCTATCCTGCGGGCCGTGATGCTTCCGACGGAGTACCTGATCAGTGCCGAAGAGGCCGACGACGCAGTCTTTCTCAGCAAGCTGGAGCGGGCGCTGAAAGAAGACAACATCCGCCTTGTTCAGCTGCGGGCCAAGACATTGGATCGCGAAGCCTACGTGCGGCGTGCCGAACAAGTGCTGGCCTTGTGCCACGAATACGACGCTCGGTTGTTGCTCAATGGCGAGCCCGAATTGCTGGAGCGTGTTGATGCCGATGGTATTCACCTGACCAGTGAACGACTAATGACGCTCGACCGCCGGCCTATCGTGCAAGGCAAGTGGCTCTCGGCATCGACGCATAATGCCGAACAGCTCGATCAGGCGGCGCATATCGGTTGTGATTTCGTCACGCTTTCACCGCTTCGCACGACACCGACGCACCCTGACGCAACGCCTCTCGGCTGGCATGACTTTCAGCAATTGGTGGAGCCTGCCGGAATGCCGGTGTTTGCCTTGGGTGGCATGACCCGACACGATGCCAACCATGCAAGAGCGGTTGGCGCCCAAGGCATCGCTTCAATACGCGATTTTTGGCGTTAGCCTCGAGGCTATAGATCCAGGGCAGGTGCATTCCGCAGGCAATTTTTTATGCTCGCTATGCTCTAGATGGGCTAAACTAAAAATATCTCGTTTGAACCCTTGCGTTAACCGTCATTGATCCGTAAAGTACGCATCCGCTGCCGACGACGCACAGCGTCGCGGGCGGTGAAGGGTAGCGCAAGGCTTTGTTTGTGTTAGGTTTTTCTTCGCTCGGTCGAGCCGAGAGGAGTTGACAAAAACGCCGAAGCCGGTAAGATGCGCACCACCCGATCGGGGTCGCCCGACGGTTCGAGCCCGCTTTTACGAAAGCGTTGCTCGAACGACTCACGAAGCTCCGGCTTCTGACAGTCACGGCGACAAGCGCTTGACAGCGCGGCTCGAATCGGTAGAATACGCCTCTCTCGCAGCGAGGCCGCCCGACAGGGCGAGGCCGATCAGGTCATCGATCGCCGGCTGCGATGCTCCGCTCTTGCAAGAGCTGGAGCCGCTCTTTAACAATCGATCAGGTAATTCATGTGGGCGCTTGCCCGATACGCGGTGACAAGTCACCAAGTATCAAGGCAAGCGACTCGTCAGAGATCTTCGGATCTTTTTGAGAACGTTTGAACCTTGAGCCAAGATTTGTCCGCTTAACGGACTCTATGATTTTAAACTGAAGAGTTTGATCATGGCTCAGATTGAACGCTGGCGGCAGGCTTAACACATGCAAGTCGAGCGGTAACGGGTCCAGCTTGCTGGATGCCGACGAGCGGCGGACGGGTGAGTAATGCATAGGAATCTGCCCAGTCGTGGGGGATAACCTGGGGAAACCCAGGCTAATACCGCATACGTCCTACGGGAGAAAGCGGGGGCTCTTCGGACCTCGCGCGATTGGATGAGCCTATGTCGGATTAGCTTGTTGGTGAGGTAACGGCTCACCAAGGCGACGATCCGTAGCTGGTCTGAGAGGATGATCAGCCACACCGGGACTGAGACACGGCCCGGACTCCTACGGGAGGCAGCAGTGGGGAATATTGGACAATGGGCGCAAGCCTGATCCAGCCATGCCGCGTGTGTGAAGAAGGCTTTCGGGTTGTAAAGCACTTTCAGTGGGGAAGAAAGCCTGGCGGCCAATACCCGCCAGGGACGACATCACCCACAGAAGAAGCACCGGCTAACTCCGTGCCAGCAGCCGCGGTAATACGGAGGGTGCAAGCGTTAATCGGAATTACTGGGCGTAAAGCGCGCGTAGGCGGCTAAGTAAGCCGGTTGTGAAAGCCCCGGGCTCAACCTGGGAATGGCATCCGGAACTGTTTAGCTAGAGTGCAGGAGAGGAAGGTAGAATTCCCGGTGTAGCGGTGAAATGCGTAGAGATCGGGAGGAATACCAGTGGCGAAGGCGGCCTTCTGGACTGACACTGACGCTGAGGTGCGAAAGCATGGGTAGCAAACAGGATTAGATACCCTGGTAGTCCATGCCGTAAACGATGTCGACTAGCCGTTGGGTCCCTTGAGGACTTAGTGGCGCAGTTAACGCGATAAGTCGACCGCCTGGGGAGTACGGCCGCAAGGTTAAAACTCAAATGAATTGACGGGGGCCCGCACAAGCGGTGGAGCATGTGGTTTAATTCGATGCAACGCGAAGAACCTTACCTACCCTTGACATCCTGCGAACCCTCCGGAGACGGAGGGGTGCCTTCGGGAACGCAGAGACAGGTGCTGCATGGCTGTCGTCAGCTCGTGTTGTGAAATGTTGGGTTAAGTCCCGTAACGAGCGCAACCCTTGTCCTTATTTGCCAGCACGTAATGGTGGGAACTCTAAGGAGACTGCCGGTGACAAACCGGAGGAAGGTGGGGACGACGTCAAGTCATCATGGCCCTTACGGGTAGGGCTACACACGTGCTACAATGGCCGGTACAAAGGGTTGCAATCCCGCGAGGGGGAGCCAATCTCATAAAGCCGGTCTCAGTCCGGATCGGAGTCTGCAACTCGACTCCGTGAAGTCGGAATCGCTAGTAATCGTGAATCAGAATGGCACGGTGAATACGTTCCCGGGCCTTGTACACACCGCCCGTCACACCATGGGAGTGGACTGCACCAGAAGTGGTTAGCTTAACCTTCGGGAGAGCGATCACCACGGTGTGGTTCATGACTGGGGTGAAGTCGTAACAAGGTAGCCGTAGGGGAACCTGCGGCTGGATCACCTCCTTAATCGACGCGTCATCGCGTTCGGTCAAGTGCTCACAATGAATTACCTGATCGGCCAGAGCAAAGACTGTTTGGGTTAAGACCCAGGTTTAGCCAAGTGGGTTGCTCAGTGGTTAGAGCGCACCCCCTGACCTTAATGGAAAGGAGGGTGAGGTCGACCGACCGACTGCCGAAGGCTTAGCAGTTAGTATGGTGCTGGGTCTGTAGCTCAGTTGGTTAGAGCGCACCCCTGATAAGGGTGAGGTCGGCAGTTCGAGTCTGCCCAGACCCACCAAATTTGTCGGATTCGGCGTTACTTTTCACCTCGTGTAGCAGGCTACACGTCGGCAAAAAGCGCCTTGTCTCACTCAAAATATCCCCATGGCACGTAAGGGGCAAGTCAGAGGGGCCTTAGCTCAGCTGGGAGAGCGCCTGCCTTGCACGCAGGAGGTCACCGGTTCGATCCCGGTAGGCTCCACCAATCTTCGCTAGACCCAACAGTCGACTAACCTGAAGTCCGCAGTCACAAGCCACGGTTGATCCAGAGTGATAACGTCGGTTTGTGACTGTCGATTGACAGTGGCTCTTTAACAATGTGAATCAAGCTGACAAATTTGAGATACGACTCAAGCGTATCCGGCAATTGTCGTGTGAAATCGCACCAGACCCCTTGGGGTTATATGGTCAAGCGATTAAGCGCATACGGTGGATGCCTAGGCAGCCAGAGGCGATGAAAGACGTGGAAGCCTGCGATAAGGCTCGGTGAGGTGGCAAACAACCTGTGACCCGGGCATTTCTGAATGGGGAAACCCACCCAGTGTAAGCTGGGTATCCCACACTGAATCCATAGGTGTTGGGAGGCGAACCGGGGGAACTGAAACATCTAAGTACCCCGAGGAAAAGAAATCAACCGAGATTCCCCCAGTAGCGGCGAGCGAACGGGGAGTAGCCCTTAAGCGTCACAACTGATAGGCGAACGCGTTGGGAAGCGCGGCCATAGCGGGTGATAGCCCCGTAGCCGAAATCTGAGTGACGTGAAATCGAGTAAGTCGGGGCACGAGAAACCTTGACTGAAGACGGGGGGACCATCCTCCAAGGCTAAATACTCCTGGCTGACCGATAGTGAACCAGTACCGTGAGGGAAAGGCGAAAAGAACCCCGGCGAGGGGAGTGAAATAGATCCTGAAACCGTATGCGTACAAGCAGTGGGAGCCCACTTGTTGGGTGACCGCGTACCTTTTGTATAATGGGTCAGCGACTTATATTCAGTGGCGAGCTTAACCGAGTAGGGGAGGCGTAGGGAAACCGAGTCTTAACTGGGCGACCAGTCGCTGGATATAGACCCGAAACCGGGCGATCTATCCATGGCCAGGGTGAAGGTTGAGTAACATCAACTGGAGGCCCGAACCCAAGTATGTTGAAAAATGCTGGGATGAGCTGTGGATCGGAGTGAAAGGCTAATCAAGCTCGGAGATAGCTGGTTCTCCTCGAAAGCTATTTAGGTAGCGCCTCACGTATCACCACCGGGGGTAGAGCACTGTTTCGGCTAGGGGCCCATCCCGGGTTACCAAACCGAGGCAAACTCCGAATACCGGTGAGTGCAGCGTGGGAGACACACAGCGGGTGCTAACGTCCGTTGTGAAAAGGGAAACAACCCAGACCGTCAGCTAAGGTCCCAAAATCCTGGTTAAGTGGGAAACGATGTGGGAAGGCTTAGACAGCTAGGAGGTTGGCTTAGAAGCAGCCATCCTTTAAAGAAAGCGTAATAGCTCACTAGTCGAGTCGGCCTGCGCGGAAGATGTAACGGGGCTAAACCAGGTACCGAAGCTACGGGTTCGCCGAATGGCGAGCGGTAGAGGAGCGTCGTGTACGCCGATGAAGGTGGGTTGAGAAGCCTGCTGGAGGTATCACGAGTGCGAATGCTGACATGAGTAACGACAAGGGATGTGAAAACCTTCCCCGCCGGAAGACCAAGGGTTTCTGTTCGACGTCAATCGGAGCAGAGTGAGTCGGCCCCTAAGGCGAGGCCGAAAGGCGTAGTCGATGGGAAACGGGTTAATATTCCCGTACCTCACGTGATTGCGATGGGGGGACGAAGAAGGCTAGGTGAGCCGGGCGTTGGTTGCCCCGGTGAAAGTGCGTAGGCTAGAACTCAGGCAAATCCGGGTTCTTTAGGCCGAGACACGAGACGAACAGACTACGGTCTGGAAGTCATTGATGCCACGCTTCCAAGAAAAGCCTCTAAGCTTCAGATCACGCGAGACCGTACCCCAAACCGACACAGGTGGTCAGGTAGAGAATACCCAGGCGCTTGAGAGAACT
>CAVZBU010000007.1:0-305082 GCA_963773565.1 uncultured Gammaproteobacteria bacterium | reverse complement strand
GGTGAAGGCATAATGGATATCGACTCGCCGTTCATAGCGAGTGGTGAGCCGCCTCATCCGGCCCAACCAGGCAAAGGTTCGTTCGACAACCCAACGGTGGCACCCGAGCCGCTGACTATCCTCTACACCTCGCCGAGCAATGCGGGGCTGAATGCCTCGCCGTCGGCACGCTCGGCGGCAACGTCGATGATCGTAGGCCTTGTCCGCATGGAGTTTGTCGGGGCGACGGCGAGGCCGGAGCCTGTCAACATAGATGACACATGAAATGGTTCTGGCTCTTTAAAATCCTGCTGCCTGTGGCACTGGATCTCTCTCGGGATTCAGGTGCACTACCTCTGGCAGGCTGAGTTTCCGGATGTCACCCGACCAGCGCTCCGGGTGACGTTGCTTCGCCGCCTCGAAGACGGCCCGACGCTGCGCCAGAATGCCTTTGGCCTCGCCGTTATGGCGCTGTCTCAGGCGTCACGTAGCGGGACGGTGCCTGTGCCGGTGCTCTAGGTTGTACCAGCGCAACGAAAAGCCGTCCACCACTCGCGGGCCTCCCGAGGGTGGAAAGCCGTTGGCGGGAAGCCGGGACGGTACTTCAACGTCTTGAAGGCGACTCAGGGATAGGCGTTATCGTTGCTCACGCGTGGGCGACTGTAGGAAGGCGTGATACCCAGGTCGTATAGCTTCTCCAGGAAGGTCGGGCCTTCATCGGGCTGCCGTTGTCAGAGTGCAGTATCAGCGGTTATGGCGGGCAGCCGAGACGCTCTCGCCAGCAGGCCTTCTCAACGACCTCAGAGGCCAGCTCGCCGGTCTCGCGTGTAGATTTAGTGGCCACACAATCTTGCGGCTGTAGATATCAAGGATCAGATACAAATAAAACCAGGTGCCAGCGCCGGCCCCGGCAAACAGGTGATATCCAAGCGCCGAATTGGATAAGGGGCAGGGCCTGATGACTCGTTGGCTATGCGTTTAGCTGTGGCGCCTTTTGCCGGCCCCTGTGATGGTTTTGGTCCGGCGCCCATGCAATACACGGTATAACGTTGATGAAGACGCCAGATAGCAGGCCTGGTCCAGTTGATCCGCAACGATAAACGCCGGAAGCCTACTGGGTACGTCAGGTTGGTTGCACATCTCCTGGTCGAGCGTCTTGTTGCCTGTGAGATGTTGTTGCCGGGCGTTGGTCTCGACTCGTCCGGGGGCTGTCGGCCGCCGACCTCACCTTCTGCAGCCATGCGAAAGATACGTACGGCTGTCGTTCCCATAACGCACACGCATTGTGCCAGCCTGGCACCGTGAGCTGTGCCCGTCGAATCAACGCGACGGCGTGTTGGCGATGCGGGAGGCTGGTCATTCGTCCTCGCCCTTGGGCGAGCCCCAGATCGCCTCGGCTTTTTTTGACAGCACCAACAAGCGGCAGTCTCAGCTAATGCCTTGTCCTTACGGCTGAGCTCGCGCTCAAGTGTTTCGGATCCGTTTTACCCTATCAAGCTTGCGGACCTGGCGAAGCTGATTAGAGTACGCTGCTGCCTCAACGTAAAAATGTCGGACACCGAGGCAAGCTGTTTTCCAGCACTTGACCTGCTCAAGGATGGATGGCTCGCTCACGACAGTAAGCGCTGAACTCAGCTTCGGTCAGTGAAGCCGTCTTATGGATGGTGCGGAATTTATCTTCGCTGCTCCACTGTTCAGGCCGTGAGAAGATCGTGATGGCAAAACCAGTCCTCTTGCTGCTGAGCCCGCCTTTCAGCCAGTTATACAGCGTCTGACTCAGACAGGCCTTCCTGTCTGGCCCGTTCGGCCACTGACATGCTCCTGCGGCGGGGCCATTTTCTGCAGGATACCTTTCCTTTACGTTCTGGAGAATATCTCAATATGTCACCTCAAAATCAGGATGGGGCGACAACTACCTTGACGGATAGGGAGGCCGCCCCGGCCGACCCGACGAAACCGATGGGAACGCTGTCGAGCAGAGCTGCCAATGGCACACTATCGTTCATGTTGGCTCCCGAGAGCAGGACAGCCAACGGGACGCCCGTGGCGATCGGTCAGGAGGTGCCGTTTGGTGCCGGGCCTTCCTCGGTCTGTCGGGTTGGGGCCGATCGCGGAGCCCCCTTTTTTGCCGGTAGGGAGGCACTATCCATACAGGCTCGCTCCCAATCCAGCTGATCCGCATGCTGCAAGTGTTCGAGCAACGTCTGATACAAGCGTTCCCAGACACCCGCTTCATGCCAGTCACGCAGGCGCCGCCAACAGGTCACGCCCGAACCACAGCCCATCTCTTGAGGGAGCATCTCCCAAGGGATACCCGAGCGCAGGACGAACAGGATGCCTGTCAGGGCTGCACGGTTGGAGACGGGAGGCCGGCCGCCACGCGGCTTGGGCTGAGGCGGAGGCAGCAGCGGCTCGACGATGGACCAGAGTTCATCGGATACGATCTTCTTAGCCATGCCCCAAATCTAGAAATGGCTGGAGCTGCTTTCAAGGTTTTGAAAGGCACTCTAAAGAAAGCCGGCATCAACCTTGTCCCTGTTTGGTTGTATGGAATTGGATTTGCTGGTTGAAGGATAGCTTTTCCTTGGCTTGCCCTACTTTCCCCAAAATGCCTATGCAAGAAACTAGCACAGCATCTTCATCTGCAGTCCTTGATAAAAGCTCGCCTTTGCGTGTGAGACTTTTCGGAGTAACTGTCAACCCATCTTCTTTTGTGGCCAAGGTCAGAAGGGCCTACAAAGGGACAGGTCACCACCATAGTTAGACTGGTCGCTGGTAGTTGGAGTGTTTCCTGTGCAAATGCTGCCCAGTTCATAAAGATTTGGTTTATACCATCCTTCCGGAATATATTGATTAGTCTCAAACATACCCCAGCCCCTCCAGATACCGCTGCAGCTCCTTGGCTGCGGCATCTCGCTCGCTCTCGATCTCGGCCAGGGTCACCCGGTACTTGTCCCACCAGTTCTCGAACGCGGCGATCGACCTGCTGGCGCTGCTGGCGGATGTAGCGCTCGAGGATGCTCTTCATGTCGTTATGCAGAATGGTCAGCAACAGCTCGGCGGCCGCGGGCTCGTCCAGCGCGTCCACGGCGGCGTTGAGGTGCGTCTCGAAGCTGGCGACGCTTGGCCTTGAGCTGCTTCTTGACCTGGGTGCGCTCGCTTTTCCAGGCCTTGATCTCCGCCTCGGTGGGGGCGTCGTCGTCCTCGGCGCTTCGGCTTCGGCTTCGTCCTGTCATCGCCCTCCGGCTTGGCCTCGGCGGCCTTGATCCGGGCGTCCAGCTCGGCCTTGCGGGCTGCCAGCTCTTCCAGCTCGGCGACATAGTCCTCCAGCAGGAAGTGCACCAGGCTGTGGTCCAGCGGGTTGGCCTTGCTCTGTTCGTCTTCCAGGCAGGCTGACGATGCTGGTGCGCCAGGCGTCCACCACGCCCAGGCAGCCGCGGGCCTGCAGGGTGAGGAAGTCGTACTTGTGCGGTACCAGAAGCCGGCGATGATGCCGCGCACCGCGAAGGGGTCCAGCATGGCCGATGGGCTCCAGCGCCGCGGTGAAGCTGCCCAGCAGCTCGTCGCGCAGCTGGGTGAGGCGGCCGCCGTTGCCGGAGAGGCCGGTGATGCTGGCGCCGTGCTCGGCCCACCAGGCCTCGAAGGCGGCCATCACGGCTGGCCTCCTTGTGCTGCAGGCCGGCATTCGGCCTCGATGGCGGGCTTGAGGTCGCGCTTCTCGGCTCAGGTGCTCGGCGAAGTCCACGTAGTCGGGGTCGCTTCGCAGAGCCGCGGGGCGTAAAGAGCGCCATGGGGTCGAGGCCCTGGGCGTCGAACAGCGGGCGCCTGGCGTCGATCTCGGCCACCGGCACGCCGCCCATGAGGTGGGCGCGCACGTCCTGGGGCTCCGGCGGCGGGGTGTTGTCGGCGTAGCGGCGGATGTTGAGGTTGTAGTCGTTGTCGCGCAACTCCGCGAGGCGGCACCACGCCGGGCGAAGCCGGGCACGTCCCCGAAGGCCTCGTAGGTGCTGGCGATCTTCTCGATGTGCTCGGGCAGCAGGTGGTTCTGGGCGCGGCCCTCGAAGTACTCCCGGTCGGCGTTGATGAACAGCACCTTGCCCTGGCGCTCGTCGGGCTTGGCGCCCTTGGCGCGCAGCACCAGGATGCTGGCCGGGATGCCGGTGCCGTAGAAGAGGTTGGGGGCCAGGCCGATCACCGCCTCGACCAGGTCGTCCTCGAGCATGCCGGCGCGGATGCGCTTCTCGTCGCCGCCGCGGAACAGCACGCCGTGGGGCATGACGGTGGCCAGGCGGCCGTCGGACTTGAGGCAGGCGACCATGTGCTGCAGGAACATCAGGTCGGCCTTCTTGGCGCCCTCCGGCACGCTGCCGTAGTGGAAGCGCTCGGGGAAGTGCTGGCTCGGGGTCGTAGCCGATGGAGAAGGGCGGATTGGTGAGGATGCGGTCGAAGCGCGTAGCTCGCCACCTTCGACGTGCTGCGGGTCGGTGAGGGTGTCGTCGTTGCGCAGGTCGGCACTGCTCACTCCGTGCAGCAGCATGTTCATCTTGGCGATGGCCCACACCGAGCCTGAGGCCTCCTGGCCGAAGAGGTTGAGCCGGCGCGGGTCGCCGCCTTGCTCCTCGAGGTACTCCTTGGAGAGGATCAGCATACCGCCCGAGCCCATGCAGGGGTCGTAGACGCTGTGGCCCGCCTGCGGGTCCATCAGCCGCACCATCATGCGCACCACCGGGCGCGGGGTGTAGAACTCGCCGCCCTTCTTGCCGGCGGAGTCGGCGAAGTCGCCGATCAGGTACTCGTAGGCGGCGCCGAGCAGGTCGGGGAACTCGAAGTCCTCGTTGCGCAGGCGGTACTCGCTGAAGTGGACGATGAGATCGCGGAGCTTCTTGTCCGGCAGGGTGGTGGAGCCCACCTTGCGCGTGAAGTCGATATGCTCCAGCACCCCGGCGAGGCTGGGGTTGTGCTCCTCCAGGCCGGCCAGCGCCTTGTTCAGGGCGTTGCCGACGCCCTGGTGGGCCTCCTTCAGCAGGTAGGGCCAGCGTGCCTGCTCCGGCACGTAGAAGGTGGCCTTGTACCAGCTCGGCATCTCGATGACCTGGGCGATGTCGATCTCGCTCTTGCCGGCCTGCCTGAGCTGCTCGCGGACCTCCTCCTGGCGCTGCTCGAACACGTCCGAGCAGCGCTTCAGGAACAGCATGCCGAAGATGTATTCCTTGAACTCCGAGGCGTCCATGCGCCCCGCAGGATGTCGGCCGCCTTGAACAGGTGCCGTTCGAGCTGGTTGAGGGTGAGGATCATGTACTGCGGTTCCCTGGGTGCGATGAGCCGGCTGTAGCAGACAGCCATAAAAATTGGCGTCTATCACATCAAACTTGGGGAAGGAAAGCCATGCTCGATTAGGGAAAGCTTGGTAATGACTGGCGCAACCGGGCGCGTTGGTGGACAAGGTGGACAGGCATGGCTAGTGTTGCCGTTCCCTTCTGTAGCTTTTAGGCTACAATGCTCTCGATGATGGAGCTGACGCACTACCTCACCGCTGATGGCCATGACCCCTTCCAAGCCTGGCTGGATGCCACCAAGGTCAAGGATCGTCGGGCCGCTATGCGCGTGCTGACCCGCCTCAACCGCTTGGCCGCTGGCAATGCCGGCGACAGCAAGGCCGTCGGTGATGGAGTGCTGGAGCTGCGTATCGACTACGGTCCTGGCTACCGGGTGTATTACGCCAAGGTGGGCAGGCGGCTGGTGATGTTGTTGATCGGTGGCACCAAGAAAAGTCAGCAGGCCGACATCGAGCAGGCAAAGACATTTCTGGTCGATCACCGAAGGAGAACACGAAGATGAAAAGCCACGACACCGCTGTTATCGAGATGCTGCGTGATGACCCTGACATGGCGCTCGACTACCTGCGTACCGCCTTCGATGAACTGGACGAGGAGGGTGGGGAATCTGCCTTCCTGATGGCGCTGCGTCACGTGGTGGAAGCTCAGGGCGGCATGGCTGCCGTGGCCGAGCGCGCCAAGGTCTCACGCGAGAGCCTGTACAGGGCACTGTCGCCCAAGGGGAACCCGACCCTGCGCACCATGACCGCCGTGATAAAGGCGACCGGCATTCACTTCCACGACCTGACGCATCACGCCTCTTGAAGTGTCCGGCAAACGTGGCAAGACGTAGCATCCCGTATCGCCCAAGCGTATTTAGAGTATTGGGACGGGTATTGGGATTTTCATCAGTATTGATTCAACATATTGATTTTAAAAGCTACGCATCGGATTCAAAATCCGCCGCTGGAGACAGTGTGTCGGTTCGAGTCCGACCGCCGGCACCACTTTCCAATCAATAACTTAGCTTCACTTTCCTCCCTCTCATGTTCGTCTCGTTTAGTGCTTGGTCGCAATTTGGTCGTAGAAGGCCGCATTCAAGCTTGGCAATCGGGCACCGATATCATCTAGCCCACCATCGTATAGGTGCGCGCAGCGGCTCGTCACGATCAGGCTCGAATGGCCCAGTCGATCAAGCAGGCACTGGCACACAACGCCATCACGATTTCTGGCCCCTGCTGTTTACATTCTTACTTTTCGATCTCTCGGCTCTTGGCGCTTTTTATGAGCTGATAGCTGACCGTCTTTTGCAGCTGCTCATGAAAGCCAGTTTTACTGAAACTGCGGCCGGCCAAGGTAGAAGAAGATCGAGTCATATCCGCCTTCAGCATGCCCGTAGCCAATGTAGAGCGGGCCGATAGGACTGTCGGCACCCAGGAAGACACTTCCTGAGATTATGCCGTCATCAAAGAGATCATCTTTATCTTCCCAGACGCCGCCGTACTCTAATGAACCACCTAGATACCATGACAGAAAGGGGAGGGCCTCGAACCGCCTATAGTAGATCGCGCTGAGCACACCAGCCTGTTGTCCACTCAGGCTATCTTCTGGATACCCTGAAAGATTGAGAAAACCACCGATACGAAAGCGGTCCTGGACATCGGCTGTCCCGCTGATGGTTGATTGTGCAAGACCACCAAGACCTACCACATGGCCATTGCCGAGGCTGGTAAAGCCATTGGCGACTAGCCTCATTTGTTCAAACTCGCTATCGCCGCCAAGATATTCCCGGGCGATATCGTATTCAACTGCACCCAGCCAACCCTTTTCAGGAAAGTTATAATTATCCAGCCGATCCACCGAGAGTTTAGCGAAGGCTTGTCCGCTATCATAGCTGAATTCAGGCAAGTCAGATGTGCCTGTCTTGATGTCAACATTACCGCTGCGGTAACGATAGCCGAGTCGGGACTCACCATACACACTCAGCTCACGCCCAAGAGCAAGGTCTACACGTGCCTCCTTGACCCGATATTCCGCGACCGGGTCCCTTCGACCATCGAAGACATCTACATTGGTAGCGCCATAACGGGCCCCGGTATAAACGAAATAACGTGACAGACTATCGAGGGGCTGGTGCCACTCTGCTGCAAGTAAGGGATCCTGTCCGACCTGTGCCGCCAGGCGGACTTCTCCACCCATGGGGTTGATCCCTGTACGCAGGTAGGATGCACCCAGGTCATAACTGTTGTTGCCCCGTATGTCGCTGGAAAGGTCCAGGCCAAACTGAAGATAGTTCGGGCCCCAGCTCTTGGCTCGTGCATCAATCAGCAAACCTGTTTCACCCTGCTCCTCGACGAGGTTGTAGCCAACATTCTGGAACATTTCAATACCGTAGATGTATGCAATATCCTGTTCAAGTTGCTGTCGATCAAGTGGTGAACCGACTTGTTGGTGTATCCGGGTGCGAATCATTTCGTCGGATATCCGAGAGTTATTTTTAATGTGTACGAACTGAATGACGGGAATATCACGCGTGGGCCTAGTGGCAAGCGCGGAAAGATATGCCTGGTATTCATTTTCCGTTAGTGACAGCTCCCTCAATTCGTCCCTTCGAGCGTCGGCGGCCTGGTAGCCGATAGGGACCGCATCGGTAGCATTCACGAAGTTTGAGCTGGAAAAGTTTCCAAGTGCAGGGACGATAAGAATGTCAGATGTTGTCAGCTTCGCAATCTGTTCCTCAACATTGTTGCGGGTCATGAGTGACATCAGCTGATCTGTTACCGAGAACAGATTGGTGACCTCTTCTGCCGGCATGATGGGGGTGCTGATATCCACAGCAATCACAATATCGGCGCCCATTTCCCTAACAACATCCACCGGAAGGTTGTCGGTGATGCCACCATCGACCAGCAAACGACCATTTATCTCGGTGGCAGAGAATATGCCAGGGACCGCCATGCTGGCACGCATTGCCGTTGCCAGATCACCCTCTCCGAGTACAATTTTCCTTCCGTTGCCAATATCGGAAGCCACCGCCCGGAACGGGATACGAAGCTGATCAAAATCTGTGATATTGGTCACTGGCAGAGAGAGTTGTCTCAACGCCAGGTCAAATTTCTGGCCTTGTATAGCGCCGGTTGGGAAAAGCAGATCGCCGTCATCGGAAATACCCAGGCGGGCCTTGACAAGGTATAGATCGTCGTCACGTTTGCGCCGGAAAGAACGCTCCACACGGGGCGAGGAGTCACTGAAGATATGTTCCCAGTCCATCGTCTTGAGTGCGTGCTCGATCTCATCCAGCGTCATCCCCGAAGCGTAGAGGCCACCGATGACAGAGCCCATGCTGGTCCCGGCAATGTAGTCGATAGGGACCTGCGACTCTTCGAGAACTCTCAGTACACCGATGTGAGCGGCTCCCCGCGCGCCGCCACCGCTGAGTGCCAGGCCAATCTTGGGGCGGTCCGGGTGGACACCCTCGACTTCTAAGGCTACGGCAATATGGGAAACAAGCCACCCTATACAGCAACCGGACACGATCAAGGCCCTTAAAAACATCTTGATCATCGCTATTGCCTTCTATCTTTTAGGGCCTTACTGAAGCTCGATATAGTGACACCGTCTTCGGCAGAGCCAGGTAAGATAAGGGACCACACTCATGGGCATGATCGATCACTGTCTCTTAAAGGGTGCAATTCCTGCCCTGCGCAATGCCATCGATGACTCTATGCGGTCAACGACCAGGCTGTATACGACTAAACTTGGTGCCCTTTGCCGACCATCCTCCCATCAACCCCTCGCTACCGAATGCAAATGCGGCAACGGCCCCTTGGTTCTTGAGGGTGTCGGCAGAGACGCCTGTACCAACCTCCACAAGGGTTAACCCCGCCTCGGCGCCCACCGTCCAGCCTTGACCGCTACGAAACTTATTCAGGGCGTCGTCGGTAAAGAAGATAAAGATCTGATTAGTCTTTTGATATCCAGCCTGAAAGCCGGCAGAACCGGCCTCCATCTTATAGTAGTCGGTTGTACGCCCGCCAACCTGGAGAGCACCGGTTCCCCACTGGGCCGCTACCAGAAAACCGACTTTCTTTACATCCGGGATCACCAGCACACCCTTGGACTCGCTTAGGTAATCGCTGGCACCAGCAACCTCCTTGCGAAATTCCTCAAGGGCGTTGGCGACATTGGCGTCGATCTTGTCTGCCGAGGGTGTAGCGGCCTGCGCAGTGATCGCTGTCATCAGAAAGCAGGCAAAGACGATGGATAAAAGGGTAGGTAATACATTGTTAATTGTAGTTTTCATATCATATTCTCCAAGGATATATGATCTGTTGTGCATCGATGTACGTGTCTATTTGGGAAACACCAGGGTGTAGGTAAAGCGCATTCCCCAGCCCTCAGGCCCTGCCTCGGGGGCATCTGCCCAGTAGCGTGCCCCCAACTGCAGGGACATTGGTTGTTTGCCTGCCCGGAACAGCTGAGTTGCCATCAAGTTGACCGGTACCGACCACTCTTCAACCTCCCAGTCATAGGTAGATTCAGTATTCAAGGTGATGGTCGTGAGCATAGGTGTCGTGTAGGCCAGGAAGGGCTGCATGAACGTGGCACTTATGTCATCGCGACCATCGTCACCGGCAAACGACCAGACATGATTCACCAGCCCGCCATAGGTCCAGCCGTTCTGCTGCCTCAGGACCACGGCGGTCGGACCGGCGGCCCATTTCTCGGCACTGAGAACATCTTTACTGGCTGTGGGTAACAGCAAGGCTGGGCCTACACCCCATATCCAGCCGTCTGCTGTCGGGGCCTTGGGCGAGAAGAACATGCTCTGGAAGACATCCCCTACGCCGCTTTTGTCAGTACCCGCGGGAATATCGTTCTGGTCGATCAGCGGCAAGATAGTACGGGAGATAATGTTCCAGTTCTCATTCAGGTTGATCGGTATTACAGGCTGAATGTTCAAAACCCAGCGCTCGCCATTGTCGCCAGAACCAATGTTCTCATCATAATTCAACTGCATCGGCACGCTAATCAAGGACGCGATCGGATTGTTCAGCTTCTTGGCGATCTCAGACTGGCTATCCGCTGCCGTGGCTATTTGTCCGAACGTCGACAGGGCGGCGGCCAGCAGGCAGGTCAAAGTGCGCATTAAATGACTGTCTGGATACCCGTTTTGTATGGACATTTCAGTTGCCTCTGTTATCCAACGAGCCTCAATGCCGGACAAGATAACCCCTAGAGGTAAAGGAGTGCGGCTATGCCACCAGCACTTTTATTATTCACGTCCCTTGTCTCGAATGTTTCATGAGTTTGAGTTCGCCAAGCCGGGAATACCTAGTCGATATGGAAACTGATGCATTAAGGAGACCATTTTTAACTCACAGCGCGGTTTGCATGCGCTGCTTGAAGCGCTTGGCATAGTAGGTAAGGGTCTGGCTGATGGAGTCCCAGGAGGGATTTTCGCCATCTGCTGAACTCGGTGCCTTATCGGTCAGCACACCCAGCCGCTTGCCACTGACCGAGTCCAGGACTTCGACCTCGAGGACTGCATCCTTCAAGATGATGCGTGCTCCCGCCGCATTGGCAGCCGCTGTGATAACGAAACCGATGGGCGTATACCCCAGCAGTCCACGCTTTTTGTTATCCATTTTCACATCGACGAGTGCCGCACGAATGTAGAGAACTCCTGGCCCAGGCTGACTGACCACGGGAATATCAGGTTCCAGTGAAATGGTCACCGCTTCCACGAATCCGTCCGCCAGTGCCTTGAGCTCATTGGCCTTGAGCCCCTTCTCCTTGGACTCGGGGCTGATATAAATGGTGATCGGTTCTATCATCACCCGGGTGTAATCTTCTCTCTTGAAATCAGGGCTTTCCCAGATCATTGCCCCGGCACGATCTGGGTCCTGAGAGAGCTCCGGCATGTCGCTGATAAACTCGGAGGCTCCTGCCGGCGAGGTCTGTAAAAAGGCTATAAATATCCCGGCAACCAGTGCTAAGCAGTTTATTGGGTATGTAGTTTTCATTTTAAATCCTCACGATTACCACTTTTTATTGCCTCAAGGGATGATCCTGTGCGGGACCTTGAAGCTTACCTGATGGTGTAGCCGCTTCCTTCCATGCAGGCGCCGAAGGCCCGGTTGTAATTCCCTATTTGTTGCTGCTGCTGGGCCTGGTACTGCTGTTGCTGTTGCTGATTCTTTGACGCCGTCTGCTCTTTTTTCTGCCTTGCCTTGGCACCGCCTACCATGGCACCGGCTATAGCACCCACGCCGGCGCCCTTGCTGGCGTCGTCGTTGACGATTTCGCCGATAAGTGCACCGCCCGCAGCACCACGCACTGCGCCGCGAAAGCGCTCACCGCCACTGCCTGATGCTGCCCCAGTTTGTGCCAAGTCTGTAGTGGGTGCCGGGGCGACGACTGTAGGGTCTATGCCGGTTGCCTGTTTGGCCCATGCATGACAAGCAGCCTCGTCATTAGCTTGTTGTACTGCTGTTTGCCCCTTGGCTGGGTAGGCAATCGGCTGCTGGGCCGATACGGAAAATCCGAGACATATAAACGAAACTCCAAGCAATGCTCGTGGCACAATGTTCATTTAATGATTACCGCCGACGTTTTGGATTTAATCTCGCACTTGTTCTGTAATTTAGCCAAGCTTTATTCGGGTTAATATAATCATAATTACCGCATTGCCAATATTATTTTGCTAATTTTTTTGTGCGCCGCACCATCTTGCCCACGTGCTAACCAGAGTGTCATTGTTTTTTAAGAACTAGTTCAGCTTACAGATTTATTAAAAGAACATGACCGTTGATTATGCACCCCTAGACCCGCGGCTGGACGTTCCGCAACTGGTGACGGGACTGATCGCTACCGCCGGGTGATCAGTTTGTGAAATCCTGTCCACTTCGCTCCAGTGATAGCGTACTGAACCGGGGCGCGCCACACGCTTCGATGCGCCCTACGGGAATAACCTCAGAACAATCCGCCAAAGCCGATAACTAAGCCATGAAATGCGGCATCGAACTCGTTCTCGGCGTTCCCCTCAATGTCGTAGTGAAGACGGCGGTAACCGATGCGCGCCGCCCAGGTGTCCGTAATCTTATACTGGAGCTGAGGCCAGATCTCCCACGTGCTATCGGAATCCCCCGTGCCGTAGGAGAGCGTGGGATTGAAAAGCCAGCGCTCGTTGATCGGCAAGCTGGGGCGGACCACCAGCACAGCGTCCGTATAGTTCCTGTCACGATTGAACGTACCAACACCGCTGATGGAAAGCTTATTGTCCAGAGAAAGCTGCCGTGCCCCTAACATGACGTCTACGTGCTGGCCAGGCTTCCAGCCATCAAATTGGTAGCCCGCGGCCAACGTCCAGATAACGGAATCGGTATCCAGCTTAGCGCTCGCGCCGGATGGCGTATCCACTGCATCAGTGCTCAGGCTGAAGTAGTCAACCTGGCCCCAGAACACCAACCTATCCCGTCTCAGCACCCCCAGTACCGAACCGGCGAGGTCAGTGTTGTCGAGAAGGTCATCAAAGCCGACGTCGATATTGACGTCATTACCTTGAACAGTCGCGTCTCCGTCAATACCCACCGCCCAGAGGTAGGGTGTGATTTCACCACTCCACTGAGCATGCGCAGTTGAAAACCAGACCGACCCGAGTGTCGCTACCCCGGCTACGATAACTTTAGGAATGATCGTTCGCATTTAAGGTTCCTCAGTGCACTGCAGATGCCATGATTCAGGTATAGAGCATTCAGGCGGAAGCGTTCATTGGACCTTGGCCCTACTTGATCCTGCATAATTCGTGCGCCAGACGAAGTCTGGTCACCCGGCACCGGCGCCGTTACACCACAATGACAGAAGTAAGGATCACTGCCCTGCCCACGGCTGAGGAGCCTGTCCTATGACCACTACTTGCGTTGGTGTCGGTATTGCCTAGGCGGCCCCCAAGTCCACGCCGTCGACCGCCATGATCAGGTACAGTAGCGCGGCAAGTATGGCCGTATTCACGTTGGTTAACTGGTAACCGTGAGTCACTCCGGAGGTCCTTCCGACAGGTGCGGGCCGACAATGCCAAGCATCTGACACCGTCGTGCCAATTCTGCCACGCTGCGGACGCGCATCTTTGTTATGACCCGGCTTCGGTGTACCTTCACGGTCTTCTCGGCAATGCCGAGCTCTGCGGCAATCTGCTTGTTGAGCCTTCCACCGACCACATGTTTCAAGACTTCAAGCTCGCGTCGGGTGAGCTGAGCCAGCCCCTCAGTGACCCTCTGCTCCGCGGCCAGCCTCTTCTGTGTGCAGGCACTTCGCCGCAGGGCTTCGTGGACCACCGGGAGGAGCGTCTCTTCGGGAATTGGTTTGATGAGATAGTCGACGGCGCCATTTTTCATGGCGCTGACGGCGGTCCCCACCTCGCCGTAGCCGGTGAGGAAGATCACCCCCATCGCCGGAGAGAGGGTGGCCAGTAATGCCTGCAGTTGAACCCCGTCCATGCGCGGTAAGCGAACATCGACCAGGGCGCATCCCGTTGCATTCTCTGGCAGCGTCATGAGAATGCTCTCGGCGCTAGCATGACAATGCACCGCGTAGCCGTTGGCCGTGAGAAGTCGCCCAAGGGACCGGCGAACGCTGTCGTCATCGTCGACAACATACACCCGACATTCGCTCGTTGCCTGGTCCGTCATGCCTTATTGCCTCGGCCTGCGGCGCGCTGATTCGCGAAATCTGACTGATGGGCGGGTAACGTAAACCGGAAGGTGGTACCTGGCTCCGGCTCGTTACTCTCTGCCCAGATGCGCCCGTCCTGCCATTCGATGATGTTGCGACAGACGGCCAGCCCGATTCCCATGCCCTCCGGCTTGGTGCTGTAGAAGGGGGTGAAGAGGCGGTGCATCTCGGAAGCCGGTATGCCCTGCCCGCTATCCCGTACCGAAACCTGCACCGCCCCGGACTCATCCAGCTCGGCGCGTACATCGACCCGGCGGCACCCTTCGGGCTGCTGTTCCACGGCGTGGATGGCATTGAGCAGCAGGTTGAGAAGGACTTGCTGGATCTGCGGCTTGTTCACTGTCGCGATGCAACTCGGTGCCAGGTCCCTGCGGCAGACAACACCTTTCAGTGCCATTTCGACACCCAGCATGTCTAGAACCTCGCGTACCGCCTCCGAGAGGTCGTCTGGCTCATGCGGTGATGGCGTGTGTCGCGTCATATCCCGCAAGGTTCTCACTATCTGGCTCGCACGCTTTGCATCAGCGGCGATGTCGGTCAGCACTTCGCGGATCGGCTCCATCGACAAGGGGTGAGCCTCCAGAAGTCGCAGCCCCGCCTGAGCGTTGCTCAGGGTTGCGGTGAGCGGCTGCATGAGCTCGTGGGCGAGGGAGGCGCTGATCGCGTCGAGTCGTGTGACCCGCTCCATGTGCGTGAGTTGCTGGCGAAGCTCGAGCGCTTCCAGGTCGGCATTCCGCGAGGCTGTCACATCCTCCGAGACGCAGCCGTAGGCCCAGATGTGGTCGTTGAAATCGAATACGGGGAAGCGTCGCGAGCGGAGGAAGCGGATACCATCCGGTGACTGCACCCTCTCCTCCGTCTCCACTTCGTCCCCCTTCGTGAAGGCATCGGTGTCGGCCTGGTGGCTCGTCGTGAGATCCTGGCCCGGGAATAGCTGCCGATCCGTGCGACCCCGCAGCCTGGCCGGGTCAAGACGGTACTTATCCGTGAATACCTTGTTGGCGAGCAGATACCGTCGATTCCGGTCCTTCAGGGTGATCATCGCCGGGACGTGGTCCAGCAGCGCCTGCATCCAGTTCAGGCGCTGATCGTGTTCTACCGCCGCGCTCATGAGCACGACTACGGGAAGCAGACTCAGCTCGAAGGCCGGGGAAGTGTCCGCAAGCCTCAGCAAACGCATCAGCTCGAGCACGGTGCCCACAGCGAATACAGCGAGTGCCGCGCCGACTGTCAGGTGGCGGCCTGCCGTCCCCGACCGATACCGCCGTCGGCAGGCGAGGATGCCGTCAAGCTGGGCCGTTACCAGCCCCAGGAGCAGGGCGGTATAGAGGAGGATGGGGGCAGAGAGTGGGGCCTCCGGTTGTTCCGCGGCATGCCACGGGGCCAAGCCATCGGCAAGAGGCCCCGTGGCGGGAACACCAGCAACGCCGAGCGCAATGATCAGGACGTAGAGACTCAGCGCGATACGCGGCCATCGGGGCCGAGCGTTGGTGAATTCGACCAGGAACCAGGGCAAGACGGCGAACGCCATTGCGGCGGTGATGACCTCGGCGCGCCACCCGCCCGTGAGCGCATCATGCGAAAGCGGGTGATGGCCGATGGCTCGCACGGCGAGATGTCCGGCCATCAGCGCGCAGAAGACGGCAAACAGCTGCTGGGAACGCTCGACGTGTCGCCCACGGCTCAGCATCCCGTGGTGGAAAGCCCCGAACAGGCACACACCCGCCAGCACGAAGAGGGTTGAGGCGTAGATCTCATCCCGCATATTGGGACCCTCACAAGCAGCGCCACCAAGGTTGGCAGCGATGCTTGCCTCGAATTCCTTCCAGACTAGCCCAGATTCCCAATAGGGTGTTGATGCTGATCAAGTCGTCATCACCCAGGCTGACCACAAGGGAATCAGAGCCTGAAGGGGAAGGGGCGGCGATGGGGAGGGCGTGCGTCGCCTTCCGTGATATCGAGATGGGCCCGAATGTCGGGCGCCCCCGGGCTCCATGCCAGCCCGTTCCAGGTGCCGACTCGTCCATTGCATCAGCCATCGTTCTGGTTCAACGCGGTCACCCACTCGATGGCGTCGAGCAATGCCTTGTCGTCGACAGGCTTGCTGAAGAACAGTTTTGCCCCGCGGCGTTTGGCCATTCAGCGGGTGAGCTCGTCGTCAGTCGCCGAGAAGGCAATCACCGGTATGTCAATGCCCCGCTTACCGCGATCCTTGCGCCTATCCATGACGTACGACCAGGGCAGAGAGATGATGAAGCATGCTGAGATCACGCAGAAGACCGGTACGGCGATCTACTTTGCTGACCCACATAGCCCATGGCAGCGGGGCTCCAACGAGAATACGAATGGGCTGCTGCGGCAGTATCTGCCGAAGGGCACGGATCTCTCTGTCTATAGCCAGGAAGAACTCGATATGATCGCTGACTCACTGAACACGCGGCCACGCCAGACATTGGACTGGCGAACGCCGCTGGAAGTCTACGCTGAGGTGCTCAAGAAATCCGCGGCGACCGAGCACCCTTTAATAGCGTTGCGACTTGGAACTTGAGACCGCCTAGTTTCATTTAAAAACGTTGCATTTAAGCTTCTCCAATCCTCTGCCGACCTCATTGTCGGCAGAAGATTGTAGAAGCAAATAGCCACCACTTCGTTTGGTGAAAAAAAGGAGGCACCGGTAAGGTGTCTCCCTTTGTCGTTGGGCGCTTATTGCACCTTCACTACCCTCGGCATGTTGTAAGTCCCGTTCGTTAACGGCGCATACGGTCCATAATAACGAGAGGTGAAACGGAAGCCTTCTTCAGGTGCCGGAAGCCAATTCTTGGCCTGTTCAGGATCCGTGGGTTTTTCTGTCTGAATATAAATGACCAATTTGCCATCCTTGGGCACCAAATCACCCGCTTCCAGCATGAAACTGTTGGCGGTGAAACGGCTGATTTCATTCGCAACAAAGTAGCCGTTGGAATCATAGATAGGAATGGACCAGAACTGCGTGACAGGTGGCAGGTCATTCATGTCGAAAGTCAAAGTGTATTTGTTTTTGCCGCTGAAAGGCTGACCTTCTGAATCAGTGAAGAGGAACGCGCCGCCGTGAGAAATATTCTTGTCCGGTGCAGCCCAGGCTGCGTCGGCGATGATTGCGCGGTCCATCCAGCGGGTTTCAAATCCGCCGTCATTGCGTACCAGGCCCCAGCCATTCATATTAATCATATTGGTTTTCAAGGTCTCGCGTACGCTGTGAACCCGGCTTTAAACCCGGTTTCCAATGCGCTTTTTTGTTCCGCGGTAAGTTTGTCCCAGTCAAAGGACAAGCCCTTCCCAATATTAAAAACCTTAAGCTGCTCCAATATTTCCGTTTCCATGAGCGAATCCGTGAGGGTCGGCATGGTCGGATCGTTCAAGATAACACCAAGCAGCGTGTAGTATTGCTCTGGGGTCTGTTTGTCCACCTGACCGAATTGATACTCGGGCAAACCGTCGGGAATGAGGAAATCACCTTTCACTATTTCCCTGTCAGCTTGCGCAATGCCTTTATTACCATTTGCCAACCAGTCGGCCAAGGGGGTAATGGTCAACGCATCCTGGTAGCCGTTGATGATTTTGATCTCAGCATCCGTACCAGTTTCAACCGCCATCCGTGCAACACCGTAGGCTGTCAAAGCCGGCCATTGGATTATCTCGGTCGACGGAAAATCAGCGGGCACATTCCCGGTGAAATTCGGGGGGACCAAAATGTACTTGCGTGCTTTTGTCCCATTGAACGGTGAGCCGACAATCATCCGGAAAATGCCATATTGATCCATGATCTGCACACTGAAATAGCGATCAGTGATTTCCGGCACTTCGATAATGACCGGCCCTTTGCGTAGGTCAAGAAAGCCGGCGCCATAAAGGTGGTCGCATTGGGGGTCACCACGGGATAATCGGGTGTTATCTGTTTGCGTACCCAGGACAATTGGTTCAAACCTGAATAAACGATATTGTCCTCTGCGTCATTTTGGGTGTAGGCCCAACGTGTGCCATAGTAAATCGCCTGTTGCAGACCGTACAAGTAGGCGCGCTCAGCGACCTCTTCCATTTTCGGGGCAGCTAGTGCCACGCTATTGACGCAAAAGGCCGCAAGCAGAACGGCCATGGTCGCAGTAAGCTTCGAAGGTTGTTTCACTGTTTTTCCCTTTTGGTTAAACATTTAGTTTTTTCGTTACATCGCAACGCATGGCCGACATTTTTATTAGTTGACCAAGTTGATCTCGCCCGGCCGCCAGGTCTTGTTCGATCCACGGCTCCAGCGGACCATACATGCGCAGGATGGTGAACCAGCTCTTGCCTGGCAGCGTCTGCAGCCAGTTGCCCTCTTTGCCTTCGGCGGCTTCAGGTGCGAAATAGAGGTCGTAGGAACCGTCGGCATTCTTTTCAATGCTCTTGCTCTGGCTGCCCACGGTTGGGAACTGTTGGCTCGTCTGCAACAGCGAACGGGTCTGCGTGTCGTAGATGGTGACCGCCCAGAAATTGTTGACCGGCACATTCGGCGGCAGATGCAGCTTGTAGGTTTTCGAGCCGTCGAAAGCCTTCTTGTTGGCATCCAGATAGGCCATGGCGTAGTCTGACCCTGCGCCCGCGGTGGTCGTCGCCATGGCGGGCGTGACGCCGGTGGCGTTGAAGTAGAACAGCACCCGCGCGTCGAGACCCATGGCGCCATCTGCCTCGAACGATGTGTTCTTGTTGGCATAGGCCATCGTCCAGGCACTGTTGGTGTCAGGATAGATGTACACGCCCTCGATGCGCGGCTGGTAGGTAATGGCGCGGGCGGTGGCAGTTACCGATTGTCGCGGCTTCGGTCAGCAGCTTCTTCATGCGCGCATCGGGCTTGAATGGCTGGCCCTTGACGATGCCGATTGCGGCCAGTTGACCACGCAACTCAGGTCCGATCGCATCGATCGGCTCTTCCTGCACCACCTGATCAAGGCCCTCGAAGAAGCTCAAGTCGCTGGTCACGATCGTGTTGTAGCTCTTGCCGGAAAAGTTGATAAACTCTGGTCGCGGGAGGATTGTCGGCCTTGGTCAGCGGATAGATCTTGAGCTTCGATCTTGATGTTTTCGACGGCGGGCGCCAGTCCTTTGGCGATCGATCCGCGCAGAAACATCAGGTTGTTGTAGGTCGGGATGTTGACGACGAAATAACCATCGGGGACGTCACCCGTGTAGCCCGGAGGAAACAGCAGGTACTTGCCACCCTTGCCCTTGTCCGGGCCGATCAGCGCCGAGGTTTTCGATGAAGCGGAACCAGGCGTCATCGAGGAATCCCAGCATGCCCGGCGGCAGTTCGACGACCAGCGGACCGTCGGCTTTCAGATCGAGGTAGCTCGAGGGCATACAGGGTCGAGGTATTGCCGGTCAGGTAAAGCGACTCCGGCTTGAGCAGTTGCTCGGTGATCGTGACCTTGTTTGATGCGTCCGCGCCGATGCCCGCATTGCCCATCCGCATGGCATAGAGCGATGCCGCGCCCTGGTTGTCCAGATACACCTCGACCGCCGCGCATGCGGTCGAGATTGTCATAGAGCTGTCTGATGGTGGCATCGTTCGGCACGCCGTCGAAGAACTCCAGTGTGCCGATCGACGTCTCGACCTTGTCGGGAATGGAGATCGATTTCAGCTCGGCCTCGGTGACTTCGGCCGCGGCCGGAAGGCCGATGGTCGACAACAGACAATGCTGTCGCAGAGTATTGTACGGATAATGTCAGTGCTCAATTTTCTGTTTGTATGGTTGCAAATCGATGGTCATGTGGTCTGAGACCGGCGAGACGCCGGCATCGTGTCCTTGTGCGTCTTACTTCACCATCTCGATTTCGCCCGGACGCCAGGTCTTGTTGATCCAGGGCTCCAGCGGGCCATACATGCGCAGGATGGTGAACCAGCTCTTGCCCGGCACGGTCTGCAGCCAGTTGCCTTCCTTGCCCTCCGGCGCTTCGGGCGCGAAATACACGTCATAGGAGCCGTCGGCGTTCTTGGTCATGCCCTCGGTCTGGCTGCCGATGGTGGGGAAGGGCTGCCTGGTCTGAAGCTGCGAGCGGGTCTGGGTGTCGTAGAGGGTGACCGCCCAGAAATCCTTGACCGGCACGTCCTTGGGCAGATGCAGCTTGTAGGTCTTGGCGCCGTCGAAGGCCTGCTGGTTGGCGTCGAGAACCGCCAGGGCATAATCAGAGCCTGCGCCCGGGCTGCTGGTGGCCATGGCCGGGCGTCACGCCGCCTGCGTTGAAGTAGTAGAGCACCCGCGCGTCGAGCCCCATGGTTCCGTCGGCCTCGAAGCTGGTGTTCTTGTTGGCGAAGGCGGTGGACCAGACGCTCTTGGGGTCGTCGGGGTAGATTCGCACGCCGTCGATCCGGGGATGGTAAGTGATGGCCCGCGACGTCGCATTGCCGAGCGTGGCGGCCTCGGTCGAGCAGCTTTTTCATCCGCTCATCGGGGGCGAAAGGCTGGCCCTTGACGATGCCGATCGCGGCGATGGCGCCGCGCACTTCGGGGCCGATCGCATCGATCGGTTCTTCCTGAATGATCTGGTTGAGGATCTCAAAATAGCTGAAATCGCTCGGGAAGACGGTATTGAAGGCCTTGTTCGACATGTTGACGAATTCGGTCGCGGCCGGGTTTGCCGCGTCTTTCAGCGGATAGACCTTCAGGTTCGTCGGTGATGTTCTCGACCGCGGGCTCAAGGCCATTCTTGATCGAGCCGCGCAGGAACATGAAATTCCGGTTGGTCGGGGGCTTCAGCAGGAAATATCCGTCGGGGATATCGCCGGTATATCCTGGGGGCACGACGAGATACTTGCCACCCTTGCCCTTGTCCGGCCCGGTGACGCCCATGTTGCCGACGAAGCGCTGCCAGGCGTCGTTGAGAAAGCCGAGCATGCCCGGCGGGACCTCGATCACCGTCGGGCCGTCCTTGGCAAGATCGGTGTAGGTATAGGCATAAAGCGTCGAGGTGTTGGCCGTGACCACCAGGGTCTGGGAATCCATCAACTGCGCGAAGATGGCGATCCTGTTCGCGCCCTTCGGCCCCGGCATCGGCCAGTCCCTTGCGCACGCTGTACATCGACACGGCGCCGATATTGTCGAGAAACACCTCCATGCCGCGCATGCGGTCGAGATTGTCGTAGAGCTTGTCGATGGTGGCGTCGGTGGGACGCCATCGAAAAACTCCAGCGTGCCGATCGGTGTCTCGACCTTGTCAGGTATCGAAATCGATTTCAGCTCAGCCTGGCTGACCTCGGCTGAGGCCAGTTGTGACAACGGCAACAGTACGAGCGCGGTAACGGCGGCAAAACACAGCGGGCGTATATTCATGGTTGCAGGTTCCGGTTGGATGGACGATTTTCAATGGCTCCACCTTGAAACGTCGCGTCGCCGTCAATACCAGCCGCCCAGAGGTGAGGAGTGATTTCACCACTCCACTGAGCATGCGCTGTTGAAAATCAGACCGACCCGGTTATCGCGACCCCGGCGACGATAACCGTAGGAATGATCGTTCGCATTTGATGTTCCTCAGTGCACTTCAGATGCCAGAATTTAGGTATAGAGCATTCAGGCAGAAGCGTTCATTGGACCTTGGCCCTACTTATCCGTGAATGCCTTGTTGGCGAGCAGGTACTGCCGATTCTGATCCTTCAGGGTGACCATCGCCGGGACGTGGTCCAGCAGCGCCTGCATCCAGTTCAGGCGCTGATCGTGTTCTACCGCCGCGCTCATGAGCACGACTACGGGAAGCAGACTCAGCTCGAAGGCCGGGGAAGTGTCCGCAAGCCTCAGCAAACGCATCAGCTCGAGCACGGTGCCCACAGCGAATACAGCGAGTGCCGCGCCGACTGTCAGGTGGCGGCCTGCCGTCCCCGACCGATACCGCCGTCGGCAGGCGAGGATGCCGTCAAGCTGGGCCGTTACCAGCCCCAGGAGCAGGGCGGTATAGAGGAGGATGGGGGCAGAGAGTGGGGCCTCCGGTTGTTCTGTGGCATGCCACGGGGCCAAGTCATCGGCAAGAGGCCCCGTGGCGGGAACACCAGCAACGCCGAGCGCAATGATCAGGACGTAGAGACTCAGCGCGATACGCGGCCATCGGGGCCGAGCGTTGGTGAATTCGACCAGGAACCAGGGCAAGACGGCGAACGCCATTGCGGCGGTGATGACCTCGGCGCGCCACCCGCCCGTGAGCGCATCATGCGAAAGCGGGTGATGGCCGATGGCTCGCACGGCGAGATGTCCGGCCATCAGCGCGCAGAAGACGGCAAACAGCTGCTGGGAACGCTCGATGTGTCGCCCACGGTTCAACATCCCGTGATGGAAAGCCCTGAACAGCCACATACCCTCCAGCCCGTTCCGGGTGCTGACTCGTCCATTGCATCAGCCATCGTTCTGGTTCAACGCGGTCACCCACTCGATGGCGTCGAGCAATGCCTTGTCGTCGACAGGCTTGCTGAAGAACAGTTTTGCCCCGCGGCGTTTGGCCATTCGGCGGGTGAGCTCGTCGTCAGTCGCCGAGAAGGCAATCACCGGTATGTCAATGCCCCGCTGATGCATGCGTTCGATCGTCAGTAGCCCGCTTGAATTGGGCATGGTGATATCCAGGAGCAGGCAGCAACGATCTGTCTTGTTGAAACGCACGGCGTCGAGAAAGTGGTCGGGAGCGTCGAAAACGGCGACCTGGAACCCGGCGGCGCCTAGCAGTCGCAACAGGCTACGACGCACGGAAGCATCGTCATCGACCACGAACACGGACACATCTGAGCGATTCAATGCCAACTCATGGCCCTCCTGCATGAACTCGAAGGTTTAGACCTTTTCCAGTCCTGGCGTCATTGGCCCTTGGTCCCACTCAGCATTATCGTGCCTGCGATTCGACCAGCGCGGATCAGCCGTTGCCCACTTTCCGTAAGAGCCAGTCGATGATCGGCAGTGTGGCGATGGTACGTGTTTTCAACTTCTACCCAACGCCAGGCGCTGAGAGCGGCACGAAGCGAAGAAGCCTTTGCCGACCTATGTTTCCGACAGGGCCTCGATGAAACGCGATGGGGCCAAGGTCCAACTACCGCCTACCAGGCCAAGCGCCTAGTCTTTTTTCCAGCGACGAGTCGTGTGCCATCACCATTCGGCTCCGACTTCAGGCGTACCGATAACTAGCCATTGCTGAAAAAGCTGCATTCGGCTCGATAGTGAGAGGCATATCATTCCTGGTCGGAATGCTCGGGAGTCTTCATACGGCTACTGCCGGGAAAGGGCGCCGCTCCGGTTGTGGGGCGCTGATCCTGCCCAAGATTGTGTAGGTGAGGCAACACGCACCCTCGGGGGCCTGGGAGGAGTGCTGATATGCGTGGGTGGTTGTTAGCTGTCCATTTTTAATCCGATTCAACAGCAAAGGACACACAAGATGACAAGACTCATCGCGCTGGGGTGCATCATGGCGCTGCTTGCGCTTCCACAGATCCAAGCTCACGCCCAAGACAAGATCAATGCAGCGGAAGCACGTGCTATCGCCAAGGAAGCCTACATCTACGGTTATCCCATGGTGGACGGCTACCGCATCCAATACGGCTACTTCGTTGACAAGACCGATCCCGAATACAAGGGACAGTGGAATGAGATCCACAACATCCCGCGCGTCTACACCCCGGAGGATAAGGCCGTCCAGACGCCCAATTCCGACACGCCGTATTCCTTTATCGGTGCAGACCTCCGCGCCGAACCGCTCGTTCTGACGGTCCCGGAAATTCCAGAAGGCCGCTATTATTCGATTCAGTTCATCGACGCCTATACGTTCAACTTTGCTTATGCCGGCAGCCGAACCACCGGTAACGAAGCGGGTAGCATCATGCTGGCTGCCCCGAATTGGAAGGGCGAGAAACCGCAGGGAATCAAGAAGATCATCCAGTCAGAGACCGAGATAAACGTGCTCATCTATCGCACTCAACTTTTTGATCCGTCCGACATCGACAACGTGAAAAAAATCCAGTCCGGAGTACAAGGTGCAGCCGCTTGAGCCAGTTCCTCGGCACCGCAGCGCCCACCCCGGCACCGGCCATCGACTACATCAAGCCGATCAGCCAGGAAGAGCAGAAAAGCTCTCTAGAGGTGTTCAATATCCTGAATTTCATCCTGCAATTCAGTCCGACTGTTCCGTCCGAGAAGGAACTCATGGAGAGGTTCGCTAAGATTGGCATCGGCGCCGGAAAGACCTTTGATCCCACAAAGCTTTCCCCTGAAATGAAGAAAGCCTTCGAGGAAGGCATAGGCGACGCTTGGAAAGAATTTGCGGACGGCGCGAAGTTATTGGCGGAAGGTAAAATTACCGCCGGCGATGTCTTCGGTACGCGCGAATCCATGAAAAACAATTACTTCTATCGCTGGCTCGCAACCATTGGCATCTGGGGGAATTCAAAACAGGAAGCGATGTACCCTATTTATTTTACTGACGCCAGCGGCGAAAAGCTCAACGGCGCTAACCGATATACTCTGCATTTCCCGAAGGGCCAACTGCCACCCGCGCATGCATTCTGGTCGCTCACCATGTATCAGCTGCCGGAGAGCTTGCTGGTGGCCAATCCTATCGACCGCTACCTCATCAACTCACCGATGTTGCCGGACATGAAAATGGATGTCGATGGCGGCCTCACGCTCTACATCCAGCACGAGTCACCCGGCAAGGACATGGAATCGAATTGGCTTCCTGCACCCAAGGGACCATTCTCATCTTACCTGCGTATCTACTGGCCGGAAGCCGAAGCGACAGAGGGGAAATGGACCCCACCGGTGCTGAACCGGGTGCAATAGGAAAGAGAAGCGGGCCGAACTGACCTGCCCCTTAGCTACCCAACGTTTCATCCGATTCAATACCAAAGGAGAGACGAAATGACGAAACGCACAAGACTCATCGGGTTGGGGTGCATCACGGCGCTGCTTGCGCTTCCACAGATCCAAGCTCACGCCCAAGACAAGATCGGCGCAGCGGAGGCGCCGTGCCATCGCCGTGGACGCCTATATCTACTTCTATCCGCTGGTGTCGATGGACATTACCCGTCTGCAAAGCACGAACGTCGAACCCGGCAAAGAGTTCGCCAAGGGACCGATGAACATGTTCGTCAGCGTCCCGGAGTACCCGCCTGCCGATCTGAAAATCGTCGTGCGCGTCAACTTCGACACGCTCTATTCCGTCGCCTGGTTGGACCTGACGAAGGAACCGCTGATCGTCTCCGCACCGGATACCGATGGCCGGTACTACCTGCTGCCCATGCTCGACATGTGGACTGACGTTTTCGCTTCGCCAGGTTGGCGAACCACCGGCACTCAGGCCGGCAACTTCCTTGTCACGCCTCCCGGCTGGACGGGCGAGGTGCCGAGCGGCTTCTCACACATTCCCGCACCGACGCCATATGTCTGGGTAATCGGCCGAACCAAGACCGATGGCCCCGCCGATTACCCTGCTGTTAACAAGATCCAGGCGGGCTACAAAGTTACCCCGCTCTCGGGTTGGGGCAAGCCGCCCGCCCAGATGGCTGTAGAAATCGATCCGAGTGTGGACATGAAGACCGCGCCCAAGACCCAGGTCGACACCATGCCCGCGGGTAAATACTTCGCCTATGCAGCGGAACTGATGAAACTGCATCCGCCTCATGTCACTGACCAGCCGATCATTGCGCAGATGAAGCGCCTTGGAATCGAACCTGGCAAGAGTTTCGATATCGACAACGTTGACGCTGTGGTTCGAGACGCCCTCGAAGCCGCCCCGGCTGAAGGCCAGAAACTCATGGCGTGGAAACTGCCGATGTTGGCCCGGGTCGCCAACGGCTGGTCGATGAACACCGACACGATGGGCGTGTACGGCAACTACTACCTCAAGCGCGCCATCATCGCCCAACAGGGCCTCGGCGCGAACCTCCCCGAGGATGCGATCTATCCGCTGAACCTCGGCGATGAAGCCGGCAAGCCGCTGAATGGCGCCAACAAGTACACCATGCACTTCGCCAAGGGCGCGACACCGCCCGTGAACGCCTTCTGGTCGATTACGCTCTATGACGAAGAGGGCTTCCAAGTCGGCAACGCGCTCAATCGCTTCGCGCTCAGCAGTTATATGCCGTTCAAGACCAATGCCGATGGTTCGCTCGATCTGTATTTCCAGAACGAAAGTCCCGGCAAGGATTTGGAAGCCAATTGGCTTCCCGCGCCCAAAGAGCCGTTCAACCTGACCATGCGTCTCTACGCCCCGACGCCCGATGCGCTCACCGGCAAATGGAACCCTCCGCCGGTGAAGCAAGCGCCCTAGCACAATGAATCGGCCTGAGGCTTGGGATTCGTCAGGCCAGCTAACAAGTCGCTCAACCGGAGCGGCGGATAGGCGCGGAATCAATATTCAACGCCTCTGCCGCCGCCCGGTTAGCTCAGGCGTTGGGCGGCATGACACAAGGACTATTCTATGCTCGATATAACGGCTATTCGCGACATCTCGCGAACCTGGCCACTACCGAAGCGTGAGGGACGATGAGTTTCCAGCAGATACTTGATTCACTGCCGATCGGTGGCATCTTCGTAGCGTTCGCCATCTTCGCGCTGACCGTTATCGAGGTTGGTTACCGCTACGGGTATTGGTGGCAGGAGCGCACGCAAGACGAGAAGGAGGGCCCCACGGGCATGATCGTGGGCTCGCTCCTGGCCCTTATGGCGTTCCTGCTAGCGGTCGCGATGGGGATGGCATCCGATCGCTTCGACACGCGCCGCGGGCTCGTGCTGGCCGAGGCGAATTCCATAGGTACCACTTACCTCAGGGCCGGCTACCTGCCAGAGCCGGCCTCGAGCGAGATCCGGGATCTGCTCCGCGAGTATGTTCCCCTGCGCATCACGACCGACGATCTGGCAGACGTCCGAGTGAGAATAGCTCGATCGGTCGAGCTCCAAGAGAAGCTCTGGTCACTCGCCGAGGAGTTGGCCCGCGCCACACCCGAATCTGACGTCCTGGCCCTGTTCATTGACTCACTGAACGAGACGATCGACCTAAACGAGACGCGGGTAACGGCGGGCATCTACGCACGCGTACCCGAAACGATCATCCTCCTCCTCTTCTGCGGCTCGATGCTGACGCTGGGGATGGTGGGCTACAACGCAGGCTTGATCCAGCGGCGCAGCCCCCTCACTACCATCGTGCTGATCGCCCTCCTTGGTGCGGTTATCACCCTCGTGGTCGATCTCGATCGACCGCGCGACGGATTCCTCAAGGTGAGCCAGCAGCCGCTCATCGATCTGCAGGAGCAGGTCGGAGCACTTCCGCCAGCGAATCCACCTAAGTAGCTGGCGTGCCACCCAACACATGCGCCCCAGCCGACGGCCACCCCGCTTAGCGGGCTGCCCGCGGCTGAGCTGAAACGTTATCTGGCCTATCAACTGCATAGTTCAATACGGAGTTCAATGAGAAGGGAAACACCATCATGAGAACTTGTACCGGAATTGCTCTTTCCTGCCTTCTGCTTCTAACGCCCATATCATCGTTCGCGAGTGCCCAAGTCGAAGCAGGACCGGAGGAAGCTCGCGAGATCGCCAAGGAAGCCTATATCTACGGCAATCCGGTGGTGGATAACTATCGAATCCAGTATGCCTACTTCGTGGACAGGAAGAGTCCGGAGTTCAGGGCGCCGTGGAACCAGATCTATAACATGGCTCAGGTTTTCACGCCTGACGACAAAGCGATTCAGACCGCTGATGGTCAGCCTTTGTCGGAAAGCGCCTGAAGTGTCGTTAACCGTGGGGGAACAAGACCCGATGGAACTGAGAAAAAAGCTGACCCACGAGCTAAAAGCGGTGGGACTGTTAACGCTCTATTTTGGCTGCTGGTTGGCCGCCTTTCTTTTGCTGAAGCAGCTCATTCTGGCTGAATACCAGATTGAATTCAGCGGTATGTCCAAGGCGGTTGTGGGCGCGCTGATCCTGTCAAAGGTCGTGCTGGTGATGCAGCACGTACCCCTGGGGACCTGGGTGCGGCGTCAATCAGCGTGGGTAGATGTTGTACTGCGTACCACCTTGTACGCCCTTGGAGTACTGGTTGTCCTGTTGCTGGAAAAGGGCTTCGAGGGAAGGCACGAGTATGGCGGCTTTATTCCCTCGCTGAGTGCGTTGTTCTGGGACCTGGATATGCCCCACGTCTGGGCGAACGTCATCTGCCTGTCTGGTGCTTTGCTGGGTTACAACATCTTGTCCGTGATCCGCAGACGCCTGGGCGGAGGCGTGCTGGCGCGGATGTTCCTGACGCCCCTGCCGGAAGAGCCAGAAGGGAACGGCGACTGAGCCGTGGTCAAAAATACCGGGTAACCTTGCCGGTCGCCTATCGGTTTGGACTATTTCCCTAACAACTGCCTCATCCAACCGGTGAACGCCCTTCCTGTGCTGCAGTAATTATGAAGGCTGAGCGTGATGTGGCGTTCTCGAGCTCCCGAGCTCAGCCTCGATGGCCATTTTTTACGGCCTACGCCATGAGCATGAGGTAGGGGTGGCGCTGCTGAAAGGCGAGTGGGCCCAAGGTCCAACTACCGACCTCGCGGCGAAGCACCTAGGCTTTTCCAGCAGAGAGATTAGCCTGCAAGTTCCCGGTGCACCCTTAGGGCGCAATGGTGAAGTCCTTCTCTGGCTGGCTATCTCGCACTCGTGATGGTTGCCGGTTTTATGCCCATGGAGGGTATCGGACATGCGCTCCAGACAGTCCATCGTATCGCGGATCGCGCGAGAACCCTTGGTGCACTTCCTGCTGATCGGAGGAGTGCTCTTTGGATTCTATGGCGCCACGGCAGATCCGGAAGCCACTTCGCCTGACAACCGGATCGTGATGACGGCGGGGGATATCGAGCGGCTGGAGACGCTGTGGCAGAAGCGTTGGCAACGGCCCCCGACAGAAGCCGAGGTCGCCGGCCTCATCAATGAACAGGTTCGCGAGGAGGTCCTCTATCGCGAGGCGCTGGCGCTCGGCCTCGACCGCGACGATGCGGCGATCCGCCGTCTGCTCCGGCAGAAATACGAGTTCGTGACGCAGGACCTTGCCGTCGACCGAACCTGCCGGACAGGGCCGAACTCGTCGCCTGGTATGATGCGCATCGCGACCGGTACCGCACGCCGCCCCGGCTCTCCTTCACTCAGGTCTATTTCGACCTCGACCGGCGCGGCGCGGCAGGCGAGCGCGACGCCGGCTGACGCTCGCCAGCCTGCGCGACGGCGCCGCGGCCCCGACGGTCGTCGGCGACGGCCTGCTGCTCGACCCGACTATCGCGACCGCAGCCAGGACGACATCACTGCGCTTTTCGGGCCGGACTTCGCCGAGGCGGTCTCGCGGCTCGCGCCGGGCGTCTGGTCGGGGCCGATGAGGTCCGGCTACGGCGTTCATCTCGTCCGGCTGGACGCGCGCAGCGCGGGCGTGACGCCCGGCCATTCGACGGAGGTCGCCGACCGGGTGCGCGCCGACTGGGAGTACGACCAGCGCCAGCAAGGCCAACGACGCGATCTATCGCCGGCTGCTCGCGAAGTACGAGGTCGTGATCGAGCGCCCGAGCTGCCGGCTGCGCCGGCCGGGCGAGGCGGCGCGGCCGTGATGCTCCGGCTCTGCCTCTGCGCTTGGCCGCACTGCTGCTCGGGTGCAGTCCCGGCCAGCGCCCACGAGTCGCGCCCGGCCTATCTCGACCTGCGCGAGGTCGCCAGCCGGCCGTACGAGGTGCTCTGGAAGCGGCCGGCGCTCGGTGACCGCACGCTCGGCCTTTCGGTCCGCTGGCCGGTCCTCGCTGCCATGACACGGTGCCGGGCCGGGCGCAGTCCGTTCCCGGCGCGACCGATCGACGCGGCCTGATCGACTGCGGTGCGGCCGGCCTGATCGGCGCGCGCATCGTCATCGACGGGCTTGCAGGCACGCTGACCGACACGCTCGTGCGGGTCGAATTCGGGGACGGGACCGTCCAGACGCAATCTCGTGAAACCGTCCGCACCCTATGTCGACGTCGCGGGACCGCGCCCGGCCCTTGCAGTCGCGGCGAGATTACTTCGTGCCTGGGCATCGAGCATATCCTGCTCGGCGTCGATCACCTGCTCTTCGTGCTCGGGTTGACGCTGATCGTTCGCGAACCGCGTTGCTGGTCAAGACGATCACCGCCTTCACGGTCGCGCACAGCCTGACGCTTGCCGCCGCGACGCTTGGCTTCGTCGCACGTGCCGCAGGCGCCGGTCGAGGCCGTGATCGCGCTCAGCATCCTTTTCCTGGCGAGCGAGCTCGCGCGGCAGGCACCGCGGCGAGACCGGCCTGACTGCGCGGCGCCCTGGCTCGTCGCCTTCACCTTCGGCCTGCTGCATGGCTTCGGATTCGCGGGCGCCCTGGCCGAGGTCGGCCTGCCTGCAGCCGGACATCCCGCTGGCGCTGCTGACCTTCAATCTCGGCGTCGAGGCGGGGCAGCTCGCCTTCGTCGCCGCCGTCTGTCGCCTGCCTCTGGGCCTGGCGTCGTGTGAGTGTTGCACCGTCGCGATGGCGAGCGGGCGCGTCTGCCTACGCCATCGGCTCGCTCGCGGCCTTCTGGCTGATCGAGCGCGTGACGGGTTCGGGTGAGCACAGCGGATTTGACCGTACGAACTAACCGATTGGTTCGAGCGATGGAAGGAGAAAGACAATGTCCTGGGAGACGCTCACCGAGTTCTACTTGCCGGCTACGACCGCCGCCGGATTGTGCTTCGCGGCCGCGGCGCAAGAACAGTCGACCGGGGAATCGACGCAAGCACGATGGACCAGAAGGCGCTGCAAGGGTACCCAACAGCCTCGACCGTACTCGCCTTATGCCGGACGTAATTTCCCGACACGGCCGCTGTTCGGCGACACGCACCTGCACACGGGCATGTCCATGGACGCCGGTGCCGCCGGCGCGCGGCTCATGCCGAGCGACGCTTATCGCTTCGCCAAAGGCGAGGAGATCGTGTCCTCCAGCGGCCAGCACTGTGAAGCTATCGCGCCCGCTGGACTTCCTCGTCGTTGCCGACCACTCGGACAACATGGGCTTCTTCCCGCAGCTGATCGCGGGCGACCCGGCTTTGCTGGCGGATCCGACGGGGCGAAAATGGTATGACATGATCAAGTCCGGCAAGGGCATGGAGGCGGCGCTCGACATCATCAATGCCGTTCTCGGCCGGCACCTTCCCGAAAGACCTGCTTTCGGTGCCGGGCTCGAGGGCCTATCGCTCGGCCTGGGAGGAGACTATCAACGCCGCCGAGGAGGCCAACGAGCCGGGCCGTTTCACCGCTTTCATCGGCTATGAGTGGACCTCGAACACCGGGCGGCAACAACCTGCACCGCAACGTCATTTACCGCGATGACGGGTACCTACGCCCGGCAGGTCGAGCCGATGGTGACGATGGCGCCCTTGGGGAAGCGAGAACCCCCGCGAGCTCTGGAAGTGGCTGGAAGCCTACGAAAGAAGACCGGCGGCGACGTGCTCGCAATCGCCCACAATGGCAACCTATCCAACGGCCGCATGTTCCCGCTGATCGAGTCCTTCACCGGCAACCCAATCGATGCAGTTTATGCCGAGGAGAGGGCGCGCTGGGAGCCGCTCTACGAGGCGACCCAGATGAAGGGTGACGGCGAGGCGCACCCCTTCCTTTCGCCGAACGACGAGTTTGCCGACTACGAGACCTGGGACAAGGGCAACCTGAATCTGACCGAAGCCAAGACCAACGACATGCTGGAGTTCGAGTATGCCCGCTCGGCGCTGAAGAACGGGCTCGCTCAGGAGGTTGAACTCGGCACTAATCCCTACAAGTTCGGCCTGATCGGTTCGACCGATTCCCACACCGGCCTCGCCACCGCCGAGGAAGACAATTTCTTCGGCAAACTCACCAGCATGGAACCGAGCCGTGAGCGTTCCAGCCGCCCTTTCTTCAAGCTCGGTGATATGCAGATCATGGAGTGGGAGGTGACCGCATCCGGTTACGCCGCCGTGTGGGCCACGGAGAATACCCGCGAGGCGATCTTCGATGCCATGGAGCGCCGCGAGGCGTATGCCACCACCGGTAGCCGTATGATCGTGCGCTTCTTCGGCGGCTGGGATTATACGCCCGAGGATGCGCAGAGCCGGCTCCCGGCCGAGACCGGCTACACTAAGGGGGTGCCCATGGGTGGCGACCTCAGCGCCGCGCCGGAGGGCAGGGCGCCTACCTTCCTCGTCGCCGCGCTCAAGGACCCGATCGGCGCCAACCTCGACCGCATACAGATTATCAAGGGCTGGGTCGATGCCAACGGCAAGACGCAGGAGAAGGTCCATGACGTGGTCTGGGGCGATGCCGACGCCCGACAGCCGGGCACCGACGGCACGTTGCCCCCGGTCGGCAATTCGGTGAACACGGCCGAGGCGACGTGGACGAACACCATCGGAGCACCCGAGCTGATCACGGTCTGGACCGACCCGGACTTTGACGCCTCTCAACGCGCCTTCTATTACGCCCGCGTTATCGAGATCCCAACCCCGCGCTGGACCGCCTACGACGCCAAGTTCTATGGCTTGACGCTGCCGGACGAGGTGCCGATGACCACGCAGGAGCGGGCCTACACCTCGCCGATCTGGTACACACCAAAGGGCTGAGTGTTAACGAAGAAGGCGGCCCCTGACGGCCGCCTCTCGGACCTTTTCCCGAGACAGTGCCCCGCGGCCATCGCCATGCCCGGCGCTTCCACCGGGTTGACAAAGTCCTCCCGCCATTCGCCGCGCAGGGTCAGTGGTTCCTGCACCCACTTCCAGCGCAGTCCTTGTGTTGGAAATGACCTGAGATATAGCGCCGTCACTTATGCAGCGGGCGCCCATCCGCTGCAGTTGCTAGCGTCAATCTGGTCGCAGTTTGGTCGCCGAGCGCCGCAGACAGGCACGGCAATCGCGCGCCAATATCGTGCAGTCCAGCGTGCTTTCCGTGAAACATTGCGCAAGTAACGATGCTTGGTTAAGAGTGTTGGTTCACCCTTTGTCGTACCTCCGCCCGTGGCATGTTCGTGATAGGCTCAAATCTGATGCCTTGCATTAGCCATCATTGATAGCTGGTTGCGTGTGGTCTGTCGGCAATGGCCGACGTACACCAAGTGGTACGCATAGGGATGAGGGGGTGCGGTGGATAACAATTCATTCTTGGCCGCACTATGGCAGGGGCTTGAGCCGCTTCTGACCTATTGGTGGCCTGTTTTGTTGTTGCTTTTGGCCTTGAATCTGGCCAAGCCATGGCTAAAGAAACAGCGCAAGCGAGGGCGAAAGCCAAAGCGCTTTACAGGATTCTTCGAGCAGATTCCATCGATCACCAACGATGCCCGTGGCGCGCGGCACGATGGTGCCGTAGCCGGTGACGAAGAGCCGTTTAAAGCCGGCGACACCCTGCCGGATCAACTCAATAGAAAGTCTACCAAGGCGGACCGGAACTACTCCGAAGAGCTAATGGATCAGGGCGGGGCCTACGTCGCCCGAACGCACTTAATGTCTCCCTTGGAGCGCCAAGTCTATAAAGTTTTAGAGGAAGCTTACGGCGACCGCTATTACATTTTTTGTCAAGTGCGTGTGGTAGACCTGATTCAGCCGAACATGAAGAAGCATCATAGTCAGACAAGAGAGTATAAGTCGCTATTCCGGCAGCTTTCGCAATGGCATTTTGATTATGTGTTATGCGAAAGGGATGGTTTTAAAATTATTTGTGCTGTTGAGCTGGATGACCCTTCTCATGAAAGGGGTGACCGGAAAAAACGAGATAGAATACTAAATAATGCCTGTGAAAGCGCCGGCCTGATGTTGAAAAGGGTAAATATTACTGATAATAAAATTAAGCCAGTTTACTAGAGGCGGAAATAAAAAATTGTATAGAAGTTGTCAGCAACTATTTGGGAAATACTCTTTATTAAAAAATTCTGAAGGCAAAATAGGGAATACGAGCGCTCGTCACGATCAGCCATGCCGCTAGCGAGGCCCGTGTCGCCTCGTTTTGGTTGTTGCCTTACTTCTTTTCGGGGCGGATCGCCCAGCCGGCAGCGGCAATGACGGCGGCAATACCGATGCCCAGTTCCAAAATCTCGCGTCCAGCGCCAAGTCTGACGGCGTTCTCCACAAAGAAGATCACCAGAACGATGCTGGCAATATTCACCAGTGAGTGTTTTAGCTCCTTGAAACTCGTGACATGCAGAGGACCTTCGCTGGTATAGGAGGAGTGGATGAACAAGCGGTACATGCCATGGGACATAATCTGGAAGCTCGCCGCTATGAGCAACAAGTCCATCATCTTGAGCAGGCCGACCGAACTGGCCTTGATCGTCTCGTTGGTCCAGAAGTGACCACTGAGCGTGTTCCATACGACCTGGATGAATACGATTCCCGCAAATAAATACAGTAGCAAGGCAGCTAGCATGGCCAGGACGACAGTGACATAAGCCAGCGCTCGGCTGCGTGATAACCACTTCTCCATGGCAGGCTCCTGCGGTGACGGTTCACGTGTCCATAAGTAACCTATCTACGCAAGACAAGCCACATCCATCTTTGGTATGGAAAGAGCAACAGGCAGCCTTTTTGCAGGCAGTCCGCACGGATCATTCATGGCCCAGGCAATAAGGTTCGATTGGAACCATAGCCCCCGGTCGCTCCAGCGGCCAGGGGCTACGGTCTGGCGGGGCTCGCCTTCCAGGCGAAATCGCCAAAGGCTCAATGCATCACCTTCCACAATTGGAGAAGCGGCTCCTTGATGCCGTTGCGTCTGGCGACGTATTCGGCTTCGCGTCGTGCGTTGGCGGCTTGCTCCACGCTCAACGGGCCTTCGTCGTCCTGCCGCCGTGCTGCGGCAATAGCGTGCCCGGTTTTGTAGACCCTGCCGATATCCGAGTGGGGCTGAGCCCTCTCCATGCTTTTCTGTAGCCTGCTCATGCTGCTCTCCTTTGCTGCAGTAAAAGGGCGTCACGTGCCCTTGAAAATTACATTAGTACACATTTGGTTACTTTCAAGGATATTCAAGGGCAATCCCTATATTCAAGGGAATGTCAGCGAGCTTAGGCATGAGTGAGCCATCCTCGGCAGGACCGTGGCTGGACTGAAGCAGGACTATTGCTCTTCATGGGAGAGGGGAGGCGTATTACAAGCCTATATTTTCCTTGGTTATTCTCAATCGACCGGTTAAATGAATTTAACCTTATAAACAGGTCCAGTTCCTGCAATTGCGGGTCTCGTGCATCGCTAGAATAGGCGGTGGTGCATCTCTGCATCCCTGTTTTGACTGGCGCCTTCCCGGGCGCCGGTCTTTTTTTGTGCGTGCCCGGTCGGCATGCGGAACTGGCGAGGCAGACCATTGAGTGTTGGTTGAATGAGTCGGGCCTGACGCAGGGTGGCATTCAGGCTTAAGATGAGCGTGCACTATCAGTTCCCTCCTTCCGAGGCTTGCGCCAGCGGAGGCGGGCTGATTTTTTGTGCTAACGCTTATGGCATTCAAGAGAAGGAGTCTCTATATGCTACGCCGTGCAATGACCCTGAACCGCCTGGATGCTGAACGCCTGCAACGCTTGATCGATGAAATGGACGACATCAACGATCAACAATTGACCGGCGCGCTGCAGGGCAAGCTCGATCTGGGTATCGTCTTCGATCCGCAGGAGCTGCCCGCCAGCGTCGTCAGCATGAACACTCGTGTTCGCCTGAGCGACCCGAATGATGGGCGCTCGATCACCCGCACGCTGGTCTTTCCGCATTCGCTGGGCAGTGTCCAGGATGGCTTGTCGGTCTTCACCGACCTGGGCGCCGACCTGCTGGGCCGTTGCCTCGGCGATTGCGTGACCTGGCCGCGGGTGGACGGCAGCCAGCAGACGTTGTGTATCGAGGCGATCCTCTGGCAGCCGGAGGCGTCCGGTCAGTTCCACCGTTAAAAGTGTTTTGTTGATGAATAATAGGATGAGCCACGCATGCCGCTGACTCTATGGCTGTCACTTGCCGCCGTCTGTGCGATGGGTGCGATGTCGCCCGGCCCCAGCCTGGCAATGGTGCTGCGACATACACTCGGCGGCGGGCGCACTCCAGGGGTGATCGCCGGCCTGACGCATGCACTGGGCGTGGGGCTGTATGCGTTGTTGACGGTATGGGGTCTGGGCGCGGTGATCAACCGCCAGCCGATGCTGTTCATGGTGATCACCTGGGGTGGCGCGGCTTATCTGGCCTGGCTGGGCGTCAAGGCGTTGCGTGCCGGGCGTGGCGGCGCGCTGGATGCGCAGGGCGCCGCCACCGGTCCGGCCCAGGCGGCCAGGGACGGCGTGCTGGTGGCGCTGGGCAATCCCAAGCTGATCCTGTTCTTCGTCGCCCTGCTCAGTCAGTTCGTCAGCGCCGACATGGCGTGGCCCGCCAAGGCGCTGATCGTCGCCACGGCGACGCTGATCGACGGCGGCTGGTACGTCCTGGTCGCGCTGGCACTGTCGCATTCCGCGGTGTTGCCGTGGCTGCAGGCCCGCGCGCACTGGATCAACCGCATCACCGGGGTATTGCTGATCGCCCTGGCGCTGCGGGTGCTGGCCGGCTGAGGCCGGTTTCAGGGTTCGATGCGCGCAAGTATGGCGTCCAGCGGTGTTTCCATCGGTAGTACGCCGTAGACCGGGCTGACGGTATCGCCGAGTCGGCTGCGGCAGAAGCTGTCGCTGACCTCGCTGGGTGCGTGCTGCAGGAGTAGTGCCGCCTGCAGGCACTGGGCCATGCGCTGGGTCAGCCAGCGGGCGTTGGCTTCGAGCGCTGTGCGCGGCTCGCCGAACGATCTTTCGAGCATTTCCACGGCACGCGCGTACACTGGCGACAGCCCCCGTGCCGGGGCAAGCTCCTCGCGCAACGCATCGAAGCACTCCGGGTGTCGATCGAACACCCGCAGCACGTCCAGGCAGATCACGTTGCCGGAACCCTCCCAGATCGAATTGACCGGCGCCTCGCGATAGAGCCGCGCGAGCGGTGTTTCCTCGACGTAGCCGATGCCACCCAGGCACTCCATGGCCTCGGCCATGAAGCCCGGGCCGCGCTTGTTGTGCCAGTATTTGCCTAGCGCCGGAAGCAGCCTTGCCAAGGCTTGCTCGTGGGCGTTTTCGGGGGTATCGAAGGCCCGCGCGGTGCGCATCACCAGCGCTAGGCTGGCTTCGCTTTCCAGCGCCAGGTCGGCGATCACCCGGCGCATCAGCGGCTGTTCACTGAGGGTGCGGCCGAAGGCCTGGCGCTGGCGCACATGGCGCCAGGCCTCGAGCAGTGCCTGGCGCATCATGCCGGCCGGCGCGGTGGCAGCGTCGAGCCGGGTCTGCTGGACCATCTCGAGAATCGTGGGAATGCCGCGTCCGGGCTCGCCGACCGCTTCGGCATAGGCGTTGCGGTATTCGATCTCGGCCGAGGCGTTGGCGCGGTTGCCGCACTTGTCCTTGAGTCGCTGGATCTCGAGCGCGTTGCGCTGACCATCGGGGGTGAAGCGGGGCACCAGAAAGCAGCTCAAGCCTTCGCCGGTCTGCGCCAGGGTCAGGAAGGCGTCTGACATCGGCGCGCTGCAGAACCACTTGTGGCCGATCAGCCGATAGCCGTCGCTGGTACGTTCGGCGTGGGTGGTATTGGTGCGGACATCGCTGCCGCCCTGTTTCTCGGTCATCGCCATGCCCAGGGTGGCGGCGGGTTTTTCCCAGGCGGGTACCGCGCGTTCGTCGTAATCCCAGGCCAGCAGCCGGGCCTGCCACTCATCGAAGACCTGTGGCTCGCGGCGCAGCGCGGGAATTGCCGCGTGGGTCATGGTCAGCGGGCAGCAGAAACCGGGCTCGGCCTGTGTCAGCAGATAGAGTGCGGCAACATGCGCCTGATGGCCGCCGCGATGCTCTTCTTCCCAGGCCACGGCGTGCCAGCCGTTGTCGAAGGCCAGATGCATCAATTCATGGTAGGCGGGGTGATAGATGACCTCGTCGAGACGTCGGCCATGCCGATCGAACAATCGCAACTCGGGCGGGTGGCGGTTGGCAGCTTCGCCCAGCGCCTGGACCTCGCGGCTGCCCACTGCGGCGCCCAGCGTCTCGAGCCGCCGTGCCACCCAGCCGGGGGCTTCGCGGGCTAGCGCCTCGCGCAGCGGTTTATCGAGTGCGAACAGGTCGCGATCGCGGGGCGTAGGCGGTTGGTTGTCGACCCGGTGAGTGGCGAGCTGGCTGCGCGGCGAGTGGTCGGTCATGGCGACCTCCCTTTCAAGTGTTTCTCACCCAGCCAGTTTTCTCACCCAGCCTTCGCTTCGAGGGAGCGTCGGCGGTGCCAGACGCGGCGGGGCAAACGTGTCACGGTATATCTAAGCATGGAGCCGGTGCGTATGACGGTCAATCACGACCATCGGCGAGTGGCGCTGCGCCGGCCTGGCGACGCGCAACACATTCAAGGTGGGCGTCAACGCGACACGGAAAGCGACTTCGCAATGCCTGTTTGCGACAAGAATGTCGCTAACCAGTGCGTTGAGGCCTGCCTATCCGCAAGAATGAACTGTCAGGATGTCGTATTTGGCGCTATCTTGACGCAGAGGCACATAAGTATACCTAACAATCACAACAGGACCCTGAGGCGCGACCGAGGGGCGCACCCGTGGAAGAGGAGAACGCCATGGCATCTTCCCAGGCTGTAAGTGCATCATCGGCGACCGCACGGGCCGCTGCCCCCCAGACGCTGGGCTTTTTGCTGCTGGAAAACTTCACCCTGATCTCGCTGGCCTCGGCCATCGAGCCGCTGCGCATGGCCAATCAGCTGGCCGGTCGTGAGCTCTACCGCTGGTACACGCTGAGTCATAGCGACGAGCCGGTGCGGGCCAGCGATGGCCTGCAGATCACCCCCGACGCGGTGACCCACATTCCGCTGTCGCTCGACTGGGTGGTGGTGTGTGGGGGCGTCGCCCCGCAGCGCGGCGTGACCCGTGAGCACGTCGCCTGGTTGCAGGCCCAGGCGCGGCTCTCGCGGCGGCTGGGTTCGGTTTGCACCGGCAGCTGGGCGCTGGCCAAGGCCGGGCTGCTCGACGGCTACGAGACCAGCATCCACTGGGAGTGTCTGGCGGCGATGCAGGAAGCGTTCCCGCGGGTACCGCTGACCACTAAGCTGTTCTCGATCGACCGCGATCGTTTCACCGCCTCGGGGGGCACCGCGCCGCTCGATATGATGCTCAACCTGATCGGCCGCGATCACGGCCGCGAGCTGGCCGCCGGCATCTCCGAGATGTTCATCTACGATCGGGTCCGCAACGAGCAGGACCAGCAGCGGGTGCCGCTCAAACATGTGCTGGGCACCACTCAGCCCAAGCTGCTGGAGATCGTCGCGCTGATGGAGGCCAACCTCGAGGAGCCTATCGGCCTCGACGAGCTGGCGAGCTACGTCGACGTCTCGCGGCGTCAGCTCGAGCGATTGTTCCAGAAGTATCTCAACTGCTCGCCGTCGCGCTATTACCTGAAGCTGCGCCTGACCCGGGCGCGCCAGCTGCTCAAGCAGACGGCGTTGTCGATCATCGAGGTTGCCTCGGCCTGCGGCTTCGTCTCCACGCCGCATTTCTCCAAGTGCTATCGCGAATATTTTGGCATTCCGCCGCGCGACGAGCGTAACGGCATCGACTCGCGCCAGGTGCGCGATACGCCGAGCGAGCGCGAGCCACGGGTGCGCATGACCCTCTCGGCGCCGCCCGCAGAGCCGATGTCGAGCGCAGTGCTGGCGCTCGCTCAGGCGAAAGGCGAGCCGACCTACGCCAGCGTGCCGTTGCGCTAGCGGCGGATACACGAACGCGCAACGGCCCGAGATCGTCGGGCCGGCGCCTTGCGCTTGTTGCCCATCCGCTGCGGCGTCTCGTGTTGTTATACTCGCTGGGTCTTCGCACGCAGGGAATCGCCATTGCATGTCACATCACTGGCCACGCAGGCTGCTGCGCTATTTATTGCTGGGCATCGCCGCGTTCGTCCTCGCCTCGTTGGCATTGGTGATATTCTTTCGCGTGGTGCCGGTGTTCGGCTCGATGGTGATGGTCGAGCGCAAGGTGGAATCGTGGATAGACGGTGAGTCGCTGAATATCCGCCAGGCCTGGATGCCCTGGGAACGGCTGTCGGATCACGCCAAGCTGGCGGTGATTGCCGCTGAGGATCAGAAGTTTCCCGATCATCACGGCTTCGACTTCGGCCAGCTGCGCCAGGCGATCGCCGCCTGGCAGGCCGGCGACGGCTTACGCGGGGCGAGCACCATCAGCCAGCAGACCGCCAAGAACCTGTTCCTGTGGACCGGCCGCGACTGGCTGCGCAAGGGCCTGGAAGCCTGGTTCACCGTGCTTATCGAGACGTTGTGGCCCAAGCAGCGCATCCTCGAGGTGTATCTCAATATCGTCGAATGGGACACCGGTGTGTTCGGCCTGGAAGCGGCCGCCCAGCATTACTTCGGCGTCTCCGCCGACCAGCTCAGCCTCACCCAGGCCAGCCGGTTGGCGGCCATTCTGCCTAACCCGCGGGAGCGCAGCGCCTCGCGACCCTCCTCGGCGACCCTTCAGCGCAGTCAGTGGATCCAGCGCCAGATGCGTCAGCTTGGCGGCACGGCCTACCTGCAGCGGCTGTAAATTCCCGCCCGGCGTTGCAGCCTTCATACGTCAACGGTGATCGCTGCATGGCGGGTTTGGTATTGGCACGCGCGCGGCGCCCCCGCTAAGGTGATCAGCAATTTTCACTGCCGAGGTACCTTGCGATGACTCCCCTGAAGATCGGCATCGTCGGCGTGGGCAAGATCGCCCGCGACCAGCACCTGCCTGCCCTTGAAGCCAATCCCGATTACCAGCTGGCGGCCATTGCCAGCCGCAACGCGGCATTGTCGGGCGTCGCCAACTTCCTGTCGCTGGAGTCGATGCTCGAGGCGATGCCCGAGCTCGATGCGGTGTCGCTGTGCGCGCCGCCCACCGTGCGCTACGCCCAGGCCCGGCAGGCGCTGGCCGCCGGCAAGCACGTGATGCTCGAGAAGCCGCCTGGGGCCACGCTCAGCGAGGTCGAGGATCTGGCCCGCCAGGCCCGTGAGGCCGGGCGCACGCTGTTCGCCACCTGGCATTCACGGCATGCGCCGGGCGTGGCGCCGGCCCGCGACTGGCTGGCCGGGCGTACGATCCGCGGCGTGACGATCGAATGGAAGGAGGACGTGCGCGTCTGGCACCCCGGGCAGGCGTGGATCTTCGAGCCCGGCGGCATGGGCGTGTTCGACCCCGGCATCAACGCATTGTCGATCGTCACCGCGATCCTGCCACAGGCCTTCCACCTGCGTGAGGCGACGCTGCAGGTACCGGAAAACCGCCAGGCGCCGATCGCCGCGCAGTTGACCTTCAGCGACGCCGACGAGACACCGATCCAGGCCGATTTCGACTTCCGCCAGACCGGCCCGCAGACCTGGGATATCCACATCGATACCGATGCCGGGCGGCTGGCTCTGTGCAAGGGCGGCAGCGAGCTGTATATCGACGGCGAAGCCCAGCCCGTGGACGACGGGCAGGAATATCCCGGGCTCTATGCGCGCTTCGCCGAGCTTATCGCCAGCGGTGAATCGGATGTCGATGTCGCGCCGCTGCGCCATGTCGCCGACGCCTTCCTGCTTGGCCGGCGCGAGTTAGTCGAGGCGTTTCACGATGATTGAATGATCCGGTCTCGAGGCCGATGGGCGAATTACATCGGTGGCACGGTGCCATCACGACCGACGATCACGGTCTTGGCCTGAATCGGATCCTGACTGATGTCGCCGGCAACGAAGACGGCCGCTCCCTCTTCGAGATCGTCCTTGGATCCCTTGCTGACCATGACCGTGGGAACGTCGCTCGGTACGCGGATCTGCTTGCTGCCGTCGCCGTAGTCGACGGTCAGCGTCATCATGCCGTCTTCGTCGGCGGCGTTATCCACGGTGCCGTTGGTCATGGTCGAGCCACTTGAGGCGCCGCCCATCTTGCCGCCTGTATCGCCGCTCTTGGCGTCGGTGGAACTGACGGTGCCATTGGTCATGGTCGAACCGCTACCGCTGCCGCCAAGTTTCTCGCCACCCGAGCCGCTCGAACCACCCTGGGTGGCGCCGCGCGGCATGTCCCAGGGGTAGTCGCCTTCTCCGGTTCCCTTCATGGAGTCCGGGAAGATCACCATTTCCAGCGCCTTGGCGGGTTGTCCATCTTCACCGGGCACGTTGGCCGTACCGATGAACGTGCCTTCCTCGATCTCGTCGAGACTGCTCTCGCTGACGGCCGCGAGCCGGGTGTTGTCGCCGATCGTCACCCGGTGGCTGCTGCCGTCGGTAACCGACTCGACGGTGAAGCCGTCGTCGCTGACCTCGGTGATGGTGCCGCGCAGGTTCTTGGGCGTGTCCTGAGCTGCCAGGGCACCGGTCGCGAGACAGCCGATGGTGAGGCCGAGTAGCGCCTGGCGAAGCGTGCGGATGGCATGATGTGTGACTGGCATGAGGGCTGCTCCTGACGTGGATGGGGCTGATATCAAATTTGAATTTTCTGGGAGCCCCGACCGTCTGAGTTCAGTTCATCGTGAAAAATTGTCAAGCGCATCGACGATGCGAGTAGCGGGTGCCGGCTATATTCCGGCATACCAGGTGTAGCCGCGATCCTCCCAATAGCCGCCGTTGCCACCGGCGATGTCGTCGAAATCGCCGACCAGGGTGATGGCGGAGAGATATTTCGCCATCTTGTAGCCCAGTTGACGCTCCGCGCGAAGCCGCAGCGGCGCGCCGTTGGCGATCGGTAGCGGCTCATCGTTGAGCGAGTAGGCGAGGATCGTCTGCGGATGACGCGCTTCGCTCAGATCCAGACTCTCGTAGTAATAGTCCTCGCCGCCCAACTGATCCATGCAGTGAAACACCACATAACGCGCCTCGGCTTGTACGCCGGCACGCTCGAGCAGGTCGGCCAGTACCGGGCCGCGCCACTGGCCGATGGCACTCCAGCCTTCGACGCAGTCATGACGCGTGATCTGGGTTCTGGCCGGCATCGCCTGCAGCTCGGCGAGCGACAGTGACAGGGGGGCATCGACCAGCCCGCCGACCTCCAGGCGCCAGTCACGGAACTGCCCGGCGGCGAGCTGGCGATAGCGCGGCGCTTGCGGGTCGGTGGAGCCGTTGGGGCGGAAGGTTGCGTCGATCATCGATGGCGGGTATTCCGGCACCAGGCCACGCTCGCCGGCCAGCAAGCGCTGAACGCGCAGGTTCAGCCGTTCAGCCAGGTTCAGCGTTTTGACTACCTGATCGTTCCGGGACAGCTGATCGCAACCGGCCAATCCAAGCGTCGCCACGCTCAGCGCCGCGCGTTGCAGGAAGCGTCTGCGGCCGCGGCCATGGAATGCGGCATCATTGCGTTTCATGCTGAGTGCTCCTTTCGCTTTCGGCAGGCGTCACGTCACGCTTGCCGCCGGTCAGCATGTCGCGCACCTGCCGAAACGGCCCGCTCAGCAGCACCATCAAGAGATGAACGATCACGAACAGGATCAACGAACCGGCGACGATGAAGTGAATCGACCGCGCGCTCTGGCGACCACCGAACAGGTCGAGCAGCCAGGGCGCCGCCGCGTTGAGCGTGGGCGACATGCACAGGCCGGTCAGAATCATCACTGGCAGGGCCCCAAACAGCACCCCCAGATAGCTGAGCTTCTGCAAGCCGTTATAGCCGCCGCGACTGGCATGAAAGCGCAGGTGCAGATGATCGAGAACGTCACGTCCCAGGCCGCGCCACTGGGACGCGGGTAGCCATAGGTCACGTTTCAGGTGGCCGCTGGCCAGCGCGTACAGCACGAACAGCGCGCCGGCGACTGCGAACAGCCAGGCGAAGAAGAAATGCCACAGTCGTCCCATGGTCAGGAACTGATAGCTCGGCAGGGTGATCCAGCCGGGGAACCCCCGCACGCTGGCGTTATCGTCGCTGCCGGAGTAGCCCAGTACCCCGGTGGTATCGAAGGTCCAGGGACCCAGCGCCGTCTGGCCCTGTATGTCGCCGTCGGCGCCGCGAATGGCATACATCTCCAGCCACGGATCGTCAAAATTCGAAGCGCTACCCCAGTAGAGTGCCGGGTGGGCGTTGAAGATCTGCAAGCCGCTCATCAACAGCACGATCAGGCACCACAGATTGACCCAGTGCCAGAGACGCACGGGGAGACGATGACGACGTTCGCGGCGCAGATTGGCCTGTGCGGTGGAATTGCTCATGTACCCGGGTCCTTGGCGGCAGTTGCGGTGGAACCTGCCCTGACGCCTCGGCAGGGTACGCGTTGCAGGGTCTGCCGTGTTGGCGGCGCGGCTCATTTTGATATATCGGCTACCCGGTGCTGGATACAACGGATACAAGTTGCGCAGAGGCTGCAAGTCACCGCTTCTTCTATTGGCTATAGCCGCTGATTGCCCATTAATCTTAGCTGTAAACCGGCACCGCTGCGCCATGTCGTCGCCGCGCCTTCCTGTTCAGCCGGCGCGAGTCGGTCGAGGCGTTTCCGGATGAGTAAGTTCGTCCAGGCGCCGCACCGCTCAGCTTGGGCGATGCTGGCGCTGGTGGGCGATCAGCTCACGCAGGGTGCTCATCAGCGCCGCTGCACCGGGCGACAGGCGCTGCTTGCGCAGGCTCACCAGGCCATAGGGCTGGACACTTAGCGATTCGCTGAACGGTAACAGGCGAAAGCGCTGCGGGGCGCACAGCAGATCGGCGACCTGGCGCGATGTCACGGTCAGAGTGTCGGATTTGGCGACCAGCGCCAGCGCTACCAGAATATCCTGGGTGTCGACGATCTGCCCGGGCGGCAGTACGCCGTGTTGCAGCAGCAGATGATCGACACGCTGACGCATCAGCGCGCCGCTGGGTTGCAATGCCCAGGGATAGGCGGCCATGTCGATCAGGTCGGGCATCGCCACGCCGGCCAGCGGGTGACCCGCGCGACACACGAAGCAGATCTCTTCCTCGCCGATCTCCTCGAACACGAACTGCTCGGCGGGAAAGCCTTCGGGGATGCGGGTAATGGCAAAATCGAACTCGCCCTCCATCAGCCGCGGAATCAGCGACTTGCTGACATCGACATCGACGCTCACCTTGAGCCCGGGGAGTTCGCGGTGAACCCGTTCGATGGCGCTGGTGAGAATCGTCACCGCCGGTGCCATCACCGTGCCCACCGCGACCACGCCGGCATTGCCCGCGCGCAGGGCGTTGAGTTCCTCGCCGGCATGATGGAGTTCGGAAAGGATACTGCGGGCGTGGCGAATCACGATCTCGCCATACCAGTTGGGGGAAAGGCCGCGCGAGTGACGCTCGAACAGCGTGACGCCGAGCTGGGATTCGAGATCGCCGAGCAGCTTGGAAGCTGCGGGCTGGCTTATGCCCAGGCTTGCCGCGGCACGGTGCAGATTGCGATGTTCTTCCAGCGCCAGGAATAACTGCAGATGACGTAACTTTAGTCGTGCGCGAAGAAACCAATCCGGCGCCAGTGCTCCCGTGCTGTCCCGTTCTTTCATAGCTGATAACTTTTTTGATATCTATGGCGTGAAGCGCATTATTAGCTGTCCCTTTTCCCGCTGTCTAACCTGCAATGGCGACGACAATAAGCACCCACGGGAAAAGGAGCATCATATGTCACGGATTCATCATCGCCATCACGGCCAATACCTGTTGCTGGGCGCCTGTCTGGCCGCGCTACCTGGTCTGACATTGGCCGCCGACAACAATGCGCAGGGCGGCAACGGTTCGGCGACGCAGAACACTGCTCTGGAGGGGATCGAGAAGTCGTCCTTCGGTAAATTGCCGGACGGCCGCCAGGTGGATGTCTATCGAATCAGCAACGATAACGGCATCGAAATGCGCGTGGCCACCTATGGCGGCATCATCGTCTCGCTGCGCACGCCCGATCTGCAGGGCAACATGGACGACATCGTGCTCGGCTTCGATTCGCTGGACGGCTATCTGTCCGATACCTACCAGCAGGTCAATCCCTATTTCGGCGCGTTGATCGGACGCTACGGCAATCGCATCGCCGATGGCCAATTCACGCTCAACGGCGAGACCTACGAGCTGGCGACCAACGATGGCGACAACCACCTGCACGGTGGCGATAAGGGCTTTAATCAGCGGCTCTGGCAGGCCGAGCCGTTCTCCAACGAGCAGGGTGCGGGGGTCGTGCTGAGCTACACCAGTGCCGATGGCGAGGAGGGCTACCCGGGGCAGTTGGAGACTCGCGTGACCTATACCCTCACCGACGACGATGCGCTGCAGATCGACTATCACGCCACCACCACCCAGGCGACGCCGGTCAATCTTACCCAGCACAGCTATTTCAATCTGGATGGCGAAGGCAACGACAGCATTCTCGACCATCTGCTGATGATCAATGCCAAGGCCTTCACGCCGATCAACGAGTCGTTCATCCCCACCGGCGAGATTCGCCCCGTGGCGGGTACCCCGTTCGACTTCACTGAACCCACGGCGATCGGTGAGCGCATCGACGCCGACAATCAACAGCTCAAGTTCGCCAAGGGTTACGATCATAACTTCGTGCTCAAGCGCGAAGCGCCCCAGAGCGATGAAATGGTCCTTGCCGCCCGTGTCTGGGAACCCGACTCGGGACGAGTGCTCGAGGTATCCACCAATGAGCCGGGTATCCAGTTCTATTCGGGCAATTTCCTGGCCGGCAAGCTGACCGGCAAGAGCGGCCAACCCTATCCTCATCGCAGCGGCTTTGCCCTGGAAACCCAGCACTTCCCCGACTCGCCCAATCAGCCCGATTTTCCCTCGACGATTCTCGAGCCGGGCGAGACCTACCAGTCGCAGACCATCTACCGCTTTTCGACCGCCGAGTCGCCTGACGAAATAAAATAGTGCGGTGTTCAGCAAGCCGGAAAGCCGTCGATCAGGCGGCTTTTCTTCATTCTGTGGGGAAGTGAGCAACGATAGCTGCTAGCAACTTTAGTCGTAACGGGCCTGACATTAGTCTTAGCCAGTGATGCACTGCTGTTGGCGCGAGGCGCAAAAGAACACGCTTGGTCAACTTCTGATAACCAAAAAGATATCTCGTGGTCGAGCAAACCGTATTAGTCGCTCCGCCTATAGCTGGCTAACTTCACTTCGTGTTCATAGGATCGGTCGCCATGTCGCCCGATCACAACAACAAAACCTGTGCCCTCAGGGCAGGAGAATGCTGAATGTCATTCACTCATACGCTTTCACGTCTTGCGCTGGGTGCCGGTCTGGCACTGAGCTCATTCACGTTGGTGCAGGCCGCCGACGACGAGGTCAAGATCGGCTTTATCGTCAAGAAGCCGGAGCAGGCCTGGTTCATCAACGAACAGCAGGCCGCGACCAAGCTCGGCGAGGAAAAGGGCTTCGAGGTGGTGCGCCTGTCCGGCGAGGATGGCCAGCAGGTACTTAGCGCCATCGACAACCTCAACTCTCAGGGCGCCCAGGGTTTCGTCATCTGCCCGCCCGACGTGCGCCTGGGGCCGGCGATCATGAATCGCGCCGAGCAGTACGGCATGAAGGTGGTCACCGTCGATGACCGTTTCGTGAATTCCGGTGGCGAGCCGATGGAGGATGTGCCGCACCTGGGCATGTCGGGCTACAAGATCGGCGAACAGGTGGGCAACGCCATCGCCGCGGAGATGGAAAAGCGCGGCTGGGACCCGGAGAACGTCGCCGCGTTGCGCATCACCAACTATGAGCTGCCCACCGCCAAGGAGCGCACCGACGGTGCTACCGCGGCGCTGCTCGAGTCCGGCTTCAAGAAGGACAATATCTTCGATGCGCCGCAGCAGAATACCGATACCAGCAGCGCCTTCGCTGCGGCATCGCCGGTGCTCTCCAAGCACGGTGAATTCGAGCACTGGGTAATCTACGCGCTCAACGAGGAAAGCGTGCTGGGCGGGGTGCGTGCCAGCGAGCAGTACGGTCTGAGCGCTGACCAGGTGATTGGTGTAGGTATCAACGGCTCCGGGGCGGCCTTTGCCGAATTCTCGCGCGAGAAGCCCACCGGCTTCCACGGTACCGTGGCGGTGAGTTCGACCATGCATGGCAGTCAGAGTGCCGACAATCTCTATACCTGGATCACCGAGGGCGAGAAGCCGCCGGCCAACACCGAGACCACCGGTACGCTGATGACCCGCGACAACTGGGAGCAGGTTCGTAAAGACCTGAACCTCTGAGTCGCCCGGCCCATGACGAAACACGCCATGGGCCCTGTCCGTCCCTTCGGAGTCCAGATCCATGTCCGACCCCTATCTTCGCGTCGACGGCATTACCGTCGAGTTCCCCGGCGTGCGCGCGCTCGACTCGGTCAGCTTCAGTGCCCGGGCCGGTGAGGTTCATGCCCTGATGGGCGAGAACGGCGCCGGCAAGTCGACCCTGCTCAAGGTGCTCAGCGGGGTCAACAAGGTTACCGCCGGCGCGCTGTGGATCAATGGCGAGCGCCATGTCTTCAGCAACGCCCGCGAGGCGCTGAATCAGGGCATCGCGATCATCTACCAGGAATTGACGCTGTCGCCGAATCTGTCGGTGGCCGAGAATCTACTGCTCGGCCAGTTGCCTGAGCGACACGGTTTCATCGATCGTCGCCAACTGCGCGAACGTGCGCTCAAGGTGCTCGAGGATCTCGGCGAGGCGAATATCCATCCCGCCACCAAGGTCCGCGATCTGTCGATCGGCCAGCAGCAGATGATCGAGATCGGCCGCGCACTGCTGCGCGATACCCGCATCATTGCTTTCGATGAGCCCACCAGCAGCCTTTCCGTGCAGGAGATTCGCCACTTGAAGCGCATCGTCGCGCGGCTGCGCGACGAGGGTCGGGTGGTACTTTACGTCACCCATCGCATGGAAGAGGTCTTCGAGATGTGCGATGCGCTGACGGTATTCCGCGACGGCCGCCATATCGCTACCCATGACACGCTGGCCGGGCTCGATCACGACACCCTGGTCAGCGAGATGGTCGGTCGCGAGATCGCCGACGTATACGGCTATCGGCCGCGCCAGCACGGCGAGACACTGATGCGCATCGAGGGCCTCAAGGGCCATGGCGTGCGCGAACCGGTCAGCTTCGAGGTCAAGCGCGGCGAAGTGCTGGGCCTGTTCGGGCTGGTCGGCGCCGGACGCAGCGAGCTGATGCGGCTGGTCTGCGGCGTCGAGAAAGCCAGCGAGGGCGCGGTGCGTTTTGCCGGCAATACGCAGCGCTTCGCCAGCCCCCGCGAGGCGATCCGCGCCGGTATCGCCATGTGCCCCGAGGATCGCAAGTCGCAGGGCATCTTTCCGGTGGCGAGTGTCGCCGACAACCTCAACATCAGTTGCCGGCGTTTCTTCAAGCGCTGGGGGCTGTTCCGCCATGCCCGTCGCGAGACTGACAACGCCAACGACTATATCCGTCAGTTGAGCATCAAGACGCCGGGGCCCGGACCCCGATCAGCAATCTATCGGGCGGCAACCAGCAGAAGGTGATCGTGGCGCGCTGGCTGGCCGAGGAGATCGAGCTGTTCGTGATGGACGAGCCGACCCGCGGCATCGATGTCGGCGCGCGCCGTGACATCTATTCGCTGCTCTACGACCTCGCCGAGCAGGGCAAGAGCGTGGTGGTGATCTCCAGCGACCTCGCCGAGGTCAGCTCGATCTGCGACCGCATCGGCGTGATGCGCGACGGTGCGCTGATCGACATCGTCGAGCGTGACGAGGCCACTCCCGAACGCCTGCTGGGCCTGGCACTGCCGGCCTGACAACCTGCTGAAGCTTTCAGAGAGGAATTACCCATGTCCAGTGAAAAAGCCGCCTCCTCAACTGCGGCACAGCCCGAGGCGCGGCGCGGCCTGCCCAAGCCGTTGCGTACGCTGCTCGATACCTCGGGGCTGATCGCCATCTTCATCCTGCTGTTCATCGGCCTGTCGGTACTGGTGCCGGACTTTCTGACCGGCCGCAACATCGTCGGCCTGCTGCTCTCGGTGACGCTGATCGGCACCATCGCCACGACCATGATGATGGTGCTGGCGCTGGGTGAGGTCGACCTGTCGGTGGCCTCGATCGTCGCCTTCGCCGGCGTGGTGGCGGCGGTGATCACCTCGACCTCGGGCAGCGTGGTCATCGGCGTGCTGGGCGGTGTGGCCGCCGGCGGTGCGGTGGGCGCCTTCAATGGCTTCGTGGTGGCGCGTTTCGGCATCAACTCGCTGATCGCCACGCTGGCGGCGATGGAGTTCGTGCGCGGGCTGGCCTACATCACCTCCGGCGGCGACGCGGTGATGATCACCGTACCGGGGTTCTTCGATCTGGGCAGCGCCTCGTTCCTGGGGCTGACCCTGCCGGTATGGACGATGATCGTGTGCTTCGTGATCTTCGGCGTGCTGCTCAACATGACCGCCTTCGGCCGCAACGTGCTGGCCACCGGCGGCAACGCCGAGGCGGCGAGCCTGGCCGGGGTCAACGTGCGTCGGCTCAAGATCACCGTGTTCGCGCTGCAGGGCGTGGTCGCCGGCATCGCCGGGGTGCTGCTCACCTCGCGCATGGGTCTGGGCGATCCCAACACCTCGCTGGGGCTGGAACTCGCGGTGATCTCGGCCTGTGTGCTGGGCGGCGTGTCGCTGGCAGGTGGGGTGGCGTCGATCACCGGCGTGCTGGTCGGCGTGCTGATCATGGGCTGCGTGCAGAACGCCATGGGCCTGCTCAACGTGCCGACCTTCTATCAGTATCTGGTACGCGGGGCGATCCTGCTGCTGGCGGTGATGTTCGATCGCTGGAAGCAGACCCGCCGAGCGAAAGCATAAGGAGCTGATTCATGGGTACTAACAAGCGCCAATTACGCAGCGCCGCCTGGTTCGGCACGGCCGACAAGAACGGCTTCATGTACCGCAGCTGGATGAAGAACCAGGGCATTCCCGATCACGAGTTCCAGGGCAAGCCGATCATCGGCATCTGCAACACCTGGTCGGAACTGACCCCCTGCAACGCGCATTTCCGCAAGCTCGCCGAGCACGTCAAGCGCGGCGTGCTGCGAAGCCGGCGGCTATCCCGGTGGAGTTCCCGGTGTTCTCCAACGGCGAGTCCAACCTGCGGCCCACCGCGATGTTCACCCGCAACCTGGCGAGCATGGACGTCGAGGAATCGATCCGCGGCAACCCGATGGACGCGCGTGGTGCTGCTGGTCGGCTGCGACAAGACCACCCCGGCGCTGCTGATGGGCGCGGCCAGCTGCGACATGCCCACCATCGTGGTCTCCGGCGGGCCGATGCTCAACGGCAAGCACGAAGGCAAGGACATCGGCTCGGGCACCGTCGTCTGGCAGCTCTCCGAGCAGGTCAAGGCCGGCAAGATCTCGATCCACGAGTTCATGGCCGCCGAGGCCGGCATGTCGCGCTCCGCCGGCACCTGCAACACCATGGGCACCGCCTCGACCATGGCCTGCATGGCCGAGTCGCTGGGCACCTCGCTTGCCGCACAACGCCGCGATCCCGGCGGTGGACTCGCGCCGCTACGTGCTCGCGCATCTGTCCGGCAACCGCATCGTCGAGATGGTCGACGAGGACCTGACGCTGTCCAAGGTCCTCACCCAGCAGGCGTTCGAGAACGCCATCCGCACCAACGCCGCGATCGGCGGCTCGACCAACGCGGTGATCCACCTGAAGGCCATCGCCGGGCGCATCGGCGTCGACCTGCCGCTCGATGACTGGACGCGCATCGGCCGCGGCACGCCGACCATCGTCGACCTGCAGCCCTCCGGGCGCTTCCTGATGGAAGAGTTCTACTACGCCGGCGGCCTGCCCGCGGTGCTGCGCCGGCTCGGCGAGGCCGACCGGCTGCCCCACAAGGACGCCCTGACCGTCAACGGCCAGACGATGTGGGACAACGTCAAGGACGCGCCGCTGTACAACGACGAAGTGATCCGCCCGCTGCGACTATCCGCTGACGCGCAGACGGCGGGATGTGCGTGCTGCGCGGCAACCTCGCCCCGAACGGCGCGGTCCTCAAGCCCTCCGCCGCCACCCCCGAGCTGATGAGTCATCGTGGCCAGGCGGTGGTGTTCGAGAACTTCGATGACTACAAGGCGCGCATCAACGACCCCGATCTCGACGTCACCGCCGACAGCGTGCTGGTGATGAAGAACTGCGGGCCGCGCGGCTATCCGGGCATGGCCGAGGTCGGCAACATGGGCCTGCCCGCCAAGCTGCTCGAACAGGGCGTCACCGACATGGTGCGCATCTCCGATGCCCGGATGAGCGGCACCGCCTACGGCACCGTGGTGCTGCACGTCGCCCCCGAGGCCGCCGCCGGCGGCCCGCTGGCCGCGGTCAGAAACGGCGACTGGATCGAACTCGATGCCTACGCCGGCACGCTGCACCTCGACATCGACGACGCCGAGCTCGAGCGCCGGCTGGCCGAGCGCGACCCCACCGAGGCCTCGCGGACCATCGCCGCCAGCGGCGGCTATCGCCAGCTCTACATCGAGCGGGTGCTGCAGGCCGACGAAGGCTGCGACTTCGACTTCCTGGTCGGCTGCCGCGGCGCCGAGGTGCCAAGGCATTCGCATTGATCTTCATGCTGACAAAGGCAACGCAATGATCGCCATCAACTCTGTCGAGTGCGTGTGGGCGGGGCGCGCCCAACTGGGCGAGGGGCCGCTATGGTGTCCCGAACGCGGCGCGCAGGGGCAACTGCTGTTTGTGGACATTCTGGGCGGGCGTCTGCACGCCTTCGATGTGGCCAGCGGCCGGACCCGGGGCTGGACGCTCGACGAGCCGTGCTGCTGGTTGGTAGCCCGCGACGATGGTGATGGCTTCATCGCCGGGCTGCGTTCACGGCTGGTCCACTTGCGCCTGACGGATGCCGGGCCGAGCGTCGTCGCGGCGTGGGCAACGCCCGAAGAGCCGCCGGGAAACCGCTTCAATGACGCCAAGGCCGATTCACGCGGGCGGCTGTGGTTCGGCTCGATGGACGACACCGCCGAGCGTTCCAGCGGGGCGTTCTATCGCCTCGATGGCGAGACCATCGACCGTATCGACGAAGGCTATCGGGTCGCCAACGGCCCGGCGATCAGCCCCGACGGTGCCACGCTCTATCACAGCGACACGCCCCGGGGGATCATCTACGCCTTCGATATCTCGCCTGAGGGGGAGCTGGCCAACAGGCGTGAACACATCCGTTTCGCCGACACCCAGGGCTATCCCGACGGCATGACCTGCGATGCCGAGGGCGGGCTGTGGGTCGCCCACTGGGGTGGCGGCCGGGTCAGCCGTTTTCGTGCCGATGGCGAGCTCGACGAGACGCTGCCGGTGCCTGCGTCGCGGGTTACCTCGTGCGCCTTCGGCGGCGCCGAGCTGGACCAGCTGTACATCACCACGGCGGCGCTCGAGCGCGACGGCGAGGCCGCCGCGGGCGGACTGTTCCGGGTCGTGCCCGGTGTGCGCGGGCTGCCGGCGGGGCGCTTCGCGGTACACGGGAGTGGAAAATGAGCGAGCGTCTGGCGGGCAAACGGATCTTCGTCACCGGTGCGGCGGCCGGCATCGGCCATGCCATCGCCATGGCCTGTGCCCGTGAGGGCGCCGCGGTGTGCCTGGCCGATCGTGACTTTGATGGCGCCGAGCGAGCGGCGACGACACTGCGCGAGGCCGGTCACGAGGCGCTGGCGGTATCCTGCGATATTGCTTCGCGCGACGCGGTTGAGGCCGCCGTAGCTGCGGCACGCGACGCGCTAGGGCCGTTGACCACGCTGATCAACAACGCCGGCATGAACGTTTTCCACGAGCCGCTAATGATGTCCGAAGACGCCTGGCAGCGCTGCCTGTCGGTTGATCTCGAAGGCGCCTGGCACTGCAGTCGCGCGGTGCTGCCCGACCTGATCGACCAGGGCGGCGGGGCGATCGTCAATATCGCTTCGACCCACAGTTTCGCGATCATCCGCGGCTGCTTTCCCTATCCGGTCGCCAAGCATGGGCTGATCGGCCTGACCCGGGCGCTGGGCGTCGAATACGCCGACCGCGGGGTGCGCGTCAATGCCATCGCTCCAGGCTACATCGCCACCCCGGCGGTCGAGGCCCACTGGCAGCGCTTCGACGACCCGGCGGCGGCGCGCGGGCGATCGAGGCGCTGCATCCGCCGCGTCGGCTCGGCCGCCCCGAGGAGATCGCCATGACCGCGGTATTCCTGGCCTCCGACGAGGCGCCGTTCATCAACGCCACCTGCATCACCGTCGATGGCGGGCGCAGCGCGGTCTATCACGACTGAGTCGTCACGCTCGAGCGGTCCCCGTCAAGGCGCTGGCGCGGTATGCTGTGGCGATCGATTTCAGCGGAGTAGCTAGGCAATGACGATTACGCTCGAGAACACCCTGTTGCGGCTCGAGGTGGCGCCGGCCGTCGGCGGTTCGGTGGTGCGCTTCGAGGCGCTGCGCAAGGGCGGCGACATCGCGTTGTTCCGCCCCGGCGACAGCGCGGCCAGCGACCCCAACGGTATGGGCCTGTACCCGCTGGTGCCGTGGTCCAACCGCATCAGCGGCGGCGGTTTCGAGTGGCACGGGCAGCACTATGCACTGGCGCCCAATCGCCCGGGCGAGCCGTGTCCGATCCACGGCGATGGCTGGCAGGCAGAGTGGCGCGTCGCCCATCGCACCGCGACCCAGTTGACCCTCGAGCGCGAATCCAGCCACCAGCCACCGTTCGACTACCGTTCACGGCTGATCTACCGGCTCGATGGCGCGGCGCTGACCGTGGAGCTGGTGGTCACCCATCAGGGCGAGACGCCCGCGCCCTACGGCATGGGCGTGCATCCCTGGTTCCCGCGTAGCGCCGGGGTGAGCATCGAGGCCCTGGCGGATGGGGTGTGGGACGTCGACGCCGCGCAACTGCCCACCGGCTGGCGGGCTATCGATGCGGCAAGCGAATGGGATTTTCGCCACGGTGGCGCATTGCCGGAGGGGCCGATCGACAACCTGTTCACCGGCTGGAACGGTCACGCACGGCTGGTCTGGCCCGAGCACGACCTGACGCTGTACATCGACAGCGACCCGCCGTGCCCGCGCTATTTGGTCTATTCACCGGGTAGCCACGCCGACTTCTTCTGCTTCGAGCCGGTCAGCCACGACGTCGACGCGCACCATGGTACGGCGCCGCTCGATCAGGGGCTGGTCGAACTGACCAAGGGTCAGACCCTGCGGACCCGCTATCGCTTCCAGATCATGGCTTAGTAGCTCGTCATGGCTCGGCTGGAAAAGCGTGCTCGCAACGCAAAACGGGGTGGGCCTTAGAGGCCCACCCCGTTGTTTTGCGCTTGGCTGACAGGGATCAGTCTTCCGGTAGCGCGTAGACCACGACCTGATCGCCGACCTGCTCCTTCAGGATGGTGTTGCCGCCGCCGATGAAGGCGACATACTCGCGACCCTTGTACTCATAGACTGCGGGGTTCGATACCGAGGGCGCCTGCGCCTGTCCGACCATAGCTCCTCACCGGTCTCGAGCGAGTAGGCGCGCACCTTGGCGTCCATCGAGGCGCCGATGAACACCACGCCACCGGCCGTCACCGCCGGGCCACCGATGGTCGGCGAGCCCCAGCTTTCGGGCATGTAGAAGCCGTATTGCTGCGAGGCGCCTAGCGGACGGCGCCATTTCACGTCGCCTGTATGCATGTCGAGGGCAACGAGCTCGCCGAAGGGCGGTTCCCAGCAGGGCATGCCCAGCCAGTTGCGAGCCACTTCGAGCCGCATCCCGTAGGGTGCGCCTTTCTGCGGCGCGAAACCGCTCTCGTTGCCCGAGCCGCTGTTGGCCTTTTCGTAGGCTTGACGATCGTAGAGCTTCACGTACTGAACGATGTGCGAGGTGTTGACGATCGCGGTCTGGCTCTCGGGATCGAAGGCTACGCCTCCCCACTGTACGCCACCGGCACTGTCCGGGTAGGCCAGTGCGCCTTCACCCTGGGTAGTGGGTGGGGTATACATGCCTTCATAGGTCAGCTTGTCCCACAGCGCCGAGCATTCGCCGAAGCCCACCGCATCGGCCAGTCCCCAGATCGCCGGCTTTTCGGACTGGTCGAGCAGTGGCGCGGGCTTGGTCGGGAAGGGCTGGGTATCCGCGTATTCCTCACCCTCGACGGAACCATCGCCCTGCGGGACCGGGCGTTCCTCGATCGGCCATACGTCCTCGCCGGTCAGGCGGTTGACGACGAACAGGAAGCCCTGCTTGGTTGCCTGGATCAATGCCGGGATCTCCTCGCCGTCGACCGTGATGTCCATCAGTGTCGGCGCAGAGTTGATGTCGTAGTCCCAGACGTCATGGTGTACCCACTGCCGCGACCAGACCACTTCGCCGGTGTCGATATCCAGTGCGGTGGTCGAGGTCGCCAGCGGCACTTTCTGGGTACGGTTGCCGCCCCAGTAGTTCGGCGAGGGTGATGAGACCGGTAGATAGACGAGACCGTTTTCCTCGTCGGCGGACATGTGCGTCCAGACGTTGGCGGTGCCACTTTTCTTGCGTACCTCGTCGGATAGCGCCTGGAAGGTCCATTCGCGCTCGCCGGTGCGGGGGTTGATCGAGAAGATCGTGCCGGGCGGTGCCTGTTCGTACGCCCAATCCATGCCGGCCCAGCCCAGCATCAGATGATCGCCGACCACGGTCGGCGGCTGCAGCACGGATAGCGGCCACTTGTCGTGGGTATCGTTCCACTGGTTGACGTTGAGCACGCCGTTGTCGGCGAAGCCTTGGCATTTCTCACCGGTATCGGCGTCGACCGCGAACAGCTGCGCATCCATGGTGCCCAGGTAGACGATCTTCTGGCAGGGCTCGCCTTCGACCGGATTTTCCGCCTCCCAGTAGGCAACACCGCGGTTCTTCAACGCGGGCTGGGTCAGTGCCTCGAGTGTGGACTTCGTGTCGAAGCTCCACTTCTCCTCGCCGGTCGCGGGGTCGAGGGCGAGGATCCGGTAGAAGGGCGTGCCGATGTACAGCGTGTCATTGGCGAAGATTGGGGTCGCCGACCAGACTGTGGGCGGCAACTCGCCCTTGCCATCCGAGACATCGCCGGTATGAATTTCCCAGACCTTCTCCAGTTCGCCGACGTTATCGGCGTTGATCTGGTCGAGCGGGCTGTATTTCTGCGCATTGAGCTGACCGTGGAAGCTGTCCCAGGTCGGCTGCTCGGGGACCAGCGGAATCGGCTCGGCCTGGGCTGCCTGTTGAGGCGCCGCGCTATCCTGATCGGCGACCTGAGTCTGAGCGTTCGACTGGCCTTGCGTGCCAGGCTTAGTCGAACCTTGGCCTTGAGCCTGACTTTGGTCTTGGCTCTGGTCCTGGTCTTGGTTCTGGTCCTGACCTTGGTTCTGAGCTTGGCTCTGGTCCTGGCCTTGGTTCTGGTTCTGAGCTTGGTTCTGGTCCTGACCTTGATTCGGGTCGGCCGGCTGCTCCTGTGCCAGCAGCGGCGCGGATGTCATGCAAAGCGCCAGCGCGGTGGCCGTGCCCAGTCCGCGTGCGGCGGGTTTGAAGAGGCTGTGCGCGGCGAGGCTGAAAGTCGGCATGGGGCGGCTCCTCATGAGTGGGCGGGTCGAGTCGTGTGGGTCGGGCGGCGCATGTCGAGAATCAGCCCGACAAGACCGACCAGCATGGCGACTGTGATCCACCATTGCTGCAGGAGAAGCCCGGCGAAGCCGGTGCCGATGAGACCCAGCAGGATCAACACCCGCAGTGCGTTGCGAGTGCCGCGTCCTTTCAGCGCCGCCAGAACCAGCGCCATCACGGCCAGCGCGACACAGGCCAGGATGGTAACAAGCGCGCCGAGGGTATCCGTGACGCCGGTCAGTGGCGTGACATAGGCATAGAGGGCGATGGCGAGTCCCGCGAGCGAGGCCACGAAGAGCACGATGGCTCCCGCTCGGGACGACGAAGATTGCGACATATCGTTCTTGGCTCCTTGAACTGTAGGTGCGCCTTCCTGTTCCGACATTGATCCGCATGGCATCAAGTCGGAAAAACGTTAGCGGCTTAATCTTAACAGGCGAGGCCCTGCTCTCGCTAAGCCAGCGATCGATGACCGACCAAGCCGAGCAAGCAGTAAAAGGCCATCGCTTGATGATTAAGCCTAGTTGGATGGTCCCGATATCTCTAACCGAGAATGCCGCCTGTGCCCACCATACTCTGACCACTAGGATCACTAGAGCGAAGGCGACGCCGCCGGCCATGACCGGCCAGCCCAGGGTGCGGGTGCGTCGCCAGATCAGCAGACCGACATCGACTGTGGCTGGGCGGCCGAGGTGAGCTTCAAGCTACTAAGGAGGAAGGTGTGCTGCGCTAACTCATGCGTTTATTTCGGCGAAGCGCGCAGCGGGCACTTCGGGCAGCGTTTCGAGCCCTGGCCGGGCGAAGAAATAGCCTTGCTGGCGGATGACTCCGGCACGCTTGAGCCAGCGTGCCTCGGCCAGCGTCTCGATGCCTTCGGCGATCAGTTGGCAGCCCAACTCGGCGGCCATGGCGATTACTGCGCGGACCATCGCCTGGCGGCGCGGGTCGCTGTCAATCTGCATGATCAGCTGACGGTCGAGCTTGAGCGTGTCGAGGCGCATTTCCGTCAATAGATCGAGATTGGCGTGTCCGGTGCCGAAGTCGTCGAGCGCGGTAGTAAAGCCCATCTCACGGTAGCTGTCGACGATCCGCTTCAAGTGCTCCCGATCGGTGACGGCTTCGCTCTCGACGATTTCGAAATTGATGCGCTCGGTGGGCCAGGCGACCCGCCGTGCCGCTTCGAGCGTGGCCTGTATGCACGCAGTGGGTTCGTAGACGGCGTTGGGCAGGAAGTTGATCGACAGTTTTTCCTGCATGTTCAACTGGCTGGCAAGCTCGATGGCCTTGACCCGGCAGGCCTGGTCGAAACGATAGAGTAGATTGTCGTCGACCTGGCCGAGAATCTGCCCGGCCGGTTCGCCCTGGGTGCCGCGGACCAGCGCTTCGAAGGCGACGGCGCGGCCCAGCGCGACATCCACAATCGGCTGGAAGGCCATGGTGAAGTCGAATGGCAGCGGCGTGTCGCAGCGCCCGCAGCGCTCCTTGATCCTTGCGCAATGAGGCATTGTCGTTTTCGCTCCATGTCTTTTGGGGCGCAGGCGCGCGGCCTGCTGCAAGGGATATACCGCAAACGTGATGTCGGCGACATAACCTGAAGTGGCCGGCACGATCCCTCACCCTCCCGTTATCGGCAGTTAGCGACGAGTCTTGGGGGGCGCCTGGCCACGCGAGACCAGCACCACCCCGGTCAGGCTGATCGCCATGCCAGCCAGCGCCACCGGCCCCAGCGTCTCGTCGAACAGCCACCAGGCTTCCAGCGCGGTGAGCGGCGGTACCAGGTAGAACAGGCTGGCGACCTTCGAGGCCGCGCCACGCCGGATCAACGCCATCAACAGCAGGATCGCCGCTACCGAGAGGCCGAGCACCAGCCAGGCAAGCGTCGCGGCGAAGGTGATCGTCCAGGTCACCTCGCGGCTTTCCAGCAACAGCGCACCGGCACCCAGCGCGGCCCCTGCGGCCAGGTACTGGATCACGCTGCCGGCAAGCAGCGGCACACCGGTGCAGAAACGCTTCTGGTACAGGGTGCCAGCGGATATCGCTACCAGCGAGGCGAACACGCAGGCCAGCGCGCCCGCGCCGAAGCCGTCGAACAGGTGCCCGGCGGCGGGGGCAAGCTTGCCGCCGAGCACCAGGGTGATGCCCACCAGGCCCAGCACGAGTCCCAGCCACTGGCGAGCCGCCAGGCGCTCGCCGAGCAGCGGCAAGGCCAGTGCGGCAGTGAGGAGCGGCTGTAGTCCTACCAGCAACGACGCCAGCCCGGCGGGCAGACCCAGCGCGATGGCGTAGAACACCCCGCCCAGATAGGTGGCATGTACCAGCAGGCCGGTCACCGCGACGTGGCCGTAGAGCGACGGCGAACGCGGCCACGGGGCCTTGAACAACCACGCAAGCGGCAGCAATACCGCCAGTGTCAAGGCGAAGCGGATGGACAGGAAGGTGAATGGCTCGGCATACGGCAGGCCGAACTTGGCGCCGATGAAGCCGGTACTCCACAGCAACACGAACAGCGCCGGCATGGTTTTCAGCCAGGGCGACTCCGACCTGGCGGAGGGCGGTGACGAGGCGCTCATTGGCGGTGCTCCGATTCGCGCTGGCGCATCGGCATGCGATCGATGATGTCGAAGACCTGCTGTGGCGACACGTAGCCTTCGAGCTGCATCTTCTTGCCGCCGTCCTTGCCGACCAGGATCACCGTCATCGGCCCCTGGCTATCGATGCCGAGTGCCTCGAGCAGGGCGCGGATCTCGGCGTCGGTCATCGGCTTGCCGGCGCGCTCGCCATAGTCGCCGGCGACGGTGTAGAGCAGCATTTCCCGTTCCTCGAAGGCGGCTTGGCGTGCCCCGAGCCGTTCTTGCATGCGCCGGAGTTCCGGGTCGGCGGCATTCGGCGCGACGATGATCAGCGGGCGAAACAGGCCGCGATCGGTGACTAGCGGGTTGGCGGGATTCTCGGCGGCCGCGGCGTGGGTGACCAATAGCATCATCGCTAGACACAGGCTCCATAGCAGGGGGCGCAGGTGGCGGAACATTGCGGGCTCCTCGGGTAATGAACATGACAAGCACACCAGATCGCCGCCCGGCATGCCAGAGCGGCGTAGAAATAGCGTCGTGAGGGTCGTGCTTTGGTCTAAAACGTGATTTTTAGGGGTAAATTGGTCGGACCAGAGCGGCCCGGTGGTGGCGCGGCCGGGGAGCATTTTGGCCATGTTTTCAGACGGCTGGGACGCTTCTAGCGTTGAGGGAAACGATGGCGCGCCAACGCAACTCGGCTACTGTGATTCTCGGGACACACGGCCGCCCAGTGCGGCAGGCGCATAACAACCGCACAACAACAAGGCTCGCTCGCTTCGGGTGGGCTCGATTCCCCAGGAGACATCGCCATGCACGACAAGTCACGCCAGCCGGCGACCACCGATCAGGATAGCGTCTCTCAGCCCACCAGCGTAGCCACCAAGCCGGCCAGTCGGCGCACCTTCCTCAAGGGCGCGGCACTGGGCTCGGCGGCGGCGGTCGCCGCACCGTGGGTCGGCAGCGTCCAGGCCCAGCAGGGCATCCGCATCCGCATGCAGTCCTCGTGGCAGCCGGGTACCACCGGTTACAAGACCTTCGAGAACTGGGCGAACCGGGTCCAGGAACTGACCAGCGGCGAGGTGAGTATCGAGCCGTTTCCGGCCGGTGCGGTAGCCGGCGCCTTCGAGGTGGCCGATGCCGTGCGCAACGGGGTACTCGAAGGTCAGAACTGGTTCACTGTCTACTGGCCGGGCAAGATGCCCGCCGGGGTCTTTCTGACCGCCTATCCGATGGGCCTGTCGATGCCCCATCAGTGGGACATGATGTTCGGCGCCTACGGTGGCTTCGGCATTGCCAAGGATCTCTACCGCAAGCAGGGCCAGGAATTCCTTGGCCATGTCCATCATGACCTCAACTTGATCCACTCCAAGGTGCCGCTGCGCAGCCTCGACGATTTCAACGGGCTCAAGATTCGTATGCCCGGCGGCATCGTCGCCGAGACGTTCGCCTCGATCGGCGCGCGGACCACGTTGTTGCCCGGCTCGGAGGTCTACCCGGCGCTCGAGAAGGGCACCATCGACGCCTCCGACTACACCGGTGCGGCGGTCAACTATGAGCTGGGCTTCTGGCAGGTGACCGACTACATCATCATGGGGCCGCCCTCGACGCCCTGCCTGCACCAGGCGGTCGACCTGATGGACATCGGCATCAACCGGCGGGTCTTCGAGCGCATGTCACCGCAGGTCCAGGACCTCATGCACGAGCTGGTCGCCGCCTATTCGCGCGAGCATTACGCGGCGATTCAGGCCGCCAACGCCGAGGCGTGGCCCAAGTATGAGGAGAAGGGCGTCGAGATCATCCATCTCTCCGAGGACGATGCCGACCGCTTCCGCAAGGCCGCCATTCCTTTGTGGTTCAAGTGGGCCAACAAGGATGCCGACGCCGCGCGGCTGTTCAAGGCGCACCTCAATACCATGCAGGACCCCGCTGTTGCGCTGGTCACCGAAGAAGACCTCCAAGGCCTGCAGCTCAATTCCTGACAGGATTGATCGTAGCTTTCGCGAGCGCTGCCACGTTTCCGGTGGTGGCGCTCGCGAGTGAGCGAATCACCTTCTATCACCCGGACGACAACGTCCAAGTCACACCGTTTTCGACGCCCGCCGTCGCCACGGGAGAGGGTTCATGAATCTCGAGGTTAATTTCGTATTGCCGCACTGGGTGTACTGGTCGCTGTTGTTGCTGCTGCCACTGGCGGTGATGTTCTTCGTCGATCGCAGCTTCCGTCGCGGCGGTACCGTCAGCGGCAATACCACCGCCGAGGTGCCGGTCGGCGAGGAGGGTGGTGCCTATCGACCGCCGGGCAATGGCTTTACCCGGGTCATCGACAAGGTTTCCGGCTTCGCCGGTCGCTACGTCGCCTACTGGTCGTTGATTGCGCCGTTCGTCTACTGCTACGAGGTGTTCGTCCGCTACGCCCTGAATTCCCCGACCAACTGGGCGCACGAGTCGATGTTCCTGATGTTCGGCATGCAGTATCTGCTGGCCGGAGCCTTTGCGCTGCGTGAAGGCGGCCACGTTCGTGTCGATATCCTGTATGTGCGCGCCGGGCCGATGACCCGGGCCGCGCTCGACCTGATGACTTCGGTATTCTTCTTCATCTTCGTGCTGGCGTTGATCTCCACGGGGTGGAATTTCTTCGCCCAATCGGTCAGCCAGGACGCGATATTCTTCGGCCAGAGCTACTCGAACGAGACCTCGTTCACCGAGTGGTCGGTCCAGTACTACCCGATCAAGTCAACGCTGGCGCTGGGCGGCCTGCTGCTGCTGCTGCAGGGCATCGCCCAGTTCATCAAGGACTGTCAGGCCTTTCAGCATGCGCGCCGCCATCATCAGGGCAGCGCTATCTTTGCCTGGGCGATGCTGTTGCTGGGCGCGGTACTGGCGGCATATGCGCTGCACGAGATCGTCAACGTGGCCGTCAACGACTACGAGCATTTCCCGCTGAGCATCGAGAATAGTCTGTCCAATGTGGGCATCGGCACGCTGACCGGGCTGATGTTCGGCTCGTTGATGCTGGTGCTGGTCGCCGGGTTGCCGCTGGCCTTCGTCACCGGTGGGCTGGGGGTGGTGTTCCTGTATCTGGTCGGCGATCAGTTCATGCTCAACCTGCTGCCGTCGCGAATCTTCCCGATGATGACCAACTATCAGCTCTCGGCGATCCCGCTGTTCATCTTCATGGCGGCGGTGCTCGAGAAGGCCGGGCTGATCGAGGAGTTGTTCGATACCGTCTACAAGTGGATGGGCGGGCTCAAGGCGGGGCTGGCGATCGCCACCATCGTCGCCTCCACGCTGCTGGCGGCGATGGTCGGGGTGATCGGCGCGGCGGTGGTGACCATGGGCCTGATCGCGCTGCCGGCGATGCTCAAGCGCAACTATGACCCCGAGATCGCGATCGGTTCGATCATGGCCGGCGGTACCCTGGGGATCCTGATTCCGCCGTCGATCCTGGCGATCATCTATGGCGTGGTCGCCCAGCAGTCGGTGGGCGAGCTTTATCTCGGCTCGCTGATTCCCGGGTTGCTGCTGGCGGGCATGTACGCCTTCTATTGCTGGATGCGCGGCGCGATCAATCCCAAGGCGGCGCCGCCGTTGCCGGTCGAGGATCGTATCGGCACCCGCGAGAAGTTGCGCCTGCTGCGCAAGATGCTGGCACCGATCGTGCTGGTGATCGTGGTGCTGGGAGTGATCTTCTCCGGCCTGGCCACGCCGGTCGAGGCGGCGGGTATCGGCACCCTGGGCGCGCTGGTGGTGGCCGCCATGCACGGCCGGCTGACCTGGCCCAACCTGCATGCGGCGTGCATGACCACGCTGGTCGCCACCGCGATGGTGATGTGGATCATCTTCGGCGCGACCATCTTCGTCGGCTTCTACATCCTGCAGGGCGGTCAGGATTTCGTTCAGGAACTGATCTCCGGTGCCGGTCTCGGCCCGTACGGTGTATTGATGGTCATGATGGTGCTGCTGATCGCACTGGGCATGTTTCTCGACTGGGTGGGCATCCTGCTGTTGGCGGTACCGATCTTCGTGCCGCTGATTCAGCCGCTTACCTTCGATGGCCTGCTGGGATTGCCGGGGGTCGGCGCGGGAGACGTCTCGCTGTGGTTCGGGGTGATCTACCTGGTCAACATGCAGATGTCGTTTCTGAGCCCGCCGTTCGGCTATGCGCTGTTCTACATCAAGGGCGTCTGCCCACCGCATATCACCATGGCGCAGATCTTCCGCTCGTCGCTGCCGTTTCTGGGCATCCAGGGTCTCGGTCTGCTGTTGGTGATCCTGTTCCCGGCATTGATCACCTATCTGCCCAATCTGGTTTATGGCTAATCGGGGGGCGATTCATGCACGACGGGCGCCCTCGGGCGCCCGTCGTGGTTTATGGCGGCGATTACAGCCAGGTAGACAGGTGATCGAACCGAAGTGATCACTTTTTTCTGTGACTCGAACTCGTGGTTTCCTGTGACCCGAACTCGTGGCTGCGCCAGACGTTGGTCAAGGTCGGCGCCACGCTGGGAATGCCGAAGCTCTTGCCGAACCCATTACTCAACTTAGCGGATTCCGTGATAGCCACTAACTGAGCTACGCTACAGCTCGGTTGCAAATATATTTAATTTAATGCAAATTTATTTGCAGTTGCGGTGCCGCCATTCTACTCTTCTGTCAGTTAACGGAGAGCGTGCCATGGTCAGCGAAGTCCCTCAGCCCCCCACCCGTTTTGCCGAATTGCAGGCGCTGGCTGCACGCATCCGCCGCCAGGAAAGCGGCGCCCCGACACTGTCACCCAAGGCGCAGGCGCTGCTCGAGGCGCTGATGGCGACCCCCGAGCGGGTCGGCCTATCGACCATTTCGCAGCTCGCCGACCAGCACGCCATCAACCCCTCGAGTCTGACGCGGCTGTCGCGGGCACTGGGCTTTCCTGGCTTCAAGGCCTTCCAGGCGCTGTTTCGCGAGGACCTTTCCGGCTCCACCTTCTATTCGAGCCGCGCCGAGCGGCTGCTGGACTTCGGCGAAACGCCGGTGATGCACTCCGGCGTCGCTCAGGACAGGGCGCTCTGGGAGCAGGAGATGAGCAACCTGTCGGCGGCAGTCGAGGGCCTCGACGAGGCAATGCTCGAGCATGCTGCCGCGGGGATCGCAACCGCACGCCGGGTCCAGGTGATCGGGCTGCGAGCCAGCTTCGGCGCGGCGCATTATCTGGCCTATTATCTCGATTATCTGCGCGACGAGGTGCAGCTGATAGCTGGCGAGGCTGGCGCCGGCGTCGAGCGGGCCCTGCGGCTCGACAGCGACGATCTGGTGGTGGGGATCGCTTTTCGGCCCGAGACACGGGCCAGTGTCGACTATTGCCGGCTGGCCGTGGAGCAGGGCGCGCAGCTGGTGGCGCTGACTAATCATCCGCGCTCACAGCTGGCGGGACTTACCGACTGCCGCCTGGTGGCGCCGGCCGCGGGACCGTTCTTCTTCAACCCGATGAGCAGCCTGTTCCTGTTGGTGGAAATGCTGCTGTCGCGTGTCGCCATAAGGCTCGGCGATAACGCCGTGGCATCGATCCGGCGGCGCGAGGCGTTGATCGCCCGGCTGGGCGTCGAGTGAGCCGACCTAGCGAGTTTTTCTTTTCCGTTCCATCCCTTCGAGGAGGTCCGCATGAACCGCGCAACCGATATTCCCGCTGAGGCCGGCAGTCCCGCCGCCGCTCGTTTGACGGCGGGCTATGCCCAGGCCGACGAGGCCACGCCGTCATCCGATACGCTGCTGATCAATGAGCAGTCGCGGCTGCTCGAGGCCGGCGGCCGGCGGATCTACAAATTCGGCTTCGGCCAGTCGCCGTTCCCGGTGTTCGCCCCCGCGGTAGCAGCGCTCGCCGAGCATGCCGCACAGAAGGCCTATCTGCCGGTGCAGGGCTTGCCGGCGCTGCGTGAACGGGTCGCGGCTTTCCACACTGGCGTCGATGAAACCCACTGGGATGCCGAGCGGGTGCTGGTTGGCCCGGGCAGCAAGCTGTTGCTGTTCGCGCTGATCAAGTCGTTGCCGGCGGCGGATATTCTGATCCCCGCGCCGGCCTGGGTGTCCTACGCCCCCCAGGCGCGCATGGCCGGGCAGCACGCCGTGCGTCTCGAGGCGACTTACGAGGAGCGTTGGCAAGTCACCGCGGAGACCCTCGAGCGGCATTGCCGCGAGCGACCCGAGCGCCTCAAGGTGCTGATTCACAACGCGCCGGGCAATCCCACCGGACTGGCGCCGGATGCCGAGACCCAGCAGCGCCTGGCTGAGGTGGCGCGCCGTCATGGCGTGCTGGTGCTGGCTGATGAAATCTATGGCTTGTTGCATCATCGCGGTGCGTATCGTGCCTTTGCCCGCGATTACCCGGAAGGCACGGTAACCACCTCCGGGCTGTCCAAGTGGTGTGGTGCCGGCGGCTGGCGGCTGGGGGTGATGCATGTCCCCGTGGCGCTGGGCGATGAGCTGTTCCAGCGCCTGCTCGGCGTCGCCTCGGAGACCTGGTCGAGTGTCGCCAGCCCCATCCAGCAGGCCGCAATCACCGCCTATACGCCGAGTCCCGAGCTCGACGCCTACCTGCAGCGCCAGCGTGCAGTGCTTGCCGAAGTCGGCGGCTGGTGCGCAGCGCGGCTCAACGCCGCCGGGGTGCGCACTCATGCGCCGGATGGCGGCTTCTACCTGTTTCCGGACTTTGCCGAGCACCGCCAGCGGCTGGCGGCGCGCGGCATCACTACCAGCGCTGGGCTGACCCGGCGGTTGCTCGACGAGGCGGGCGTCGCGCTGTTGCCGGGCAGCGCTTTCGGCTGCCCCGCGGAGCAGTTGACGGTGCGGCTGGCTTACGTGGACTTCGAGGGCGGCGAATTGCTCGCCAGCTCCGGCGAGGTCATGGGGACTCCTGCGCTGAGTCAGACGCAGGCGGGGATCGAAGCGATCATCGCCTGGCTCGAGCGGGACTCTTGAAGGGGACGATTGAACGGGGCTCTTGAACGGGGCTCTCAAGCGGGACTGACGCAGGAAATTCTGACTGCTACGCTGTTGCGGTGCGCCGTCGCTTACGTGCGACGCAGGTTATGGCTCGGGAACTTGATTTTTCAATGTGTTACACGAAATTCCGGAACCTTTGCCATGGTCTGCCGTCACACCTGAACACGCCTAGACACGAGTATGGAGATTTACATGCGCAAGATCACTGCACTGTTCGCTGCCTCACTTCTGACCGCGGGTATGGTGTCCGTCCCGGCCATGGCTCAGGAAAGCGGTAACAATGCCGCTCAGCAGCAGACTCAGCAGGCCGCGCCTAGCGCACAGGACTTCTCGGACAAGCAGCTTCAACAGTTCGCCGATGCCTCGCAGAAGATCGCCAGCATCTCTCAGGAATACACTCAGCGCCTGCAGAAGGCCGAAGATCAGGCCAAGCAGCAGGAGATCCGCCAGGAAGCCAACGAAAAGATGGTTGCCGTCGTCGAAGACAGCGGGCTGAGCGTCGAGACCTTCAACGCCATTGGCCAGGCGGTCCAGCAGGATCCTGAGCTGATGAAGAAGGTTCAGGGCATGGCTGGCCAGTCATAAGGCTGTTAAATCGGTCGTAAGGACCGTTTAATCGGTACGATCTATAAAAGCTGGCAAGAAGGGCTGCACCGGGTGACCGGTGCAGCCCTTTTCGCTTGAATGGCTTTTCAGTGGTTCCTTCGATCCATCGTTCTTGGTTCGGCGCGTGGCTTAACCGGCAGCGACCTCGACATGACCATACCCGCCCTCATCGGCGTGCGCAGCGACGAGGGGATTGTCGCGACTCTTGCGAAGAGCGATTATCGTTCCAGGGATTGAGTGTTTCCGACCGCTCGAGCGGTCGCGAATCAGGCAACTCACGCGACAGGCCGATTGCGAGGGCCCTTTATGATGATCGTCGATTTGATTGATGGTGATGACTTTCGTGCCCGTATCCAGGCGCTCGGCGTGCGTGTGGCCGACGATGCCTGCCCACAGACCTGTGCGCGCATGGCACTGTGCAAGCATCGCGATGTCGGGATACCGGGGCTCGAGGAGACGGTTCACGAATTGATGCAGCAGCGCGATGTGATGCTGCCTTCGGTGCGCCAGGCTATTGAGGGCTTCTTGCTGCCTGGACTTCGCTGAGGAAACTGCTAGCGAGATTGAATGCCCGGCTCGGCCTATCGTCGAGCCGGACTTCCTTGCGCTGCTAGAACGTCGTCCATTCTTCTTGGGCCGTGGAGCGACGAGTGAGTGTCCGGGCGTGTTCCGTGGGAAGCGTGATCGCCGGCTGCCGGACCGGAGCGCTGGCTTCCTCGCGGTCGTCGCCCAACACGAAGGAATGGATCAGCCGGTTGAGCTGTTGCACCTGATGCTGCATCTCTGCAGCGGCAGTGGAGCTCTGCTGGACCATGACTGCATTCTGCTGGGTCATGGTATCCATCTCGGCGACGGCAGTGTTGATCTGCCCAATGCCGCTACTTTGCTCCTTGGCGCCGGCGCTTATTTCGGCGATTACGTCCGAGACACGCGTCACGCTGGATACAATCTCTCGCATCGTTGCGCCGGCGTTGCGTACCAGTTCGGCACCGCTGCGTGTGTGCTCCGTCGAGGCATCGATCAACTGCCGGATCTCCTTGGACGCCTCGCTGGAACGGCTGGCCAAGGAGCGAACTTCTTCGGCGACCACCGCGAAGCCGCGACCGTGTTCTCCGGCCCTCGCCGCCTCAACCGAGGCATTCAGCGCCAGGATATTGGTCTGGAAGGCAATCGAGTCGATCATGGTGATGATCTCGTTGATCTTCTCGGCCGAGGCATTGATATCCTGCATGGTTCGCTCGACCTGAGCCATCGCTCTCTCTCCGTCACGGGCCACGCCGCCTGTCGCCTGGGCTAGCTGATTGGCCTGAGCAGCCGACTCGGTGGCGTGGTTCACCGTGGCGGTGATCTCTTCCATTGACGCCGAGGTCTCCTGCAGGTTGGCGGCGGCCTGCTCCGTGCGGCTGGAAAGCTCCTGGCTGCCCTGGGCGATCTCTCCGCCGGCCCGATGCACGCGGCGTGTACTGCTGCGTACCTCGAGCAGAGTCTGCTGCATCCGCGCGACGAAGGCGTTGAACTGGATGGCCAAATCGCCAATCTCGTCGCGGGACTGGCTATCGAGACGTCGGGTGAGGTCGCCCTTCCCTTGGGCGATATCCTTCATAGCTTCTGCGGTGCGACGAATGGGTCGGATGGTACGGCGAACCAGCAGGCTGCCAATGACCGCCACCATCAGCAACATTCCGATACCGAGCACCAGAGCCTGGATGATCGCCTGGCGCATTTCGGCCGAAGAAGCGGCTTCGATGTTAGCCATTGCCTGGTCAATCTCGGTAACGTAGACGCCGGCGCCAAGCATCCAGCCCCACTTTTCAATGCCGTCAGCGTAGGAGTACTTGGGTTCCGCCTGACGGGTTTCTGGATGGGGCCACTGGTACTGGTAGAAGCCGCCACCGTTTTTGGCGATGCTGATCATGTCCTTTACCAAATACTTGCCGTCGGCATCCTGCTTGTCGAGCATGGCTGTGCCTTCCAGCTGGCGATTGTGCGGCAGAACCAGGTTCTTGCCGTCGTAGCCATAGACGAAGACATAGTTATTGTCGTTGAAGCGCAGGCTGCGCAGTACCGCCTTGGCGCGTTCCTTGGCTGCCTCGTCATCCGCGCTTGCGTCGGCAACGATCGGCGCAATGGCGGACTTGGCCGTTTCGACGACGTTCTTGACCGCAGCCTTGCGAGCATCGATCAACAACTGGCGTTCTTCGGCCAGGGTGGCGCGACTGTCACTGATGCGATCATAGGTGTTGACGGCCACCAGCAATGTGGTCACCAGTATTAGGGGGGCCAGGACCAAGCCCATGACCTTCACCTGAAGGCTGAGCGAAGTCCCGCGGCGACCGAGGCGAATACGTGCCATATCTCGGAGTGCTCCTGAGTCGAGAGATATTTATTCATTATGGAAACTATTTCCATGGCTGGCTCTGACACCATGGCGCTACGGCACGTGACGGTAGTCGATGAGCGAGTCATCACTTTTCGATGAAGCGACGTAAGGGTGCCAAAGCCGAGCCAAACCAAACAGGAGGCTTATCGGCAGGGCAAGGGTTTAGCTTTAGCAAAAATGAAAAAGCTATCCATAAACCGTCGGGCCTAGAGGCCCGGCATTGAGCGGTGGCCCGTCAGGCCGGACGTTCGAGCGAAAACAGATCGCTGGTGCGGCAATAGTCGGCACCGGCCATGCGGCCTACCGGATGTAGCGTCTCGATATCGACGTGACGCCCATCCCAGACAGTCGGATCAGCGTGGATGGCAACCACCTCGGCGAGTACCAGGCGGCCTGCAAGCGGCCGATCGCCAAAGTCGATGAGTTCGTAGAGCCGGCAGCCGAAGGCGATTGGCGCCGAGGCGATACGCGGCACCTTGAGTGTGCCCAACGTCGCCTTCTCCAGCCCGGCGTGAGCGAATTCGTCCTCCTCGGGGGCGAGCGTGGCGCTGGTGGCATTGAGCGCCTCGACCAGCGCCTCGCCACCGATATGCACCACGCATTCGCCGACCGCACGCAGATTGTTGATCGTATCCTTGCTGCGCGACTGCCCGTCGAGCAACGGCGCGAAGGCGAGTACCGGCGGATCGACGCTGGCCACGTTGAAGAACGAGAACGGCGCCAGGTTGGCGTTGCCCTCGGCATCGATGGTCGATACCCAGGCGATCGGGCGTGGTGCGATCGAGCCCGACATCAGGCGATAGACGATCGCGGGATCGAGCTCGGCGATATCGAGAAAGGCGGGATCGGCGTTTGGCGTGACGGTCATCAGGGCCTCGTGACGGGCAAAATGGCAAGCTGCCATCCCACCATGGGCCACCGGCGGCGTCCAGCGTTCATCGGCTGCCCGCTGTCAGGCACGGGCCGCCACTGCGGCCCGTGAGGCGTATCGCCGTTCAGCCCTGGGCGAGCTGCAGCGCAGGGGCATGGCCGAGGTTGACCAGCATTCGCTCGCTGTACCAGTCGAGGAAATCGATCACCCCGAATTCGTAGGTTGCAGAGTAGGGGCCGGGCTCGTAGGCCATCGAATTGATGCCGCGCTGGTTCTCCTCGGCGAGCCGCCGGTCCTGGTCGTTGGTGGCGTCCCACACCCGGCGCAGCTTGGCGGGGTCGTAGTCGACACCTTCGACGGCATCCTTGTGCACCAGCCATTTGGTGGTGACCACGGTCTGCTGCGGGCCGAGCGGCAGCACCCGAAAGACCACAGCGTGATCGCCCATGAAGTGGTTCCAGGAGTTGGGCAGATGGAGGATGCGCAGCGAGCCCATGTCGGGGCTCTGGAGTCGCCCCATCAGCTTCTGGCAGCCCGGCTTGCCATCCAGCGTCATCGACACGGTGCCGTCGAGCAGCGGCGTGCGGGTCAAGCGGTTGCGCTTGCCGAAACGCTTGAGCTGCCAAGGCACGGCCTCGCCGTCCCAGTCGGCCTGCTTGCGGGCGACCAGCGTTCTTGTAGGCCGGTGTGGCGCGCGGATCGTCGGTGTCATCGAACTCCTGCAGGCAGTTGAGCAACTCCGGATGCGCGCCGTTGCAGTGGTAGCACTCGCGATTGTTCTCGATCACCAGCTTCCAGTTGGCCTGCTCGACGATGCTCGATTCGACGGCGACCTTGACATCGTCCATGCGGTAGGGCTCGAGGTAGTGCTCGAGGGTCACCAAGAAATCGTCGATCGCCGGTGGATGCTCGGCCAGGCTGATGAAGATGAAGCCGCCGGCGGTGCGCACGTTGACCGGCTTGAGGCCATAGGCGCCGAGATCGAAATCGCTGCCCATGTCGCTGCCGGCGAACAGCAGCCGACCGTCGAGCTCGTAGGTCCATTGATGGTAGGGGCAGACCAGCTTGGCGAGCTTGCCCTTGTCCTTGACGCACAGGCGCGAGCCACGGTGGCGACAGACATTATGGAAGGCGTGCACCTTGCCTTCGGCGCCACGCACCACGATCACCGAGTTGTTGCCGACCTCCACGGTCACGAAGTTGCCCTTGGCGGGGATTTCGCAGGTCATGGCGGCGAACAGCCACTCCTTGGCGAAGATCTCCTGCATGTCCAGTGCGAACAGTCGGGCGTCGTTGTAGAACGGCTGGGGCAACGAGAAGTTGCGCTGCCGCTCGTGGAGCAGGTTGGCGGTGGTTTGCTTGACGGCGGCCAGGGGGTCGTCGAACCGGGAAGAGGCGATCGGGTCCATGCTGCGTCCTCATACGGCGCCAGCCCGGGGCGGCGCACGGTCAGTGTCGGGGTGTCATGCGAAATGTGACGGCTTGGCGATGTCCGTATCGCTCGGATGTCGTATAACGCGAGAGTTTCACCGATTGTGGGTGGGCGCCGCGGCGGGCGATTGTCTGCGCGCGACATCGGCCGATGCAAGCGCGACGCGAGCATGCGATTTCCTAGCCTCTTCTGGACGAGCGTGACATGCGTGTGTCGTTGGTAGACAAGCCAGCTCGTCCGGTCATGCAAGGTCGAGCCGGATCACAACGGTGGGATCCCCGAAGAGGACATCGCTAAGGGCGCTATTGTTTATTCTTTCCTGCTGCGGCCGGCCCAGGGCATGGGGCCGCCTACTGAGTCGCGGCTGGCGTTGTCGCTTTATTGTCACCGAACAGCCGGTGGAGCAGCCCGCGCAACTCGTCCTGGCGCCACTGCGCGGGGCCGTCGGGCGGCGTCATGCCGGGCGCGAATCCGGCCTCGACGAAACGCTCGATCAACGCCGGGTCGCCGCTGATGACGTGGATCGGCACATCGCGACTGGCGTCCTCCCCGGTGATCAACGGCGCCGGCTGATGATCGCCGAGCACGATCAATAGCTCATCATCACCCAGGTAGCGCTCGGCGAAGCCGCCCATGGCCGCCAGGGCATAATCGAGTGACCGTGCATAATGCTCGCGTACCCGGACACTGTCCTGCCACAGCGCTTCCGGCGTGGGGCCGGCATCGGCCCATGCCTTGAAGGCCTCGCCGTTGCCGACCTGCTCCCAGTCGATGAGCGCGATGATCGGCGTCCAGGGGGCATGGGAGCTGATCATCGCCAGCTCGGTGAACAGCGGTTGCGATTGCCTGCGGCGGACCTTCTGGAAATACTGCCAGGTGAACTGGTCGGGCATGGTCACCCAATTGAGTGCGGGGCCGCGATAGGGTATGTCGGCAGCGGCGAGGATCCGCTGGTAGCCCAGTTGTTGGCCGGCCGGCCAGGGGGCTGTGATCGCCGGCATGATCGCCAGTGTTTGCTGGCCGGTGGCGGCGAAATCGTCGATCAAGGTAGGCTGGTCGGTGCTCAGCAATAGGTCGTAATGCCATTGACTGGTCAGCCACAGTCCGCTGAGTACGCTGGCGTGCGCCAGCCAGGACTGCCCGCCCTGGACGGGCGCGCTAACGGTCGCACTGGCGGCTTGCAGGCCGGCCGCCGCGAAGCGGGTCTGCAGGGCGGCCAGCCGGGGCTTGAGCGTCTTGGCGTAGCGGGCATCGGTAAGCGCCGAGATGCCGTAGGACTCGATGAAGGCGAGCGTCACGTCACGCCCCGCGAGGCCGGGCAACGGCCGCGTTTGCGATTCGCCGGGTGTCGTGAGCTGACTTCTGAAATCGTTCAGTGCCCGGCGGGTTTCGCGCCCCTGTTGCCAGTGCTCGGCGACCAGGGTCAGGCTCGGCGTGGCGAATACCCGGCCCTGGGTGGCAAGCCCGGGCAGGACCGGGAGAACGGCCAGCCAGACCAGCAGCGCGCCGCGCCGGGTGTAAGGAGTCAATGCCAGGGGGCGCACCCGGACGAGCGCTTGGGCGATTAGCCACAGGCAGCCGATGATGGCCGCCGAACCCGCCGCGAGGGCCAACCAGGTGATGCCCCAGCCGACGTTATCGACCAACAAATGGTAGGCTGGGCGCAGCAGGGCGTGATCGAGCCAAGGGTTGAAGGAGCGACCGATGCTCAGCCGGGCCAGCTGATCGGCGCTTGCGAGCAGCAGCAAAAGTCCCAGCACCGCGCTGGCAATAGCCGCGAGCCGGCCCCGCCAGCGGCGGCCAACAAGGCTCAGCAGACCAGTCAGCCAGAGCGCCTCGAGTGCTAGCCAGGCAGGCTGAGCCGGATGGGCGAGTAGCCCGAGACCCAGTAGCAGGAAATTGATCGCGAGCAAGACCAGCAGGTTATGATACAAAAGATTGCTCCACGCTTGGTAGGCAGCTGACCACCGAAGCGTGGCAGGGTTCCACGCCATAGCGCTAACCCACGATATAATCAGAACGCTATGGCGTGCAGGGATTGAGGGTCGCATTGATCCATTAAGGGAATGAGGAATTACACATGAAGGTGTGGCAATGCCTGGCGCTGGTCGGCCTCTTTTTGGGGGTGACTGCCGCCCAGGCCCAGGAGCAGCAATCCTCTGACCAGAGTCAGCAGGAGCAGGGGAGCGATGTGTCGCCACAGAGCAACGGCTCGTCCCAGGCTGCGGCTCCGAGCGGGCAGGGCGAGTCCTCGCCCCAGCAGCCCCAGGCCGAACCCGAACAGGAAATAACCCCCGAGATCCTTTTCAAACGGGTCATCGAGCGTGCCAAGGAGTTGGCGGGTAGCGACTACAGCGCCCCGGCCTCGCCGCTGCCGGACAAGCTCAAGAATCTCAGCTACAACGACTATCGCAATATCCGCTTCCGCAGCGAACATGCGTTGTGGCGTGACGATCGGCTGTTCGAGGTGCAGTTCTTCCACCCCGGCTTCCTCTACGACGAGCCGGTCGACATCTTTGTGCTCAAGGGTGGACACGTCGACAAGGTCAGCTTCGACCCGGCGATGTTCAATTACGAGAACAGCGCCGCACCGCTCAAGGATCTGGTTGCCGGGATCGATCCGGCCAAGATGGGCTTCGCCGGGTTTCGCCTGCACTACCCGATCAATAAGCCCGATTACAAGGACGAGATCGCGGTGTTTCTAGGCGCTTCCTATTTCCGGATGGTTGGCCGGGGGCAGGGTTATGGCGTTTCGGCGCGCGGCCTGGCGGTCAATACGGCGACTCAGGGCGGCGAGGAGTTTCCGGCCTTCCGCGCCTTCTGGCTGGTGCGTCCCGAGCCCAATGATGCCGACATGACGCTGTTCGCGCTGCTCGACAGCCCCTCCGTGACCGGGGCCTATCGCTTCGACGTGCATGCCGGCAACAATACCGCTATCGATGTCGATGCGCGTCTGTTCGCCCGCCAGGACGTCGGCAAGCTGGGCATCGCTCCGCTGACCAGCATGTTCCTGCACGGCGAGAACAGCCAGGACGATCACGACGATTTTCGCCCGGAGGTTCATGATTCCGATGGCGTGCAGATGCACACCTCGGGCGGCCAGTGGCTGTGGCGGCCGTTGTCGAACCCGCCGGCACTCAACGTCACTCAGCTGCGTGACAACTCGCCGCGCGGTTTCGGCCTGATGCAGCGTGACCGTGACTTCGAACACTACCTGGACACGGAAGCCGACTATCAACATCGTCCCAGTCTGTGGGTAGATCCGGCCGAGGGCGACTGGGGCGAGGGTGGCGTCGAGCTGGTCGAGATTCCTACCGAGAAGGAAATCCACGACAACATTGTTGTCTATTGGGTGCCCGATGCCGAGTTCCGGGCCGGCGACCAACGGCGCTACCAGTACCGACTTTCGACCTACGGCGAAGCGGTGCCCGAGCATACCCTGGGTCGGGTGGTGCGGGTTCGCAACGGCTGGGGCGCCAACCCCGATCAGGAAGATCCGCCATCACACGACCTGCGCCAGTTCATCGTCGACTTCCGCGGTGGCGACGAACTCTCGAGCCTGGCCGCCTCACAGCCGGTCGAGGCCAACCTCAATGTTTCGCAGGGCGAGGTCAGCGAGCTCAAGGTGCGCCAGTTGCCCGACGGCAAGACGTGGCGGGCCTCCTTCAAGCTGGCCACCCAGGGTGAGAATGCCGATATGCAGCTCGAACTTCAGTTGCGTGGCCGCCGCCTGACCGAAACCTGGAGCTACCTGTGGAATCCCGATGTCCTATGAAAACGATTCTCGTGGCCGGACGCTGACGCACGATACCGACCCGCCGGTTTCCGCACAGACGGACCCTGAGGAAACGACGAGCGGCGCCGCGGCGACCGGTGCACAACCCGGCGTTCCCCGCCATCAACATATGCCGTTGCTGGGGCTGCGACGGTTGATCTTCTTCACTCTGTCGCTGATGACCAGCCTGCAGGGCGCCTACATGATGTTTGATATTCTGCGCGCCAATGGCCTGACCGTGCTCGAGCTGTCGATCCTGGTGCTGTTCGTTTGCATGTTCGCCTGGATCGCGGTGTCGTTCTGGACGGGTATCGCCGGCTTTCTGGTGACTTTCTTCAAGCGCGACCCGTTGACCCTCAAGCGGGCTGCGCCGCTCGACGAGACACTCGACCCCGAGCGGCGCATCGCGCTGCTGATGCCGGTCTACAACGAGGACACCGAGCGGGTGATTGCCGGGCTCGAGGCGACCTGCCTGTCGCTGATCGACACCGGCAAGTCGGCGGCCTTCGATGTCTTCCTGCTCAGCGACACCACCGATGCCGAAGTCGCCGAGGCCGAGCGGCGTGCAGCAGCAGCCCTGCGCCAGCGGCTGCCGGCTGGTCTGACCCTGTATTATCGCCGTCGCGAGCGCAATACCGGCCGCAAGGTGGGTAACCTGGCGGATTTCTGTGCGCGCTGGGGCCAGTACTACGAGAGCATGTTGATCCTCGACGCCGACAGCGTGATGGGCGGTCGCACGCTGGTGCGCATGGCCGCGACGATGCAGGCCAATCCGCGTCTGGGGCTGTTGCAGACCGTGCCCTTGCCGGTGCGCTCGAATACCCTGTTCGGGCGCTTTCTGCAGTTCGCGGCGACCCTCTACAGCCCCATGCTGGCGGCCGGGCAGAGCGTCTGGCAGGGCGATACCGCCAACTACTGGGGCCACAACGCGATCATCCGCGTCGAGGCCTTCGTCAAGCACTGCGGGTTGCCGTCGTTGCCCGGCAAGCCACCGATGGGCGGCGAGATCCTCAGTCACGACTTCGTCGAAGCGGCGCTGCTGCGGCGTGGCGGCTGGGAGGTGCGCCTGCATGCCGGCCTCGAGGACAGCTACGAGGAACTGCCCGGCAACATGGTCGACTACGCCAAGCGTGATCGACGCTGGTGCCAGGGCAACATGCAGCACCTGCGACTGCTGTTTGCCAAGCGCCTGCACCCGATCAACCGCTTGCATTTCCTGCTCGGTGCGCTGGCCTATGTCGCCTCGCTGCTGTGGCTGATCATGCTCAGCCTGAGTACCGTGGACGCGGTCTTCAACGCGCTGGCCAAGGTGCGCTTCTTCAACTCGGGGTATCAGCTATTCCCCGAGTGGCCCGAGTCGCGGGTGGCAATGATCGCTTCACTGTTGGCGATCACCGTGATCATGCTGCTGTTGCCCAAGCTGCTGGGCATCGTCGTCGGCCTGCAGCAGCGTCGCCGCGATTTCGGCGGCGGCTTGCGACTGACCGTCAGCGCGCTGATGGAAATCGTCTTCTCGGTATTGATCGCGCCGCTGATGATGGCCTTCCATGCCTGGTTCGTGATAAGCGTATTGATCGGGCGCACCGTGTCGTGGAGTTCCCAGGTGCGTGGCGGGCGGTTGATCCCGTGGAGTGTCGCCTGGCGGCGCACCGGGGCGATGACGTTGATCGGGGTGATCTGGGGGCTGGTCAGCTACTACTATGCGCCACTGTTTTTCTGGTGGCTATCGCCAGTGCTGCTGGGCATGGTGCTCTCGGCACCGTTGTTGCGCTACACCAGCAGCATACGCGGCGGTGAGTGGCTGCGTCGGCATGGCCTGATGTGCATTCCTGCCGACGTCGCGACCCCCGAGGTCCTGGAGCGGTTGGATACGCTGGAGAGCCAGCCCGTGGCATACGTCGACACCCCCGGGGAGCGCTTGCTGCCGGCCAGCGAACACCCGCAGCAGATGCCCATCCAGTCGCTCAAGGCGCCCTGGGGACTGGGTGGCGCGCCGTACCCGGGCAAGCAGACTTCTTAAGCTTTTTGGGTATAGCTACATTTCTACAAATAACTTCCTGATATAAACAAGGGCGGTCAGAATGCGTTACGTTCTCCTTCGTAACGCAGGACCGCCATGCCTCTCGATGCCTGGATAGCGCTCGCCACCGTCCTTGTCGTGTTCGTGCTCATGGGCACCACGCGGCTGGGGGCCGACATCATCCTGCTGGGCGGGGTCATTCTGCTGTTCGTGCTGGGGGTGATCGATGCCCAGCAGGCGCTGGCGGGGTTCTCGAGCAGCGGCCTGTTCACCGTGGCATTCATGTACATATTGGTCGCCAGCATCCGCGAGACCGGCGGCATCGACCTGATCATTCGCCATGTACTGGGTCGCCCCAACAGTGAATGGCGGGCCGCCTGGCGGCTGCTGCTGCCGGTTTCGGTCATGAGCGCCTTCGTCAACAACACGCCGGTCGTCGCCACCTACATCCCCGCGGTGATCGGCTGGAGTCGTCGGCTGCGCATGCAGCCGCACCGCTTTTTGATGCCATTGAGCTTCGCCTCGATTCTCGGTGGCACCTGTTCGCTGCTCGGCACCAGTACCAATCTGGTGGTTCATGGCCTGCTCAGCGACCGTTATCCCGAGTTGTCGCTGCAGCTGTTCGACATTGCCTGGGTCGGCGTGCCGGTCACCGTGGTGGGGCTGGTGTACCTGCTATTCCTCGGCAATCGCCTGTTGCCGAACCGGCGCAGCGCCGACCAGGCCTTCGAAAATCCCCGCGAATTCACCATCGAGATGGCGGTGGCCGCTAGCGGACCGCTGGTCGACAAGACGGTCGAGGAGGCCGGATTGCGTCACCTCGGCGGGCTGTTCCTGGTCGAGATCGAGCGCGACGGCAACGTGGTCAGCGTGGTCGGTCCGGGCGAGAAGCTCAAGGGTGGCGACCGGCTGATCTTCGCCGGGACCAGCGACGCGGCGGTCGAACTCCAGCAGGTCCGCGGCCTGCAGCCCTCGAGCCTCGGCGCGTCGAGCCTGAGCAAGGATTTTCGCGAGCGCCGGCTGGTCGAGGCGGTGGTTTCCGATCAGTGTCAGTTCATCGGCCAACGTATCCGCGAGGGGCATTTCCGCACCCTCTACGGCGCGGCAGTGCTCGCAGTGTGCCGCAACGGCGAGCGGGTCGCCGGCAATCTTGGCCAGATCCGCCTGCAGCCGGCCGACGTGTTGCTGCTCGAGGCGCGCCCGCCATTTATCGAACGCCATCGCCAGTCGCGGGACTTCCTGCTGGTCAGCCAGGTCAACGGCCAGGCGCGGCCCATTCACGAGAAGGCCTGGCTGGCCTGGAGCATCCTTGCCGGGGTGGTGTTGCTGGCCTCGCTGGGGGTGATGAGCATGCTCAAGGCGGCGATGCTGGGCGCCGCCTTGAGTCTACTCAGTGGCTGCTGCACGGTGGGCGCGGCCAAGCGTGGGCTGGACACCCAGGTCCTGCTGACCATTGCCGCCGCGTTCGGCCTGGGCGCGGCGCTGGAGAGCTCCGGGGCGGCGGCGGCGCTCGCCGGCCAGGCGTTGGCCTGGTCGGGGGGCGAACCTTACCTGCTGCTGATCGGTTGCTATGTGCTGGTGGCGTTGCTCACCGAGGTGGTGACCAATAACGCGGCGGCGGTGATCGCCTTTCCGGTGGTGACCACCGCGGCCGAGAGCCTGGGGGTGAGCGTGATGCCGTTCGCGATCGCGGTGATGTTTGCCGCCTCGGCGAGTTTCCTGACGCCGATCGGCTACCAGACCAATCTGATGGTCTATGGCCCGGGGGGTTATCGATTCGGTGACTTCCTGCGTGTGGGCGGGCTGCTCAATTTGCTGGTCGGGGCCACGGCGCTGTTATTGATACCGCGCATCTGGCCGTTCTGACCACCTCGCCGGGCGACATGATAGGCTGGCGCAAACGATCGATCGAATGAGGAGAAGACATGCCCCGAGAGCCATTGATCATCGAGCCGCGCGACGGCAGTGCCGCCAACGCGGCGCTGATCCTGCTGCACGGGCTGGGCGCCGACGGCAACGATTTTGCGCCGCTGCTGCCGGCCCTCAACCTGCCCAAGGGCCTGGCGCTACGCTGCGTGTTGCCGCACGCGCCGCAACGCGCGGTGACCGTCAACGGCGGGATGCGCATGCCGGCCTGGTACGACATCCTGGCGATGGATCTTTCCCGGGAAGTCGACGAGGCGCAGCTCAAGGCCTCGGCGGCCTACGTGCATGAGTTGATCGACGCTCAGCGGGCTGCTGGCATCGACAGTCGGCGGATCGTCGTCGCCGGCTTCTCGCAGGGCGGTGCGGTGGCCTACGAGGCGGCCCTGAGCTATCCCGAGCCGCTGGGCGGGTTGCTGGCGCTATCGACCTACTTTGCCACCGCCGATTCGCTAGCGCTGGCCGATGCCAACCGGGCCCTACCTACCGCCGTGCATCATGGCACTTTCGATCCGGTGGTGCCCGAACGGCTGGGCCGCGCCGGCTACGAAAAGGTCCGTGAACTGGGTGTGCCGGCCGAGTACCGCAGCTTTCCCATGGCCCATGCGCTGTGCCCGGAGCAGATCGGGGTGATCGGCGACTGGCTGGGTCAGCGGCTGGGCTGAATGTACCAGCGTGTCGAGCGGCTCAGTCCTTGAGCCGCTCGAGATCCTCGCGCGAGGGCAGGGCGGCGTAGGCGCCCGGCCGGGTCACGGCATGCGCACCGCAGCGGCAGGCGATCTGGACCGCACGCTTGAGGCCCTCGCTGTCGTCGCACCAGGCGGCAAAGCTGGCGGCGTCGATGTCGGCCTCGGCGAGCATCGCCAGCAGACCGCCGATGAAGGCGTCGCCGCCGGCGGTGGTATCGATCGCCTGGACCGCGGGCGGGACGATCTCGAAGCGCCGGTCGAGGCGATGCACGGCCACCGGCTCGGCGCCGTCGGTGATGACGACCAGCCGCACTCCGGCGGCCAGGCGCTGGCTGATCCAGGCATCCACCGGATGATCGCCACGCAGCGCCTCGACCTCGTCGGCGGAGAGCTTAATCAACTGGGCGCGATCGAGCAGTGCGGTGACCAGACCGATATCGACCTGGCCATCCGGCCACAGGCTGGCGCGCAGGTTGGCGTCGACGCTGACCAGGCTGCCCGAGCGCTGGGCGATGTCGGCCAGCGTCAGGGTGGTTTCGGCTATTGCCTCTTCGGTCAGGCTGTTGCTGCACAGATGAACGATCGCCGGCTCGGCGAACACCCCCGCCGGCAGGTGCTCGAGACGGTACAGCAGGTCCGCTGCCGGCGGCCGGTAGAAGTCGAAGGTGCGCTCGCCGTGGGCGTCGCGGGAGACGAAGGCCAGCGCGGTACGCGCCTCGGTCGTCGTCACGATGCCCGAGACATCGACGCCGTGGCTGGCCATCTCGGCGGTCAGAAACTGCCCGAAGCGATCCTTGCCGACCATCCCGAGGAAGCGACTGGGCACGCCGAGCCGGGCGCAGGCCACGGCGACGTTGGCCGGCGCGCCGCCGGCGTAGGGAGTGAAGGTTTCCGGGCCGCTGGCGTCGCCCAGCCGGCTCGATAGCATGTCGACGAGGGCCTCGCCGAAGGCGATCACGGGAGTCATCAGTGCTTGCCTTGCCGGTCGGTGGATGGCTTCTTGGCGGTTTTCTTGTCGGCGACTTCGCGGGCCGCCGCTTCGGCGGGGCGGTGCGCCGGGAAATGCTCGCGCATCAGCGCCAGCAGGCCCTGGGTCGAGGCGTCGAAGTCCTGGGTGCGCTCGTCGATGCGCTCGCTGATCTCGCCGGCGATGCGCTTGCCGAGCTGCACGCCCCACTGATCGAAGGAGTTGATGTTCCAGATCACCCCCTGGACGAACACCTTGTGCTCGTAGAGCGCGAGCAGCGCTCCGAGGTTGCGCGGCGTCAGCTCGTCGAGCAGCAGCGTGCTCGATGGGCGGTTGCCGGGGCAGCTGTAGGGGTCGAGTCGGCTGCCTTCCTGGCTGCCCTCCATGAAGGCGTTGGCCTGGGCGAGCATGTTGGTGAGCAGCGCGAAGTGATGCTCCTCCATGCCCTCGTCGGGCTTGAGCGAGGCGATGAAGTCGATCGGCACGTAGCGCGTGCCCTGGTGCAGCAACTGGAAGAACGCATGCTGACCGTTGGAGCCGGTCTGGCCCCAGACGATCGGGCCGGTCTTGTAATCCACCGGGTGGCCGAAGATGTCCACCGACTTGCCGTTGGACTCCATGTCGAGCTGCTGCAAAAACGACGGCAGCTGATGCAGCGCCTGGTCGTAGGGCACGATGGCCTGGGTCTCGGCGCCCTGGAAGTTGATGTACCAGATGCCGATCAGCGCCATCAGCACCGGCATGTTGCGCTCGAACGGCGCCTCGATGAAGTGCTGGTCCATCTCGTAGGCGCCCTCGAGCAGCTCCATGAAGCCGTCGAAACCGATCGACAGGGCGATCGGCAGGCCGATCGACGACCACATCGAGTAGCGCCCGCCGACCCAGGCCCAGAATTCGAAGACGTTTTCCTCGCGGATGCCGAACTCCATTGCCGCCTTGCGGTTGGTCGAGGCGGCGATGAAGTGCGCGCCGACATCGGCGTCCTCGCCGGCATTGTCGAGAAACCAGCGACGTGCGGTCTTGGCGTTGAGCAGCGTCTCCTGGGTCGAGAAGGTCTTGGTCGAGACGATGAACAGCGTGGTCGCCGGATCCATCGCTCTTAGCACCTTCTGGATGTGCGCGCCGTCGACGTTGGAGACGAAGTGGAAATTGAGCTCGGTATGGCGGTACTTGAGCAGTGCCCGGCAGGCCATGTTGGGCCCCAGGTCCGAACCACCGATGCCGATATTGACCACGTCCGTGATGCGCTTGCCGTTGTAGCCTTTCCAGCTGCCGTCGCGAACCGCTTCGGAGAAATCGCGGATCTGCTCGCGGGTGCTGCGGATCTCGGGCATCACGTCCTTGCCGTCGACCATCAGCGGCTCGTCGGCGAGGTTGCGCAGCGCAGTGTGCAGTACCGGGCGGTCTTCGGTGACGTTGATGATATCGCCGGAGAACATCTGCGCACGACGCTGCACCAGCGCGGAATGCTCGGCCAGCTCGATCAGCTTGGCGAGCACCGCATCGGAAATGTGGTGCTTGGAGTAATCGAGAAACAGCCCGCCGACACGCAGACTCATCTTGTCGAAACGTGCGGGGTCGGCGGTGAAGTAGTCGCGGATGCGGTCATTGGCGGTTTCCCGGTGCAGGCGTTGCAATGCCTGCCAGGTTACGCTGCGGGTGAGTTGGAACATGGGGCGGGTCCTCTTATTGTCAGGGTTGGGTAAGGATCGAAGGTGAATCGTGTCACGTGATCATCTCAGGCCTCACCGCCCCGGGCAATCCGCCCTTCGCCGAAGGCCATTGGTCGCCGGTAGCGTTCACCGAACGCATCGTTCAGGCGACTCGGTGGCCGCGCGACTCCTCGAGCAGCATGAACCAGGTGGCGCGGTCGATGGTCAGATTGCTGTCGGCGACCAGCGCCTGGATCCGCGAGGCCTTGAGCGTGCCGATCACTGGCACCGGTGAACCGGGGATGCGGCGTAGCCAGGCCAGCGCGAGTCCGGCGCGGCTGACGCCGAGGTCTTCGGCCAGCGAACTCAACGAGCTGCCGAGCACATCCTCGAAGACGCTGCCGCCACCCAGCGGTGACCAGGCCATTGGCTGGTGGCCGTCGTTGAGCACGGCATCGTAGAGGCCATCGAACAGCGGCTCGGCATGGGCCAGCGACAGTTCCAGCTGGTGAGCGTGCAGGTCGTGGCGCATCGCGCCCTGCAGGCGCCGCCATTGTTCGGGCATGAAGTTCGACACGCCGACCGCGCCAATCTTGCCGGCGTCGATCGCACCGTCCAGTGTCTCGGCCGTTTCCGCGGGTTCCATCAGCGGATCGGGGCGATGCAGCAGGAAGTGGTCGAGGCGCTCGACGCCCAGCCGTGACAACGAGGCGTCGATCGCGGTGTTCAGGTAGCTGGGGGTGGTGTCGTAGTGCTTGACGGCGAACCCCGAGTCGTCGAGTCCGGGAAGCACGATATCCGCCTTGGTCACCACGCGTACGCGCGAAGCCAGTGCCGGGCGGTGCTGCAGCGCCTCGCCGAAGCGCGTCTCGCCTTCGCGGTTGATGTCGGCGTGATCGAACCAGTTAAGGCCTTCGTCGAGGCATGCCTCGAGCCAGTCGGCCAGCGCCATCGGCGTGGACAGTTCATAGGCGTTATGCAGGCGCATCATGCCCAGCAGGAAGGGTACATCGAACCTCAGCGAGTCGTTCATGTGGAATCCCCGTCGCGGCTGATGGTGGCCGACAGCAGGTGCTGGGCGCCGGGCACCAGCCATACCGGGTCGACCCGTGTGCAGGCGGCTTCGACGCACAGGAAGCGCTGGCCGGCGTCGACGGGGGTATCGTCGGGCAGCGCACTGTCGGGGTGCCAGACCACCGTCGAGTCGCTGCCCTGCTTGGCGATGCGCAGGCGCCGCACGCCGTCGTCGAGAATTGTCTCTTGATTGGACTGGTAGATGCGATCGACCGGCCCGCGGATGCCCAGCTCGCCCTGCTGGACGTGTTCGGCGAAGTCCTCGAGTTTGTCGAGATAGCGCGCCCCGGCCAGGCCCTCCACTCGACACCAGTGACAGTGCTTGACGCTGAAATAGCTGTGCAGCGCGGCGGTGTACTTGACCGGCGTTTCGCCGACATGCTCGGTAATCACCTCGACATGCAGGCGATTGACGTTGGCCTGGATCACCATCCGGGGCACGAGCTGCTTGTGCAGGCGCTCGACCGGCGACAGGTGCAGCTCGATGCCTTCCTGATGCTCATCGGCGGCATCGAGCCGCCAGTCGGCCTTGCGCGCCGGGCCGTGCATCGGGCCCGAGCGATCCGGCGACTCATCGGCAAACCTTTCATCGGCAAACCATGGCCAGCACACCGGAATGCCGCCGCGGATCGCCCCGGGCAGCGGCTGGGGCGTCGGCGTCACCCACAGCCAGCCATCTTCGGTCCCGCGTGCGGGCGCAGCGTCGGGCGCCGGTTGCGCGCCTGCGGCTCGCTCGGTTTCGGGGGCGGAAGGTAAAGCACCTGCGGCTCGCTCGGTTTCGGGAGCGAAGGATAAATCTCGCTCGGTTTCGGGAGCGAAGGATAAATCTCGTCCGGTTTCGGGGGCGAAAGGTAAATAGTGCAGCACCTGAGCGCCCTGCAGCGAGACGGCGAGCTCCCCCCAGGGCTCGTTGGCCAGCCAGACGTCGCGGCCTTCCCACTCGGCCCGGCGCTGGCCATGGGTGTCATCGATCAATTGGCGCAGACTTGCTGGGATCATGCAACCTCCTGGTTGTGCAGGGCTTCGCAAGCGCCGAACAGGCCGGTCCAGGGCGCCGTGACCACCCATACCGGCAAGCTGGCGTTAAAGTCGCTCATGCGCCCCTTGTTGGCGAAGGCGCGACGAAAATCGCTCCGCGGCAGCCAGTCGAGCAGCCGTGGCACGATGCCACCGCATAGATAGACGCCCCCGCGCGCGCCGAAGGTCAGCGCCGCATCGCCGCAAACGTCACCGAGCATCTTGAGAAAGCGCAGGATTGTCGCCTCGGCGATAGGATCGCCGTCACGTGCGCCCTCGGTGACCGCCGCCGGGCTTGCATGGCGTGGGGCGATGCCCGCGTCCTGAGCGTGGGCGCGATACAGATCGAGCAGTCCCTGGCCGCACAGCACGCGTTCCACCGATACGCGACCGTAGCTGCCGCGCAGGCAGGAGACCAGCTGCTGTTCGAATTCATCGGTGGGGGCAAAGGTGACATGGCCGCCCTCGGTGGGCAGCGGAATCCAGTCGTGCTGGCCGGGAAACAGCCCGGCCATGCCCAGCCCGGTGCCCGGGCCGATCACCAGCCGGGCGCGATGGGTTTCGGCCTGGCCTTCACCGACCGCGACCAGCTGGTCGGCATCGATATGCGGTACGCCCAGCGCCTGAGCGGTGAAATCATTGATCACCTTGAACAGCTCGAGCCCCAGCTCGGCCTTCACCTGACGCTTGGAGAAACGCCAGGCATTGTTGGTCAGGCGTACCTCGTCAGCATGCACCGGGCAGGCGAACGCCAGGCAGGCCTCGCGCGGGGTACGTTCGCCCTCGGCACCGACACGGGTCAGGTAGTCGCGGACTGCGGCCTCCAGCGTCGGGTAGTCGGCACAGCGCAGGGTCTGGATATTCTGCAGGTCGAAGGCGTCGGGGGTCACCAGCGCGAAGCGCGCGTTGGTGCCGCCGATGTCGCCGATCAGCGCCGGGCGCGTCATGCGGTATGCTCTCCATTGTCGATGTCGCGCGCCTCGAAGCCGCCGAAGGTGGCGGCGCCATCCTCGGCGCCGCCGACCAGGCTGCGAAAGCCGGCGAACAGTTCACGACCCATGCCGTAGCGGTAGGTCTCGATGTCGGTGGTGACGGGCTCGCGAGCCTGCCATTCGGCGGCGTCGACCAGCGCCTGGAGCTCGCCGTTCTCAGGGTCGAGGCGCACCACGTCGCCCTCGCGCAGGCGTGCCAGCGGACCGCCGTCGTAGGCCTCGGGAGTCATGTGGATTGCCGCCGGGACCTTGCCGGAGGCGCCCGACATGCGCCCGTCGGTGACCAGCGCGACCTTGTAACCACGATCCTGCAGTACGCCGAGATAGGGCGTCAGCTTGTGCAGTTCGGGCATGCCATTGGCGCGCGGCCCCTGGAAGCGTACCACCACCACCACGTCGCGGTTGAGCTCGCCGGCATCGAAGGCCGCCTTGAGTTCGTTCTGATCACTGAACAGGCGCACCGGTGCTTCGACGCGACGGAACTCGGGCTTGACCGCGGAAATCTTGATTACCCCGCGGCCCAGGTTGCCGTCGAGCACGGCGAGACCGCCGGTGGGCGAGAAGGGGTTGCTGGCCGGGCGCAGCACATCCGGGTCTAGGCTCTCGGTGGGGCCCTCGCGCCATACCAGTTCGCCGTCCTCGAGGAACGGCTCCTGGGTATAGTCGGAAAGGTCGCCGCCGAACACGCAGTCGATGTCGCGGTGCAGCAGGCCGGCAGCAAGTAGCTCGCGAATCAGGTAGCTCATGCCGCCGGCGGCCTGGAAGTGGTTCACGTCGGCCTGCCCGTTGGGATAGATACGGGTCATGCTGGGCACCACTGCGGACAGTTCGGCGAAATCGTCCCAGTTGATGGTGATTCCGGCGGCGCCGGCCATGGCGACCAGGTGCAGGGTGTGGTTGGTCGAGCCGCCGGAGGCCAGCAGACCGACCATGGCATTGACGATCGCCTTCTCGGTGATCTGCTTCCAGAACGGCCGGTAGTTGCCGCCCGGCTCGCTGTTGCGGATCGACTGCTCGGCGGCGTAGCGGGTCAGCGCCTCGCGCAGCGGCGTATTGGGATTGACGAAGGAGGCGCCCGGCAGGTGCAGGCCCATCATCTCCATCATCAGCTGGTTGGAGTTGGCGGTGCCATAGAAGGTGCAGGTGCCGGGGCCATGATAGGACTCGGACTCGGCTTCGAGCAGCTCGGCGCGACCGACCTTGCCTTCGGTATAGAGCTGGCGCACGCGGGCCTTCTCGCTGTTCGACAGGCCGCTGGTCATCGGGCCGCCCGGCACGAATATCGCCGGCAGATGGCCGAAGCGCGCCGCACCGATGAACAGCCCCGGTACGATCTTGTCACAGATACCCAGATACAGGGCGGCATCGAACATGTTGTGTGAAAGCGCCACGGCGGTGGCCATGGCGATCACGTCGCGCGAAAACAGCGACAGTTCCATGCCCGGCTGGCCCTGGGTGACGCCGTCGCACATCGCCGGCACGCCACCGGCGAACTGGGCGGTGGAGCCCATTTGACGGGCGGCTTCCTTGAGCATGTCAGGGAAGGGCGCCAGCGGCTGGTGGGCAGACAACATGTCGTTATATGACGAAACAATGCCCAGGTTGGCACTGTTCATCAGTTTCAGTTGATTCTTGTCCTGTGGCCCGCAGGCGGCGAAACCGTGGGCCAGATTGCCGCAGGAAAGTTCGCCGCGATGCACGCCCTGGCGGTGCTGGTCCTGCATGTGCCGCTCATAGGCGGCACGGCGATCAGCCGAACGCTCACGGATGCGCTGGGTGACGCTGGAAACTGTGTCGTGGATAGCCATGGACAACCCCTAGTCACTGTCAGGTAAGTATGTGTGTAAATTTACCAAAAAATTTACTTGAACGTCGTCATTCTTTGGGCCAGATTGTGTCTAAAGCGTAGGATTATTTCATGGCGACCGCCTCTCGCTCGCTACGGTGGAGCGGAAGGCGGTCGCGTAGCGGATTTATGCCACCACGTTGCTATGAAGCGCGTTGCTATGAAGGAGGCCACCATGACACTGCGTGTCGCCATCAACGGGTTCGGACGTATCGGTCGTAATGTTCTGCGAGCGTTGTACGAGAACGACTATCGGGACCGCATCCAGGTGGTCGCCATCAACGACCTGGGCGATCCGGCGCTCAATGCGCATCTGCTCAAGCATGACAGCGTGCATGGTCATTTCAGCCGCGATGTGAGCCATGACGACGAGGCGCTTTTGGTCGACGGCGATCGGATCAGCACGCTCGCCCAGCGCGATCCCGCCCAGCTGCCCTGGCGCGACCTCAAGGTCGACCTGGTGATGGAGTGCACCGGGCTGTTCACCAAGCGCGATGCGGCTGCCAAGCACCTCGAGGCCGGCGCCGAGCGGGTATTGATCTCGGCCCCCGGGACCGATGTCGATGCCACCGTCGTTTACGGCGTCAACGACGAGATATTGACTGCCGAGCATCGCGTGGTGTCCAACGCCTCATGCACTACCAACTGCCTGGCACCGGTGGCCAAGGCGCTCAACGACGCCTTGGGTATCGACAACGGCCTGATGACCACCGTGCATGCCTATACCAATGACCAGCACCTGTCGGATGTCTATCACAAGGATCCGTACCGGGCGCGTAGCGCGACCCAGTCGATGATTCCCACCAAGACCGGCGCCGCCGCCGCGGTCGGATTGGTGTTGCCGGAACTCGACGGCAAGCTCGACGGGCTGGCCGTGCGCATCCCGGTGATCAACGTCTCGCTGGTCGATCTGACCTTCACCGCGAGCCGCGAGACCAGCAAGGAAGAAGTCAACGCGATCGTCGAGAAGGCCGCGGCCGACTCATCGATCCTGGCGGTCAATGCGCAGCCGCTGGTGTCGATCGACTTCAACCACGATGCCCACTCCTCTACCTTCGATGCCAACCATACCCGCGTCAACGGTCGGCTGGTCAAGGTCATGGCCTGGTACGACAACGAGTGGGGTTTCTCCAATCGCATGCTGGATACCGCCTTGGCGATGCAAGCCGCGGCTCGCTGAGTTCGGCCTTCATGCCAGGTAAGGTGATGTGTCGGTGGGTCTCTTCGCGCTGTCACGGCACCGCACGAAGGTCGCATCGACACATCCCGCCGATTGGCGTGTCATCATCAATAGCTGATCGTTGCAGGGCGCCGTGGGCGCCCTTTTTGTTGTTGGTTAGGTTTTGCTGGTTGGGTAGGCGATGAGCTATTAATGTGGGCGGGTCCAGGCTGCAGATCGAGGACGTGATACTGGCCTGCTAAGCTAAGCTTGCATATACACTCATTGCTGCGGAGCAGCTAACTTATGCAGAAAACACATGAACGCGAGCGTTGACCAGGTCTATCGGTTGATCGGCGCATGGTTGCGGGATTCGCAGCGGCGCTGCGAGGGACGCGTCGTCGGTGTCGATCAGACCCGCGAAGCACCTGCCCTGTTGATTGTCTGGGAGGGCCAGCCCCAGGCGCAGCGTGTCGAGCTGACGGCACACGACCTTCACCAGCTGGTGCAGGCCTGTGTCGCGCCCAAGAGGCTCCCCCAGGATGCCTCTGACAATGATGCCACTGACAATAGAGGTGACAGCGAGGAGGCGATTCACGCCGTGACATGGCGGCGTACGGCAGGCAGCTAGACCGCCTCCGGAAAATAACGACGCAGTATCCAGGGAACTTACGTGGGGGCCACAAGGCATGCCGGCATCGCCATTGCAATTATTGCCGCGCTTCATGGACGCGCTATTGTGTGCCTCGCCAGCCGTGGTGTACGCCACCGATCGCGACTGGTGGTTGGGGCGGCTGCACTATCTGGGTGTCAACGTCGCCGATCTGAGCGGCATCGAACGTCAGACGCTGCGTGAACGACCGCAGTTATGGCTCGAGCAACTCGACGGCGAGGCGCGAGAGACCCTGCTGGCCAGCCTCGACGAGGCGCGCAGCAATGGCCAGCATCAGCTTAGCCTGCATTATTCACTGGCCTACAGCGACGGCAGCGTTAAACACCTGCAGGACGATATCGTGCTGCATCGTGACGACGAGGGCGAGGTGACCGAACTGGTCGGTTCGCTGACCGATGTCACCGAGCGACAGACCCTGCTCGAGCGTTTCGCCAAGCTGGGTGAACAGTTGCCGGGAGCGCTCTATCAATGTCGTTTAGACGCTAGCGGCGAGCTCGATTTCCCGTACGTCAGCACCGGAATCCAGCGTCTCTTCGGGGTCCCGGCGCAGGCCGTCATGAGCGACGCCTCGGCGGCTATCGAGCGCGTCCACCCCGATGACTTTGAAGCCTTATGGCATAGCATTCATCGCAGCGCTAGGCGGCTGAGCGTCTGGCGACACGAGTTTCGCTATCGCCACCCCGATGGCCATCCGCGCTGGGTTCAGGGCCGCGCGACCCCCGAGCGCCAGGTCGATGGCAGCGTGCTGTGGCACGGTTTCTGTGAAGACGTCACGCTGCGCAAGCAGGCACAGCTGGCGTTGATCGACAGCGAGCGTCGCTATCGCTTCATCGTCGAGAACGTCAGCGACCTGATCCTGTTGCTCGATGCCGATGGTCTGTGCCGCTTCGTCTCGCCCGCGGTCGAACAGCTGCTTGGCTATGCGCCCGATGCCTTGCAACTGTGCGCGCTGCTCGAACTGCTGCCGCCCGACGATGCGCCGCATATCCAGCGGCGCATTACCGAGGCGTTCTCCTGCGGCAATGGCGCCCAGCTCGAGATGCGGGTTCGTCATGCCCAGGGGCATTATGTCTGGCTGGAATTCGGCTGCTCATCCTATATGAATTCGCTCAACGGTCAGCATGACTGGTTGCTGGCCGTCGCTCGCGACATCACCGAGCGCAAGCAGCGTGAGGTCAAGCTGCACGAGCTGTCGACCACCGACAGCCTGACCGGAGCACTTAATCGCGGCGCCTTCCTGAGTTGCCTGCGCGGCGAAATGGAGGGCATCGACAGGCGCGATACCCGGCTCGCGCTGGTAATCTTCGATATCGATCACTTCAAGGCGATAAACGATACTTGGGGGCACGCCGCCGGCGATCTGGTGCTTGCCAGCCTGGGCGAGATCTGTCGCAGTACGCTGCGCGCCGACGATCTCTTCGGGCGCATCGGCGGCGAGGAATTTGCGCTGATGCTGAATGGCCAGTCGCTGGTCGAGGCGGCCATGCTCGCCGAGCGGCTGCGTGGCAAGTTCGAGAATGTGCGGGTCGAATTTCATGGTCAGTGGCTCAACTTCACCGTCAGCTTCGGTGTGGCCGAGCGCCGCGCTCGTGAATCGCCTGACGTGCTGATGCACCGTGCCGACATGGGCTTGTACGAGGCCAAGCGTCAGGGTCGTAATCGGGTCCAGCAGGCACTCACCGAGCGACGTGCGGCGCCTGAGCCCGTGCAGTCAAAAAAAGACCATAAATGAGGATAACCTATGCGCATCCCGTTCAAGCTGTTGTGGTTGATTGCTGCGCTGGCCATTGCCCCGCTGGCGACGGCCCAGGAGGCCACCGGCGAGACGGCCGAGCCCAGCGTGACCATCGACCAGGGGCCGCGGGTCCAGGGCGAAACCTTCGCGTACTCGACCGGCGGCAAGACCTACCAGGGCTACCTGGCACGCAATGCCGCCGACCCGGAGCCGCGCCCGGCGGTGCTGATCGTCCATGAGTGGTGGGGTCTCAACGATTACATCAAGCACCGTGCCGATCAGCTGGCGGCGCTGGGTTTCGTTGCCCTGGCGGTCGACATGTACGGCAACGGTCAATCCACCAGCCACCCCGACGAGGCGGGCGATTTCTCCAGCCAGGTGATGCAGGACTGGCCGACGGCACGCGCAAGTCTCGAGGCGGCAATGGCCAAGCTGCGTGAAAACCCGGCAGTCGATGGCGATCACATCGCGGCGATCGGCTATTGCTTCGGCGGCGGCGTGGTTATGAACATGGCGCTGGCCGGCATGCCCATCGACGCTGCGATCAGCTTCCACGGCAGCCCCACTCAGGCGGTCGACCAGCCGCAGCCCTTCGATGGCATCGTCCAGTTGCACAACGGCGCCGATGATCCGCTGGTCGAGCGTGACGCGCTCAAGGCCATGGCCGCCAAGCTCAAGAGTCAGGGAGCCACTGTCAAGGTGGTCAACTATCCGCACGCCAAGCACGCCTTCACCAATCCCGACGCCACCCACCTGGGCAACGAGAACGGCCTGCCGCTGGCCTACAATGCTGCGGCCGATGCCGCCTCCTGGCAGGCGGCATTGCTGGCGCTGGACAAGGCGCTCAACCAGAGCTGAGGCGGGACGCGCCCGGCTAGCGTTGCTCCTCACGACTGCTCACCTCGCCCGGCCCGGCCGTCACCACTATCCTGGCGGCCGGGCCGGGTGTGAATGTGCAGCGCCGTTGGCTAGATAGTGAACGCCATGACGTCGAACAGCAGGGAGGTAAGCAATGCAGTGCGAGATCGAGACACTCGAGGCCATGGAACAGGTCTCGGCAGCGGGTTGGAATGCGCTGGTGCCTGCCGATCAGCCTTTTCTGCGTCATGAATTCCTCCACGCCCTCGAGGCCAGCGGGGCGGTGTGCCCGGCGAGCGGCTGGACACCGCAGCACTTGCTGGTGCGGGTCGGCGACGAACTCGTCGCTGCACTGCCGCGCTATCGCAAGCACCATTCCTATGGCGAGTACGTCTTCGACTGGGCCTGGGCGGACGCCTGGGAGCGCGCCGGGGGCGAATACTACCCCAAGGGCCTGACGGCGATTCCCTTTACCCCGGTGCCTGGGCCGCGGCTATTGACCTCGGCTGGCCTCGACGCGTCCCAGCGGCGAACGCTCATCGCCACGCTGGCCGAGCGTTGCTGTGACGAGGCGCTGTCCAGCTGGCATCTGCTGTTCGCCGAGGACGACGAGGTCGATGACTGGCTGACGGTGCGGCCCGAGCTGCTCGAGCGCCAGGCGGTGCAGTTCCAGTGGCGGGATCGCGGCTTCGGCGACTTCGAGGGCTTTCTCGCCGCGATGAGCGCCAAGCGCCGCAAGGAGGTGAGGCGCGAGCGCCGGCGGGTCGCCGAACAGGGCCTGACGATGCATCGGCTTTACGGCCAGGCGATCGACGCGGGCGCGCTGGAACATTTCTATCGCTGCTATCAAATGACCTATTTCGAGCGCGGCCAGCAGCCTTACCTGACCCTGGACTTCTTTCGGCGCCTGCGCGAGACGCTGCCCGAAGCACTGCTGCTGATACAGGCGCGCCACGGCGAGCGGCCGGTCGCCGCGGCACTGTGCCTGCAGGGCAGCGACACCCTCTATGGACGTTACTGGGGCAGCGAGGTCGAGGCCGACTGCCTGCATTTCGAAACCTGCTACTACCAGGGCATCGAGCACTGCCTGGCCAACGCCCTGACGCGCTTCGACCCCGGTACTCAGGGCGAGCACAAGCTGAGTCGCGGGTTCGCACCGCGCCGGCTGCGTTCGTTGCACTACATTGCTCATCCCGGCTTTCGTCACGCCGTCGCCCGTTTCTGTGCCGAAGAGCGCGAGCATGTCGCGGCTTATCACGAGGCCGCCGAGGCCCGCCTGCCGTTTCGCCGCGATTGAGTGCCGCGCTGAGCCGCCCCTGGCTGAGCGCAAGACGCACGCTGTAGCATGCATCCCAGGATTGTGAGGATCGATCATCATGGATTTTCTGTTCGAAGCGGCTGTGCTGCTGGGTGCGGCGATCATCGCCGTGCCGTTGTTCCAACGCCTGGGGTTGGGCTCGATACTCGGTTATCTGGCCGCCGGGCTGGTGCTTGGCCCCTCGGCCACCGGCTTTATCGCCGAGCCGGAAACGGTGCTGCATTTCGCCGAGTTCGGGGTGGTGATGCTGCTGTTCCTGATCGGCCTGGAGCTCGAACCGGCACGCCTGTGGGCCCTGCGCAAGCGTCTGCTGGGGCTGGGCAGCCTGCAACTGGCAGGCTGTGCGGCACTGCTGACCCCCCTGGGGCTGGTGCTGGGGCTGACCCTCGAGGTGTCGATCCTGCTCGGCTTGATCCTGGCGCTGTCATCGACCGCCTTCGCGCTGCAGGTGCTCAACGAGCGCCACCAGCTGGCCAGCCCTCATGGCCAGGCGGCGTTCGCCATCCTGCTGTTCCAGGATCTGGCGGTGATTCCGCTGCTGGCGCTGCTGCCGCTGTTCGCCAGCGAGGCCAGTGCCGCCTCGGGCAATGCCTGGCTCGAGGTGTTGCGTGGGGTCGGCATGGTGGTGGCGGCAATCGTCTTCGGCCGGCTGGTGTTCCCGCGGGTGCTGGCCTTCGTCGCGCGTAGCGAGGTCCATGAAATCTTCACTGCCGCGGCATTGTTCATGGTGCTGGGTATGGCATTGGTCATGGAATGGGCCGGTCTGTCGATGGCGCTGGGCGCCTTCCTGGGCGGCGTGCTGTTGGCCGATACCGTCTATCGCCACGAACTGGAAGCCAATATCGAGCCCTTCAAGGGCCTGCTGCTGGGGCTGTTTTTTATCGCCGTGGGCATGTCGGTGAATCTATCTCTGGTCTTCGACAATCTATTCTGGGTATTGGGTATCACGCTCGGTCTGCTGAGTGCCAAGCTGGTGGTGATCGCACTGGTGGGATTGGCGGCACGCCTACCCAAGCCCGAGATACCGCGCCTGGCGGCGGCCATTGCCCAGGGCGGCGAGTTCGATTTCGTGCTGCTGACGGCAGCGGTCAGCGCCGGGGTGTTCGAGGCGCGCATCGCCAGCCTGTGCATTGCCGCGGTGACGCTGAGCATGGCGCTGACACCGTTTCTCTATCAGGCCGGCGAGCGCCTCGGCAATCGCTTCAAGGACGAGCGTCCGTTCGATGGTGATTTCGGCGAACAGGCACCGCCGGTACTGATCGCCGGATTGGGGCGTTTCGGCCAGATGGTCGCTCGCGTGCTCAAGACCCAGGACATCAGCTTCACCGCGCTCGACCCCAACATCCGTCAGGTCGAATTCATTCGCCGCTACGGTTCGCAGATCTATTATGCCGATGCCTCGCGTCCGGACCTGTTGCGCGCCGCCGGCGCCGAGCAGGCCCGGGTGCTGGTGGTCGCCGTCGACGATGCCGAGACCACCACGCGTATCGCGCGTATGGCGCGTGATCAATTCCCGCAGCTCAAGGTGTTCGCCCGGGCGCGCAACCGCCACCACGCCTGGCAACTGATGGAGCTCGGCGTCGAGGCAGTGGTCCGCGAGACCTTCGCGGCGAGCATGGAGATGAGCCTGGAAGTGCTCAAGGGCGTGGGCTATCCCAGTTCCAACGCCCTGGACGCGGTACGCACTTTCCGCGATTTCGATACCCAACTGCTCAAGGATTCCTACGAGATCCGCCATGACGAAGAATCGCTGGTTGCCAACGAGCGGGCGGCGATGGCGGAGCTGAGTTCGCTATTCCAGAAGGAGTTGAGCGGCAGGCCGTTGCGCGATGAGGCGCCAGGTATTGCCCGCAACGAGCCGGAAGTGAGCTGAACGCATACTCACCGAGGAGGAGACATGGCACGTCCCAACTGGCTAGCGCGCCTCGAGGCGCTCGACATCGTCCCGCAGGGCGACCCCCGGCCCTTGGCGGGCGGCGATATCGCCGCGGTCTGGCGCTTGACGACCGCCCAGGGCGAGCTGGTGGTCAAGCAGGACGCCGCCGAGACGCTGGCGGCGGAGGCTGAAGGACTTCGTGCGCTACGCGAGGCCGGCAGCTCGCTGATAATCCCCGAGGTGGTCGCGCTCGATGATGACCTGCTGATCATGGAGGCGCTGGATAGCGCGCCCCGTGGTCGCGAGAGTGAAGCGCAACTGGGCGAGGGGTTGCGCGAACTGCACGCGGTAACCGGCAGCTATCATGGCTGGTCGAGCGACAACCGCTGCGGTCCCACGCCGCAACGCAACACGCCGTGCAGCGACGGCCGAGTCTTTCAGCGCGAGCATCGCCTGCTGCCGCTGGGTGAGGCCTGCGTCGAGCGCGGCCTGCTCGATGCCGTCAGCCTCGATGCCCTGAACGGCATTGCCCGGCGCCTGGAGGAGTGGCTGCCCGATGCGCCGCCGAGCCTGGTGCATGGCGACCTGTGGTCGGGTAACGTGCTGCATACCCAGCGCGGCCCGGCGCTCATCGACCCCGCCATCTACCAGCATTATCCCGAGGTCGACCTGGCGATGTTGACGCTGTTCGGCACGCCTGGGGACGCCTTCTTCGAGGCCTACTGGGACGGTAACCCGCCGGGCGACTGGCCGCGCCGGCAGACGCTGTTCCAACTCTACCCGCTGCTCAACCACCTGCTGCTATTCGGAGGCGGCTATCGCAGCGCCGTGACGCGCAGCATCGCCAAACTCGCCTGAGCTGCAGTCCAGCTGCGATTATCAGCGGCGCAGCAGCTCGAATAAGGTATCGACGATCGTCGTCCCGCGTTCGCGCAGCGAATGGCCGTGGGGATCGCGCAGCCAGTCATGGAACAGCCCGCTGAGACAGCACTGCAGCAGTTCAGTGGCGATCTGCGGGCTAATGGTCGCCTTCAATTGGTCGTATTGCGCGGCTTGCTGAAACTTCTCGAGCATCGCGTCGAAGCAGTCGCGGCTCAGTCGGCGCTGCATTTCCAGCGGGTCGATATCGCTGAAGAATTCGCAGCGGTGGATGAGTATCGAGTGGATGCGCTGATAGCTGGGCTGCTCGAGGCGCTGGAAACTCTCGTGGCAGGCCAGGCGGATGCTGTCCAGCGGCGAGTCGGTGCCATGGGCGGCCTCGATATCCTCGGTGAGTTCCTCGAAGGGCAGACGCACCCGTTCGAGCAGCGCGTGGAACAGGTCTGCCTTGTTCTTGAAGTGCCAATAGACCGCGCCGCGGGTCATCCCGGCGTGGCGGGCGATCTGCTCGAGCGAGGTGCGCGCGACGCCCTTGTCGTGAAACAGCGACTCAGCGGCGTCGAGCAGGGCCTCGCGCGTGGCTTCGGCTTCGGCTTTGGTGCGTCTGACCATGGCGCGTGGATTCTCTGGATTCGAAATGGGGAAGCTTTTTTAGGGCATCTTAACGCAACGAGCGTGTATTTACATTCATGGGTGTATGGTTGTAGGCTTCCGGCCAACTGCGACACGACTAAGGAATAATACGATGCGTACATCGGTGAGCGTTGGCCGCTCGGGCTGGGTGTGGCTGGCGGTTCTAGCGCTGGGCCTGGCGGGCTGTAGCGAGGAATCCTCGCAACAGTCGGGGGGCGGGAAGCAACAGCAACAGCCGCCCCTCGAGGCGCAGGTGCTGGAACTCGAACCACGCGACCTGCCGGTCGATAAGCAATATTCGGCGCTGTTGCGCAGCGAGCAGCAGGTCGACGTAATGGCGCGGGTAACCGGGGTATTGCAGGAACGTCAATTCGACGAGGGCGCTCACGTCGAGAAGGGTGAAGCTCTGTTCGTCATCGAGCCGGACCGCTACCAGGCGGTGGTTAGCCAGCGCCAGGCGGATCTCGAGAGCGCCGAGGCCGAGCAGTACCGCGCCCAGCGTAACTGGGAGCGCTACCAGCGCCTGTATCAGCAGAATTCGGTCAGCCAGCAGCAGCGCGACGAGGCGCGCGCCGATCTGCTCGCCGCCAAGGCGTCGGTCGCCCAGGCTCAGGCGGCATTGAACGATGCCCAGCTGGATCTCGATTACAGTACCATCGAGGCGCCGGTCGCCGGCCAGATCAGCTTGAGCGAGGTCAATGTCGGCAATCTGGTTCAGGCTCCCCAACTGCTTGCCACCATCACGCCATTGGAGACCTTGCAGGCGCGCTTCTCGCTGCCTCCCGAGGACGCCATGGCGATTCGTCAGCAGCGCCGTGCGAGCGACGATGACCGGCCGATCACCCCTGTCGCCTCGTCGCGCAGCGGCCAGGGCGACGATCAGCTGCGTGGCGAGTTGAGCTTTCTCGGCTCACGGGTCGATCGGGATACCGGCACGGTTCAGGTCCAGGCGACCTTCGACAATCCGCAGGCGCTGTTCCTGCCCGGGCAGTTCGTGCGCCTGACGCTCGCCGGCCTGGTGCTGCCCGATCTGCTGGCGGTGCCCGAGATCGCCGTCACCGAGGGCCGCGAAGGGCCGCAGGTCTATATCGTCGACGATGACTGGCAAGGCCAAGCCGGTCACGGTCGAGCTGGGCGAACGCTCGGGGGCGTGGATCGCCATTCGCAGCGGTCTAGAGCCTGGCCAGCGGGTGATCGTCAGCAATGTACCCAGCGCCCAGCCGGGCCGGGCGATCGAGGCAAAACCCTTCGACGGCAAGGCGGAAAGCACGCCGGCGCCGGATCAACAGCAGAACCCGGGTGATGGCCAGCAACCAGCCCAAGGCTCGCAGAACGTTTCGCAGGCGCGGCCAGCAAGGCTCGACGGCGGTCTCAGACGTGGCGGCGGTGAGTCCGGCAACGAACGCGAAAGGGGCCAACGGCTGATGAATTTTTCAAGCTTTTTCATCCGGCGCCCGGTATTTGCCACGGTGCTGTCGATCATCATCGTGATCGCCGGGGTCATGGCTCTGCGTGTGCTGCCGGTCGAGCAGTATCCGCAGCTGGTGCCGCCCGAGGTCCAGGTCAGCGCCAGCTATCCCGGGGCCAGCGCCCAGACCATTTCGGAAACCGTGGCGGCGCCGCTGGAACAGGCGATCAACGGCGTCGACAATCTGCTCTACATCAACTCGACCAGTGCCGACAGCGGGACACTGTCGCTGGCGGTGACCTTTGCCATCGGCACCGACCCCGACCAGGCGACGATCGACGTCAACAACCGCGTCCAGCAGGCCATGGCGCAGTTGCCCAGTGTCGTCCAGCAGCAGGGCGTGCAGGTCCAGAAGCGTTCGTCGAGCATTCTCCAGGTGGCGACGTTATCGTCGGCCAACGGTGAATACGATCCGGTATTTCTCAGTAACTACGCGCTGGTCAACATCATCGATGCGCTCAAGCGCACCCAGGGGGTGGGCAACGCCCAGCTGTTCGGAGCCAAGGATTACTCGATCCGGGTGTGGCTCGACCCGGCGAAGATGGCCGATTACGACATCACTGCCAGCGAGGTGGCCGACGCCGTCGGTCAGCAGAACACCCAGTTTCCGGCCGGCAAGTTGGCCGCCGAGCCGATGCAGGACCCGCGCCCGTACACGTTTACCATCACCACCGAGGGGCGCTTTACCAGCGTCGATCAGTTTCGCAATATCCTGCTGCGCACCGACGAAAGCGGCGGTTCACTCACGCTCAGCGATGTCGCGCGGGTCGAGCTGGGGGCCCAGGACTACTCGTTCGTCGGCCGGCTGAATAATCAGCCCACCGTGCCGATCGGGATTTATCTGCAGCCGGGGGCCAATGCCCTCGAGACCGCCGCCGCGGTCAACGAGACCCTGGACAAGCTGTCGGCGAACTTTCCCGAAGGCATGGAATATTCGATCCCCTATGACACTACCAAGTTCGTGCGGCTGTCGATCGAGGAGGTCGTGCACACCTTCATCGAGGCGCTGGCGCTGGTGGTGTTCGTGGTCTTCGTATTCCTGCAGAAATGGCGAGCGGCGATCGTGCCGATCATCGCCGTGCCGATCTCGATCGTCGGCACCTTCGCGGGCATGTACCTGCTTGGCTATTCGATCAACCTGCTGACCCTGTTCGGGATGATCCTGGCGATCGGGATCGTCGTCGACGATGCGATCATCGTCATCGAGAACGTCGAACGGATCATGGAGGAGGAGGATGTCTCGGCCAAGGAGGCGGCGCTCAAGGCGATGACCGAAATATCCGGGCCGATCGTCGCGGTCACCCTGGTGATGGCCGCGGTGTTCATTCCGGTGGCGTTCCTGGGCGGCATCTCCGGCCAGCTGTACAGCCAGTTCGCGATCACCATCGCCATCTCGGTGCTGATCTCGGCGATCGTCGCGTTGACCCTGTCGCCGGCGATGTGTGCGCTGTTCTTGAAGCCCCACGACAACCAGCCGGCGGCGCCGTTTCGCTGGTTCAACCGGGTCTTCGAGCGCGCCACGCGAGGCTATCTCGCCGGGGTGAGCTTCATGATCAAGCGCGCACTGCTCGGCGTGGTACTGTTCCTGGGCTTCTGCGCCATCACCGCGTTTCTGTTCACGCGGTTGCCCAGCGGTCTGGTGCCGTCCGAGGACCAGGGCTTCTACCTGGCGATCACCCAGTTGCCAGCGGCGTCCTCGCTGCAGCGCACGGATGACTTCAACCAGGCGGTGATCGACGACATTCTCGACTTCGACGGGGTCAAGAGCGTGGTCTCGTTCGCCGGCTACGACATCCTTGCCAGCGCCCAGCTACCTAACGCCGGGGTGGCCTTCGTGACGCTCGAGGATTGGGCGAAGCGCGAGGCCACGGCGCCTGAGCTCGTCGGCCGAACGATCCAGATGGGCGCCAAGCATCCCGAGGGGCGGGTGATCGCCTTCAATCCGCCGCCGATCCAGGGCATGTCGACCACCGGCGGCTTCGAGGGTTACCTACAGTCCACCGAGGGCGCCTCGCCACAGGAGATCGAGGCTCAGGCCCAGGCGCTGGTCAAGGCGGCCAATCAGCGTCCAGAGCTTGCCCAGGTGCGTACCACCATGGATACCCAGGTGCCGATCTACAGCGCCACGGTGGATCGCGACAAGGCGCGCAGCATGGGGATTTCGCTGGACGATATCTATACGACCATGCAGAGCACCTTCGGCACGTTGTACGTCAATGACTTTACGATGTTCAGCCGTAACTTCCAGGTCAATCTGCAGTCGGAGGGCGAGTACCGCGATACCCCCGATGATCTGAGCAAGGTCTATGTGCGTGCCGACAGCGGCGAGATGGTGCCGCTGTCCAGCGTGGTGACGATGGAGCGTAGCCAGGCGCCAAGTATCATCCAGCGCTTCAACCTGTTCCCGGCGGCCAAGATCCAGGGCCAGCCGGCCGAGGGCTTCAGCTCCGGGCAGGCTCTGGCGGCGATGCAGGAAGTGGTCGGCGACACGGTCGGAGCCGGCTATCAGCTGGGTTGGACCGGCGAAGCCTTCCAACAGCAGAGCTCGTCGGGTAACTCCTCGCTGGCGTTCATCTTCGGCGTGGTGATGGTGATCTTGATCCTCGCCGCGCAGTACGAGCGCTGGTCGTTGCCGCTGGTGGTCATCACCGCGGTGCCGTTCGCAATGCTTGGCGCGGTGGTGGCGATGTACCTGCGCGGTCTGGCCGGTGACGTCTACTTCCAGGTCGGGCTGCTGGTGCTGATCGGCCTGGCGGCCAAGAACTCGATTTTGATCGTCGAGTTCGCCGTCGAGCAGCGCGAGGCTGGCAAGGGCATCGTCGAATCGGCCAAGGAGGCGGCGCGGCTGCGTTTCCGGCCGATCATCATGACCTCGTTCGCGTTCATCGTCGGAGTCATTCCGCTGGCGATCGCCTCGGGGGCGAGCTCGGCGAGTCGCCACTCGATCGGCACCGCGGTGATCGGCGGGATGCTCGGCGCGACGCTGATCGCGATCTTCTTCGTGCCGATGTTCTTCATGCTGGTGATGCGCTTCGAGGATTGGTTCGACCGCAAGCGCGGCAAGTCAACTGTGGACGACACCGCTACGCAACCCGCGAGCGACAGTCCCGGCCGCTGATCGGCCGAAGCGGTAGCGAGCAAAGCCAAGGCCTCTGGGTCTTGGCTTTGTCGTGTTCAGGCGTCAGGCTTGCTGATCGCGTAAGCCATTAAATAGGAAGATGACATGCCGGGCAGGGCGCTTCTCAAACGGCTGGGCGGGGTGATCGTGGTAAGCTTGGGGCTGGCGTTTTCCGCCGTGGCGTCGGGCCAGGGGATCTCCTTGAGTGGATTGACCGGGGCCGGCGGCAACGCCGAGGACGCCAAGGCGCAGGCTGACCCTGCGCAGCTGCGTGAGTCGCTGGACAGCGTGATTGCCACGCTCGAGAACGACGCCCAGCGCGGCGAGCTGCTGACCCAGCTGAAGAGCCTGCGGGCGAGTGCCGGAGCGCTTAAAGCGGATGAGGCGGGCGATTCGCCCCAGGGTCTGCTGGGCGCGCTGGCCGAGTCGTTCACCGATCTCGGGGCGCAGGCCGAAGCCGGCCATTCGCCACTGGATATCTGGGCGCTACGTGCCCGGCGCGCCGGAAGCGATACCGTCGAACTGATCGAGTCGATGGGGCGTGTCGAACTGGCGCGTCAGGTCGTCGAGGCGGCGATACTGCTGACGGTTTGGTTCGGCCTGCTGATGCTGTTGATGGGCGGCGGGCGATTGCTGGCCCGACGTCGCGGCTGGCCCTTGGCGCTGCCCCCGGAGCCACCTGCCTGGCTGCTGGTCGCGCATTTCCTGCGCAAGGTCGTACCCTGGATACTCGCCTTTCTGGTCATGCTGACCAGCCTGCGCTGGCTCTCGGCGCCCACCCCGGCTCGCGCCACGGTGCTGGTCATCGCCTATGTGACGCTCTGCGGACGCACCCTGTCGACGGTCTTCGACGTGGTGATCTCGGTCTTCACGCGTGGCCACCGCCGGGTGGCGGTGGCCATCCTGCGTCAGCAGGCGCCGCGCCGGCTGTTCATCATCGGTGCGCTGGCGGCCTTCAGCGATGCGGTCAACAGCGAACGGCTGGTCACGCTGCTGGGTGGCGACCTGGCCAGTTGGCTGTCGGTGCTCTCCAACGTGCTGGCCGGGGTGATGAGTGGGGTGCTGGTGATACGCCTGCGGCGCCCGGTCAAGCATCTGATTCGCAACCGGCCCTACGCCGAACGCCGCGACCAGAGTTCGCTGCGCGACTTGGCGATCATGCTCGGCAATTACTGGCACATCCCCGCGCTGGTGCTGATCGGCGTCTCGCTGGCGGCGATCTTCGTCTCGGCGGGCGAGGCTGATGGCGCTTTCACACGGGCGATCCTGTGCGCTGCGTTGCTGGTGCTGACGCTGGTCACCAGTGGCGGCCTGCGGCGGCATGCCGAACGGGTCGGGGCGGCCAAGCGCACCTCGCAGTATCGGCGCCGACTCAAGCGCTTCTTCTATACCCTGGGACAATTCCTGTGCTGGGTGCTGTTCGCCGAGCTGTCGCTGCGTATCTGGGGTTTCTCGTTGCTGGGGATCGGCGATGAGGGCGCGATCAGTGCCCGTATCGGTCAGGCCTTGCTGCGCATCGGCGTGACCGTGCTGCTGGCCTGGCTGGTATGGATCTTCGCCGATACCGCCATCCAGCGTGCGCTGCGCCGCGCCTCGGGGACGCGCGGACGGCGTATCAATAGCACCCGCGCCCAGACCATCACGCCGATGGTTCGCAACGTAGTGTTCTTCACCATCCTGGTGATTGCCTCGATCGTCGGGCTGGCCAATCTCGGCGTCAATGTCACGCCGCTGCTCGCCGGTGCCGGGGTGGTCGGCCTGGCGATCGGCTTCGGCGCCCAGACGCTGGTCCAGGATCTGATCACCGGGTTGTTCATCCTCATCGAGGACTCGCTGTCGATCGACGACTTCGTCGACGTCGGCGGACACATGGGCACGGTCGAAGGGCTCAGTCTGCGCACCGTGCGGCTGCGCGATCTTGATGGCATCGTGCACATCATCCCGTTCAGCCAGATCAAGGGCATCCAGAACTTCGCCCGCGAATTCGGCATCGCCCTGCTGCGCATCCGGATCCCCCACAACATGCCCATCGACGACGCCATCGCGCTGGTCCGCGAAGTCGCCGACGAACTGCGTCAGGACCCGATGATGCGTCACCATATCTGGTCGGCGCTCGAACTGCAGGGCATCGATAGTTTTGACCAGGGCGCGGCGATCCTGCGCGTGCGCATGCGTACCAGCCCACTGATGCAGTGGGACGTGGCGCGGGCCTTCAATCTGCGCCTCAAGCAGCGCATGGATAGCGACGGCATCGACCTGTCGCTGCCGCGGCTCAGCGTGATGTTCGAGAATCCGCCCTTCGGTGGTACCGGTGGTGAGGGCGGCCCGGGGCGAGGCTCTTCCCCTGACGCCGCACGGACCATGAACTTTCCGGGCGAGACATCTCGTTCCCAGGAAGGCTTCCAGGAAGGTGAGGCGCCCCAATAGCCGCCGCTGGCAGCGCTTGCTTCGTTAAAGCATCAGCGTTGATGGTCAGAAGTGGCTATACCCACCGGCCGGCGGCGAATCCCCCGGCGGCGACCAGCATAAAACCGGCGATGAGCAGCCAGGGCATCAGGCGTCGCCAGCGCTTGAGTCGCATCTGGCCGGTCACTGCGGCGTCGAGCTTGGCGACCAGCTCATCGTGGCGCGACTGGGCAAGATCGGGCGCCAGCGAGAAGTCGTTGGCCACGTCGCCCCGCCAGTGCGCGCCGTGGGTCAGCCCCAGACGCGCACGCAGCCGGCCCAGCTCGCTGAGCATGCCGTGCAGGTCGTCGTAGGCGTCGCGCCGGGCGCCAACGTTGAGTACCGCGGCGGCGTCGGCCTTCAGGGCGCTGTTGTTGCAGGCCTCGATGGCGGCGGCGAGCGTGGCGTCGTCTGCGCTCGGTTCGACCCCCAGGCGTTTATACAAATCGCGCATCTTGTATCAAATACTCGTAGGCGTTCTTGATTCGCTGGAAGCGCTGCGAGGCGGTCGCCATGCGTTGCTCGCCGTGGCTGTAGAAGCGGTCCGGGTGGTGGGTCTGGGCGAGCCGCCGATAGGCCTTCTTGATGTCGCTGCGGCTAGCCTCGGCGTCGAGCCCGAGGACGTGCAATGCGCGCAGCGAGCGATCGCCGGGTGGTGGCTGATCGTCCCGGTAGCTATCGTCATCGGCGCCGGCCCCCTGGCGGTGCGAGTGGCGCTGGTAGGCGCGTTCTTGTTCCCTGCGTTGACGCTCCTCCTGGCCCCGGCGCTGCTGCTCGTCGCGCTGGCGTTGCCGAGAGGACTGCTGTTCTCGCTCGCGTTCTCGCTCGCGTTCCTGTTCATGCTGGGATTGTTGCTGGCGAGCATGTTCACGGGCCTGCCAATAATCGGCACGACTGGGGTCTGCGGGGCTTGCCAGGGGGCGTCCGGTGACCTCCTGGCATAGTTGGTTGAAGGCCGCCGGGGAAACGCCCAGCAGGTCGGCGAGAAAGCGCAGGATATGGTTGTTGCTGGCGACCAGCTGCGCATTGCTGGTGGCCAGGCCGATGGCCTGACGCAAAAACGGGAACGACTGTTCGTTCCACCAGTCCTTCTGCAGCACTTCGGCGGCCAGTTGGATGGCGCTCATGTCCTGGCCGGCGGCGATCTCGATCAACGGCGCCAGGTCATGGCCGTGGCGAAAGCCGTCGGCCAGGGTTTCCAGGTAATGCTTGTCCTCAGGCAGCACATTGCCCTTGCTGACCATCACCCAGGCCAGCAGCAGCAGGGCGGCGGTGTCCGTCTGGTTGCGGCTCTTGAGCAGCAGCAGCTCGAACGGCGAGAAACGCGCTGAGACCATCGACGACTCCGAGCGGATTGCAGGTTAGGCGAGCGAGTGACGGAAGGCCGAGTATACCCAAGTGCTGCGTTGGATGGGCGGAGCGGCGCTGCGCCGAGGGCCTCACGCAGCGCGCTCAAGCGAGGCAGGGCTCGTTCAGGCGTGCATCGGCGAGGGCTTGCCGATGTTCTCGGGGCCGAACGAGTCCGGCAGCAGGGCGTCCATGCTATAGCTCTTAAGCCATTGGCCATGGCCGTCGAGGACGTGGATGCGCGTCGTCGGCGAGGCGAATTCGCGGATCCGCTGTCGGCAGTCGCCGCAGGGCGTGCACAGGTGCTCGGCGGGGCCGATCACGTAAAGCGTGTCGATGCGCTGTTCGCCGTTGGCGACCATCGCGGCGATCGCCCCGGCCTCGGCGCACAAGCCCTTGTAATTGGCGATCTCGACGTTGCAGCCGGCATAGCGCTGGCCTGAGGCGGTTTCGATCAGCGCGCCCACCGGATGCGCCGAGTAGGGCGCGTAGGCCTGGTCGCGCACCGCCAGCAGACGCTCGACGATGGTCGGGTCGATGGTGCTCATTGTCGAGTCTCCTTGTCATCCCTGAGCAGCCCTTCCAGGGTGATCGTCATCATCTCGGCAAAGCCGGTCTGGCGCGCCTGCGAGTCGAGCGCCTCGCCCTTGAGGATATGGTCGGAGACGGTGCATACAGTCAGCGCGCGGGCGCCGAATTCGGCGGCGACGCCGTACAGGCCGGCGGCTTCCATCTCGACGCCGAGAATGCCGTGGCGCTTCAGGGTCTGAAAGAACTCGACGTCGGGGTGTAGAACAGATCCGCCGAGAACAGGTTGCCGACCTTGACCTTCGTGCCGCGTTCGCGGGCGGCGTCGACGGCATGGCGGGTCAGCTCGAAATCGGCGATGGCGGCGAAGTCGTGGCCCTTGAAACGCGCGCGATTGACGCCGGAATCGGTGCTCGCGCCCATGCCGATGACGATGTCGTTGACCGCGACATCATCGCGAACCGCGCCGCAGGAGCCGACCCGCACCAGGCGTTCGACGCCGTACTCGGTGATCAGCTCCTTGGCGTAGATGGAGAGCGAGGGTATGCCCATGCCGCTACCCATACGGATAGCTGCCGGCCCCGATAGCTGCCGGTGAAGCCGAGCATGTTGCGCACACCGTTGACCTGGACGGCATCATCGAGAAACGTCTCGGCGATGAACTGGGCGCGCAGCGGATCGCCGGGCATCAACACGGTATCGGCGAAGTCACCCGGCTGGGCGTCGATATGCGCAGTAGGCATCAGTAATCTTCCTGAACGGTTGGTGACAATAACGAGCGCCCATGGGCCATGGCGTCAGGCCGAAATGCCTGGCCACGTCTGGCCGTATCGGCGAAGGTCTCGAGGCGGCCGTAGCTGCCGGCTTGACGATGGCGCGCCTCATGGCTGAGCTCCAGGCTCGCTGATGTGTCCATCGGGCGCGATGATGGCGTGAACCAGCGGACGCGGCGGCGGCTCCTTGCCGAGTTGCATGGCCTCGCGCAGGCTGGTGGCGGCACGCTCGGCGTCGGCCTCGCTGCGCGCGTGAACGAAGGCCAGCGGCCGCTCGCCGTCGATACGTTCGCCGAGCGCGGCGATGTCGCTCAGCCCTACGGCGTGATCGATCGCCGCGCCGGCCTGGCGCCGCCCGCCACCCAGCTCGACCACCGTCATGCCCAGCGCGCGGGTATCCATGGCGGCGAGCTGGCCGTTCTCGCCCGCGTAGACCGGGCGCACCACCGGCGCCCTGGGCAGATAATGCTCGCTGCGCGCGACGATATCCGCCGGGCCGCCAAGCCCGGCGACCATCTGCGCGAAGCGCTCGGCGGCGGCCCCCGAGGCGAGTGCGGTGTCGAGTCGCACGATCGCTTCGGCGTCATCGCCGGCCAGCCCGCCGGCCTTGAGCATCTCGACGGCCAGCGCACGGGTCACCTGGTAGAGCCGGCTGTCAGGCCGCTCGCCGCGCAGCACCGCGATCGCCTCGGCGACCTCGACGGCGTTGCCGGCGCTGCTCGCCAGCACCTGATCCATGTCGGTGATCAGCGCGCGGGTCGGCGTGCCGGCGCCGCTGGCGATGGTGGCGATCGCCCGGGCCAGTTCCAGAGAGGCTTCGTAGGTTGGCATAAAGGCGCCGCCGCCGGTCTTGACGTCCATCACCAGCGCGTCGAGCCCGCAGGCGAGCTTCTTGCCGAGGATCGAGGCGACGATCAGCGGGATCGACTCGACCGTCGCGGTAACGTCGCGCACCGCATAGAAACGCTTGTCGGCGGTCGCGAGATCACCGGTCTGGCCGATGATCGCCACGCCGGCGTCCTTGACCAGCCGCCGAAACTTCGCGCTGGAGGGGGTGATGTCATAGCCGGGGATCGACTCGAGCTTGTCCAGCGTGCCGCCGGTATGGCCCAGCCCGCGCCCGGATACCATCGGCACGTGGCCGCCGCAGGCGGCGACCCAGGGGCCGAGGATCAGCGATACCACGTCGCCGACGCCGCCGGTGGAGTGTTTGTCGACCACCGGGCCGGGCAGGTCCATGTCGCGCCAGTCGAGCACCTCGCCCGAGTCGCGTATCGCCTCGGTCAGCGCGATGCGTTCGGCATCGTTCATGTCGTTGAGGAACACCGCCATGGCGAAGGCGCCGATCTGCTCGTCGCCCACCGAGCCGTCGGCGATGCCGGCGATGAACTGGCGGATCGCTGACGCCTCGAGCGCCTTGCCGTCGCGCTTGGCGCGGATGATCTCCGAATTGAGCATCAGTAGCCTCCCGATTGTCGCCCCGTCGCCGGGCTGAGCGATGTCGAGCGACTCGAGCAGGCTGCCGAGCAGGCTCGAGGCGCCGAAGCGGAAGTGCGCCGGAGTGATCCAGGCGTCGCCCATCAGCCGCGCCGCCAGTTCGAGGTATTGGCCGGCGTCGTCAGCGCTGCGCACGCCGCCGGCGGCCTTGAAGCCGACCTCGCGACCGCTGTCATGAATCGCGCTGAGCATGATCTCGGCGGACTCGAGGGTGGCGTTGATCGCGACCTTGCCGGTCGAGGTCTTGATGAAGTCGGCGCCGGCGGCGATGGCGATCTCGCTTGCCCGACGGATCAGCGCCGCATCGGCAAGCTCGCCGCTTTCGATGATTACCTTCAGGCAGCGCTCACCGCAGGCCGCCTTGCAGGCTTGACCAGCTCGCGGCCGACACCGCGTCGCCGGCCATCAGCGTGCGATAGGGGAACACCACGTCGACTTCGTCGGCCCCGGCTTCGATCGCCTGGCGGGTTTCGGCCTCGGCGGCGGCGATATCGGCCGCGCCGTGGGGGAAGTTGGTCACCGTGGCGATCCTGACCTGGCCGGCCAGCCCGGCATCGGCGAGGGCCTGGCGTGCGGTGGCGATGAACCGCGGGTAGATGCAGACCGCGGCCGGATGGCCGGCGGGCGTGGCCGCTTGCCGACATAGCTCGACGATCCGCGCCTCGTTGTCATCGTCGTTGAGGCTGGTCAGGTCCATCAGGGCGAGGGCCCGGCGGGCCGCGTCTTGGCGTGCTGTCATCGTGATATCACCATTGTAGAGAAAGGAGAAGGCGTAGGGAGCGGCGACGAATCGAGCTCGTACAAGACGCTCGATGCGTCGACCCGGAGTCCGGAATCGGGTTCAGGACAGACTGATGAACAGCCCGGCGATCACCGCGGACATCAGATTGGATAACGTGCCGGCGAGCACCGCCTTGAGGCCGAGACTGGCGATCTCGTGGCGACGGCTGGGCGCCATGCTGCCCAGCCCGCCGAGCAGGATGGCGATCGACGACAGGTTGGCGAAACCGCACAGCGCGAAGGACAGCACCGCCTGGGTGTGTTCGCTCATCACCTCGCCGGTGGCGCGACCATCTGCTCGCCATCGATGTACGGCGCGAGATTGATGAAGGCGACGAACTCGTTGACCACCAGTTTCTGGCCGATGAACGAGCCGGCGAGGCCTCGTTCCAGGGAATCCCGAGCAGGAAGGCCAGCGGCGAAAACAGCCAGCCGAGGATCATCTCCAGGCTCAGGTTGTCCATGCCGAACCAGCCGCCGATACCGCCGAGCATGCCGTTGATCAGCGCGATCAGCGCGATGAAGGCGAGCAGCATGGCGCCGACGTTGGCGGCCAGCAGCAGCCCCGACGACGCCCCGCCGGCCGCGGCGTCGAGCACGTTGAAGGGCGTCCTCGGCCTCGACCTGCTCGACTGCCGGGGGTCTCGTTGGCTTCTCGGTTTCCGGCACCAGCAGCTTGGCGAACAGCAGGCCGCCGGGGGCCGCCATGAACGAGGCCGCGACCAGGTATTCGCATGGGATCCCCCATGCGGCGTAGCCGCCGAGCACCGAGCCGGCCACCGAGGCCAGCCCGCCGCACATCACCGCGAACAGCTCGGAGCGGGTCATGTCGGCGATGAAGGGACGCACCACCAGTGGCGCCTCGGTCTGACCGACGAAGATGTTGGCGGTGGCCGACATCGACTCGGTCCGCGAGGTGCCCAGGATTTTCTGCAGCGCGCCGCCGAGAATGCGGATCACCCACTGCATGATGCCGAGATAGTAGAGCACCGCGATCAGCGACGAGAAAAAGATGATCACCGGCAACACCTTGATGGCGAAGATGAAGCCCGCACCGCTGCCGGGATCGGCAAGGTTGCCGAATAGAAAGCCGATGCCGTCATTGGCATAGGCGACCACCTGGCTGACCGCGTCGGAAATGGTCTTGAGTACGGTCTGACCAAACGGCACATAGAGCACGAAGGCACCGATACAGGCCTGGATGACGAAGGCGCCGCCTACGGTACGCAGCCGGATGGCGCGGCGGTTGCTGGAAAACAGTAGCGCGATCAGGATCAGCACCGCCATCCCGACCAGGCTCATGAAGATGGTCATGGTCTTCCTTTTATTAGCTTTTCAATAGCTTGAATGGATCGATACGTGTCAACGAATACGAGGCTCGCCTATTAGGCCTTAAAGGACGGTGTATTTCAGCGTGTTGAGGCATTCAGCCTGCTATCGGATTCCTTGGTTTGAAGCTATCATGTGAAGTCACGCCATTGCGACGGGATGGTCCCTCCTTGGTGGCTCGGCTTTTCATGGCTCGAGATTGCATGTTTCCGTCCCGAGACCGGCCAGCACCTGCAGGATGCCCAGCCGGTGGCCGAGGAAGCCGGCGCGGCGCGGGTGATGTTCGCCTAGCGTCGCTGAGCGACACCCGCCGGAGGGGCTGTCCGGCCTCGCGATTGTGCTTCGACGTGCTAGCCTTACTGGATATGGTTGTCAAGGTGCGCACCCCTGCGGCAAATCGCCCCTTCTCATGGGCGCACTATTCGAGGACAATGCGCGCGTTTCGCGGTATGTGGCGGTCAGCATGTCGTCTCTGCTTGCCGAGTCCAGTCCACGCCGGATTATCGAGCCAGCACGTCATTTCCAATAAGCCACTGCCCAGCAGTGCCCAGGCGGTCTGCCGTACGTACCGGACAGGCACCTTGGCAACAACGTTGTGCCGACGGCACTGAACGGTCGAGTTCCGGCGTCCTGTTGCCGATGGTCGTCTCCATGCTCTGACGAGGTCGAGAGATGAGAAAGAAGAAATACACCCGTATCTTCACTATTTTGCCGCTATTGCTGCTGCCGCTGTTGTTGAGTGGCTGTGGTTCGGCGCTGATGGATCCCAAGGGGGATGTCGGGCAAGGCCTGAAGTCGCTGATCCTGACCAGTTTCGGCCTGATGCTGATCGTGGTGATTCCGGTCATCATAATGACCATCGTCTTCGGCTGGCACTACCGGCGCACCAATCTGGAAGCCAAGTACTCGCCGGACTGGGCCCACTCGAACAAGATCGAGGTGGTGGTATGGCTGATCCCCAGCATCATCATCCTGTTCCTGGCGATCCTCACCTGGCAGACCTCGCACGAATATGACCCCCACAAGCCGATCGCCGACAAGTCCGAGACGATGGAAATCGATGTCGTCTCGTTGGACTGGAAATGGCTGTTCATCTACCCAGATCAGGGTATCGCTACCGTCAATGAGGTGGTTTTCCCGGTCGACAGCCGGTACATTTCCGGGTGACTTCAGGCTCGGTGATGAACTCGTTCATGATTCCGCGGCTGGGCAGCCAGATTTACGCCATGGCAGGGATGGACAACGACGTCTATCTGATCGGCGACGAAGAGGGCGTCTATGGTGGGCGCACCACCAATTACAGCGGTGCCGGCTTCTCCGAAATGATCTTCGATGCGCATGTCACCTCGCAGCAGGAGTTCGGGCCTGGGTCGACGAGGTTCGCCAGTCGCCCGACTCACTGTCCTTCCCCAAGAGTTATAACGAGTTGGCGGAGCCGAGCATCGCTCATCCGGTCGAGTACTTCTCGGATGTGCCGGCGGATCTCATGACCAGGTGATCGCCAGCTTCCACGGCGGCAGCGGTGGACCCGGCGATGGCGAGGGTGCGCATGGCGAGCACGGCGCCCCGCCAATGAGGGTCACGGTGAGCAAGTTCAAGGCGAGCAAAGCGGCAAGCCCATGAGCGCAGAGGCAGCGGAGTAACATTATGTTCGGAAAACTTAGCCTAGAGGCTATTCCCTACCACGAGCCGATCATCATGGTCGTTGTCGTCGTCATGGCACTTGGCGGCGCGGCTCTCGTTGGGGGAATAACCTACTTCAAGAAGTGGGGATATCTGTGGAGGGAGTGGATCACCTCCATCGATCACAAGAAACTCGGCATCATGTACTTCCTGGTCGCGCTGGTCATGCTGGTCCGCGGCTTCTCCGATGCCATCATGATGCGTACCCAGCAGGCCATGGCCTATGGCGGGGCGGAAGGTTATCTGCCGCCCGAGCACTATGACCAGATCTTCACCGCCCACGGCGTGATCATGATCTTCTTCGTCGCCATGCCCATGGTCATCGGCCTGATGAACCTGGTGGTGCCGTTGCAGATCGGTGCACGCGACGTGGCCTTCCCGTTCATGAACAACCTGAGTTTCTGGCTGTTCGCGGCGGGTGTGGTGCTGGTCAACATTTCGCTGGTGGTCGGTGAGTTCGCCAAGACCGGCTGGCTGGCCTATGCGCCACTTTCGGGCATCGATTACAGCCCCGGGGTCGGGGTCGATTACTGGATATGGGCGTTACAGATATCGGGGATCGGTACCACGCTGACCGGCATCAACTTCTTCGTGACCATCCTGAAAATGCGTACCAAGGGCATGACCCTGTTTCGCATGCCGATCTTCACCTGGACGGCGTTGTGCACCAACGTGCTGATCATCCTGTCGTTCCCGATCCTGACGGCAACCATCGCGATGCTCACGCTCGATCGTTATTTGGGGATGAATTTCTTCACTAATGACATGGGCGGCAACCAGATGATGTACGTCAACCTCATCTGGGCCTGGGGCCATCCCGAGGTGTACATCCTCATCCTGCCGGCGTTCGGGGTGTTCTCAGAGGTCATCGCAACCTTCTCCAAGAAGCGTCTGTTCGGCTACAACACGCTGGTCTGGGCGACCATCGCGATCACGCTGCTGTCGTTCATCGTCTGGCTGCACCACTTCTTCACCATGGGAGCGGGTGCCAAGTCAATGCCTTCTTCGGTATCACGACGATGATCATCGCCATTCCCACCGGGGTGAAGATATTCAACTGGCTGTTCACCATGTACCGCGGCCGGCTCGAGTATTCGACACCGGTGCTGTGGACGATCGGTTTCATCATCACCTTTACCCTGGGCGGCATGACCGGTGTGATGCTGGCGGTGCCGGGCGCCAACTTCGTGCTGCACAACAGCCTGTTCGTGATCGCGCATTTCCATAACGTGATCATCGGCGGCGTGGTATTCGGCATGATGGCGGGCCTGGTCTACTGGTTCCCCAAGGCGTTCGGCTTCAAGCTCGACGAGAAGTGGGGCAAGCGCAGTTTCTGGTGCTGGCTGATTGGCTTCTACACGGCCTTCATGCCGCTCTAGTGCTGAGCTTCTTCGGCGCCGTGCGTCGCATGCAGTCCTATGAAAACCCCGAGTGGCTACCGCTGATGCTGGTTGCCTGGGTCGGCGCGTTCATCGTGCTGCTGGGTATCGCCTGCACGGTGATCCAGTTGATAGTCAGCGTTCGTAACCGTGAAGGCATTGCGCGACGTGACCGGCGATCCGTGGGATGCCCGTACTCTCGAGTGGTCGACCTCTTCGCCCGCGCCGCATTACAACTTCGCGCATCTGCCGACGGTCGACTCCATCGACTATTTCTGGGAGATGAAGAAGCAGGGCAATCTCATGACCTCCGAGCCGCCCTATGAAGCTATCCATATGCCCAAGAACACTGCGGCAGGGCCGATCATCGGGCTGTTCAGCATCGTCTTCGGCTTCGCGCTGGTCTGGCATATCTGGTGGTTGGCTGGTGTAGGTGCGATCGGCATGTTCATCGCCTTCATGCTGCGTATCTTCAACGAGGACATCGATTACTACGTGCCCGCGGAAGAAGTCGAAAGGACCGAGAAAGAGCACCATGCACGACTCGCCAGAGCCGGCAGCGATGCACGCTACGAGACGAATGACGGTAACCTGGGGGTGCAGGCGTAATCATGGCAACCGATACTCTAGCAACCACGCTCATGCCCACGAGCATGAGCACCACGATGCCGCTGGCACCGAGGTCTTCGGCTTCTGGATCTACCTGATGAGCGACCTGGTGATCTTCGGGTCACTTTTCGCCGCTTATGGCGTGCTCCACGGGGGCAATGCGGGCGGCCCGACCGCAGGGACTGTTCGACCTGCCCTTCGTGCTGATCGAAACCTTGCTGCTGCTGTTCAGTAGTGTCACCTACGGCATCGCCATGCTGGCATGAATGTGGACAACAGGGCAGGTCCGCTTCTGGCTGGCCGTTACCTTCCTGTTTGGTCTCGGGTTCATGGGCATGGAAATCTACGAGTTCCAGGCCTTGATCCTTGAAGGCTATGGACCGGACCGCAGCGCCTTTCTGTCCAGCTTTTTCTCCCTGGTGGGTACCCATGGCCTGCACGTGGCTTTCGGTCTGGTCTGGATCCTGTCTGATCACTCAGGTCGCAACCAAGGGCCTCACCGAGATCACCCGGTCGCGGATCATGTGCCTGAGTATGTTCTGGCACTTCCTGGATATCGTCTGGGTTGCGTCTTCACCATTGTCTACCTGATGGGAGCCCTATGACATGAGCGACTCACATACTGCACCCGGTGGTGCCAGTCACGGGAGCGTCAAGTCCTACGTGACTGGCCTGATCCTGTCGATCGTGCTGACGATCATAGCCTTCGGCGTGGTCATGCTGGGCAGCTTGAGCACCACGGCCACGGTCGTCACGATCATCGTCATGGCCGTCCTGCAGGTTCTTGTCCAGCTGATCATGTTCATGCACATGAACACCAAGTCGGACGAAGGCTGGAACCTCACGTCGTTCATCTTCACGCTGGTGATTCTGGGCCTGATCGTCGGTGGCTCGCTGTGGATCATGAATAATCTGCAACAGAACATGATGGCCGGCTGGGCCGCGCTCATGATGATCAAGCACTATCTGTCATTGACCAAGCCGGGCATCATCTTCGGCAATTTGATCTCCGTGGCCGGGGGCTTCTTCCTGGCTTCGCAGGGCAGCGTGGACTTCATGCTGCTGCTGGCCACGGTGGTGGGTATTGCGCTGGTGATTGCTTCCGGCTGCGCGTTCAACAACTATATCGATCGCGATATCGATCGCCTGATGGAGCGTACCCAGGATCGGGTGCTGGTGCAGGGATTGGTGTCGCCCCGGGCGACGCTGATGTTCGCCACGTTGCTCGGGCTGGCCGGCTTCGGTGTGCTGTACGTCGGCACCACGCTGACGGCCGTGCTGTTCGCGGCGATCGGCTTCGCCATCTACGTGGGGGTCTACAGCCTTTATCTGAAGCGCCACTCCGAGTACGGCACGCTGGTTGGCAGTCTGTCCGGTGCAGCGCCGCCGGTGGTCGGCTATTGTGCGGTCAGCAATGAGTTCGACCTCGGTGCGCTGACCCTGCTGTTGATCTTCTGCCTGTGGCAGATGCCGCACTCCTATGCGATCGCGATCTTCCGCTTCAAGGATTATCGCGCCGCCTCGATTCCGGTGCTGCCGGTCGTCCGGGGCGTGAAGACGGCCAAGCACTATATTGCCGGCTATATCGTCGCGTTCCTCGCGGCGACGCTGCTGCTCAGCTTCGCCGGCTATGCCGGTTATGGCTACTTCATCGTCGCCGCGGCGATGGGCGGCTACTGGCTGTACATGGCGCTGGCCGGTTATCGCACAACCAACGACGAGGCGTGGGCGAAGAAGGTCTTCATCTTCTCGATCTTCACGATCACCGCCTTGAGCGTGATGATGGCGATCGATTTTCAGCTACCCGGTACGCCGGTGCTGTGGACCTCGTTGCGCTGAGAGGCGCGAGCCGCTGGCAAGACCTGCCGCCGAACCAAGCCACACGCTCGCGTGTGGCTTTTTTGTGCTCAATCATTATTTTGCGCAAATCCATCGATTCCAGCGCTCCGGCGCTTACTTCGTCTGCGCCTGGGGCTCACCGACAGGGCGAGTCGACACTCGGCTGTAGAGGGACGGAATCAGCTGCGCGCGTTCGAAGAACGTCAATGTCGGCTCGGGCAGCGGGAAGGGGCGTTCGGCGAGCAATAGCGCCACGGGCATGCCATCGGGGGTCTCGAGCTGCTTTTTCAGGCGCCGATAATCGACCAGGAAGCGCCGGTCTGACGCCGCTCGAGTCGCGGCGTCGAGAGCCTCGTCGATGTGGGCGTCGGAGCCGTCACCGGCACCCTGTGCAGGAAAGGCCTGAACGTTCAGGATGCCGGCGGCGTCCCAGCCGAACTTGACCGGTTGGTTGATCAGGCGCACCGAGGTACCCACCGGCACGCGATAGATCAGATCCTCGATATCGTTGGGCAGCATGCGTATGCAGCCGTGCGAGACGCGCATGCCGACCCCCGCTGGGCGATCGGTGCCGTGAATCAGATAGCCCGGCAGGTCAAGGATCATGGCATGCTCGCCCAGGGGATTGTCGGGCCCGGGCGGCACGACGCGAGGCAGCGTCTCGCCGCGCTTGGCGCGCTCCTTGATGATGCTTTGCGGCGGATACCAGGCGGGTCTCGACCTTGGCGGTGACCGTCGTCCGACCGAGTGGGGTCTGCCAGTCCATGCGGCCGATGCCGATAGGATAGGTCTCGACACGGGGCGCCTCGCCCTGCGGCGTGTCCGGATAGTAATAGAGGCGCATCTCGGCCAGATTGATGACGATGCCTTCGCGCGGGCCCGGCGGCAGGATGAAGCGGGTGGGAACCGCCACCTCGGTGCCTTCGCCCGGTACCCAGACGTTAGTCTGGGGGTTGGCCCGGGCCATGCGTTGTAGCCGACGCCGTGACGCAGGCCGATGTCGATCAGGGTGTCTTCACCGCTGGCCTCGACGGTTTGTATACGACCGATAACGTCACCCGAGTCGGGCAGTGGGTAATGGCCGACTGATTCGCTCTCGCTGGCCTGGGCCACGGCTAGCCGCGAGAGCGCCAGTAGGCCCACCAGCAGGCCGAACGTCTTGCCGCCCGCCTTGCTCCCAAGTGTCTTACCCATCCTGATTTCCTTTTCCTAGTGCCCTGGTGGCTATCCGGTGTGTGTCACCGCCGGTACGCTAAACCAACCCGCGATCCGGGTCCATGGCAGGGCGCTTCGAGTGGTCGAACCAACGACGCCGCGCCGATTGGTGTGGGCGGCGCGGAGTCGTCAGGACTGACGGGACGTTCAGACCTCTTTATAGAGCTCGGCCCCCTCGCGGCGGAACCTCTCGGCCTGTTCCTGCAGGCCTTTCATCACCGCCTCAGTCGGCCTGATCGAGCCCCATCTGCCAGAAGTCGATCTCCAGGCGGGTGGCGTCACGGAAGGTCGTGACGAGTTGCTCGAAGCGCGCGGCATCGAGCGTGGCGAGGCGCTCGTCCAGCCAGGCGATCTCGGCCTGCATGGCCTGCTGAAAGTCGTCACCGGCGTACAGGGCGATCCAGTCGGCATAAGGGTTGCCGTCATGGCATGTGAACGGCTCGGCATTGAGCCAGTTGGCGATCTCGCCGTAGCCGATCAGGCACGGCGCCAGGGCGACATGGAGATCAAGCAGGTCGCCGCGGCTCCGGCATCCAGCACGTAACGGGTGTAGGCCAGCGTGGCACGGGCTTCGGGCAGCCTGGCCAGGTCGTCCTCGCTGATTCCCCAGTCGCGGCAATAGCCGACGTGCAGGTCGAGTTCGACGTCGAGGATAATCCTGAGCCCGTCGTAAGCCTGACGCAGCTCGGCCAGCGTGCGGCTCTTGTAGGCCGCCAGAGCATAGGCGCGGGCGAAATGGATCAGGAACAGGTAGTCCTGCTCGAGATAATGTCGAAAGGCGCCATCGTCAAGCGTGGCTTGCCCCAGCTGGCGAACGAAATCGTGCTCGATGTAGGCGTGCCAGTCGTCCCGGCAGGCACTGATCAGATCGATGAAGCGGTAGCCCATGCATGCTCCGAGCGAAACGACGATCCGGAGGGGCAGCGGCGGGAGCCAGAATGAGCGCGGCCGGGGAGCATCGAAGCGGGCCGGCCATTGCTTGATCCCTACGCCGGTACACTTTCTCATTGGAGAAATCACCCGGATCAGGTTCTTCGGGATCCGCCATGCGTTATTCAATGGCGATCTCAGCCGGTTTGACCGGCACCCCGTGGAGCCGGTCTGCGGAGACACGCCCGCACCGCCGAGGGCCGTGTGGATAACGCCGCGCCACCGGTCAAGCGGCGATCTTATGAAAGCGAGTGGTCCGAGACGTGGCTGTCGAAATCCGGCATCCGACACTTGGCGGTTGAAACCCAGTGTCCGTTACACGGCGTCCGTTACACGGCGTCCGAAAACAGCCAGCCGGGGATGCGTGGGCGCGTTAGAATCGCCATCGGTCCCGCTCATAATCATAACCAGGTGCCTCGCCATGCCGCTGGATTCCACGCTACGCCTGTTGCTGCTCTCGGCCCTGTGGGGCGCGAGCTTTCTGTTCATGCGCATCGCCGCGCCGGAGCTGGGGGCGTTGACGTCACGGCGTTCTTCCGGGTCTCTCTGGCGATGCTTGGGCTTGTTGGCGATTCTCGCCCTGTGGCGGGTGCAGTGGCGCTTTCAAGGCAAGGCGCGCGCGACGCTGGCGATCGGCATGGTCAATTCGGGAATCCCGTTCGCAATGTTCTGCCTGGCGGCGCAGACCCTGCCGGCCGGCTATTCGGCGATGTTCAACGCCACCACGCCGTTGATGGGGGTGATGATCGGCGCGGCACTGTTCGACGAGGCGATGACCCGCGACCGGCTGTGCGGGGTGGCGCTGGGCCTGGCGGGGGTCGCGGTGCTGGTCCAGACCGGCCCGGTGGCCGTGGACGTCCACCCTGTTGCTGGGGGCGGCGGCCTGTCTGGTCGCGGCGACCTGCTACGGGCTGTCGGGGTTTCTGGTGCGGCGCTTCATCACCGCGCGCGGCGGGCTGGACTCACGGCTGCTGGCGCTGGGCTCGCAGGCCGGGGCGAGCGCCTTGCTGGCGCCGTTGATGCTGATCGAAGCCTGGCGTCAGCCGTCGCTGTCGAACTGGCTGCAGGGCGATGTGTGGCTGGCGCCTGCTGGCGCTGGGGCTGGTGTGCACGGCGCTCGCCTACCTGCTGTTCTTCCGGCTGCTGGCGGATCTGGGACCGATCAAGCCGCTCACCGTGACCATGCTGGTGCCGCTGTTCGGAGTGCTGTGGGGCGCGCTGTTTCTCGACGAGCAGGTCACCCTGGCGCATCTGGCCGGCGGCGCGCTGATCGCCGGAGCGCTGTGGCTGATCCTGTTCAAGGCGGCCCCGGCGCCGCGCGTGGCGGTAGGGCCCGACAGCGTGCGACCCGAGTAACCGGGCATGCTCAGCGGTAGAGCCGGTAGCGGCGGTAATCACTGCGCTGCTGCTGCTCTTCGGGGGTCTTGCGGTAGCGCTTGTATTCCCACTGGTACTGCGCCGGGTCGAGGGCAATCGCCGCCTCGACGCTGGCATTGACGCCGCGCGCGGCGATCGCCTCGTCGGGAGCGTAGACGCGCTAGTAGGCAGGGAGAGAAAGTGAATCTCGAAGCCCCGCCGGCTGGCCGTCGTCGGCCAGCACGGCGGGCCACGCCGGTGACCACCCGGGCCTGGGTCCGCGCCACCAGCTTGGGCAACAGCGTGCCGGTGTAGGCGGGCCGATGGAAGAAGTCGGCGAACACGCCGCCTCGCCAGTCGGGTTCCTGGTCGGGCAGGATGCCCACCGCTTCACTGCGCTTGAGCGCCTTGAGCAGCGACGCGACGCCCCGTGAGTTGGTGGGTACCAGGGCCGCGCCCATGCGCTCGCGCCCCTGACGGATCAACGAGTCGAGTTCGGCGATCTTGGGCGGCTCGTACATCGCCGTGAACGGGAAGTGGCCGGATAGCCAGAAGTTGAGCACTTCCCAGTTGCCGAAATGCGGCGCCAGCACGATGACCCCGCGGCCCTCGGCGCGCGCCTCGTCGAGCAATTCACGGCCGTGCACGGCCTGGATCGAGGCCTCGACCCGGGCCGGATTGGCCATCCAGGCGAAGCCCAGTTCGAGCATCGTCGCGGTGGAATGGCGAATGCTGTCGCGGGCCAGCCGGGTGCGCCGCGCTTCGTCGAATTGCGGGTAGACTTCGCGCAGGTTGATGTCGGTCACCTTGCGCTCGCGGGCGCTGAAGCGATAGACGAGCGGTCCCAGCCGGCGCGCCAGGCGCCAGAGCGTGATGGGCCTGGCACGCGACAGCAGCCGCCACAGGGCGGCGATGAAGCGCGCGCGCAAGGCGCTGGGGTAGGTTCGGTCACTCATGCAGATTAGCGGCTTCGAACTCCGGGGCGAGCATTATAGCGGGTTGCGACGCGGGCTTCATGCGAGGCGCCCGCACGGGGCAGGCCGGTGTCTTCGATCCCGCTACCAGAGCCAGGTGTCGATGTTGTTCGGCGCGCGCTTTTCCTGCAGCCCCTTGAAGCCCTTGACGCAGCGCACGATCAGCCAGATCGCCAGACCCAGCATCAAAATCAGGCCGATGCCGATCAGCGACAGCAGCGCGGCGATGAAGGCATACAGCAGGCCGATCCAGAAGGTACGAATCTGATAGCGATAGTGCTCATCCAGCCACGGCGGGCCCTTGCCGCGATACACATAGGCGATGATCACCCCGACAATCGGTGTGAGGCCGACCACGAAGCCGGCCAGCAGCAGCGCGTAGACCACCATGGGAATCGTCGTGTCGGCGGGTTGCGGGGCTTCGTCGCGAGTGTTTCGGGGCTATCGGACAGTGGCTCGACCATAACGAGTCTCCATGTCGGGAACAGGGTGAGGGTGGCTCAGCGTTCGGGACGGCACAGCTCGATCAGGTTGTTGTCGGGGTCGCGCAGATACAGCGAGACGATCGGCCCATCGGCGCCCTGACGCGCCACCGGGCCGGTCTCGACCGGGATGGCCAGTGCATCGAGATGCGCCTGGACCTCGCTGAGCGGCAGCAGGCTGCGAAAACAGATATCCAGGCTGCCGGGCATCGGGCAGCCGGCGCGTGGCACGATCGTGGTGTCGACCGGATGCAGGCGCAAGGCGATGTCGCCGAGCACCAGGTCGACGCGCTCGGCATCTCTATAACGTGATTCCAGTCCCAGCACCCGGGTGTAGAAATCCACGGCGCGGGGTATATCGGTGACGGTGACGACCAGATGGTCCAGGCCCGCTAGCATCGGCGTGTTCCTCATGGGCTTTGTGGGTGCGCGGCCGCCGGTCAGCGACGGCTACCCGGCTTGTTTGTGATCATTCCAGCATACGCTGCTACGCGCGTCGCTGTCCCGTATCGCCGGCTGACGAATGGCATGATTCGACAAGTGCTAATACGCTGTAACCACGGCGGGCGTTCGCCGCGAAAAATGCTTTGTCGCCGATAGGCGCCGGCGTATAGTCGCCGGCGAATCAGGCCGCCTGCCACGGTATCGCTAGCCCATCCTGGTGTTCCATTACGGCGTTCCACGCCGGCGCGGCACCGTCCTACCATCGATCTTGAGGCATCCGTTCATGTCGCCCCAGTTACTGGCCATGGCCCTGGCTCCCCTGTTGGGTCTTTTCATCCTGGGGATCGGCAACGGCTTTCTGGCAACGCTGATTACCCTGCGCCTGGACGCGGCCGGCGCCTCGGCGGTGGTGATCGGCTGGGTCTCGTCGGCGTATTTCATCGGCCTGGCGATCGGCGCGCTGCTCAACGATCGGCTGCTGCTGCGCATCGGCCACATCCGGGCCTATGCCTGCTTCGCCTCGCTGGTGGCGGTGACCGTGCTGCTCGCGGGGCTGTGGCTGAACGCCTGGTCATGGTTCGTGCTGCGGCTCATTGGCGGCTGGGCAACGGTGGGCGTCTACCTGGTCATCGAAAGCTGGCTATTGACCGCCGCCGATACCCGGGTGCGCGGTCGGCTGCTGGCGCTGTACATGATTTCGCTGTACGCCGCGGGGGTAATCGGCCAGCTGCTGCTGGGGGTGACCGATGCCGCCGGCACGCAGGTACCGTTCATGGTGATCGGGCTGTTGGCGTCGCTGTCGGTGTTGCCGATGGCGATGATTCCGCGGGTCTCGCCATTGCTTGAACACGCCGAGCCGTTGCCGCCGTTGCGCCTGATCCTGCTCACCCCGACCGGAGTGATGGGCTGCTTCGGTTCGGGACTGGCGATCGCCGCGCTCTACTCGTTACTGCCGCTCTACCTGCAGCGCAGCGGATTCAGCGTCCAGCACATCGGCCAGATGATGGCGGTGATGGTGCTTGGTGGCATGTTGCTGCAATACCCCCTTGGCCGCTGGTCCGACAGCCATGACCGCCAGCTGGTGCTGATCCTGATCGGCGCCGCCAGTCTGGCGCTGTCGCTGGGTGCGCTGTCGCTGGCCGATCAGCCGTGGCTGCTGGCCGGGGTGCTGTTCCTGCTTGGCGGCGGGGTGTTCGCACTCTATCCGGTGGCGGTGAGTCACGCCGCCGACCGCGCCCCGGCCGGTGCGTTGGTGCGCATGAGCCAGGGGCTGTTGTTGATCAATGCGCTCGGCTCGACGCTCAGCCCGCCGTTGATTTCGCCGGTCATGGCGACGTTCGGCGACGCCGGGCTGTTCTGGTCGCTGGCGGCGCTGGCCGCCGCGCTGACGCTGTTCTTCACCTGGCGGCGCAGCCGTCGTCCGGCGCCGCTGCCGGTGGCGCCGTTCACGCCCAACCCGCCGCAGACGGTGGTCGGCGCCGAGCTCAACGTGACCGAGGCGCTGGTACAGGGGGCCATCGAGCACGAGCATGCCGAGGATCTTTCACAGGTGGTGCCCGACGTGGACGTCGCCGAGCCGCTGGTCGGCCCGCCGCCGCCTGACGACGCCCCGCCCGAGACACAGCGGGCCGAACTCGCCGAAGAGAGTGGCGACTGGCGCGGTTAGCGTTGTCGTTAATGCCGCCGATAGTGCAATGTCGGGCATCTTGCGGCGCGGGTATGCTGAGGTTGGATACCCTGATCGCGGAGAACGGCATGAGCGAGGCATTAGTTACCCTCAACGAGCGCGCCGGCGTGGCCCGGATAACCCTGAATCGACCCAAGGCGTTGAATGCGCTGAACAGCGAACTGCTCGGCGAGCTCGAGCGGGTGCTCGACGAATTGGCCGCGCGCGACGACTTGCGCGCGGTGCTGATCACCGGCGCCGGCGACAAGTCTTTCGTCGCCGGCGCCGATATCGCCGAGATGCGTGACAAGAGCCCCGATGAGGCGCGGGTCTTCGCCACCCAGGCGCTGGCGACCTTCAAGCGCCTCGAACGCCTGCCGGTACCGGTCGTGGCCCTGGTCAACGGTTTCTGTCTGGGCGGCGGTTGCGAACTGGCGCTGGCCTGCGACTGGGCGGTGGCCAGCGACAACGCGCTGTTCGGCCAGCCCGAGGTACTGCTCGGAGTGATTCCCGGCTTCGGCGGCACCCAGCGGCTGCCGCGGCGTATCGGTCCGGCGATGGCGCTCGATTTGATCACCACCGGGCGCAAGATCGATGCCCAGGAGGCGCTGCGCGTCGGGCTGGTCAACCGGGTGGTGCCGCAGGCGGAGCTCGAGACGCTGGCCGAGGAGTTGACCCAGCAACTGGGCGCCAACGGCCCGCAGGCGATCCGTGCCGCCAAGCAGGCCATCCATGCCGGCCAGGGCCAGCACCTGGACAGCGCGCTGGCGCTGGAAACCAGCCTGTTCGCGCTGGGCTTCGCCGGCGAGCGAGCAGCGCGAGGGCATGGGGGCGTTCCTGGAGAAGCGCGCACCCAATTTCTAGCCGGGTCCAGCGTCGACCCTGAGGGCGGCTCAGCGCGCCGGGTCGACCAGCCCGCCCAGCGAGGCGTTGCGGCGAAACCAGCCGGCGATGCTGGTGCGCGGGTAGCGGGTCGGTAGCACCGCATGCGGCACCCGGTCGGAGAGAAAGCACACGAAGGTGCCGGCTTCGGGACGCACCCGCGCGAGTTCGCGGGTGTCGTCGTCCTCGGCGTAGATGGCCATCTCGCCGCCGCCATCGGCCGGCCAGTCGGGGGTCAGGTAGAGCACCGTCGAGATCACCCGGTTGGCGCGCCCCTGGAAGCTGTCGAGGTGGGTGCGGTAGAAGCTGCCTGGCGGATAATGGGCGAAGTGCGCCTCGAACTCGAACAGTCCCAGGTAGAGCGCCTGATTGATCTGCGCTCTGCAACCCGGCCATCAACGCCAGGTAGTCGCGCTGGGCCTGACTGTCGCGATTCAGCCAGTGAATGGCGTCGCCGCGGATGTCGCGGCGCAGCTGGTGCGCCTCGCCACGGCCGATCCCTGCGGCCTGCAAGGCGCGTGCTCGGCGAGGTGCGGAGTTCATCGTGCAGGGCGCGGCAAAGGGCCGGGTCGATGAAGTGCTCGCCGACGAACCAGCCGTGGTCGACGAGCCGGTCGACCAGCATCGGCAGCGCGGCGTGCATCCAGCCCCGACAGGGGGTTGGCGGTATCGGGCGAAAGCATGCTCGTGGCTAGTCCTCGATGTCGGGAACCGTCCGGCTGCGCTCCGGTCGGTAATGCAGCGGACTGCCGGGCGGCGCGTGATCCAGGCTCACCGGACAGCCGAAGCCCTCGGCGAGCAGTTCGACCAGCATCATTGCCGACAGCCCCCAGATGATCTGACCCTCGGCGGCGTAGCTGGGCACGTAGCGCAGTACGCCGTCGACGTCGATGACGTCGGTATGACTGCGCCGGTCGTCCAGGAAAAAGCGTAGCGGCACCTCGAAGATGGTATCGAGTTCGCCGAGTTGCGGACGCAGCGGCAGGTCGGCGGGAATCACCCCGACGAACGGAGTGACGCGAATACCGTGCAGCGAGATCACGTCGCTCAAACGGCCGAGCAGGCGCACCCGTGCGGGCGCCAGGGCGATCTCCTCCTCGGCTTCGCGCAGCGCGGTGGTCAGCAGGTCGGGGTCCTGGGGCTCGCGCTTGCCGCCGGGAAAGGCCACCTGGCCGGCATGCTGCTTGAGGTGTCCGGCGCGTCGGGTGAACAGCAGCGTCGGCTCGTCGCGTTCGACGATCGGCAGCAGCACCGCCGCCTGGGGCAGGGCGAGGCCGACCTTGCGTGGCGAGTGTGCTTGCAGGCGCTCGTGTAGTGTCTCTAACATGGGCGTTCCGAGAATTTCATTCCATTATTACCCAGCCGGCCAGCCGGAAAAAAGGGGACGTCAAGCGACGTCGTGCCGCCCGAGGAGCCCATGAATTTCTGCAGCCATTGCGGCCAGTCCGTGCGTTTAGCGATTCCCGAGGGCGATGACCGTCCGCGCTATCTGTGCGACGCCTGCGGCACTATCCATTATCAGAATCCGCGCATCGTCGCGGGCACGCTGGCGGTGCGCGATGATCGCGTGCTGCTGTGCCGCCGCGCCATCGCCCCGCGCCACGGCTACTGGACGCTGCCTGCCGGATTCATGGAAAACGCCGAGACGACCCTCGAGGCGGCCACCCGCGAGACTCGTGAAGAGGCCTGCGCCGAGGTCGAACTGCAGGGCCTGTACACCCTGATCAACCTACCGCACATCAACCAGGTCTACATGATCTTTCGTGCCGAGCTGACCGGCGACTTCGCCGCCGGCCCGGAGAGCCTGGAGGTGGCGATGTTCGCCGAACACGAGATTCCCTGGGATGCGCTGGCTTTCCCCACCATCGAGCGTACCCTGCATCACTATTTCAGCGATCGGCGTCAGGGCAAGTTTCCGCTGCACATCAGCGACATCGGCGAGGAAGACCGCGAGCGCTATTTCGGCAGCGCCTGATCGTCATCGGGAATGAATTCCCTCCCACGAGGGGCAAGTGCCGCCGGGCCTGCGGCTGATAAGTGCTACAGATCCTCCAGCCGCCACACCTCGTAGGCCGGTTCCTCATAGGGATGGGCCAGCTTGAGCGCGGCAACTGCGCCGTGGATGCGCTCGTCGCGACAGACCAGTTCGACCTTGAGCTCGTCGACACGCTCGAGTTGACCGACCCGGCCGATATGCGGGTCGGCGCCGTCCAGTGGGCGGAATTGCCCGACTCCCAAGGTCTGGAAGCAGCAGGCCTCGTAGTCGCCGATACGTCCGGCACCGCTCTCGAACACGGCTTCCTTGACATCCTCGGCAGCCTCGACGGGGATGAAGAACGCGAGCTTGTACATGACGCCTCCCTAGCGGATTCAACAAGATGATGCCGTCGATAAAAGCCGTTGCGCAACGGCAAAGGGCGTCGGCAATCATCGCTCTCATGATGGCATAATGCCCGGCGTTGCCTAAATCGAAACGGATATCCCGCATGCTCAAGTGGCTTGGCGTACTGTTGATTGCGCTGCTCGGCCTGCTGCAGTACAGCCTGTGGTTCGGCGAGGGCGGGCTGCGCGAATTGACCCATATCCGCGCCCGGGCCGATTCGATGGCCTCGGAAAACGATACCCTGCGGGCGCGCAACAAGCGTCTGGCGGCCGAGGTCGTCGATCTCAAGAACGGTCTCGATGCCATCGAGGAGCGTGCACGCAGCGACATCGGCATGGTGCGCCAGGACGAGCAGTTCTTCTGGGTGCCGGGCATCGAGGACACCGGTGGCGAGTCGGGCCGGGCCCCGAATCCGGAGGGTGGCTGATGAACGAAACGCCGTTGTGGCTGATCGTGCCGGCCGCCGGCCAGGGCCGGCGGATGGCCGCGGATCGCCCCAAGCAGTACCTGCAGCTGGCCGGCCAGCCGGTGCTCGCGCAGACCCTGGCGCGGCTCTACGAGACTTTCCCGTCGGCGCGGCTGCTGCTCTGCCTGGATGCTGAGGATGCCTGGTTCGATCCGGCCTGGGTGCCGTTCGCCGACTGGCGGCGTGTCGCCGGAGGCGCCGAGCGCGCCGAGACCGTGAGCCTGGCGCTGGCGGCGATCGCCGCCGAGGCCGGCAATGAGGATCTGGTACTGGTCCACGACGTCGCCCGGCCCTGCGTGCACGGCGATGACCTGGCCCGGTTGCAGGCTGCGCTGGTCGACGAACCGGTGGGGGCGCTGCTGGCCGCACCAGTGGCCGACACCATGAAGCGCGCCGATGCCGCCGGCCGGGTCGCGACCACCGAGCCGCGTGACGGGCTGTGGCATGCACTGACGCCGCAGGGTTTTCGCTATGCGCTGCTGCGCCGCGCGCTCGACGAGGCCGGGCGGGCGGCGTGGCGATTACCGACGAGGCCTCGGCCATCGAGGCGTTGGGCCTGTCGCCGCGGCTGGTCGCCGGGCGTCGCGACAACCTCAAGATCACCCACCCCGAAGACCTGGCGCTGGCTGAGCAGATCCTCGCCGCGCAGATTCTTCCCGCTCAGTTCTTCGCCACCAGCGCGAGGCGCCCGACGGCCACGCGCCGGACTCCAACCCCCACAACCCTCGCCCGCAACCTTTGAGAGACCCGCGCATGATGCGAATCGGCCACGGCTTCGACGTCCATCGCTTCGGCGATGGCGACCATCTGATGATCGGCGGTGTACGCATCGCCCACGATCACGGTTTCATCGCCCACTCCGACGGCGATGTGCTGCTTCATGCGCTCTGCGATGCGCTGCTCGGCGCCTGCGCGCTGGGCGATATCGGCCACCTGTTCCCCGACAACGACGAGCGCTGGGCCGGCGCCGACAGTCGCGGCCTGTTGCGCGACGTCGTCGCGGCGCCTCGCCGAGGCCGGCTGGCGGATCGTCAACGTCGACGCCACGGTGATCGCCCAGGCGCCCAAGCTGGCCCCGCATATCGCCGCCATGCGTACCGTGATCGCCGAGGACTCTGGGCGTGGCGCTCGGCGCGGTCAACGTCAAGGCCACCACCACCGAACGGCTGGGCTTCACCGGGCGCGGCGAGGGCATCGCCGCCGAGGCGGTGGCGTTGCTCGAGGCCAGCCAGGATCAGCGGAACAGCGGCGAGACGGCGCATGGCTGAGGCGGTCGAGACCCCGCGGCCGGCCTGGCCGCCCGACTGGCCCTGCGCCCACGGCGGTCCGCTGGCGGCGGGCGATTATCGCGCCAGCCCCGAGGACTTCGTGGTCGAGGAGTGTCTGGATTTCGCCCCCGAAGGGCACGGCGAGCACCTTTGGCTGTGGCTCGAGAAGCGCGACCTGAGCACCGCCGAGCTGGCGCGGAGGCTGGCCCGGGCCTGCGAGGTCACGCCCCGCGATATCGGCTATTCGGGGATGAAGGATCGTATCGCGGTGACCCGCCAATGGCTGTCGGTGCATCTGCCGGGGCGCGAGGCACCGGACGATCTCGACGTGCGCCTTGGCGATACGCCGGTCTGCGTGCTGGCCCATGCGCGCCATCCGCGCAAGCTCAAGCGCGGCGTGCATCGTCGCAATCGCTTCCAGCTGCGGCTGAGCGGTCCGATCGTCACCCATCCCGAGCTCGAGACACGCTGGCAACGCCTCGTCGAGGCCGGCGTGCCCAACTATTTCGGCCCCCAGCGCTTCGGCGTCGATGGCCATAACCTGGCACGCGCCTGTGGCATACTCGCCAGGGGCTGGCGCAAGCGTGACGACCGCCAGGGCCTGATGCTGTCGACCGCGCGCAGTTACCTGTTCAACGAACTGCTGGCGTCGCGCATCCGCGCCGGCGACTGGTCGACGCCGCTGGCCGGCGACGTGGTGATGCTCGATGGCACGCAGAGCCAGTTCGTCGCTGAGTCTGACGACGCTTTTTCGGATGAGGCTTCGCCGGGCGACGCTTCGCCGGGCGACGCTTCGCCGGGCGACGCCTCGCTGGCCGCCGTTGGCCGAGCGTGCCGCGCGGCTCGACCTGCATCCCGCCGGCCCGCTGTGGGGTGTGGGGCAGAGCGAAGTCAGTGCCGCACCGGCGAACTACGAGCGCCACCTGACGAACGACCACGCGGCGCTGTGCAGCGCTCTGGAGCGTAGTGGCGTGCGGCCTTGCCCGGCGCGCGCTGCGTATCCGGCTCGTCGAACCGCGCCTCGAGCGCCTCGGCGAGACGCTGGAGATTCACTTCGAATTGCCGCGTGGTGCCTTTGCCACGGCGGTGCTGCGGGAACTGATCGCGCATCCCACGCTATAGCGTGCGGGTACTGAGGAGACACGATGCGTAAACTGCTGCTTTCCAACGACGACGGCGTCCATGCGCCGGGGCTCAAGGCGCTCTATGAAGCGCTCAGCGTGCATGCGCGGCTGCGCGTGGTGGCGCCGGATCGCGACAAGAGCGGGGCGAGCAATTCACTGACGCTGACGCGCCCATTGCGCTTTCGGCGCTCGATAACGGCTTCTACAGCGTCGACGGCACGCCGGCCGACTGTGTGTATCTGGGCGTCAACGGGGTATGGGACGAGAAGCCCGACCTGGTGATTTCGGGCATCAACCACGGCGGTAACCTGGGCGATGACGTGCTCTATTCGGGCACCGTGGCGGCGGCGATGGAAGGCCGCAACCTGGGCATGGCGGCGATCGCCGTGTCGCTGGTCGGCGCGCAGCATTTCGAGACCGCCGGGCGGGTTGCGGCGAGCCTGGTGGGCGCGGCGGATACCTTGTCACTGCCGCCGCGCAGTCTGCTCAACGTCAACGTACCGGACCTGCCGTGGGAAGAGATCCGCGGCTTTCGTGTCACCCGCATGGGCTATCGAGGACCGGCGCAGCGTCCGCTCGAGGTCAAGGACCCGCGCGGGCGTACACGTTACTGGATCGCCCCCGCCGGCGAGAGCGCCGACGACGGCGCGGATACCGACTTTGCCGCCGTCGAGGCCGGCTATGTGTCGATCACTCCGTTGCAGACCGACCTGACCCGGCATGCGGCGATCAACGATGTACGGGGCTGGCTGGATGCGTTGTCTGGACACGCGTGAACTCAGCGGGATCGGCATGACCTCGCAACGCACCCGCGATCGCATGGTCGCGCGGCTTACCGAGACCGGCATCGAGGATCCCCGGGTGCTTGAGGTGATGGCCCGCGAGCCGCGCCATCTGTTTCTCGACGAGGCCTTGGCGCACCGCGCCTATGAGGATACCTCGCTGCCCATCGGCCATGGCCAGACGCTGTCGCAGCCGTGGATGGTGGCGCGGATGAGCGAGATGGTGCTGGCCACCGAACCCGAGCGGGTACTCGAGATCGGCACCGGCTCCGGCTACCAGACGCTGATCCTGTCGCGGCTGGTGCCGGCGGTATGGTCGCTGGAGCGTATCCGGGTGCTGCAGGAGCGTGCGCGCATGCGGCTGGCGCGCTTGCGGGTACACAACGTCGGCTAAGGTTGAGCGACGGCGGCCACGGCTGGCCGGAAGCGGCGCCGTTCGACACCATTTTGCTCACCGCCTGTGCCAGCGAACTGCCCGATGCGCTGTTGTCACAACTCGGCGATGGCGGAACGTTGATCGCGCCGATCGAGGACAACGACGGTGAGCAGTGGCTGACCCGTGTTGCGCGTCATGGCGAGCGTTACCGGCAAGAACGTCTTGAGCGGGTACGTTTCGTGCCACTGCTGGAAGGCGTGATCCGTTAACCAGATGTCATTCGTTTAAAGGGCCGGCCATGCGCTGGCCGGTCAAAGCGTGAAAGGAGTCCACCAGTGAAGCGAGCATTCTCGCTGTTCTTCAAGGGCGCCGGGATGGGCGCTGCCGATGCCGTGCCAGGCGTTTCGGGCGGTACCATCGCCTTCGTCACCGGCATCTACGAAGAGCTCATCGACACGATCCGGCGCTTCGGCCCGGAGGCTATCGGCGCCTGGCGTCGCGAGGGTACGGGCGGCCTGGTGCGCCATCTGAATCTGGCGTTTCTGGTCCCGCTGGTGCTGGGCATCGCCGCCAGCCTGATCAGTGTCGCCCATCTGGTCACCTATCTGATGGACAACCAGCCGCTGCTGCTTAACGCCTTCTTCTTCGGCCTGGTGCTGGCTTCGGCGGTGGTGGTCACCCGGCATATCGATGGCTGGCGGTTGTGGCATGTGCTGCTGCTGGCGCTCGGCATGCTGCTGGCGCAGTTGCTACCGGCGCTGATGCCGGCACTGGGTGGGCTCGGGGCCCTCAAGCTGGTGGTCGCCGGGGCGATTGCCATCAGCGCCATGTTGCTGCCCGGCGTATCGGGCAGTTTCCTGTTGCTGAGCATGGGCCTTTACGGCACGGTAATGACCGGCATAAAGAGTCTTGATATAAGTTTGATCCTGCAGTTCGGTGCCGGCTGCCTGATCGGACTGGTGACGTTCTCGCGGCTGCTGGCGTGGCTGTTTCGCCATTACCATGCCGCCACGCTGCAGTTGCTGGCCGGATTCATCGTCGGCTCGCTGCCGTTGCTCTGGCCCTGGCGGGAGATGACGCGTTATCAACTAGGCCCCGAGCAGCAGGTCATACCACTCGACTATCGCTTTCTATGGCCCCACGATTATGCATCGCTGACCGGCGAGCCGGCTCATCTGTGGTGGGCGCTGGCGCTCATGGCCTGCGGTCTGGTGCTGGTACTGGTAGTGGGCGAACGTTCCACGTCATCCTTCAAGGAGCATTGAATTCATGCGCAAGGCTTTTCTGGTTTCGGTGCTGACTCTGGCTGTGGCGGGCTGCGCCTCGCCCGGCAGCGCCCCGCAGGTCAGCGACCTGTCCGTCAGCCGCAACCAGCAACCCAAGGACGCGGTCACCGTGCAGTCCGGCGATACCCTTTACGGCATCGCCTGGCGCAATAACATGGACTTCCGTGAACTGGCGCGGCTCAACGACATTTCGCCGCCCTATCGCATCCAGCCCGGTCAGACCCTGCGTCTCGATGCAGATGCAGGTGCAGGTGCCGGTCCCGGTTCCGGCGCTGGCGCGAGCAACCAGACGCTGGCTTCCGCGGGCACCTCGGGAGCGCAGACAAACGCAATGGCGGCGGGGGGCGCGCAGCCAGCGGGGGAGAATCCCGATTGGCTGGCCCCGGACACCCAGACCATCGAGCGCAACCGGCGGCTATCCAGTGAACCGTTGAATAACGGCGCAACGTCCCAGGCGCCCAGCGGCCAGGCGCTGGCCGGCGCGGCCGGGGCCGGTGGTGCTTCCAGTCCGGGACCATCCAGTCCGGGACCCTCCGGGACGGTCCGGGGCAGTCCAGCCCGGGACCCATCTACAACTTCGGCAGCCCGGGAGCCGACGGTGGTCAGCTCAGCGAGCGCGAACGCCAGGAGCAGGCTGCTATCGCCGATGAGCGCGCCAAGCGGGTCGAAGCCGAGGCCGCCAGCGCGGCAGAGCGTGCCGCGAGTGAAGCACAAGTTGCCGTGACCGACACAACATCGTCATCTTCTTCGGCTACAACGGATAGCCAGCAGGATGAGACGGGCACGGGCCAGGCCGCCGCCAAGGCGCCGCCGTCCAACTCATCGGTGGACAGCGCGGCTGACGCCGGCACCGCTGTCGCCGGAGGGACGAACGCGCCAAGTGACCAGCAGCGCAGCTATTCGCCAGTCGAAAATATCCCCTGGCAGTGGCCCGCCGCGGGTGAGGTCATTGGACGTTTTGGTGATGGATCTAACATCACTGCCGGCATTGATATAGCCGGACAAAAGGGGCAACCTGTCAGAGCGGCAGGGCCGGGTATCGTAGTCTATGCGGGAGATGGCGTACGCGGCTATGGCAACCTCATTCTCCTCAAGCACAACGATCGTTTCCTGAGCGCCTACGCGCATAATGATAGCCTGAGAGTCAAGGAAAACGACGTGGTCAAGGCGGGAGAAGTGATCGCCACCATGGGTAACACCGATGCCGATGGGGTCAAGTTGCACTTTGAGGTACGCAAGGAAGGCCAGCCTCAAGATCCCCTCGAGTACCTGCCATCTCGTTGAGGGGATTGCGATCGCAAACAGGGACGGACGACCGGTGATGCCGGTCGCCCCAGCCAGGCCAGAACAATAACTCGAGCCGGCCGATGGCTGCATTGAAAGCAGCAGACAAACGGGGTAGCGACATGAGTATGCTTGAACGGGACCTTCAGGAAGTCGATCTCAACGAAGTAAATGCAGGCGTCGAAGCCATCGACGACGCTGACGCCAAGCAGGAGGAGGCCTTCGAAAAGGCGCTGAACCGCGAAGAAAACAGTTATCACCAGAGCCTTGATGCCACTCAGATCTACCTTAACGAAATCGGTTTTTCTCCGCTGCTGACTCCCGAGGAGGAAGTGCATTTCGGGCGTCTCGCCCAGAAGGGCGATCCTGCCGGACGCCAGCGCATGATCGAGTCCAACCTGCGGCTGGTGGTCAAGATTGCGCGACGCTATCTCAATCGCGGCCTGTCGCTGCTCGATCTGATCGAAGAGGGTAACCTGGGCCTGATCCGCGCGGTCGAGAAGTTTGACCCCGAGCGCGGGTTCCGTTTCTCGACCTACGCTACCTGGTGGATTCGTCAGACCATCGAGCGGGCGTTGATGAACCAGACCCGCACCATCCGCCTGCCGATTCACGTCGTCAAGGAACTCAACATCTATCTGCGTGCCGCCCGCGAGCTGACCCAGAAGCTCGACCACGAGGCGACCGCCGAGGAGATTGCCGAGTTCCTCGACAAGCCGGTGAGCACGGTCAAGCGAATGATGGGGCTCAACGAGCGCGTCTCCTCGGTGGATTACCCGCTCGGCGGCGAGAGCGACAAGCCGCTGATCGAGACCCTGGCCGACGAGAACGACAGTGGCCCGGAATCATCGCTGGTCGATGGCGACGTCAAGCAGCATGTCGACGATTGGCTGGCCGAGTTGACCGACAAGCAGATGGAGGTGGTCATTCGCCGCTTCGGTCTGCGCGGTCATGAGGCGGCGACCCTCGAGGAGGTTGGCGAGGAGATCGGCCTGACTCGTGAACGGGTACGCCAGATCCAGGTCGAGGCTTTGAAGAAGTTGCGTCGCGTCCTGGAAAAGCAGGGCCTTTCACTGGACGCAATCTTCGAATGACCCGGAGTCACCCAGAAGAAGCATAGACCTCAGCAGCGCGGGCCCTTGGCCCGCGTTTGTCGTCAGGCTGGGTCATTCTTCCAGCTTGACTGCTATTGTCATTTGCTAAGCAAGCTAACGTGCGTCATCGTATGTATAATACCTGTCGTTATCGCTTGCTATCGAAAGGAAACATCCATGCCGTCCCGTTCCGTCTCACTTCCGCGCCTGTCGCCGCGCCCGGGCTTTGCCCGGCGGCTGTTGCCCGTGCTGATCGCTTCTGCACTGTGTGCCCCGGCCCAGGCGGCTGATCTCTGGACGATCGCCCGCGACGCCATGGACAATAATGCCGACCTGGCCTCCTCGCGTGCCACGTTTCAGAGCGTCGAGGAAGCCCGGGATGTTCAGCGTGGCGACCTGCTGCCGCAGGTCAACGCCACTGCCAACGCCGCCAATACTCGCGCCTTCGAGAGCCAAAGCAGTAGCGTAAGTGCCGGTGGCGGCGGAACAGCGCCCAATGACGATAACTACAATTCGGCGGGTGTCGGTGTCGAGGCTACTCAGGCGTTGTTCGACGCCACCAACTGGTACGAATTGCAACGCGCCGGTGAGCAGATCGATCAGCAGGCGTGGACGCTGGAAAGCACACGTCAGCAGACGCTTTATGACGTCGCTGAAGCGTACTTCAATATTCTCCAGGCGCGCGACATTCTTGCTGCGCGGGTCGCCCAGGAAAAGGCGATCAGTCGTCAGCTCGAGCAGGCTCGCGAGCAGTTCGAGGTCGGCCTGATCGCGATCACCGACGTCCATGAGGCGCAGGCCAGCTACGACCTGGCACGTGCCCAACGCATTGCCGCCGAGAGTGATCTGCAGGTCAGCTTCGAGTCACTCGAACGGCTGACCGGCAAGCGTTACGAAAGCATCAGCACGCTGTCCGAGGATCTGCCCATCGAGTCGCCCGAGCCCAGCACCCGTGATGCCTGGGTGGCCCTGGCGATGGAGAACAATCCGACCCTGCTGGCCGCCAACCAGGCCATCGATGTCGCCAATAGCGAGGTCGACATCGCGCGCGCCGGCTACCTGCCGAGTCTCGACGCCTACGCCAGCTACGACTACTCGGGCAACGACAACGATTACGTGGAGGGCGAGAACTCGAGCGCCGAGATCGGCCTGCGCGGCTCATGGGCGATCTTCAGCGGCGGAAGTACCAGTGCCCAGATACGTAGCAACACCTATCAGCTCGAGGCCACGCAGTACGATTTCGAGTCGCAGCGCCGCTTGACCACCCAACAGGTCCGCTCGCTGTATACCCAGGTCGTCAACGATGTCGAGACCGTCGATGCCCAGCGCCAGGCGATCGTCTCCAACCGCAGCGCCCTGGAAGCCACACGCTCGGGCTACGAAGTGGGTACGCGCAATATCGTCGACGTGCTGCAGGCCGAACAGAACCTGTACAACGCCCAGGCCAACTACGCCGAGGCCCGCTACAGCTACGTCACCGACCTACTCGCCCTGCGCCGTGAATCGGGGATTCTCGATACCAACAGCCTGCGCACCCTCAGCGAGTGGTTGCAGACCGGCGAGGAAGTCCATCTCGATCTGCCCAACGAAGAGGGCAGCCGCTATGAGACGATGATGGATATCGGCGAGCCGCCGACACCGCCCAGCGAATAACAACCGACTGACACAAGCGCAATGAGGCCATTAAAAGCGCGATCGCCCAGCAGTTAATGTTGGGTTGTCGCGCTTTTTCAGTGTTTCGTTGCGTGAAAGCGCGACTCTTTTATCAAATAATAGACCCCTGCGTACCTCGCTCCCCAACCCTTCATCTCAGGAGGCTGCATGGCTCGGCCGCTCTATGCCGATATCGATCTCGCTGCGCTTCGCCACAATTACCGGCTAGCACGCGACCTGGCGCCCGCCAGCCAAACGTTGGCGGTGATCAAGGCCGATGCTTACGGGCACGGTGCCGCAGCCTGTGCCCACGCACTCGACGATCTGGCGCCGGCCTTCGCCGTGGCCAGTCTCGCGGAGGCCACGCTGCTGCGCGAGGCGGGCATTGCCAAGCCCATTGTCCTGCTCGAGGGCATCTTTACCCGGGACGAGCTCGAACAGGTCGATGAACTGGGGCTGTGGCTGGTCGTGCACAGCGAGTGGCAGGTTGCGGCGCTGCTCGACTACCGGCCGCGCCGGCCGATCCCGACCTGGCTCAAGGTCGACTCCGGCATGCACCGACTGGGCTTCGACCCAGCCCGGGCAGAGGCGATATGGGCCCGACTCCAGGCGTGCCCGGAGCGCGTCACGGCGCTGCATCTGATGAGTCACTTCGCCACCGCCGATGCGTTGGATCCAGACTACTTTCAGCACCAGTTGGGTACCATCGAGGCGCTGGCGCAACGTCTCGATGCGCCGACCTGTCTGGCCAACTCGCCGGCGACACTGGCCTGGCCGCAGGCGCACGGCGCCTGGAATCGCCCCGGGGTGATGCTCTACGGCAGCAATCCGCTGGAGGGCGAGAATGATGCCGCCCGGAAGCTCAGGCCGGTAATGACGCTGCGCTCCGAGCTGATCGCGGTGCGCGAGATCGCCGCCGACGAACCGGTGGGGTACGGTGGCCGCTGGCGGGCGCCGCGGCCGTCGCGGATCGGCGTGGTTGCCGCTGGTTATGGCGATGGCTATGACCGCCATGCTGCCGATGGCACGCCGGTGCTGGTCGACGGCCAGCGTGCCCGGCTGGCCGGCAAGGTCTCCATGGACATGCTGACGGTGGATATCACCGACCTGCCCGAGGCCGATATCGGTAGCCGCGTGGTGCTCTGGGGCGAGGATGACAGCGGTGAGCGGCTATCGATCGACGAGGTCGCCCGGCACTGCGATACCATCAGCTATACGCTGTTGACCGGGATCTTGCCGCGGGTGCCGCGGCGTTATCGTCAGTCCTGATCGCGAACAAGATCACCCCCTGAACCATCCTTAGGAAGAGTGTGCGCATGGAAGCGAACATTTTCGTCGTCGCTCTGGCCGTGCTGGCCTTTGGCCTGCTGGCTGGACGCCTGCAGGGTACCCCGATCACCATGCCGATGGTATTCACCGCGGCCGGGCTGTTGCTCGGGCCGGGGGTGCTCGGGGTGATCCACTTCGACGTGGCGAACGAGACGATCAGCGTCCTTGCCGAGGCGGCCTTGACGGTCGTGCTATTCACCGATGCATCACGCATGGATCTACGTACGGTCTGGCGCGAGCATTCTCTGGCCCTGCGGTTGCTCGGTATCGGATTGCCCTTGGCGCTGCTGATCGGCACCGGGGCGGGCTGGTTGCTGCTGCCCGATCTTTCGCTCGGCGCCATCGCGCTGCTGGCAGCGACCCTGGCGCCGACCGACGCCGCCCTTGGCCAGGCCTTCGTCAGCAATACCCGCGTTCCCAGGCGCATTCGTCAGACGCTGAACGTCGAAAGTGGTCTCAACGACGGCCTGGCCGTACCGTTCATCACCGTACTGCTCGATCTTGCCCGCCACGATATCGATACCCCGCTGAACTATGTCGAGCTGTTCGTGGCGCTGGTCGGCATCGGCGTGCTCGTCGGCGTGGTCACCGGCTGGTTGGGCGGGCGCGTGCTCGAGTGGAGCGCCTCGCGCCAGTGGGCCACTGAAACGACCCAGCGACTGGCGACCATCTCGCTGGCCGCCATCGCCTTTGCCGGCGCCGAGCTGCTGGGAGGCAACGGCTTCGTCGCGGCCTTTACCGCGGGGCTCGCGGTCGGCACTTCAGCGCGGTCGCTGCTGCCGCGCACCACCGGCTTCGCCGAAGCCGAAGGTCAGTTGTTGACCTTGATCACCTTTCTGCTGTTCGGCTCGATCATGGTGGCCGATGTATTCGCCGAGGCCGGCTGGCGGGTTGTGGCCTACGCCCTGGCCAGCCTGCTGATAGTGCGCCCCGTGGCCACGGCCATCGCGCTGTTCGGTAGCGGTCTGTCGTCATTCAGCGTGGGTTTTATCGGCTGGGCCGGCCCACGCGGGCTGGCCTCGATCGTATACGCGGTGCTGATCGCCGAGGCCGCCGGTGTGCCCGGTGCCGAGCTGGTCTTCATCGTGGCCGCCTGGACCATTCTGCTCAGCATCTTTCTGCATGGCCTCTCGGCGGCGCCGCTGAGCCGCTGGTACGGCAGCCACAGCCGACGGACCCATCACTCCAGTGCGGCGGAACACCAGCACACGGCTGAGCTTCCCCTGTCGCTACCCACGCGTGGCGGCGTGCCCCGGCAAGAGTGAAGCAAAACGCCTGGTTTCGCCTCGAGACAGCCCCATCCGCCGATGGGTAAACTAGCTACTTTTCGCAGCATGACGGAAGCGCTTTTCATGACCGATACGACTTCGCCGCGCGCCTTGGCCCATCCGCGCTACTGGCCGACCTGGCTATCGATCGGCCTGATGCGGCTGGGCGCCTGGCTGCCTTGGTCGCTCAAGCTGGCCGTCGGCCGGGCCATCGGCTGGCTGGCCTGGCGCTTCAGCAAGCGCCGCCGGCACATCACCGAAACCAACCTGCGGCTGTGTTTTCCTGAGCTTGACGAGCACCAGCGCGCAGCGCTGGTCAAGTCGACCTTTCTGGCCAACGGCATCGGCATTCTCGAGACGGCGACCGGCTGGTGTCGTGACCCCGAGCACCTGCGTCACCGCGTCACCTTTCGCGGTGAAGAGCACATGCATCAGGCGCTCGCCCGGGGCAAGGGCGCACTGATCATCGGCATTCACTTCTCCACGCTCGACCTGGGTGGCGCGCTGCATTCTTTGTATTTCCCCGCCGACGTGGTCTATCGTCCGCACAGCAACGCGCTGTTCGAGCGCTTCATGACCCGTGCGCGATCCAACATCTTCGGCCAGGCAATCGACCGTCACGATCTGCGCGGGGTCGTGCGGCGCATCAAGGCCGGCCATGCGGTGTGGTATTCGCCGGACCAGGATTTCGGTCGCGAGGCCAGCGTGTTCGCGCCGTTCTTCGGCATCGAAGCGGCGAGCATCAGACTCACCGCCAAGATCGCCCGCATGACCGGGGCGCCGGTGATGCCGCTGATCTTCCATCGCAATCCCGACGATCGCAGCTACACGCTGGAGTACCTGCCAGCGCTGGAGGATTTCCCCAGCGGCGACGAAGTAGCTGACGCGACGCGCGTCAATGCAGTGATCGAGGCGGCGATTCGCCGTCATCCCGAGCAATATCTATGGCTGCATCGACGTTTCAAGACGCGTCCGCGTGGCGAGTCCAAGTTCTATTGAGCTTTGCGTCGTGCTTGACGCTAAGCCAAAACATGACGATTCTCTAATCGCCTCAGGTGGATGCTGAGTGAAGGGAAAATCAACTGTCTACAAGGACGATGACCATGCTCAACTATGCAATCATCTTTCTGGTCATTGCCATCATCGCCGGGGTGCTCGGCTTCGGTGGCATAGCGGGTGCGGCGGCGACGATCGCCAAGGTACTGTTCTTCATCTTCCTGATTCTGTTCATCGTATCGCTGATTCGCAGTCGTCGCTGACTGCGGTAGGGTGTGCAGTTTCCGGTGAGCACTCGGCTGGCAGCCGTAACCGATGTTCCCCCATCTGCATGCGCATGGCGATGAAACGGTGGTCGAGGGTATCCTTGGCCGCTTCCCTCAGTGCGTCGACCACCCGGTCGGCGTGCGCCTGGATGACGTCCAGCGCTTGTTCGTCGGCAAACAGCGAAAGCGTTTTCAGCGCCTTGAGCAAGGCCAGGACGATGCTGATATCGTCACGTCCGTAATGCAGGATCGGCGTCAAGAGCCGGTAGAGCAGACTGTCGAAGTCATGGGTCTTCCAACTGACCCGAAGATTGCCGCGTTCATCGACCAAGGCATTGCAGGGGGTGATTGCTAGCCGCCGGCAGAGCAGCTCGGTCAGTTGATGCAGGCACAGGCGGGCCGTGCCCGGGTCATTGATCCCCGGCGAGAGTGCCTTGACGGCGATCTCCATCAACTGGGTCAGGCCATTGATATACAGGTCCTTGACCGATTCCCCCTGCACATAGATGAGCGCTGCCAGTACCGCCTCATCGAAATCCTCGCCGAGCCTGCCATCGGCCTCGACCTTGAACAATGGAAAGCCTTCGACGGTATAGTCGCCGAACATGAAGTTGAGGTGAATGACCGTACCGTGCTTCTCGGCGAGTCGCGCCAGCGTCTCGAGCTGGACGTTTTGCACATAGCCACTTTGACGGGCATGGATCACATGGCCATCGGCAGGAGCCTCAATGGCGTCGATTCGCTGCCAGCGTGCATTGTCCTGCAGGGTCTCCAGGCGTTGCATCGAATCACGCGTAGACTGGTGCAAGCCCTGGAGGACGGCATTGATCTGGACTGACTGAGAGGCGTTGTGGATAAAGTAGACGAACAGGCCCAGGCAGTGGATCACCATCAGCACCCCCAGATAGCCTCCCAGTGAGCGCCACAGGCTGGGCGTGGCGCCTTCGAAAGGCACCATCAGCAGAATCAGGATGAACAGGATGGTACCCAGGTAGTGGCCGAGCACCCGTTGATGGTGGCGTTCGGTGATCAAACCGAAGACCAGCTTGTGCGAGAAATTGCCACCCGCCTGGGACAGCACCGTCATGACCATCGAGAAACTGAATACCACCATCGAGATCATCCCGGCGATCAGCGTCGAGAGCAGCGCGCGGGCCGTATCGGGATCCTTGAAGTCAAGATGGCCGAGTATCGCGGGCAGGGCGGATTCGGGGACCCGCGGCACCACGGCGATCAGTCCCAGAGCCAGATAGATCAGCGCCAGCAGGCAGGGAAGATAAGCGATGCTCTGTCGAACGCGATTGAACAGCGTGTACGGTAAGGTGGCTACGGCAAACATCGCACAATCCTTTTGTGAGGGGCTAATCCTGGTGAGTCTCGCTGCCGCTTTCCGTCAACCATCTAAAAAGGCCCCGCTGCATCACGCAACGGGGCCTTCTTGATTCGGTGTTTCAGATCAGGCGTCGATGCGCTTGTACTTCATGCGCTTGGGGGTATCGCTGCCGACACGCTTCTTGTGATCCGCTTCGTAGTCGGTGTAGTTGCCTTCGAAGAACACCACCTGCGACTCGCCCTCGTAGGCCAGGATGTGCGTGGCGATACGATCGAGGAACCAGCGATCGTGCGAGATCACCATGGCGCAGCCGGGGAAGGCGAGCAGGGCTTCTTCCAGGGCGCGCAGGGTCTCGATATCGAGATCGTTGGACGGTTCGTCGAGCAGCAGCACGTTGGCGCCCTGCTTGAGGGTCTGGGCCAGTTGCAGCCGGCCGCGCTCGCCGCCGGATAGCTCCGAGAGGCGCTTCTGCTGATCGTTGCCCTTGAAGTTGAAGCGGCCCACGTAGGCCCGCGACGATACTTCATAGCCATTGATGTTGAGGATGTCCTGGCCGTCGGAGACCGCTTCCCACACCGTCTGCTTGTCGTCGAGCGCATCACGCAGCTGCTCGACGTAGGCGATCTGCACCGTATCGCCGAGCACCACTTCGCCGCTGTCGGGCGTCTCGCTGCCGTTGATCATCCGGAACAGCGAGGACTTGCCCGCGCCGTTGCCGCCGACGATACCCACGATCGCCCCCTTGGGCACCTGGAACTGACAGGTTCTCGAACAACAGCTTGTCGCCGTAGCGCTTGGAGACGTCGTGCAGTTCGATGACCTTGTCGCCGAGCCGCGGGCCGGGCGGAATGTAGATCTCGTTGGTCTCGTTGCGCTTCTGGAAGTCGCCGGATTGCATCTCCTCGAAGCGATTGAGGCGTGCCTTGCTCTTGGCCTGACGGCCCTTGGCATTGCTGCGTACCCATTCGAGTTCGTGCTTGATCGCCTTGTTGCGCGAGGCCTCCTGCTTGGCTTCCTGTTCGAGGCGCTTCTCCTTGGCTTCGAGCCAGTCGGAGTAGTTGCCTTCGAAGGGGATGCCCTGGCCGCGGTCGAGCTCGAGAATCCAGCCGGCGACGTTGTCGAGGAAGTAGCGATCGTGGGTGATCGCTACTACGGTGCCGGAATAGTTGTGCAAGAAGCGCTCGAGCCAGGCCACCGATTCGGCGTCCAGGTGGTTGGTCGGCTCGTCGAGCAGCAGCATGTCAGGGTTCGACAGCAGCAGCCGGCACAGCGCCACGCGGCGCCGCTCGCCACCCGAGAGCACGCCGACGTTGGCCTCCCAGGGTGGCAGGCGCAGCGCTTCGGCGGCGACCTCGAGCTTGCGCTCCAGGTTATGGGCGTCGGCGGCCTCGATCAGGTTTTCCAGCCGCGCCTGCTCGGCGGCCAGTGCGTCGAAATCGGCATCCGGCTCGGCGTAGGCGGCATAGACGGCGTCCAGCTGTGTCTGCGCATCCTTGATCTCGCCGACCGCTTCCTCGACGGTTTCGCGCACCGTCTTGCTGTCGTCGAGCTCGGGCTCCTGAGGCAGGTAGCCGACGTTGAGCCCCGGCATTGCCCGGGCTTCACCGTTGTATTCGGTATCGACGCCAGCCATGATCCGCAGCAGGGTCGACTTGCCCGAGCCGTTCAAGCCGAGCACGCCGATCTTGGCGCCGGGAAAGAAGGACAGCGAGATATCCTTGAGGATCTCGCGCTTGGGGGGCACGGTCTTGCCCACCCGGTTCATGGTGAAGACGTATTGCGCCATGGAAATCCGGTCGGTTGGAAATGAACGATGGGGCTCGATGATAGTGGCGGACCATCGGAAAGGCCAGCCAGCCGGCCCAGCCAAGTGAGAGTGAATTCGTTCCCGATCGGTTTCAGCCGCCCCGATCGGGAATGCATGCGCTCCCGCGAAACGTTCCGCCTAACCTCACTCTTCCTCGTCGAGCCCGGCGAACCAATCGTCCTCGATGGCTTTCTTGAGGCGGCGCTCCTCGAGCAGCGCTTCGACCTGGCGGCGCGCGCGCAGGCTGTCGGCGCGGCTGGTGCGGGGGCGCGTAAAGTGTTCGTCGTTGACGGCTTCGAAGAAATCCTGCTCGTCGCTGCTTTCTTCGATGAAGGATTCACGGCTCATGTCACCTACCTCCCTGACGCGGGTAGCTACCAGGCATCCCGATGATGCCTTTGGTCGCTATATAGCGCCACTCGGCGTTCGGTACAAGAGGCTGCGGCCAATAAAATCCACGTCTGTCATCGAGTGCAGGGCGGCCTCACTCGTGGTCGTGTTTCGCCTCGTCCTTCAACCTGAGCGCTTCGAGCTCGGCCAAGGCCTCGGCAAGTTGCGTGACATCCTTCTGCACGCCGATGAAGTAGGTCAACTGGTCCTGCTCATCGAAGAGCGGAGTGATCGATAATTCGTTGTAGAACAGGGTGCCATCCTTGCGATAGTTGCGCAGGATCTCGCGGCACGGGCGATGCTCGCTGAGCGCCTGGCGAATGCGCGGCAGGGCGGGCTGGTTGCGGTCGTCGTTCTGCAGGAAGCGGCAATCGCGGTAGAGAATCTCATCGGCACTGTAGCCGGTCAGACGCTCGAAGCCCTGGTTGACGTAGATCAGGATGGTCTCGTCGCCTTCCTGCTCGGCGACCACGATGCCGTCAGTGGAGGCGTCGACGATACGTTCCAGCAACCGGGCGTCGATCATGGCGGGTCTTTTCATGCGCTTTACTGTCCTGTGACGTTGGCGTGCTCGCACGGTGCTGCATGCTTAGCATCATGGCCAGAGCGGACAGCTATTTCAACGCGTTGAGCGAGTCAGCCGTTCACGCTGTAGACGTCATGTCAGCCTTCCACATCGGGCAGGCGGTGGGCCAAGGCCGCTGCCGCCAGGGCGCAGCCGGCGAGGATCGCCAGCAGCGCGGCGCTACCCAGCCACTGGGCCAGCGCCCCGATCAGGCCGCCGACGATCAGCATCAGCACGCCGGTCAGGGTATTCGACAGCGCCACGTAGAGTGCCCGATCCTCGGCACTGGCCAGGTCGACCACGTAGGTCTTGCGCCCCAGGCGCACCCCGGTATGCGCGATCATCAGCAGGCCGTACAGGGCGGCGAACGGATACACCGAGTGGCTCCATTCACCCGGCGCCCAGGCCACCCCGGCGGTGGCCACGCAGCACGCCGCCGCGGCCAGCCCGGCATCGCGCAGCACCTTGCGGCTCGAGGTGTCGGCACGCTTGCCCCATAGCGGGCTGGCCAGCATCCCGGCGAGCCCCGAAACGACGATCAGGATGCCCAGCCCACCCAGATTGCTATCGCCCTGCTGCTGGCCGAGCAGGGCGATGTAGGGCAACGCCAGGGCGCTGGACAGCAGCAGCGCACGGGTCAGATTGAAGTGCAGGAAGGCGCGATCCTGGCGCAGCTTGGCGAGGCCTTCACGCAGGCTGGCCCAGATGCTGTCGCCACCCTCGGTGGCACCGGGTTCCTCGCGAATCAACGCCGCGCAGCCGGCATTGACCAGCCAGCCCAGCGCGGCAATGGCCAGCAGCACCGCCAGCGCCAACTCACCGGGACGGTCATCGAACAGCATCAGCACGCCGCCGGCGGCCAGCGTTACCGCACCGGCGACACTGCCGCTCCAGCCCATCAAGGTGCCGCGCCGCTGCTTGGCGATGGTCTTGCCCATCACGTCCTTGGTGGCGATGGAGGACAGCCCGCGGGCCAGTGACAGCGCGACCAGCACCAGCAACACCAGGCCACCGCCGACGCCGCCGTGGCCGAACAGCGCCAGGCTGGCCAGCAGGGCAGCACAGAACGCCTGCAACAAGCCGCCGATGACCCAGATCCACTTGCGCTGCGGCAACTTTCGCGCAACGCCGGCGACCAGTACCTGCGGCAGCAGCGCCCCGGCCTCGCGGATCGGCACCAGCAGGCCGACCATCCAGATCGGCGCGCCGATCGCGCCGAGCAGCCAGGGCAGGATCAGCCGCGCGCTCGACAGCTCGTCGGCAAGCTTGTTGCCCAGCGCGGCAATCAAGTGGCGAAAGAAGTTGCCCGGCTGCTCCCGGCAGGCGCTGTCGGAAATATCCGCGCACATCCGGCTGTCCTCATCGCCGGTAAGCCATTCGTACAGGCGGGTCTGACTGATGCCGGCATCGGCCATGCGGCGCTCCCTCGTCGTCATCGGTTCGGCACACTACGGAACGTGGCGGCCCAGTTGCTATCATCGAGCCATCGACTTTAAATCTTCCTGTACAGGAGCGTCACGATGGCCTCGGTTCGCATTCATTATTGTACGCAATGCCAGTGGCTTCTGCGTGCCGGCTGGTACGCCCAGGAACTGCTGTCGACGTTCGGCGAAGATCTCGAGGGCGTCACGCTGGTGCCCAGCCATGGCGGCCATTTCGAAATCGACTATGATGGCGAGACGCTCTGGGAGCGCAAGCGCGACGGCGGCTTTCCCGACATCAAGGAGCTCAAGCGCCGCGTGCGCGACCGGCTCGACCCGCAGCGCAACCTGGGGCATGTCGATCGCTGAGCTGAATGATTCGCTCCCGCGCAACCCGATCCCTCCAACCAAGCTTCACCACCAATGCTTGCGCTTGAGCAGTGCCATCACGCCGATGCCCACTGTCACGGTGATGGTGACGAAGAGCGTGAAACCCAGCGGGCTGTCGGCGCCGGGGATACCGCCGACGTTGACGCCCAGCAGCCCGGTCAGAAAGCTCAGCGGCAGAAACACCGTGGTGACGATGGCCAGCATGTACATGCGCTGGTTGAGCTGTTCGTTGTGCTCGCTCCACAGCTGCTCCTGAAGGATCAGCGCGCGCTCCTGCATGGCGTTGAAGTCCTCGACGTAGCGCGACAGCTGGTTGGCGCTCTCGCGAATCGATACCTTGCTGTCGTCGTCCAGCCACAACGGGCCCTGGGCGAGCTGCGACAGGCAGTCGCGCTGCGGGCCCATGAAGCGCCGCAGGGTGATCAGCGGCCGGCGAATGCGGGTCAGCTCGTCGACATTGAGATTGCCGCGTTCGGCGAGCTGGGCATCCTCGAGCTCGGCCATGCGCTCCTCGAGCTGGTGGGTGACGTCGCCGACCTGATCGACCAGCGTCTCGGCCAGCCAGGCGACCAGATCGGGAATCGACAGCGCCCCTTCGCCGGCGTCGATGCGCTCGCGCACCACGCTGACCGCGTGCAGTGAGCGCCGGCGCAGGGTGATCAGCCGCTTGGGGGTCACCCACACGCGCAGCGAAATCAGATCGTCGGGGGCCGCACCGGGGTTGAAGTTGATGCCGCGCAGGGTGGTCACCACGCCGCGCCCGAAGCGCGCGACCCGGGGCCGGGTATCCGGCTCGAGCAGCGCCTCGACCACCGCCTCCTCGAGTCCGGCCAGCGAGTCCAGGTAATCGGTGACGTCGTCGTGACGGAAATCCAGATGCAGCCACAGCGGGGCGTTGTCGCTGTCCCAGGCGTGGTGGAGGGTGTCGTTGTCGAGTTGCTCGCCGCCACCGCGCCCGTCGAGCCGGTAGGCGGTAACGAAGGCGCTTTCGACGGGAACCGGCAATTGAGTCGTCATTAACGCTTCCTTGTGAGCGATGCCCTGGGGCGTCGCCAGCGCTCGGCGGCCCGGTTAGGCTGTTCGCCACATCCTAATGAAGCCGCGCCAGGCGTGGAAGCAGGGAGGCGAGATGACGCGCGATCAACGGGCGATGCTTTACGGCGTCGGGGCGGTGGGGTTGTGGTCGACGGTGGCCACGGCCTTCAAGCTGGCGCTGGCCGGCATGACCCCGGTCGAACTGATGTGGATCGCCGCGCTGGTTTCGTGGCTGCTGATCGGCGTTCTGATGGTGCGCCGCGGGCAGCTGGCGCTCGCCCTGCGCCAGGGCTGGCGAACCGCGCTGTGGGCCGGGCTGATGAACCCGGTGGCGTATTATCTGGTGCTGTTCGCCGCCTACGATCGGCTGCCCGGGCAGGAGGCGATGGCGCTCAACTACACCTGGGCGCTGGCGATGGCCTTTCTCGCCGTGCCGATTCTCGGCCAGCGCCTGACCCGCTACGACGTGCTAGCCGGGCTGGTCGCCTACGCCGGGGTATGGACCATCGCCACCCGTGGGCGGGTGTTCGACGTGGCCTTCGCCGATCCGCTGGGGGTGGTGCTGGCGCTGGCCTCGACGCTGCTGTGGGCGCTCTACTGGTTGCTCAACGCCCGTGATCACCGCGAGCCGCTGGTGGCGCAATGGCAGAACTTCAGCGTCGGCCTGCCGGTGCTGACCGCCATTGTCGCGTTTGGCCCGGGGTTCAACTGGCACGGCTGGGCGAGTCTCGGCGCGGGGGTCTATGTCGGGCTGTTCGAGATGGGCTTCGCCTTCGTGCTGTGGCAGATGGCGGTGCATCAGGTCTCGCGCACTGCCAAGGTCTCCAACCTGATCTTTCTCTCGCCGCCGGTGTCGTTATTGCTGCTGCACTTCGTCGTCGGCGAGCCGATCCTCGCCTCGACGCTCATCGGCCTGGTGCTGATCCTCGCCGGGCTGGGCCTGCAGCAGTTGCAGAAGACGCCAGCACCGGTCGCGGATTCTTAGCTAGCGCAGCAGCTGGTACTCGAACAACAACTGCTTGAAGTCCTGGCGCTGGTGGGCGAAGAGGTAGATGGATACCTGGCTTGTGTCGGGCCAGTAGCGGTAGATGACCCGATAGTCGTCTACCAGCAACTCGCGATAAAGATCGACGCCCATTTCCAGGGCGATGCGACAGATACGATAGGTGCCGGGTCTTTCACGAGCGCGGCTCATCGCACTGTCGGCCAGCCCTTGCGTGTAGGCGTGCGCCTGGGCAGGAGGCATGTCCATATGATCGATCAGAAAGTGGCGGCAACTTCGCAACGATTGCAACGCCGTGTCTTCGAGCGTTACCGCCGAGGCCTGGCTCATGGCGTTTCATCCAGATCGATCCGCTCGTCCTCCTTCAGCTTCGCCATGAACTCTTCGGCGCTCATGGTCTTGCCTTCCGCGCGGCTCTTCTCGCCCAGGCTCAGCAACTTGAGCAGGGCGATGGCCTGCTCCCGGCGCTCATGGGCGGCGTAGGACTCGACCACGTAAGTCGGCTTGCCCTTCTGGGTGATCACCAGAGGCTCTTCCACGTCCAGGGTAGCGGCGTTTTTCTTCAAGTAGCTGATGGTTTCGACACGCATGGCTCGTTCCTCTTGCGCTGTGTGGTCTTATTTTGGTCCTTTTTTAGTCTTTAGGCAATTTGGCCTCGGCGACGGCTTGCTTGGGCAGCAGCTTCTCGAGCGCCGGCCAGACGTTGTCCAGGACCTGCGGCTGTGCTTCGGCGGTGGGGTGGATGCCGTCGTCCTGCATCAGCGAGTCGTCGAGCGCGATGCCCTTCAGGATGAACGGCACCAGCGGCACGTCATAGCGTTCGGCGAGCGTACGGTAGACCCGGCTGAAGGCGTCGGCGTAGGCTTGGCCATAGTTGGGCGGAATCTGGATCCCCAGCAGCAGCACCTTGGCGCCGGCCTGCTGGCTGGCCTCGATCATGCCCGCCAGGTTGGCGCGCATCTGCTGCGGCGGCAGCCCGCGCAGGCCGTCGTTGCCGCCGAGTTCGAGCAGAACGATGTCGGGGCGGTGCTGTCGCAGGAGTTCGGGCAGCCGCGTGGCGCCGCCTGAAGTGGTCTCACCGCTGATGCTGGCGTTGATCACCTCGGCCTCGTCGGCGAGCCGCTCGTCGAGCAGTTGCACCCAACCCGATTCGCGCTCGATGCCATAGGCCGCGCTCAGGCTGTCGCCCATCACTAGCAGCTTGGGCGCTGCCATGGCCGGCCCAGCCCAGGCCGCCAGCATTATCAATAATGCCGATAACCACAGCGCCGCCAGCCAGTTGTTTTTGCCATCCTTGGCGAACCATCGCTCAACTAGGCATCGTCTACCTAGGCATCGTCCAACTACAGGGAACGTCTGCATCATGTCCAACTCCCAAGCGCGTGAATCATCGTCGGAATCGTCTGCCCCCATTCTACAGGCCCGCGGGCTCAGCAAGCATGTCGACAGTGGCGAGCGCCGGCTGACCATCCTCGATCAGCTCGATATCGAAGTAATGGCCGGTGAGAGCGTGGCGATCCTGGGCAGTTCCGGCTCCGGCAAGTCGACCCTGCTGGGCCTGTTGGCCGGACTCGACGCACCCAGCGAGGGAAGTCTTCAGCTGTTCGGCGAATCGCTGCCGGCGCTCGACGAGGATGGGCGGGCGCGGCTGCGCGCCGGGCGGGTCGGCTTCGTGTTCCAGAACTTTCAGCTGTTGCCGACGCTGACCGCGCTGGAAAACGTGCTGCTGCCGCTGGAGCTCGCGCCCGACGGCGATCCCTCGACGCGGGGCCGCGAATGGCTCACGCGGGTCGGGCTCGGTGAGCGCCTCGACCACCTGCCCAAGCAGCTCTCCGGCGGCGAGCAGCAGCGCGTCGCCGTGGCCCGAGCTTTCGTTACTCGGCCCGAGCTGGTGTTCGCCGACGAACCCACCGGCAATCTTGACCGCGAGACCGGACGAACGGTCATCGATCTGCTGTTCACCCTCAATCGCGAGGCGGGCACCACCTTGGTACTGGTCACCCACGACCACAACCTGGCGCGGCGCTGCGGGCGCTGCCTGCGTCTCGACGCTGGCCAACTGGTGGAAATGAATCGCGACGAGGTCGAGGCATGAGCGGCATGCTGAAACTCTCATTCAAGGGGCTGCGCCGCGACCTGCGCGCCAGCGACGTGCGGGCGCTGTTCATCGCCCTGGCGCTGGCAGTGGCCGCCTCGACGATGATCGGCTTCTTTCTTGACCGCCTGGATCGCGGCCTGACCCGCCAGGCCGGCCAGTTGATGGGCGGCGACATCAAGCTCGAACAGGGCCAGCCGTTCGACGAGTCGCTCTATCAGACGCTGCGCGAGGCCGGACTGACGCTCGCCGACCAGGTCGACATGGTGTCGATGATCAGTCGTGACGGCGCTTTTCAGCTGGCTAGCCTCAAGGTGATCGACGACGCCTATCCGCTCTACGGCGAGGTGCGCGTCGATCTTGGCGACGGCAGATCAGCCAGCTGCCGCGGGGGCCGGAGCCGGGCGCGGTGTGGATCGCGCCACGTCTCGCCCAGCTGCTCGACGTGAGCGTCGGCGACAGCGTGCAGGTCGGCCAGGCCGAGCTGACGGTCAGCGGGCTGATCGAGCGCGAGCCGGATCAGTCGGCGGGCTTTTCCAGCTTCAATCCGCGGCTGATGATGCGCCTCGCCGATCTCGACGCCACCGGGCTGGTGCGGCCCGGTTCGCGCATCGAATACGAGCTGCTGGCCAAGGGGCCGCCCGCGGCGGTGGCCGGCGTCGGTGACCTGCTCGAGCGTCTCGCCAACGAGGGCGTCGAGGTCGAGGACGTGCGCGACGACCGCCCACAGCTGGGCAGCGCGCTGGAGCGTGCCGAGAAATACCTGAGCCTGGCCGGGCTGGCGGCGGTACTGCTCGCCGGGGTCGCGGTGGCGATGGCCACTCGCCGCTACGTCGACCGTCATCTGGATACCGCCGCGCTGCTGCGCTGCTTCGGCGCCACCCAGTCGCAGCTGTCCAGCCTGTTCGCCTGGCAGTTGCTGTGGCTGGCGCTCAGTGCCTCGGCAGTAGGCGCGGTGCTGGGGCTGGTCGGTCAGGCCGGCCTGCTGGCGCTGCTCGGCCAGTTCCTGCCGATGGAGCTGCCGCCACCGGGCATGCTGCCGCTGTTGATGGGCGTGCTCACCGCACTGGCGGTGCTGGTGGGCTTCGCCGGGCCGACCCTGTTGCGGCTCAAGCGGGTCAGCGCGCTCAAGGTGCTGCGTCGCGAACTCGACCCGCTGCCCGCCTCGGCGTGGCTGGTGGTGGCGGTAGCCAGCCTGGTGTTCGGCGCGCTGCTGTGGCTGTATTCCGGCGATCTTGCGCTTTCCGCGGCGTTGCTGGTCGGCGGACTCATCGCGCTGGCGCTGCTCTGGGGGCTGGGCTGGCTGTTGCTCGGGCTGGTCGTGCGGCTGGCCGGACGGCGGAACGCCACAGGCAGTGGGTTCGCCCAGGCACTGCGGCTCGGCGCCCGCCAGCTGGCGCGGCGCCGCCAGGCGAGCCTCGGCCAGCTGCTGGCCTTCGCCGTGACCTTCGCGGCGATGGCGATCATCACCCTGGTGCGCGGCGACCTGCTGAGCGCCTGGCAGGCACAGCTGCCCGAAGACACGCCCAACTACTTTGCCATCAATATCCAGCCCGGCGAGCGCGACGGCTTCGTCGACCTGCTCGATGGTGCGGTGAATACGCGTACCGCGCTGTATCCGATGGTGCGCGGCCGGCTTACCGCGATCAACGGCGACGCGCCCCGCGAGGCCGTGCCCGAGGAGCACCGCGACGACAACGCCCTGCAGCGCGAGCTCAACCTGACCTGGCAAACCGATGTGCCGGAGGGCAACCGTGTGGTCGCCGGCGAGTGGTTCGCCGCCGAGGTTGGCGGAGCGGATGGCATGGAGGGGGGCCAGCCGGTGCCGATCTCGGTCGAGGATGGCCTGGCCGGACGGCTCGGGGTGGGGCTCGGCGACACCCTGAGCTTCACCATCGGCAGCGATCAGGTGACCGGCGAGATCACCAGCCTGCGCGATCTCGACTGGGACAGCTTTCGGCCCAATTTCTTCGTGATCTTCCCGCCCGGGGTGCTCGAACGCTATGGCCACAGCTACATCACTGCCTTCAAGCTCGACACCAGCGAGCATCGCGATCTGCTCGGGCGCATGGTCGAGGCCTATCCCGGCGTGTCGCTGCTCAATGTCGACGCGATTCTCGAGCGCGTTCGCGAACTGCTGGCGCAGGTCACCCGCGCCGTGGAGCTGGTGCTGCTGTTCGTACTGCTGGCCGGGATCAGCGTGCTGTATGCCGCGCTCACCGCCAGCCATTCGCTGCGCACCCACGAAAGCGGGCTGCTGCGGGTATTCGGCGCCGGCGACCGACTGATCTCGCGCATCCAGGGCGTCGAGTTCGCGCTGCTGGGGCTGACCAGCGGCTTGATGGGTGCACTGCTCGCCGAACTCGCCGCTGCCGGGGTGTATATCGGCTGGCTGGATCTGGCGCCGCGCCTGCACGTTACCTTGTGGCTGGTGTTGCCGCTGGGCGGCGCGCTGCTGATCGGGGTGATCGGCCACCTGCTGTCGCGCGGGGTGCGCCGGCAGACTCCGATGGCCAGTCTGGGGCTGCTGGGCGAGGCGTGAATTCAGATTATAGGAGCGAATTTATTCGCGACCGGCTTGGCTAAACCCATCGGGAACCAGTTCCCTCCACATAATCCCTGCCTCATGTCTCAGTAGTCATCAGGCCGGGTTTCGTGGGACCAGACGTTATTCGCGATGGGGTAGGCTAAATCTATCGGGAAGATTCCTTCCACCAAGCGTCGAGTTCTTAATGCCCAACGACAACAAACCAGGCTACAAAGCTCTGCGGGCGGGTCGGCGTTCGCTAACGGGCCACGCCTATCACATAACGACCTGCACCTATCAGCGCCAGCCCTTGCTCACGGATTGGCGTCTGGCCAGGTTGACCATCCATTCGATGAAGGACCTGCAAGACGATCAGTGGGTGGGCTCACTATGTTTCGTGGTCATGCCAGGACCATGTCCACTGGCTTTTCACCCTGAATGATGACCAACCATTGAGCCAAGTTGTGAAACGCTTCAAGGGACGCTCGGCACAGGCCATGAATAGGCACTTGGCTCGGCAAGGTGCGGTCTGGGAAGAAGGCCATCATGATCACTTGATCCGGGATGAAGAGGATTGGCAGGCAGTGGCTCGCTATATCGTGGCCAACCCACTGCGAGCAGGATTGGTAGAGAACATAGGTTTATTTCCTCACTGGGATGCTGTATGGCTGTGAGCAAATCCAATCGGGAACAGTTCCCTCCCAAAAGAATCAGCGGCGCATGCTCCGATGAGTCATCCAGGCTGGGTTTCGTGGGAGCGAATTTATTCGCGATGGGGTAGTGGGAGCCAATGGGAACAAGTTCCCCTACAACAGCCCAGATGGTCACTTACACGGCCCGTCCACCAACCCCCGCTCAGCTTCAGTTTGGCTAAACCCGAGGTGAGAAATTCTCGGGTCGGCGTGACCGGCTTTCATGTGAAAGGCCGAAGGTGCTGGGGTATCATGGCGGCTGATTTTTCGCTCTGAGCCGAGGATTATCGCCGATGTTCACCCGTGATATGCAGATTGCCGGATTCGATGACGCACTGTGGGATGCGATGCAGAAAGAGGTCGCTCGCCAGGAGGCGCACATCGAGCTGATCGCCTCCGAGAACTACGCCAGCCCGCGGGTCATGCAGGCCCAGGGCACGCAGCTGACCAACAAGTACGCGGAAGGCTATCCCGGCAAGCGCTATTACGGCGGTTGCGAGCACGTCGACGTGGTCGAGCAACTGGCCATCGACTATGCCAAGCAGCTGTTCAACGCCACCTACGCCAACGTCCAGCCGCACTCCGGCTCGCAGGCCAACGGTGCGGTGTTCCAGGCGCTGGTCAAGCCCGGCGACACCGTGCTGGGCATGAGCCTCGACGCCGGTGGCCACCTGACCCACGGCGCCAAGCCCAACTTTTCGGGCAAGCATTATCACGCCGTGCAGTACGGCCTCGGCGAGAACGGCCTGATCGACTACGATGAGGTCGCGCGCCTGGCCCGCGAGCATCAGCCGAAGATGATCATCGCCGGCTTCTCGGCCTATTCGCAGATCATCGACTGGGCGAAGTTCCGCGAGATTGCCGACGAGGTGGGTGCCTTCCTGCTGGTCGACATGGCGCACATCGCCGGCCTGGTTGCTGCCGGCGTCTACCCGAGTCCGCTGCCCCACGCCCACGTGGTCACCACCACTACCCACAAGACCCTGCGCGGCCCGCGCGGCGGCTTGATCCTCTCCGCCGAGGACAACGCCGACATCGAGAAGAAGCTGCAGTCGGCGGTCTTCCCGGGCGGCCAGGGCGGCCCCTTGATGCACGTCATCGCCGCCAAGGCGATCTGCTTCAAGGAAGCCATGGACCCCGAGTTCAAGAGTTACCAGCAGCAGGTGGTCAAGAACGCCCAGGCGATGGCCGGCGTATTCATCGAGCGCGGCTTCGACGTGGTCTCCGGCGGCACCGAGGATCATCTGTTCCTGCTCTCGCTGGTCAAGCAGGGCCTGACCGGCAAGGACGCCGACGCCGCGCTGGGCCGTGCGCATATCACCGTCAACAAGAATGCCGTGCCCGGCGACCCGCAGAGCCCGTTCGTCACTTCCGGGCTGCGCATCGGCACCCCGGCGGTCACCACCCGCGGTTTCGGCGAAAACGAATGCCGCGACCTGGCCGGCTGGATCTGCGACATCCTCGACGCCATGGGCGAGGGCGACTCCAGCGCCGCCGAAGAAGAGGTCAAGGCCAAGGTCGAGGAAGTCTGCGCACGCCTGCCGGTGTATCGCCAGGGCTGAACCAGTCACTGAAAAGCCGGGCTTTTCTGCAGCTGATCGAGGCGTCGCCAAGCGACGCCTCGATCTATTTTATGCCCCTCTCATGAAGCCGGCGATAATCTGATATCCTTGGCGCCCTGTCGGTATGGGCTCGGACGCCCACTGGCACAACACCCCCCGTTTTACGTCCAATAGCGAGCGATTGCATGGCCACCCAGAAAGAAGCCACCGATCTGCAACGCGCCCTCAAGGTGTGTCGCGGGTCATTTTTTTCGGTGGGGTTCTTCAGCATGTTCATCAACTTGTTGATGCTGGTGCCCCCTCTTTACATGTTGCAGGTCTACGATCGGGTGATCAGCTCGCGCAGCGAAGAAACCCTGCTGATGTTGACGCTGGTGGTGGTGTTCCTGTTCATGGTCATGGGTGGCCTGGAACTGGTGCGTTCACGGATCCTGATTCGGGTCGGCAACCGCCTGGACAAGCTGGTCAACGAACGCCTCTACAGCGCGATGTTCCGGCGCAGCGTACTGACCCAGGGCAAGCAGACCGCCCAGCCGCTGAGCGATTTGACCAACCTGCGCCAGTTCCTGACCGGCAACGGCCTGTTCGCGTTCTTCGACGCGCCCTGGGTGCCGATCTATCTGGCGGTGCTCTATCTGTTTCACCCCTGGTTGGGTGCTTTCGCCACCGTGGCAGGCATCATTCTGCTGGCCCTGGCGATCACCAACGAGAAGGCCACCAAGAAGCTGCTGGCCGAGGCCAACAACGACCACATCAAGTCTCAGGACCTGGCCAACTCCAACCTGCGCAATTCCGAAGTGCTGCATGCCATGGGCATGTTGCCGGGGATCATGGGGCGCTGGGCCGGCAAGCATCATGAATTTCTCTCCAAGCAGTCGCAGGCCAGCGATCGCGCCGGTGCGTTGACCAACGCCTCCAAGGTGCTGCGGATGCTGTTCCAGTCGCTGATTCTCGGTCTCGGTGCGCTGCTGGTACTCAAGGGTGAAATGACCCCGGGCATGATGATCGCCGGCTCGATCCTGATGGGCCGGGCACTGGCGCCGATCGACCAGATGATCGGCAGCTGGAAGGGCTTCGTCAGCTCGCGCAGCGCCTATCATCGCCTCAATGAACTGTTCGAGCAGATCCCCGACCAGCAGCGCCGCATGTCGCTGCCCGCGCCGCGTGGCGATATCGCCATCGAGACCGTCGCCGCAGCGCCGCCGGGCGTGCGCATGGCAACGATTCGCGGCATCAACTTCACGGTCGACAAGGGCGAGCATATCGGCATCATCGGACCGAGTGCCGCCGGCAAGTCGACCCTGGCACGGGTGCTGCTGGGTATCTGGCCCTCGCAGGTCGGCACGGTTCGCCTCGACGGCGCCGATATCGTGCAATGGAACCGCGACGAGCTCGGCCCGCATATCGGCTATCTGCCCCAGGACATCGAGCTGTTCGACGGCACCATCAGCGAGAACATCGCCCGTTTCGGCGAGGTCGACGCCGAGAAGGTCGTCGCCGCTGCCAGGAAGGCCGGCGTGCACGAGATGATCCTGCAACTGCCCAACGGCTACGACACCTATATCAGCGCTGCCAGCGGTGCGCTGTCCGGCGGCCAGCGCCAGCGCGTGGGGCTGGCCCGCGCGTTGTACGGCGACCCGGTGCTGGTGGTGCTAGACGAGCCCAATTCGAATCTCGACGACAGCGGTGAACGTGCGCTGGGCGAGTCGATCAAGCAGCTCAAGGCCGAAGGCGTCACGCTGTTCGTGATCAGCCATCGCAATAGCGTGCTCAAGCACGTCGACAAGCTGCTGGTGCTCAAGGAGGGGCAGGTCAGCATGTTCGGCCCGCGCGATCAGGTGCTGGCCCAGTTCGCCAAGACACCCGCGCAAAAGGGCAGCGCCGCGCTGGGCCGGTCGAACACCGGTCGGCTGGCCGCTGTCCAGGGCTCGAATAGCACCGGTACTACCGACGGCAAGCCGCAACCCGGGGAGCATGAGTGACATGGCAGGCGACAATTCCCGCAGTATCGATATCACCCCGCCGCGGCAATCATCATCTACTGATAGTTCGGCGGCACCCGCGAGTTCGCTCCCTACCAGTGACAAGGGCTATCGGCGCCTGGGTCTGGCGATCCTGCTGGTGGCATTCGGCGGCTTCGGTGGCTGGGCGGCTACCGCCGACCTGGCGGTCTCGGTGGTGGCGCCCGGTGCAGTCTCGGTCGAGTCGTTCAAGAAGACCATCCAGCACCTCGAAGGCGGCATCGTCGACGAGATCAACGTCGACGACGGCGACCACGTCGAGGCCGGCGATACCCTGCTGGTGATCGACAATACCCAGGCGAGTTCGCAGCTCGAGATCTCGCGCTCCCAGTACCTGATCAACCGGGCCGCCGAGATCCGCCTGCTCGCCGAGCAGCAGGGCGCCGAATCGCTGACCTTCCCCGATGAGCTGGTCAATAGCGACGCCCAGCGCGTCAGGGAAGTGCTGGCCGTTCAGCGTGCACTGTTCCAGGCTCGGCGTGGCGCGCTCGAGGGTACGCTCAGCGCCCTCGACGAGCAGATGGCGCAGATGCGCGAGCAGATCGATGGCCTGCAGGGCATGATAGAAGTCAATCAGCAGCGCATGGCCTCGTTGAAGGAAGAGGCGCAGGACTACCGCTCGCTGTTCAAGGAGGGCCTGGGCGACAACCAGCGGCTGCGTGAACTGGAGCGTCAGGTCATGCAGTTCAAGGGCGAGATCGCCCAGAACCGTTCGAAGATCGCCGAGCTCAAATCGCAGATCAGCGAGAACAAGGTCCAGAAGCAGGTCAAGATTCAGGAATTCCAGAAGGAGATCGGCGAGCAACTGCGCGAGGCCCAGGCCAACATTGCCGATGCCGAGGAGCGCATTACCGCGCTCAGCGATCAGGTCGAGCGCACCACCATCACCGCGCCGGTCACCGGCACGGTGGTCGGCCTGAAGGTCCATACCGTCGGCGCGGTCGTCAAGCCCGGCGAGCCGATCATGGAAATCGTGCCTTCCGGCGACAACTTTGTCGTCGAGGCGCGGGTGCCCGACCGCGACATCGACAATATCTACCCGGGACAGTATGCCGAGATCCGCTTCAGTGCCTTCAATCAGCGCCTGTCCAATGTCATAGCAGGCGAAGTGGTCAACGTCAGTGCCGACTCCTTCGAAGACGAAGCCACCGGGGCCAAGTACTACAAGGCGCGGGTCAAGGTGACCGAAGAGGGCAGAAAGGAGATGACCGAGAACATGCAGCTGCTTGCCGGCATGCCCGCCGAGGTGATGATCCGCACCGGCGAGCGCACCTTCGCCAGCTACATGACCAAGCCGATCACCGACATGCTGGCACGCGCGATGCGGGAGGAATAAGCATGGGACAGGATCGTACGCTTGGATGACGCTACCTGGCCTGTTGTTGGTTGGGCAGTTGTTCTCGCCGCTGGCCACCGCCCAGGCCACGATCGATGATGGACGAGGTCGATGCCAGCCTGCCGGCGCTGGACGGCCAGCCGGTCGGCACGTCAGCGGTGCCTGCCGATGTTCGCGATGTTCGAGGCGAGCCGGCGCTGCCCTCGCTGCCGAAGCTGTTTGCCCTGGCGCTCCAGCACGATGCCGACCTGGCCAGCCAGCGCTACGATGCCGAGGCTACCGCGCAGCAGGTGCCGATGGCCCAGGCCGGGCTCAAGCCGCAGATATCCGCCAGCGCCGGCTATGTTTATCAGGAGTCGGACAACTACTACACCGACAACCCGGCCTACAACCCCGACAATGAGCTCAGCGGCGTCAGCGACGATTACGAAGCGCGCTATCAGGGCGTGACCCGCGATGAGACCTGGCAAGTTCAACTCTCGCAGCCGCTGTTCAGCCTCGAACGCTGGCGCAAGGTCGACAAGGCCGAGGCGCAGAGCGACGCTGCGGAACTGAAAGTGGCCGTGGGTGAGCGCGACCTGGCGCTGCAGGTCGCCGAGGCCTATCTCGATGCCTTTCTCGCCTCGCGCAAGCTGGGCCTGCTGGCCTCCAAGCAGGAATCGCTGAAGCTCCAGGTCAAGCAGGCTCAGCGCGCCTATGACCTGGGGGTCGGCGATCGCATCAACCTGTTCGAATCGCAAGCGCGGCTTGACCAGGCGGTCGCCGATACCGTGAGTGCCGAGAACGAACTCGACAATGCATTGAGTTCGCTGGAACGCCTGACCGGCGTGTTGCCGCAATTCGCGGGGACCGAGCTGGGCGATCTGAGTGGGCTGACGTTAGCGGGCGACTGGAACGACCCCGAGGCCTGGCTCGAGCGCACGGTCAACAACGTCGAGGTCGCGCTCGGCAAGCAGCAGCTGGAGATCGCCCGGGCCGATACCAGTGTGCGGCGCGCCGGGCACTATCCCGAACTCAATCTCAACCTGGCCTATTCGGACCGCGCCTCCAACGACCCCTATCGGGAAAGTGCCGACGCCTCGGCCAGCCTGCGCCTGAACGTGCCGATCTATCAGGGCGGCTATACCAGCGCCAGCGTCAAGCAGGGCGAGTTCACCGAGCAGGCCACCCAGGCGGGCTATAACAATGCTCTCAACCTGGCGCGTCAGGAAGTTCGTCAGCGCCTGCGCAGCCTGCGCGGGGATGAACGTCAGATCGAAGCGCTCAAGCGCTCGATCGAATCCAGCAACCTGTTCCTGCAGGCCGCCGAGAAGGGCGAGCAACTCGGCTTGCGCGACCTGGTCGACGTGCTCGACGCGCGTGCCGATCTTTACGACCTGCGTATCCAGTTCGTCCAGGTCGTGCGCCAGTACCTGCTCGATCGGTTGAACCTGCAGGCGGCGGTCGGTGATCTCGGCACCCAGGATCTCGTCGATAGCATGTCGCTACTGACGCGCGTGACTGGCTGAACCGGCATGGCATCAAGAACCAGCAATGAAATGTTGCGCCTGGCCATGCGCGGCTTCGATGCCGCCCTGGCCATGACCGTTGGCGCCTTCTATTTCTGGTGTCTACCCAATCTCGATTACATCTACGGCATCGATTATCCGTTGCTGATTATCGCCGGGGCGCTGCTGCTACCCGCGGTGGGTGAGATGTTGGGCCTCTACCAGGCTTGGCGCGGGCGCAGCATCTTCAGCATGTTCGGCACCTATTTTGCCAGCTGGGCAGCCACCATACTTCTGATCAGCGCCTTTCTGGTCGTCACGCAGAGTGGCTATATCTATTCACGCTTGTGGATGGCGCTTTCCAGTCTTGAGTGTCCTGGCCATCGGCCTGTTGGCGCGTGGCGTGCTCTATGGTTATCTGCGCAGACTTCGCGCCAGCGGCCGAAACCTCAAGTCGGTGCTGTTCATCGGCCGCCCGGAGAATGTCGAGCAGGCTCGAGCAACGATTGGCCAGCATGCCCTATGTCGGTTATCGCATCGACCGCGTCATAGCCCATGATGATGAAAGCCAGGTACTGGAAGAGGTCTGTCAGCTGGCCACTGATTCAGCTTTTCAGCGCAATTTCGACGAAATCTGGCTCAGCTATCCATTGAGCCACGGTAATACCGTCAAGACGCTCGCGGATCGACTGATTACCGTGCCGGTCGACGTGCGCTATTTCCCGGACCTATCCGATGTCAGGCTGCTCAATCATCGCATGGCGCAGGTCGCCGACATGTTTGCAATCGACTTGAATTACAGCCCTTTGCGCGGTCCTGCCCGGTTTATCAAGTCCGCTGAAGACCGTTTGCTGGGCACGCTGCTGTTCGTCGCCTTGCTGCCCGTCATGCTCGGAGTGGCGGTGGCCGTCTGGGCGACCATGGGCCGACCGGTGCTGTTCAAGCAGTATCGCCACGGCCTGGATGGCAAACGCTTCAAGATCTACAAGTTCCGTTCCATGCATCTACACCGAGAGGCGGCTGGAACGACCCAGGCCACGGTCGGAGATCGGCGCATTACCCGTTTGGGGCACTGGTTGCGAAAGACCAGTCTCGACGAGTTGCCTCAGCTCTACAATGTATTACAGGGGCGCATGTCGCTGGTTGGGCCGCGTCCGCATGCGATGGACCACAACGTGCTCTATAAGGGCCTGATTGTCGAGTACATGCAGCGTCATCGCGTCAAGCCCGGCATGACTGGCTGGGCGCAGATACATGGCTTCCGCGGTCAGACGCGCGACGTCGGCGATATGGAAAAGCGGGTCGACTACGACCTTTATTACATCAATAATTGGTCGCTTGGCCTGGATATGAAGATTCTCGTGCTGACCGCCAAGCGTGGCTTCTTCAATGCTCAGCCCTGAGGGCCGGTCGACTCGGACCTGATCCAATAGCTGCGATTCATCGAAAGCCATTTCTTGATGCGCAGGGGCAGCATCCGCTCCTTGCGCCCCAGCGAATAACCCAGGTATTTAAAGCCATTGCGTACCAGTGCGACAGGAAGCAATAGCGGCGCTTCGCGTGCCAGATAGCGCACTTCGGAACGCATGAAGCGTTTGCCTTCCCCTTCGGCCCGTCCTGTCATGTCGAGTATCCACGATTCCCGCGCGTGCAAGACGCCGATATCGAAGTAGCGCCGAAACTCCTGGGCCACTGAATAGTTATGTGAATGGTAGACCTTGGCCTCGGCACAATAGCCCAACTTCCAGCCCGCCTGTAGCAGGCGTGCGCCGGCTACCATATCTTCACTGAGAATTGCTCCGCTCGGGAAACCACCCGCTTCGATCAGCGCCTGGCGGCGGTAGGCCGTGAACGAGTTCGAAAGAAACGCCGCCTTGATGCCCCAGTCGGCCATGTTCTCGGGGACGACACGGTGGGAGCGCGGCGGATAGTTGAACAGTCGCGCATGAGCGGCGATCGGGGTGGCGTCCTGATGGGGAAGTTGTCGGCCGTAGACGGCGCCAAGCCGCGGATCGGCTTCTAAGGTCTCGACCAGCCTTGACAGCGAATCGGAGTCGGCAAGCAACGCATCCTGGGTCAGAAAGACGACGATGTCGCAATCGTGGAGCTGTCGCAATGCCCAGTCACGCGTGCCGCCATGATCGAACTGACGGCGCTCGATCTGTGTGACCTGGCAGCCGGCGGCCCTTGCCAGGTCGGGGGTATTGTCCGTCGAGGTCGAGTCCACGACCCAGATCGCTATCTGATGTCGCTGTGCAGCCGATCTTGTGCGCTCGAGCCACTCGTGCCATTTTCGGCCGGCGTTCAAGGTGGGCACACAAAGGCTTATCGTCATAGGAGGCGTCGAGGCCCCGTGAAGCGAAGTCGGCTGCCGTGAAACCATTGCGAGTCCATGTTTCTTGCTACCTTGCCTTCCGTAACGATCAGCGGGGCAAACCAGGCTTGAGTGGTGCTGAATCTTTCCATCAGTCTGGCAGTCTACCCGATCCCTGAATCGTTGGCAGCCTGGCGGGGCATTGCCTCTGCAAGAAACAAGCCTTGGCAAGCTGCATGCGTTTCGCGATTGGGAGGGCAGAGACCCTATGGCATCATATGGCTCCACTTTCGATCGTCGGTCTTTTAGTGAAACTCGTCAGCCTGCTCATTCGCACCCATCAGCGGCCCGCTCTATTGAGAGAGGCCCTGCGCTCCATTGCTTTGCAGCGTTATCGCCCACTAGAGGTGGTGGTCGTCAACGACGATGACACCAGTGTACATGCCGTGGTGTCCGAGGCACTCGAGGCGACGGACATTCATTGGCAGTATGCGGATCTCGAGGGGGCAAGCGGGCGTAGCGCCGCCGCAAACCGAGCCCTGGAAATGGCGCAGGGCGGCATGATCCTGTTTCTCGACGACGACGACTGGATCGCTCCCGAGCATGTGCAGCAACTGGTCGCCCTGCTGACGGAACTGCCCGATCATATTGGCGTGTACGCCGACACGGTCTGCGTACACCGCGACACGCCCGAAAAGGTGGAGCGCTTCTATTGCAACGAATATGATCCGCTTCGCCTGGCCACCGAGAATTATCTGCCGATTCACGCTGTGCTCTTCCGGCGTGCGGCCATTGATGCAGGCTGCCGCTTCGATCCCGAGCTTTCCGTCTATGAAGACTGGCACTTCTGGCTCCAGGTAACCCGCTTGGGACCGCTGAAACGGCTGGCAGCTCCCACGGCCTACTACTCCCTGGACGTTAGCGGTGTCGGCGGACAGAGCGATCGCGACTTTACCGAAGGCCGTCTGCGTGCGCTTCGCAAGGCGCTACCTCTGCTGACCGACGCACAAGTGATGCACCTCGGCTTTTTGAGTCAGGCGCTCCGCGAGGCCCAGGTGCGGGTCGACACCCTGGCCAACGAAAAGGATGAACAGCAGCGCCAGGTAGAGCAACAGCACGAGCAGCTGGCATCGATGGCGGAGCAGGCCCAACGGCAAGGCGAGCTTAACGACGCCTTCAAGCAACGCTTGGAACGTCAACAGCAGACGCTGGATCACCTTCAGATCGAAAAAATGGCGCTCGAGCGCCAGGTCACGACCCGCCCGTTCAACCGTCAGGCAATACACCACTGGTCGCGCACCATCACCCGCAAATCGCGGACCCTATCGAGCCTGCTGAAACAGGGTGATTGGGCGGGCATCAAGGAGCGTCTTGACCGGCACCGGGGGCAGCGCGCCGATTTAGCCACGGTGCATGCCCCGGCGGCCAATACGGTGGCCGCCGTCACGCTGGAAGCCGGGGTGGATATTCTCTGCACCCACCACACCCGGTACGTGGCCTATCTGATCGCCGAATCCCTCGAGCGGCTGGGATGCGGGCCGGTCACGATTCTCGCTCCCGACGTTCGAGCTTTCTCTGATCGCCTGCACGTCGTCGTGTGCCCGCAGATGTTCCAGGCCCTGCCGGGTTGTTACATTGCCTTCCAGATGGAGCAGTCGGTCAGTTCGCGCTGGTTCGACACCGCCTACTTTCAACGGCTCGAAAACGCCATGGCGGTTCTGGACTACTCGCTGACGAACATCGAGTACCTGCAGGTCGAAGGCAACCTGGCGTATCGCCAGCTTTTCCACGTGCCGATTTCCAACCTGAGCAAGCCGCTGTCGCCTTCCGCCGAGGCGCAGGCTCCCGAATACGATGTAGTCTTCTACGGCGACATTCATAACCCGCGTCGCAAGGCCTTTCTCGATGCGATCGGGCAGCGCTACAAGCTGCTGGTGGTCAACGAAGTCTTCGGTGAAGCGCTCTATGCGCAGCTGCGCCGGGCAAGGCTGGTTCTCAATATCCATTACTATGAAGGCGCACTGCTCGAAACCACCCGTATTTACGAGTGCCTGTCGCTGGGGCTGCCGGTGGTGTCCGAACGCAGCGTCGACATGGTCGAACATGCCGACCTGGAACCCTGGGTCAGCTTCACCGAGATCGGTGAGGTCGACCAGATGCTCGACGCCATCGACGAACAGCTGACTCTGCTACGTAACGGGCATTCGCCATTGGCGGGTTTACCCGAGGATCTGGCGCACTTCCATTTTCATTTTGCGCGGACACTGGCGGCGCTGGATCTCGTCTCGCCGGATGTGCTCGACACCTTGCCCCCGCCGCTCGACGTCAATGCCCTGAGTCATGGGGTCGGGCTATCGCTGCCGGAAACCTTCGCCCGTCATCAGGCATTCAAGGCGGCCTTTCCAGACGTTGCGGTCTTCCCCGGGCTGCGTCACGCTCACGGCTGGCGAGGTGCCGCGTTGAGCTTCCGCTATCTGGCGCGCCGCGCGCTCGAGGCCGGGCTGACCGAGCTGGAGGTGCGTGAAGACGACGTCATGCTGGCAGGTGAAGCGCAGCAAAGCTGGCAACGCGCCAAACGCCTGTTCCACGCCGGCCAGGTCTCCGGCCAGTTCGACCTGCTCTGCGGGCTGATTGCCGACACGGCCGACGCCACGCGCGTCATTGACGTCTTCGAGGAAGATGGACAACGTTATGTGGTCATCGATCGCATGACCAGTATGGTCTGCAACGTCTACGGCGAGCGCGCAATGAGGCTCCTGGCTGACTGGGACCCGCAGGACCGGGACATCGAGCGCAACACCATCGATCGTTACCTGGAGCGGCACACCTTGCGCGTGCTCGTGCCACTGCCGTTCATCGCCGGGCATCAGCCCGAGCAGACCTCCACGCTGTGGAATTTCACCAACAGCACCTACGACGAAATGATCGAAAAAAGCCAGGCGCTGCTGACGGCCAAGGCCGACGACTTCGTTCGCGGCCCGGCCGCCACGGACTAATCGCCGCGCCAGCGCGTGGCCAGCCAGCGCAGCGGGCGGGTCAACTGCCAGCTGCGCGACTGCTGGATGGCCCGCTGCATCGCCTCGGCGTCACGCCATTGCTCGGCGAGTCTAGTGTTGTCGGCCCGCAATTCGCGGAGTTCGGCCTCCAGTGATGCCTGTCTAAGCGCCGCCGCCTGTTCAGTGCGTTCGGCTTCGTGAACCACGCGGGAAATGGCCTGCGGCTGCCGGCTCGCCAGAAAGGACGCTATCTCGTCCGGCTCCAGCAAGCAAAATGCTTCAGCCGCCAGTATGTCGACTGGCAGGGTATAAGTACGAAAGGCGTTGAGCCCCGAGATGTGACGGTCATAGGCCTGTACGGCCAATTGCGAGGCGAAGCAGCGCATGGCGCGTTGCTTCGCCTCGCGCTGCGCGGTGATATCCACGAGCCGGTTGGGCTGTAGCGGCTGGCCGATCTCGTATAACGCTACGCGGCAATGTGCCGGCCGCTGTTCACTGGCCAGTGCCGCTTCCGCCACGGCGCGATGGTCCCGATGCATCTCCCAGATCGACGGCGCCAGCAGCAGCGTCGGTTGCACCCTGGCCAGCCAGGCGTCGATGCGAGGCTGCAGGGCGGCGTGCTGGTACAGGCGGGCATCCGGCAGTTCCCAGAACTCGGGCACCGGATAGCCCAGGCAACGGGCCGCCTCGCAGGACTCCGCGCGGCGCTGCCGGGCCAGCGCCGCATCCTGACCCAGGCCGGCCCCGTCCGAAATCACCGCGATATGCAGCTCGGCCCCCGCCGCGGCCAGCGCATGCAGCGTGCCGCCGCAGCCGAACACCTCGTCGTCCGGATGCGGCGCGAGTACCGCCACCACATCGCCGGGCAGGCGGGTATCGGCCTGATACGGCGTAAAGAAGCGCTCCAGGCTCATTTGAAATCCGTATCCATAGCGTTATCACTGATTCCTGTTACCGATAATCCGTATCCCCGGCCGTCATCCAGCAGCGTCCGCTCAATGCGTCAGCGTATTGGGCGCTACGCGGGCCGGCGATGGTAACCTGATGGATGGTTGCCTGCTCGACCGGTGTCGGCAATCTCGCGCGCACCCGAGGGGTGGCCCAGCCGAATACGCGGGTCTTGCCGCGCTGCGCTGCCAGATGGCGTAACGCTTCCAGAAGCTGCGCGTAGTGCACCGGCTCGCCCAGCAGGTCGATCAGCTCCAGGGCATCCTCGTGGGCGCGAAATACAAGCGCGGATTCCAGCCGACGAAGCCAGCGTGTGCGATAGCCCAACACCTCATAGTCATGCAGCGGATGTTGCAGATAGCGCTGTTCAAGAAAGGCTTTGTCCCGAACTACCATCGCCGCTTCGGTTCCCATGGCATGGGCCTGACGTTGCCACAAACTGTCGCCCAGCTGCCGTAAAGCACCAAGCGGCAGTTCGACGACACGGGCGCTGTGGGCACCATCTGCCGCTGACCAGCTCAGCTGATCGAGCCGGTCCACACCGGTGTAGATTTCCAGCAGCGCCCCGAGACGTGTCGCCCGGGGCGAAGGGAACCCATAAACGAAGGCATGGTTGCCGTTGGGTTCGGTCACGGCGTCGGTGAAGGCGCCGACGATACGCGCGAATGTCCCGTTGCGGCCAAGGGCAGCGCGGTCGCGGGGCTTCGCCATGCTGTCGCCGATCTGCATCGCCTGAAGCGGGCGGCCGTCCACCAGCATGCAGCGTGACTGACCGCCATAATGCGCGATCGCCTCTCCGTCGCGCCGCGCCAGCATGCTTGCGCCCACCTCGCCGTGATACTTCCATGCCCATAACGCGGCCGGCATATCGGCACCGAAAGCCTGGGCAAACAACTTCAGCAAGGCTGGCTGGTCGTCCGGCGTGGCCCACACGTATTGCACGTCTCCGGTGGTACCTGGATTATCTGACGAATTCATGGTGCCTCCGTCGACCAGGCATGGGGCAGGCGACAGACTCCTTTTTCGATACCTTGCTGGCTGACTTCCAGGCTGGCCACCGGGTCGACCCAGCCATAGCTATGCACGCCGCGCTCGCAAAACACATAAACGCCAACCACGTAGCGCCCCTTGAGCAAGGCGAGCCGCTCGTAGACGATGCGTGCCCGCCCCTGGCCCGCGGCATTGCGATCGACATCCACCCCATCTTCCCAGGTCGCGGCGCTGGTCACGATATGTCCATCGACGGTACTGATAGTGACCGCCACCGTCGGGCAGGGCAGGGCCGGGTCGGAATCGAAACCCACCTCGATGCTCAGCTCGGACTCGCCGCTGCGGGCGCTCAACTTCTTGCCGGGCGCACCGTCGATGGCGACTCGGGTCGTCGTCAGGCGAGCGAACCCCTGGGGCGAACCCTCTTCTCCCACTGGCGTATCGGCGGTGGCCGAGGGCGGGAGCGGCGCCGAGGGCGCATCCACGTCATCAAGCGTCTCGAAGCGCGACGGATCCTGAATGCTCTCGGAACGTTCAGCCGGCTGGCTCAGTTCGCCGGGCATCAGGCCGGTATCCAGAAAGCGCTGATAGTGGCCGATCACATCATCGGGCGAGCCATCCTCGACCACGCGTCCGCCTTCGATCCACAGTGCCCGCGAGCAGATGGCCTCGACCTGATACAGCGAGTGCGAACAGAACAGAATGGTCTTGCCGGCCGCCTTCATATCCATGATGCGCTCGAAGGACTTGCGCGCGAAGGCACCGTCGCCCACCGACAATGCCTCGTCCACGACCAGGATGTCCGGATCCACGGCAGTCGCCACGGCGAAGGCCAGGCGCACGAACATGCCGCTCGAATAGGTCTTGACCGGCTGATCGATAAAGTCGCCGATATCGGCGAACGCCAGGATGTCGTCCAGGCGACGAGTGACCTCATCGCGGCTCATGCCCAGGATCGAAGCGCTCAGATAGACATTCTCGCGACCGCTGAAATCCGCATTGAAGCCCGCCCCAAGTTCCAGCAATGCGGAAATCTTGCCGTTCGCCGTCAACGTCCCCTCGCTGGCCGGCAGCGTCTGGCAGATCAATTGCAGCAGGGTCGACTTGCCGGCGCCGTTACGCCCGATGATGCCTACCACCTCGCCATGCTGGATGGTCAAGTCGATAGGGTGCAGGCCGTGGTAGACCCGCTGCCGGGCGCGGCGGTGCAACAGCGGCAGCATCGACAGCAAGCGGTCGGCAGGCCGATCGAACAAGCGATAGCGCTTGGCGGCACCGCGCAACTCGATGGCGATATCAGAGCACATCGGCAAACCCCCGGCGCAGCCAGTTGAACCAGTACCAGGCCGCCACGCAGGCCGCCAGCGAAACGAGCGTGAACACCCCGAGCCCCGACCAGTCGGGCCACTGGCCGTTGAACAGCACCGCGCGGGACTCCACCAGTACGCGCGTCAATGGGTTGAACATATACAGTTCGCGCCACTGTTCGGGTACCGACGACATCGGATAGAACACCGGCGCCAGAAACATCATCAGCGTCGAAAACATCGCCATCATTTGTCCCACGTCACGTAGATACACACCCAGCGCGGAAAGGAACCAGGCCAGCGCCAGCAGGAACAGCGCAAAGGGCAGGATGACCAGCGGCAGCGCCACCCAACTGATGTCCGGACCGACCAGGAAAGTCGCGAACAGCATCAGCAGCACGGCGCCCACCAGCATGTTGAAGCCCGCCGAAAGCACTGCCGAACCACCCAGTATCCACAGCGGAAAGACCACCTTGGTCACCAGGTTGGGCTGTGAAAGCACCAGTTGCGGCGCGCGGTTGGCGACTTCCGAGAAGAAGCCGAACATCAGCAGGCCGACGAACACCTGCAGAGCGAAATCGACCTGCGCCACGCCCGCGGCCGAGACCGGCCAATGCATCTTGAACATGCCGTGGAAGACCAGCGTGAACACGCCCAACATCATCAACGGCGCGATCAGCGCCCAGCCCAGGCCCAGCACCGAGCCGCGGTAGCGCGCCTGAACGTCGCGCTTGGTGAACTGCCATAGCAGATGAGCTTGCGTTAACAAGAAAGTGCCTCCCTTCTAAAGGGGGGCTATCGTACCGTGTCTGAGTGGCAAAATCATTGGCTCGTCGGCTCGAGCGACACGTGTCGGAGCAGGCGCGAGCTATGGTTGAGGCATGCCTCCGACCGGTCAGGCCTTAGACGAAAGGCAAATGCAAAAAACTGATGCAAACGGGATGATGAGGCCTACCCTAAAGGAGCGGAGCAGTATGGCCGATAAAAGAGGCGAATGCGGCTCTACTCGGGGCATTGAAGGTTAGTGAGGGTATGCTAACTTGAGGCTCGAGGGGCGATATTGGAAACGTGATTCATTGTTACGCTTCCAAGGCTTTTTTTCGATAGGTTGCGCCTATGGCTGTGTCTTTTTCTGTTACAGAAGCGGCATCAGCGAAGCTTGCACCCGTCGAGATGCAGGAGCATATTGCGGCTCTGGGCAAGTCATCGCCACTGCCGCAGGCAGGGTTTTGTACGGACAGCATGCTGGACAAGGCGCGCTGGAAGCGTTACTGGCCTGGTAGGAGTATCTTGGTGTGGCTTAGCCCTTTATGCTAATGTCCGCCGAGTGGCTCGGAACGAAGAAGCCCACGACAACGTTGTCAAGTTATGTAAGTAAGGAGATCTTCCTGAATGGCTATTCAAGTTAACAATAGTAACATCGTTGCGCTGACTACGGTCATGTTCAACGCAGCGCCGGGCGCCAACAATCTGGATGCCTTCGACAACTACGGTTCCCTCGAGCAACTGGCTGGCGATCTGGCGGCAACCGATACCTTCAACAACCAGTTCGACGGTCTGGAAACCCAGGAAGAGAAGATCAATCTGGTCCTGACCCAGAACCTGGGCCTCGAGCAGGGCTCCGACGCTTACCAGGAAGCCATGAGCTTCTTCAACGCGCGTCTGGACGCTGGTGCCAGCGCTGGTGAAGTACTGATCGAAGCCGGCAACTACCTGCTGGGCGATAACGTCAGTGAAAACTTCCAGCCGGCCGCCCAGCTGCTGAAGAACAAGATCGAAGTCGGCACCTACTACAGCCAAGACCATAGCGCCGATAGCCTGGATGAGCTGCAGAGCGTCTACGCCAATGTCTCGACTGAGCAGTCTTCCGTCGATGAAGCCAAGGCTGCCATCGACAGTATGCCGGCTGACCAGACGCCGTCCGGCGGTCCGGGCGAAGTCTTCACGCTCACTACAGGTACTGACGTCCTGACCGGTACTGATGGCGACGACACCTTCCTGGCACCGAAGGAAGATGACACCGACACCATGAACAATTTCGACCAGATCGATGGTGGCGCTGGCCGCGACACGCTGCGTGTCGAAGGCGACCAGGAAATCACTGGCGATATTTCCAATGTGGAAGTCGTGCGCGTAGAAGACGATGCCGCTGCAACTTATGACGTGACTGCGGTTAGTGGATTTGGAAGAACTGTGGTTTGTAAATACTGACGTCAACGTTGATGTTACCGGCTTGACTGCTGGCCAGACTGTTGGCTTCGAGAACAGCACTACGACAGCACCAAGCTGTCATTAGCTTCAGGTTCTACAGCCAACGTGGCGTTGAATAACGCTTCTGTTGAAAACCTGGGCTATGTTGAGGAAGTCACTCAAGAAGAAGTAATAGGTGATGGTACGCAGATAACCCTGAAACACCTGAAGAAACCGTTATCCCAGCTTCGAATATCGCCGCTACGCTGAATGTTACCTCTCAGGGTAATTCAGTGTTAAGTATCTCAGGTCAAGATGACCTCGGCGATGACCTGCGCACCCTTAATGTTGCTGCGGCTGGTGAGTTGACTATTCTGACCAGCGGTACAGTGGGTGTCGGCGGTACGAGAACCACCACCTTTGACGCTTCTGAATCTACTGGCGATATCACGGTTTCGTCAGGCACTACAAGTGATGGACGATGTCCCCACTTACTTGCTCTTTCAGCACGTCACTAATGTGATCGGTGGCTCTGGTGACGATTACTTGGTGCTTGAATAGCGCGACTTCCGTTGAAACTGGCGCTGGCGACGACACCATCAACCTGTCTGGCAACAGCGAAGACGTGTCCGTCAACGCCGGTGCAGGCGACGACCGTATCGAGCTTGGTCTCGACCTGGATCTCGACAGAGCATCGACGGTGGTGAAGGTAACGATACTGTTGTCTACTGAGTGGCAGTCTTCACACCCAGGCTACGATGCCATTAACGGCCTGCAGAACATCGAAACGTTGGAATTCAGCGCCGATAGCGTGACTGTCGATGCTTCCGAGCTTGACGCGTCTGCACTGTCCTTCACTGGTACCGGTGCTACCGTCGATAACCTGGCCGCCGAACAGACAGCTATCGTTCGATGGTGGCGCAGAAGCTCGTGCAGCTTGCTGAGCAGGACCCTGAACTGACTGGACGATATGCTGACACCGTCAGCGTCGTAGCTTCTTACGCCGACCACTACCGAAGTGATGAAGTTGTCGCCGGCGATACGCCAACACTGTCACGCTGACAGTGGAATATGCGGAGGTCGAAGACGCGACGTTGAACCTGTCTGGTAACGGCAACATCGTGTTTGTCAATGGTGCTGAAGGCGGCGAAACCTTCGCTTCCGTCGATGCCTCTGCAATGACCGGTGAGCTGACTATACCAACGTGACCGAAGTCGAAGAGTCCATTACGCTGGGCGCCGACAAGGTAGCGACACGCTGTACGTTGGCCGAGCGGCTCTACCTACGGCAGCATGGACGTCATCCACCAACTTCGACAGCACTGTGTCCGAAGACGTACTACCGATACTGTCAGCGATACAATGGACGGTATCACTGGTGCTGGTCACGCAGGTTGACGTTTCCGACGCCACCGACCTCAACGCGCATTCGCTACCGCAGCAGCTGACGATGCAGCTCTGATGGTGTCTTCTTCCAGTTTGAAGATAACACCTATGCATTCCAGTCTGACGATGCAGAGTACGATGACACTGACATCGCGATCCAGATCGTCGGTACGCACGACCTGAGCGCCGATAACGCCGCTTACGCTGCTGGCTAAACCGTCATAGGCTATAGTCGTAGTCATTAGTAGCGATAAAGAACCCCCGGCTTCGGCTGGGGGTTTTCTTTTATGGCTTGCCTAGCGAAAATTCCCTGCGCTTATCCATTCCATTCCCTAGACAGGAAACCGCATGAGCTCAATGGATCGCGGTGTCCCGCACCCAACACGCCGACACGTATTTCTGGCCCCGCCAAGGCTATGGCTTCGCCGCCAAGGATCAGGTCGTTCCGATCCTGATCGCCGAACTGACCAAGCTGTTGCCGCACTATGCGCTGGGCTTTATCCAGCAGGGCGAAGGCGCTCATCAAAGCTCTCATCAACATTATCAGCCCGTCGCCCTGACCGGGCTGGGGGGCGAGCGTAACCTGTATGTACATCCCGATGGCCGCTGGCTGGCCAACTATGTGCCATCGATCCTGCGTGGTCACCCCTTCCGCATGGCCAACACGGACAATGACCAGCAGGTTTTGGCCATCGAGCAGGAGAGCCTGACTGATGACTCGTCCGCCCAACCGCTGTTCGATGACGACGGCAACCTGACCGAGAAGGTCCAGCAGACGGTGAACTTCCTCACCCAATGCGACAAAAACCGCCAGGTGACCGCCAAGGCCAGTCAGCTACTCGGCGACACCGGGCTGATCGAGCCCTGGCCGCTCAAGATCGAGCGTGGGGAAGGGCAGGAACCGTTGAACATGCAAGGCCTGTATCGCATCAACGAGAAGGCGCTCAACGAGCTTGCCGCCGAGGCCTTTGCCGATCTGCGCAAGCACGGTGCCCTGGCGCTGGCCTATGCGCAGCTGTTCTCGATGAATCAGCTTTCGCAATTGACCGAGCGCGCCAAGTTTCATGAAAAGCACGCCGCGCAGCAGCAGGTCGACCAGCCCAGCAACCGGGACATCGATAGCCTGCTGGATGGCGACGATGATGAGCTGACGTTCGATTTTGGGGATTGATGGCCAAGGCCGTTGGTGAGCTGAGTTTCGGCAAGTGAAAGTGGTCAACATAGTGCTTTGTGGGCCGCTTCAGGACAGTACTGTCATGTAGGAGAAAGCTTACAAATAATGCGCGGATGCCTTACAAAGAATACTTGGTATTTTTAGTGTAAAGCGATGTAACTGTAGCCCGTTACTCGTAGAATGTGTGATGCGCTTAGCCGCCTAAGCATGGATTTTATAATACCAAGCACACGCACGGGAACGAACACCATGGCTGTAACCGCTCATCAACAAGAGAGTCTTGTCGCGTTGACCACTGTCATGTTCAACGCCCCTCCCGGCGCCGAGTTTCTTGCCGAATTCGAGGGCTACCTCGAGCAGGGCCAGAGCCTTTCCCAGATTGCCGTGAACCTGGCCGCCACGGAAGCCTTCAACGCCCAGTTCGCGGGCATGCAAGGCAACGACGCCAAGATCGACAAGGTGCTGCTGGGCCTGGGTATCGACCAGGACAGCGCGGCCTACCAAGAAGCGTTCACTTTCTTCGACAGCAACCTCGCGGCAGCTCGCAACGCCGGGGAAATCCTGGTCGAAGCGGGGGAGTTTCTATACAGCACCGACGATGCAACCTTTGCCAAAGCCGCCAGCACCTTTCATAACAAGATCGACGCGGGGGTCTATCACTCCGTGACGCTGGGTCTTGAAAGCAGCAGCGTTGAACAGCTTCAACAGGCCATTGCCAATGTCACCAGCGATGCGACGACCGTTACGCAGGCGCAGAGGCAACTGGATACCTTGAATGAAAACAACCGGGCTGATGGGGACGGGGCCGAGGAGGATGAGGGGGCTTCTGCTGGGAGAGCCGGTAACGGAAACACTGGCAGTGAGGAGGCTAACGGCGAAAATGGGACTGTTAGCCCACCGGACAACCTGGGCAGCGACGAGCAGGCGCCATGGACGCTATTGATGCTTCAGCACGATTATTCATTTTCCAATAGCGATATTTATCCTTTTGCCAGCGATGGTTCCCGTGAGGGCACGGGGGCCTTGATAACAGCGCCTGAAGACTATATTGGCTACCAGGACCGGTGGCTCGTGAATGATGCGGCCACCAAGGCAGTACTGATGGCACCTGGTGGCTTCTAGTAGTGGTCTCATGAAGGAAGTTATCTATCGTGATGTTGCGCTTCTACGGCACCGACGGTACACCCGCTGGCACGCAGAGCTTGGGTCTGGCAGCTGAAATTGCCATGTCGGGGGTCTTCAATCTTGGTGACAACTTTGCATTTTTGGGAGCACATGGAATGGTTACCGATGGAACACCAGCAGGCACCTATGACGCCGACGTGGCTTCGATGATAGAGGCTTCGTTATCGTTGATCAGGAACGAAACGTTATCTGGCAAATGCTGGATACGGTACCTTACGGTCGAGAGCTGTTCCTGACGGAGCTATCGAGCGGAGAAGCTTCTCAGCACTTGGTGGCGGATATCTTCCCTGGCGAAGATGATGGCATCTATGCGCTCTATGGTGGTTTTTACCCGGATAAAGATGCTGCTGCATTGCTGCCGGATGGACGTTTGGTTTTTGCTGCCAATGATGGCGTTACTGGTCAGGAGCCTTGGATCAGCGACGGGACCGAGACAGGTACCGTACAGCTCCTGGAGCTGAATGATTACAACTATATAGATGACTATCTGCGTCCAGAACAGTTTGTCGCGGTGGGGGACGATGTCGCCTTCACCGCTTGGGTAGGTGGTGGCGGGTCCCGTAATGACGCTATGGGCAATGAACTGGTCATGACCGATGGCACCGAGCAGGGAACTCGCTGGTTTGATATTGCGCCGGGGGCCGTTGGTTCAGAACCCGATATCTTGGGTGTAGTCGATGACCGTTTATACTTTATCGCTACCACAGGAGCTCAAGACGGGAAGGAGATCTTTGTCACTGATGGCAACGAGCCCGAGCACTTGGTGGACATCAGTGATACGGCTGAACTGCTGGGGTGGAATGACGCCATAGCCTATTTTCGTGATGTCAACGCTACGCATGGCAAGGAGCTCTGGGCGGCTGATCTGCAGACAGGAGAGTTCTCTCAGGTCAAGGATATCCTGCCTGGAAGCGGTTCGGCGCTTGCCGGTGAGATTTATGAGGTAGATCTAGTTTTGGTGGGAGATAGGTTGGTGTTTTCGGCTTACACCTCGGTGGCCGAAAAGCATGTTTTCATTTCTGACGGCAGTGAAGCAGGAACGTTGTCGGTTGCTGAAATGCTGCCGGCTAACGAGGGAGGCCAGATAGAAGAGGCTTTTGCCTTGTCGGATATGTTAATGCTCGAGAGCGAAAGCGGCATTTATGCAGTCGACCTTTCAACTTCCGATTACGATGTCGAGCAGCTTGTTGAATATTCGGTCGATACTTACCGGAGCGGACAAGGTCTCCAGCCTGACAGTGACCAGGCATTTTTTGTCTCCAATGAAGGTGAGTTGACCGTCTACGATGCAGACTCCGGTGAAGCCAGTGCGCTTGTCGATGACGTTCAGCAATTCAAGGTGCTCGCTGAAGATGCCGTCTATGCCACGCAGCAAACGGATCAAGCATCGTATTTATGGTATAGCGATGGCACGCAGGAGGGGACTCGGCTCGTGGCAGAACTGACCGGAAATGCTCAGGATTATGACTTGGTCAATGCCGTTGGAATCAAGACGCAGGGTGAATTTGATTCGTCCCTTTTGTAGCTCTCAGCTCTGCCTCTGCAGGAGAGCCAGATTAATTTTGACAATGAGAAGGTCAACGAGCTTGTCACTGAATCTTCTGCCGACCTGCGCAAGCACGGCGCCCTGGCGTTGGCCTATGCTCAGCTGTTCTCGATGAGCCAGCTCTCGCAATTGACCGAACGCGCCAAGTTTCATGGAAAGCACGCCGCGCAGCAACAGGTCGGCCAGCGCGCCAATCGCGACATCGATAGCCTGCTGGGCGGCGATGACGACGACCTGACCTTCGATTTTGGCGACTGATCCCGTACCCTTGAGGGTTCACTTTTTTCTGTTACTGATAAGGAACGTTTACCCATGGCCGATACCGCTACCCAGGCAAGCCAGACCGTGACCATCGACGGCACCGACTACAACCTCGCGGATCTTTCCGAGAATGCGCGTAGCCAGGTCACCAACCTGCGCGTTACCGATCAGGAAATCGCCCGTTTGCAACAGCAGTTGGCTATCTATCAGACGGCGCGTACCGCGTATGCGCGTGCGCTACAGCAGGAGTTGCCCAAGGCGGAGCACTGATGCGCTTCGTAATGATATTCGCTCTGGGGCTTTGCCTCAGCGGCTGCGTACCGTTCGTGCCAATTATCTGAATGGTTCAATATGGAGGTCGGTTGACAGGGTGGGGCACCATACGGAAGCCGCCAGTCGCTATGCTATTCTGAGCACAACGATGATGGCTCCCATGAGGTAAGGATCGATGCAGCTTGATGAACTCATTTCCAAGGTCAGTCGTCTACCCGCCTTCCGCCAGCGGGAGGTCATGGACTTCGTGACGTTTCTCGAGCAGCGCGATGGTGACGCGGAGCATGGCGAGCCAGCCGACTGGTCGGAGCAACACTTCCGTACCATGAGCGCCGAGCAGGCCATGCGTGGACTGGAAGACGAGCCTGATCTCTACACCGAGGACGATCTCAAGGAACGCTGGCAATGAAGCGTGCCGGTCAGATAGCGTTGATGCCGTTCCCCTATACTGATCTGACGCATAGCAAGAAGCGACCGGTGCTCTTGTTGCGTCGGCTCGATCATGTCCAGGATGACTGGCTTGTATGTATGGTGTCCTCTCGGCTGCATCAGGCTGAGCCAGCTCTCGATTGGGTGCTTAAGCCAGAAGATGATGAGTTTGCGGACTCTGGGCTCAAGGTGGCCAGCGTCTTTCGGCTTTCTCGTGTGGCGGTACTGGACGGTTCGCTCCTGCTGGGTCGGTTGGGAACGGTGTCCGAGGCCCGACTAATTGATCTCAGACATCGGTTGGGTCGCTGGATAACTTGCACGGCCGAGTAACGAGACCTTCTGCTGGGCAGCCTGGTGGAGTGGCTCAAGGCCCGGAGCAGACCGGGCTGCGCAGAGCTTTCGTGGTGTGGATACGTCGGGTGCTGCTGCCCCACCGGGCTCCGGGGATGGAGCTCCCCGAGTTCGACGAGTTGCAGGATCTACACGAGGTACATGGCATGCTGGCCGAACCACCAACCTGCGTGTCACCGACCAGGAAATCGCCCGCTTACAGCAGCAACTGGCCATCTACCAAACGGCGCGTACCGCTTATGCGCGTGCGCTCTCTGCCGAGCTGCCCAAGAAAGAACACTGAACCGTTAAATCAAAGGGCTGAAGAAGCTGTCATGCCATTACAGAACCGTGTCGCCCCCTTTGGAACCTTGCGGCTGTTCCGGCATGGCTTCCGGCCTCAGTTGGACGAGTCGTCAACTCTGCCTGACGAATGATTGAGAAGTGAGCAATCGGGTGGCGCGATACCGCCTGGCAGGGGCAGTTTGGTTGGCTACACTGGGGTTGTCGGAATTTACCTTGTCTTTCCGATAGTTGAAGACTATTCATGCCGTGGCTGTGGTCACGGCAATCAGGACAATCGACGAGACGATACCCCTCAGCGAGTGTCAGGCCGTATCGTCGATAGGCGAAAGGACCCCATGCATGTCAGCCCAACCGTTCTTTGCGTATTCCCCGCTGTCCCATTCCTTGCGTGATCTGGGCTTAGGTGTGCCCGCCAATATCGAGACACGCCTGATGGATCTGAAGAGCGTCATCGAGAGTTTCGTTACCGATATTCGGGAAGTGTTCGAAAAAGGCGGCGCCAACGGAAATGAGGGCAATGGCGAGCCCGGTACGCTGGTCATCGACGAGTCGGGAGCGCTGGACGCTTCTACCTTCGAAGGTCGGCTCGAGAATGTCGATACATTGCGTTTTACCCACAACGTGACGGCCGATGCCAACGACTTCGCCGGCGTCGACGATATCATTCTCGAGAACGGCGCAACGCTGATCAATCTGGGCAATGAGCAAACTGTCACGGCCCGGGAGGGAAGTCTTGGCGACGAGGGCGAGCCTTTGATCCTTCAGGAGGCCGGAGAACAGGTCAATATCGTCACGGACTTTGCCGAGCGCCCGGGCCACCACGATTCCGAGGAAGCCCTCGAACTGGTCGTCGAGCCGACCAGCGAGGAGCTCGAGGCGCCTTATCAGTATGAGTTCGGCACTCTGACCCTTTCGGGCAATGGCGCTGTAAGCTATGAAGATACCGGGCGAGGCTTCAAGGAAGTCGACGCTTCGTCGCTGACAGGGGGGCTGACGTTTTCGGGCAATACCTACGTCTGGGAGCAGGTTACCCTGGGGGAAGGTGCCGATACGCTGAATATGGCGGGGCGCTCCAATTATCACTCCGCCGACTACATCACAGGATTCGATGCCAGTGAGGATTCACTGGACGTGATCAGCGGCGAGTACGGCAGGGTCGAAGTGATCGAGCCCGAGGTGCAAAACTGGGATACCCAGGCGCTGATCGATGCCGAGCATCAGGCGATAACGGTTTCGGCAGAGCATGACAGTGCCTATGTCGCTTTCGAGACGGACGATAGCACCTATATCCTGGCGGATACCGAGGGGCGGATTCCCGGCCAAATCAGCGATGGCGATTTTGATATCAAGCTGGTCGGCACCACGGGATTGACGGATACCCTTGCCGCGGATGGGGCTCTCTAGCGCTGCCAGAAAAGACGATGCCGCCTGGCTCTCTCTGGGCGGCTGCGTGCCGTTTGTGCCGACATCTGAACACGCACATCCCGCCGAAGGTTTTATTTCGCCCAGCCGCCGCTGGGCGATCTGAATATGGTCTTGCCGATCCTTGACGACATTCTCTGCAACCAACCGTAGCCCAGGGCTATGCAGGAGCTATGCCTGGTCTTTGAGCGCGGCTTCGTGAATTAACAAGCCTGCCGATAAGTAACGCCGATAAGTAACCAAGGGAGCGAAAATTGCTTGGCCAGGCAGGCCAGCCATGTTCATACGAGTCACGTCGGGCTCTATCCGGATAGACACCAAACTGCGTGTCACCGATCAGGAAATTGCCCGCCTGCAGCAACAGCTGGCCATCTACCAGACGGCGCGTACCGCGTATGCGCGTGCGTTGCAGCAGGAGTTGCCGAAGCGAGAACATTGAACTACACCCTTGCTGGGGCGTCCCTACTGAACACGTGGGCAGAATATGTTCCAGAGCAGCCCTAGCTATCCTGCCATGCTACTGGCATGCCTTCAGCCCTATACACCCCCGCGTGTACTCGCCTCACCATGGCTCATGAGATGGTGCGTCATGCCGACCTTGGTGGGGCGTTCATCAGCCTAGGCTCTAAAGGTGGTTAAGGGGAGTTAAGGGCGGTTAAAGTTTCCAGACGGTATCATTTTGTAGATGTAGCAGATCGCTTGCTGGCGATGTGGTATTAATGTAATAATTTTGGATTGGTCTTTTCAAGTGATTTCTAAATGAATATTTTATTGTTGATTGCTTCGTTAGCGGTTTTTGCTATCGGTTGCTGGATGTTGCCCCTAAGGATTCATGGGCCTTCTGCAATATTTATAAAAATTGGGTCTTTCTTTTTAGCGCTGCTCCTGGCGGTTATTTCAGCAGTCTACTTCGTTTCTGATATGTTCACTAATGAGGGTATTGATGAGGCTGTATTATATCATTTAAAGGTGGGGCTGGCGGGTGCAGGTTTTAGTGACTTTATTGGTGCTTTTGTGATTTCTGGTCTCGTTTTATTGGCGGCCTTGGTATTTTCATACTTTTGCAGTCGGCTTGTTTATGGTCGGGGGATGCCTTCCATTCTGGGAGTTTCGGGTATTCTATTGATACCCGTATCTTTTGCAGTAAACCCGGGTGTCAATGACATGGCTGAAGTAGGGCGCGCCTATTTTGTAAGTGGGCAGGGTGAGGAGTTGCCCAGCTTTTATACAAAAGCTCATGTAGAAAGCCTGAAGCCGGATGTCAATGAGCCTAAGAATCTTGTTTTAATCTATGGGGAGTCCTTCGAGAGAACTTACTTTGACGAACGTTTGTTTCCCGGGTTAACTCCTGAGTTGAGAAAATTGGAAGATAATTCGCTATCCTTTACGAATATCCATCAGCTCCCGGGAACAGGGTGGACGATTGGGGGTATGGTTGCGAGCCAATGTGGTGTGCCGCTGGTTGCTTCTTCGGGCGGTAACAGCATGGAGGGGCTCAACAAGTTCCTTCCGGGTGCCTATTGCCTTGGTGACGTATTGGCTGATTGGCAATATCGCCTGAATTTTATCGGTGGGGCGGATGTTGATTTCGCCGGCAAGGGCGATTTTTACAGGACTCATGGCTTCGACAAGGTTGACGGGGTCAAGACATTAGGCAAAAAGACTCCAGACGCTGATTATCGAAACGCCTGGGGGCTGCACGATGACACTACCTTTTCATTCGTCAAGGATCGGTTTCTAGAATTGGCCAGTAACGAGGAGCCTTTCGCGCTAGTGACCCTGACATTGGGGACTCATCATCCAGACGGTTTTTTGTCAAAAGGGTGCAAGGAAAGACCCTATGAAAATGGCGAAGAGCCTATGTTGAACGCTGTCCATTGTTCTAACCGTATGATAGCTGATCTGGTCGATTTTATTATGCAGTCGGACTACGCCGACAATACCCTTGTGGTGGTACTGTCGGACCATCTGGCGATGAATAACTCTGTCAGTGATCAGCTCGATAAAGGTAAGCGCCGTGATCTGTTTATGGTCCACGAGGCTGGTCTAGAGGCTGATAAAGTGAGTCGTCCCGGTTCTACCCTCGATGTGGCTCCGACGATATTGAGTTTGATGGGTTTCAAGGTTCAGGAGCTGGGCCTGGGGAGGAGTCTGCTTGGCTCTGAGAAAAATTTTGTAGAAAATAATTCTGAGCATCCGGAGTCGATACGCGACCTCTATGCTGGCATAAAAAGTCTGTGGATGTTCCCCTCTCTTGAGGATGGGGTGAGCCTGGATGCCGAAAATAATAAAATTAAGATCGCCGATCAGGAATTTGGTTTGCCTTTGTTGTTAAAGTTGAATAAGGACTATAATATTGATGATGTCTTGGTGTCGGAAGAGCTTTATAAGCACTTGGACGTTATAGGACGCGACTCCCCGTTCGCTTGGTTTGATCAATGCCAAACATTTGATTTTTCAGAGCAAAGTGCGGATTCAGAGGGCGTGTGTGTTTTCCATGCACAGGGGTCGCATAATGTTGGTGCTGTTAAGGCCTATGGCCAGCGCCAGAGCGTCGAGCTCTCGTTTAATGATTTTAAAAAGTTATTCAGCGAGGCGGCGGATAAAAGAAGCGATGCCTCGATAGCGGAAAGATTTTCTAGCTCGGCCCTGGGCGGTCATGTAGTTGTTAACGGTGATTCAGTGGGTGCCGATGACTACCAGGATGTGCTTGCTGATCTGAAAGGCCATGTGACATTGAAGGCTGTACCGCTGGCGGACAAGAAGTTCGTTAAATGGAAGGGGGTCGATGGCGACAAGAAATATAGAAAAACAATTTCATTGAAGGCGCATGAATTGCTGGCTTCGAAGGAGCCTTTAGCCCTTGTTGCTCCGGTATTTGACAATAATGTCAGCTCAACTACTGGGCGTCCGGCTTTTCGCAGTGCATGGGCCGGTATCGCTAGTAAGGAAAACGGTGTCATAGCAAGCTTTTTATCGCCGGGTAACACCGACCAGAGTATAGCAAGGCTAGCACGGCCCCTGGCTGGGGGAGTGGATGTAGATATTCGCTCTGTTGGTGGTTTTACACCAGCAAATCAGGATCACTACATCAACGTGGCTGGAGAAAATGTCGAAAAACCCGGGCGAGGCTTGAAGCTCGTTATCCTGGATGCGTCTGGTGACGTTATTTCGTCAAAGCTCTATGACACGCATGCAAGTAAAGAAGAGAGTCAGGCGTTAATGACTGCCATAGATGCTGCGGAGCCAGATTCCTTGTTGATTTTCGCGACTCAGGATGAGTTTACAAGATCAATGACTCCGGGCCTTTTAAACGCACTTGAAGAGCTTGGGTTTGCTTTTGAATAGAGGCGCGGGCTGGCTTAAGACTGGCTCCTTCAGAGGGAGAGTTGTTGAACAATTGAAGTTAAAATCCGCAGGCCTGCCGAAGTAATCGGCAGGCTTTGGCCATCTAGCCGATGACTCATGACTTTTGACATCATCTGCCTTTTCGTGAGGCGCAGGACTCCGTAGACTATGGCGGTTTCCTTGGCATCGGATGCGGCAATGAAAATTTTGGTAACAGGAGGCGCTGGTTTCATCGGTTCGGCGGTGATCCGCCACTTTATCGATGATACCCAGCATGCGGTGGTCAATGTCGACAAGCTGACCTATGCGGGCAACCTCGCCTCGCTGGGCGATGTAGCGCAGAGCGAGCGCTATGCGTTCGAGCAGGTCGATATCTGCGATGCCGATGCCCTGCGCGACGTATTCGAGCGCCACCAGCCCGATGCGATCATGCATCTGGCGGCCGAGTCGCACGTCGACCGCTCCATCCATGGCCCGGCGGATTTCATCCAGACCAACATGGTGGGCACCGGTGTGCTGCTGGAGGCCGCGCGTGCCTATTGCGAAAGCCTTGGTGGCGCGCAGCGTGACGGGTTTCGTTTCCACCATGTCTCCACCGATGAGGTCTACGGCGACCTCGAAGGCCCGGAGGGGCTGTTCACCGAACCAGCGCCCTACGCGCCGAGCTCGCCCTATTCGGCCAGCAAGGCCGGCTCGGATCATCTGGCGCGTGCCTGGCAGCGTACCTTCGGGCTGCCGGTGCTGATCACCAACTGCTCGAACAACTACGGGCCGTATCATTTTCCCGAAAAGCTGATCCCGCTGATGATTCTCAACGCGCGCGCGCGGCAAGCCGCTGCCGGTGTATGGCGATGGCAGTCAGGTTCGCGACTGGCTGTACGTCGAGGATCATGCCCGGGCGCTGGTGACGGTGATGAGTCGGGCCAGGTCGGGCGAGACCTATAATATTGGTGGCCACAACGAGCATCGTAATCTCGAGGTCGTCGAACGCATCTGCGCGCTGCTGGAGGAGTTGGCGCCGGCCCACCCCGAGGGGGTTACGCGCTACGCGGATCTGATCACCTACGTCACGGATCGCCCGGGTCACGATGTACGCTACGCCATCGATGCGGGCAAGATCGATCGTGAGCTGGGCTGGCGGCCCCAGGAAACGTTCGACAGCGGGCTGCGCAAGACTGTGCAGTGGTATCTGGACAACGACGCCTGGATCGAGGGAGTTACCAGCGGTGCCTACCGAGAGTGGACGGAGCAGCACTATGGAACGGATCGATAACACTAGGGAAGTGGCTCATGAAGCGTAAGGGTATCATTCTCGCCGGTGGGTCCGGCACGCGCTTGCACCCGGTGACCATGGCGGTATCCAAGCAGTTATTGCCGGTTTACGACAAGCCGATGATCTATTATCCGCTGTCGACGCTGATGCTGGCGGGTATCGATGAAATCCTGATCATCTCGACGCCTCAGGACACGCCGCGTTTCGAGCAACTGCTGGGCGACGGCAGCCGGTGGGGCATTGCGCTGAACTATGCCGTGCAGCCCTCGCCGGATGGCCTGGCCCAGGCGTTCATCATTGGCGAGGAGTTCTTGAGCGGCGCGCCCAGTTGCCTGATCCTCGGTGACAATATCTTTTATGGCCACGATCTGCAGCCGCCTGCTCGACAGCGCGATGTCGCGAGACAGCGGGTGCCAGTGTATTCGCCTACCATGTGAATGATCCCGAGCGCTACGGCGTGGTGGATTTCGATGCGCAAGGGCGTGCCACCTCGCTCGAAGAAAAACCCGCCGAGCCGAAGTCGCACTATGCCGTCACCGGGCTTGTATTTCTACGACGGCGACGTCGTCGAGATGGCTGAAAAGCTCGAGCCGTCCCATCGCGGCGAGCTGGAAATCACCGACATCAATCGCCAGTATCTGGAGCGTGGCGATCTCAACGTCGAGATGATGGGCCGCGGATTTGCCTGGCTGGATACCGGCACGCATGACTCGTTGATGGAGGCGTCCAACTTTATCGCCACCATCGAGCATCGTCAGGGGCTGAAGGCGTGTTGCCCCGAAGAAGTCGCCTGGCGGCGTGGTTTGATCGATGATGAACAGTTGATGGCGCTGGCTGATCCCTTGGCCAAGAGCGGTTATGGGCAGTACTTGCAGCGCCTGGTACGAGAGAAGAGGGCGCATGCATGAATGTGATCGAGACCAGGCTGCCCGATGTACTGATACTCGAGCCCAGGCTGTTCGGCGATGCGCGTGGCTTTTTCATGGAAAGCTTCAACCAGCGTGCCTTCGAGGAGGCGACAGGGTGCCAGCGTGCGTTCGTTCAGGATAACCATTCCCGCTCGCGTCGCGGCGTTCTTCGAGGCCTGCATTATCAACTCGAGCAGCCACAAGGCAAGCTGGTGCGTGTAACGCACGGGCGTGTTTTCGATGTGGCTGTCGACCTGCGGCGTAGCTCACCGAACTTCGGCCGCTGGGTTGGCGTGGAGCTTTCGGCCGACAACAATCGCCAGTTGTGGGTGCCCGAGGGCTTCGGACACGGTTTCATGGTGCTCTCCGAAAGCGCGGATTTCCTCTACAAGACTACCAGTTATTACCACCCTGAATCAGAGCGCAGTATCCGCTATGACGACCCTGAGTTGGCCATAGAGTGGCCGCAGCTCGCTGAGTTGTCGCTGTCCGAAAAGGACCTGGCGGCTAGTGCGTTCCGCGAGGCGGACGTATTCGACTGATGGATGGGGGCGCTATGCAGTGGTTAATTCTGGGAGCCTCAGGGCAGGTTGGCCGGGAACTGAGCCGATCGCTACAGCCGCTGGGGCGTGGTGTGGCGTTGTCGCGGCAACAGTGCGATCTGGCGAAGGCGGGTGAAGTGGCTGAGGCGATCACTCGTCACGAACCGGATATCGTTATCAACGCAGCGGCTTATACAGCTGTCGATCGTGCCGAAGAGGAGCCGCAGCTGGCCCGGCGAATCAATGCCGAGGCGCTCGATGAACTCGCCGGGGCGTGTGCCGAGCGTGGTGTGGCATTGGTTCATTACTCGACGGACTACGTGTACTCGGGGCAGGGCGACACGCTGTTTCGTGAAGACGACGAAACTGCGCCGCTTTCGGTCTATGGCAAGAGCAAGCTGGCCGGTGAGCAGGCGATTGCCCGTTCCGGTGCCAACGCGCTGATCTTCCGCACAAGCTGGGTCTATGCCTCGCATGGCAACAACTTCGTCAAGACCATGTTGCGGTTGGGGCATGAGCGTGACGAGCTGAGCGTCATCGACGATCAGGTCGGGGCGCCGACATGGGCGGCCACCATCGCTGATGTGACCGCATTGGCATTGCATGCATGGCAACGTGAGCAGTGGTCACCCTCGCTAGCGGGCGTCTATCATCTGACCGCCTCGGGGGAAACTAGCTGGCATGGTTTTGCGCAGGCGATTTTCGAGGAAGCTGTGGCTCTGCAATTGATCGATCGTGCCAGTGTGCCTCGTGTCGCACCGATTCCGTCCTCCGATTACCCGCAGAAGGCGCCGCGACCGATGAACTCGCGACTGGACGTCACGCGCCTGGAGCAGACCTTCGGCCTCAGCATGCCTGACTGGCGTGAATCGCTACGCGCCTGTCTGCGTGAGCTGACGTAAACCTATCCTTTGCTTGCTTCCAGGTGCTAAGTATTGGCTCTGGGTCTAGGGCCAAAGCCACGAGGTGATCTTGGAGGCGGCATTAATCAATAGCCTTGCGGCTTGTCGGCGTGCCTGCCCCGGAGCGAGAGTGGGTCACGAGCGGGATAGGCCCTGATATTCGTGAATTCATGACTACCGCGATACCTTCCTCTTTGCAGAATGCAGTCTGGCCTTGCCCGCGCTGGCTGTTCTTGGCCGGCAACCTCGCGCTGGGGCTGATGGCGTCCTTCAATATCCTCTGGCCCGCGTTGGGCGGCCCCGCTGAAACCCTGATGGCGGTGGCCGGATTGCTCACATTACTGGCAATCGGTCGTGGGCTGCGTAACAGCGCCGCGCTGTGGCTGTTGCTGGCGGCTATCGCCGTGCAGGTGCTGTCATGGGGGCTGGGCTACCTGCACCATCCGCAGTGGGTTGCGGACAACCCACAGGTCGACCGATTGGCCAAACTGTTCATCTTCGTCGCCGTTGCCTGGTGGCTGGGCGGCGATACGCAAAAGACGCTGTGGGTCTGGGCTCTGGCCCTCGCGGGTTTTCTGCTGGCGACGTTCACCCACGGCGATGGCTGGCAGGAGTGGTGGCGCGGCCTGCAGGGTCAGCGTGTAGGTTTCGGCATTCGCAACAATCAGCACGCTTCCATGCTGTTCGGCGTGGCCCTGGTCGGCGTGGTCGCGTTCGCGCCGCGCTGGATCGGCTGGCCGCGCCTGAGAGGTTGGCGATTGGCTAGCTGGGCGACGGTGTTGGTGCTTTGCGTGGTTGGCATTCTGGTCGGTCAGACACGGGCCGTGTGGCTGGCCCTGACGCTATCGTTAGCGTCACTGGGGGCGCTCTGGCTCGCCTGGCAGGCGCGTCATGTCGGGTTCGCTCGTTTGCGTCGTCCGCTGCTGATTGCCGTGGGGGTGGGGCTGGTCACGTTGACCTCCCTGTTTGCGGCATTTCACGACACGCTGGGCGAGCGCTTGACGACGGAAAATCAGGTGATTGCCGAGGTGCTGGAGGGCAACCTGGACAACGTGCCTTACAGTAGTGTGGGTATTCGTATTCACACCTGGGAGGCGGCTGCGGAGTGGATCGGCGAACGGCCCCTGGTCGGCTGGGGCGGCGAGGGGCGTAGCCTGGTCATCGACGAGACGCCGTGGCTGCCGGAGTTCGTCAAACAGAATTTTGGCCACTTGCACAACTTCTTCATCGAGACCTGGGTTGCCTATGGGCTGATCGGCCTGGCGGTGATGGGGGCGCTGGTACTTTGGATCGGGCGGGTAACCTGGCTGGCCTGGCGGGGTGGGGCGATGCCCAATGACATGGCGTTATTTGCCTGCGGTTTCTTCGTCTATTGGGTTATCGTCAATCAGTTCGAATCCTACCTGTCTTTCAGTACCGGGGTGACGGTTCACAACCTGATCGTCGGTGGGTTGGTGACGCACTATTGGCGGTGGCGCTATGAGCGGCTGGAGGCGCAAACGCCAGCCGTCGAGCAGCATTGAAGCTTGCTTCGGAATCGTTGTTTTGACCTGTGGGTCTCGAAGTCTATGTACCCGCGAGAGCGAATTTATTCGCGCTCACAGGTTTCTCTGCAGACCATAAACCATCCGTCCCAACCATTCGTGTATCGCTTGGGTGCTCTGGCGCAGGTAATAGGCCCGCGGCACGAAGGCCAGCGGACCGAGGCCCGGATTGCCGGTGAATTCGGTGGGGGCGGGGATCGCGTCCAGCCCGGCATGTTCGAAGGCTGCCACGGCGCGAGGCAGGTGCCAGGCCTGGCTCACCAGCAGCACCCGCTGAATACCCGTGCCCTCGAGCAGTCGTGCCGATTCGCTGGCGTTCTCGGCGGTATCGCGGCTTTGCGTCTCGACCCAGGTAGGGTCGATCTCGAAGAGCTGGCGCATGGCCCTGGCCATCAGTTGCGCTTCGGCGAGCGCCTCGTGATGGACTCGGCCACCGCTGAGCAGCACCGGCAGGTCATATTGCTTGGCCAGCAGGGCGCCGTAGGCCAGCCGTCGCCAGGTGGTGTTGGAGGGCGCGTCGCCCCAGCCGAATTCCGGCGAGTCGTAGTTGCGCCCGCCACCGAGGATCACGATCGCCTGGCCCCGCTTGGCTGCTGTCGGCGTCAATGGTGGGTAGATCTCCAGGCCATGGCGCAGCCAGTAGCTGACCAGCGGTGTCGAGATCAGCAGCAGCGACAGCAGACCGGCGATTACCAGCGTCAGGCCCAACCCTCGAGAGCTGCGCCAGAGCAGCGCCCCGAACAGGGCCAGCAGGACGTTGCCCACCGGCGGCAGGACGAGATACTGAAGGCTACTCAATGACATCGGGCTACGTCCTTGTATCGTGCGATCGCCGTCGATAGTAGCGCCGATTGGCTGGTGGTGCTTCCTCCCGCCATTACCTCTCAGTGCCTGAGCTTCCCACTACCGACCAAAGTATAAAGGCGCTGTGTAGACGATTGCTTGATCCTATGTCGGACATAGCTACCATCTAGTCCTACAAGGAAGCGCCGGGATCCGATGAGCAACGCCACTGCCGCCACAGGTCGCAGCCCGCGACCGGACATAGCCGAATACCTCGCCGAGGCCATCTTCAGTGGCCGCTACGCGCCGGGGGACTTCGTGCCCAAGGAGCTGGACCTGTGCGAACAGTTCGGGGTCAGCCGCAGCACGGTGCGCAGTGCCTTGCAGACGTTGGTGGCGGCGGGGCTGTTGACGCGTATTTCGGGGCAGGGGACACGGGTACGCGAGCTCCAAGAGTGGCATCTGCTCGATCCGCGGGTCAGCATGTGGATGGCGCGCTTCGCGCAGCCCAACCCGCGCATTCAGCGCGAGATATTCGCCTTCCGGGTCGCCGTCGAACCGTTCGTCGCCCGGCTGGCCGCCGAGCAGGCGACCGCCGTCGACCTGCTTGCCATCGAAACCGCCTACGAGGGCATGATTCGCGCCCTCGACGATGAGGGCCTATGTTGGCAAGGGCAGACGCACGATGAATACGACGTGGCCTTTCATGAGGCTGTGTTCGCCGCTTCGCACAACCTGGTCTGGGCGCAGATCAGTCATGTGCTCAAGCCGGCGATCGCCCTGCTGGTCGAGCGCTCCAACCATAGCGCCGACGAGCTCAACGACAGTATGGAGCGCCACCGCCGCGTGATGGAGGCCATCCGTCTGCGGCAACCCGAACAGGCCGCGCAAGCGGCGCTGGCGGTGCTGGATCGCACCGGGCGGGATCTCGGTCTGGAGGACCTGACCCGTCAACTTCCCACTCTCGAAACCTAAACAACAAGCGATTAAAGGACGCCAATCCCATGACGCTAAGCACTCCGCTCAAGACGCTAACCGCTGCCGTTCTCGGTGCCATGGCCTTCAGTGCCCAGGCCGCCGAGTACGAATGGACCTTCCAGACGTCCGAAACCGCGGGCGAGCCGCAGTTCGAGATGAAGAAGCAGTGGGCCCAGAACGTCGAGACGATGTCCGATGGCCGTATCTCGATCGAGATCCTGCCGGTCGGTGCCGTGGTTCAGGCCAACCAGACCCTGCAGGCAGTCAAGTCGGGCATCCTGCAGGGCCACATGACCGATCCCAGCTACTTCACCGGCCAGAACCCGGCATTCGGCATGATCGGCAACCTGGTCGGCGCCTGGAGCGACCCCTACGACTTCCTCGACTACATGAACAACGCCGGTGGCGAGGAGATTTACAACGAGCTGGCCGAACCGTACGGCGTGCACCTGATCGGCGCTGCCGCGACCGGCCTGGAATCGCTGCCGTCCAGCCGCGAGATCAAGACCGTCGATGACATGAAGGGCCTCAAGCTGCGCGCCCCGGAAGGCATGGTCTACAACATCTTCGAGAAGGCCGGCGCCACTCCGGTCAACCTGCCGGGCTCCGAGGTCTACACCTCGCTCGAGAAGGGCGTGATCGACGCCGCCGACTACACGGTGTTCGCCACCAACCAGGCGCAGGGCCTGCACGAGTTCGCCAACTATCCGAACTACCCGGGCTTCCACTCGCTGCCGATGGTCGCGGTCTCGCTCAACAAGGAGATCTGGGACGGCCTGCCGGAAGATCTCAAGGCGATCCTTTCCACCTCCGTCGACGCCATGGCCTACAAGATGGTCGGCCAGTTGAAGACGCGTGACCTGGAAGCCGTGCGTGAAGCGCGCAAGGATCCGGACATCCACATCGTCGACATGTCGGCCGAAGAGCGCGCCAAGTTCCGTGGCATCGCTCAGGATGAGTGGAAGGTCTGGGCCGACAAGAACGAGATCACCGGCGAATTCTACAAGTCCGTGGTGAGCTATCTGGAGAACCACAACCTGCTGCCGGAAGAATCCGCTCAGTCCTCGGATGGGCAGTCTTCAGACAAGCAGTCTTCGGACAACGCCTCTTCCTGATCTGAACGCCTGTAGATAGCCATGACGACGAGGCCGAGACGGCCTCGTCGTTTGTCTTGCGCAAAGCCGTGACTAGCCCGCAGGCGTTTGTGCAGTTTCCCTGAGGCCCGTCTGTTACCAGAGGATAGGACCATGTCTCGACAATCCCCGCCCGGAGACGATCCGGCCGTTCACGACGACCCGGACGCGGCGCTGGCCGAAGCCCGCAGCCGCGAAGAAGGCCCGCCGCCGGTGCGCAGCGCCTTCGACCGCGGCGTGGTGTGGTGTGCCCGGCGGGTCGCCTGGCTGGTGTTCATCGCCATGGCGATCAGCGTCTACGAGGTGATCATGCGCTATGGCTTCAACTCGCCGACCTCGTGGGTCCACGAGTCGGTGGTGATGCTGGTGGCGGTGACCTTCGCCCTCGGCGGCGCCCTCGGCGCTGGCCAGCAACAAGCACATCCGCGTGCGCATCCTCTACGACACCGCCGGGCCACGCTTTCGGCTGTGGCTCGACCGCTTCAACGACATCGTGACCTTCGGCTTCTGCCTGGCGATGAGCTACGCCGCCTACGTGATGTTCTGGGACGCCTCGCACAACCCGCTGGGCGAGTGGTCGCTGGAGCGCTCCGGGACCTCCTGGAACCCGCCGTTCCCGGCGCTGGTCAAGGGCATCATCATGCTCGCGCTGGTGGTGATGTGCATCCAGGCGTTCATCCACATGCTGCAGTCGCTGCGCGGCAAGCCCGCCCTGCCGGCCACCGATGACGAGGGGAGCGCGTAATGGATATCGCCGACGGAACGATCCTGATGGTCGGGGCGATCTTCGCCCTGCTGGTCACCGGGCTGCCGCTGGCCTTCATCACCGGCCTGGTGGCGCTGGTCTTCACCTTCGGCTGGTTCGGCGGCAATGCGCTGCCGCTGGTCACCAGCCGGGTGTATGGCTTCGTCACCGAGTATTCGCTGGTGGCGGTGCCGATGTTCGTGTTCATGGCCTCGTTGCTCGACCGCTCGGGGATCGCCAAGGATCTGTTCAACGCCATGCGGGTGTTCGCCGGGCGGCTGCCCGGCGGGGTCGCCATCCAGACCGTGGTGGTGGCCTTCTTCCTCGCCGCGCTGTCGGGGATCATCGGCGGCGAGATCGTGCTGCTGGGGATCCTCGCCCTGCCGCAGATGCTGCGCCTGGGCTACGACAAGCACCTGTCGATCGGCGTGGTGTGCGCCGGCGGCTCGCTGGGCACGATGATGCCGCCGTCGATCGTGCTGATCATCTACGGGCTGATCGCCAGCCAGTCGATCGCCGACCTGTTCACCGCGGCGATCACCCCGGCGCTGATGCTGATGGGCAGCTACATCGCCTACGTGCTGATTCGCTGCCTGCGCAATCCCTCGCTCGGCCCGCCGCTGACCGAGGAGAACCGCCAGGAGACCTTCGCCACCAAGGGCCAGGCGCTCAAGGCGATCATCGTGCCGGGGCTGATCGCCTTCATGGTGCTGGGCTCGATCTACGGCGGCGTGGCCTCGGTCACCGAAGCCGCGGCGATGGGCGTGTTCGGCGTGCTGCTGGCGGTAATCGCGCGCGGCGAGTTCTCGCTGAAGACCATGCACGAGAGCCTGGGTCAGACGCTGATGACCTGCGGCATGATCATCTGGATCGGCATCGGCGCCGCGGCGCTGGTCGGGGTCTACAACCTGATGGGCGGCAACCGCTTCATCTCGGCGCTGATCATGGGCCTGGACGTGGCGCCGATCGTGATCATCCTGGTGATGATGGCGATCCTGCTGGTGCTGGGGATGTTCCTCGACTGGATCGGCGTGGCGATGCTGACGCTGCCGATCTTCGTGCCGATCATCGACCAGCTGGGCTACAGCCCGATCTGGTTCGGCATCCTGTTCGCGGTCAACATGCAGGTGTCGTTCCTGTCGCCGCCGTTCGGCCCGGCCGCGTTCTACCTGAAGGGCGTGGCGCCGGCCGGGATCAGCCTCAAGGACATCTTCGTCTCGCTGCTGCCGTTCATCGCCATCCAGCTGGTGGTGCTGTTCGCGCTGCTGTTCTGGCCCAACCTGGCCATGTGGCTGGTGTGAGGCCTCCCATGCGAATGAATTCCCACGAAACCCGAGCTGGGGTTTTGTGGGAGGGAATTATCCCGAAATGGCTCAGTTTTGAATAGAAGCTCATCTGAATAAAAGCTTCTGAATAAAAGTTTCTGAATAGGTGAACTCTTGAAAATTACCAACTGAAAACCTGGCAGGTACCGCCGCGCTGGCTGTTTCTCAAGATCGAGACCGACGAGGGTTGCTTCGGCTGGGGCGAGCCGGTGGTGGAAGGCCGTGCGGCGACCGTCGAGGCGGCGGTGCACGAGCTCTCCGATTACCTGATCGGCCAGGATCCGCATCGCATCGAGCATCTCTGGAAGACCCTGTATCGCGCCGGTTTCTACCGCGGCGGGCCGATCCTGATGAGCGCCATCGCCGGTATCGACCAGGCCTTGTGGGACTTCAAGGGGCGCGATCTGGGCGTGCCGGTCCATCAGCTGCTGGGCGGCAGGGTGCGCGACAAGATGCGCATGTACGCCTGGACCGGCGGCGACCGGCCGAGCGATGTGGGCGCCGGCGCCAAGGCGGCTGGCCGATCAGGGCTTCACCGCGTTCAAGATGAACGGCACGCCGGAGCTTGCGATCGTCGACTCGCACGCCAAGGTCGACGAGGCGGTGGCGCGGGTCGCCGAGGCCCGCGAGGCGGTGGGGCCGGACGTCGGCATCGCCATCGACTTTCACGGCCGGGTGCACCGGCCGATGGCCAAGGCGCTGCTGCGCGAACTCGAGCCGTACCACCCGATGTTCGTCGAGGAGCCGGTGGCGCCGGAGCACCTGCCGAGCCTCAAGCATATCGCCACCGGCCTGGGCTATCCGATCGCCACCGGCGAGCGGCTGCACACGCGCTTTCAGTTCCGCGACCTGCTCGCCGAGGGCATGGTCGATATCATCCAGCCCGATCTCTCGCACTGCGGCGGGATCAGCGAGGGTCTGAAGATCGCCTCGCTGGCCTCCTGCTACGATGTGGCCCTGGCCCCGCACTGCCCGCTGGGGCCGCTGACGCTGGCGGCTTCGCTGCATGTCGACGCGGTCAGCCACAACGCCTTCATCCAGGAACAGAGCATGGGCATCCACTACAATCGGGACAATGACGTGCTCGATTACCTGGTGGACAAGTCGGCGCTGTCGATCAAGGACGGCTTCTGCGAGATTCCGTCGGGCCCGGGGCTGGGCGTCGAGATCGACGAGGCCTTCGTCGAGGAGCGCGCCAAGGTCGGCCATCGCTGGCGCAACCCGGTGTGGACGCACGAAGACGGCTCGATAGCGGAGTGGTAAAGGAGACAGTATGAACGAGACACGCCGGACCGCACTGGATGCGGCGCTCGAGAAGCTACCGCTGGTGGCGATCCTGCGCGGCGTCAGGCCTGATGAAATCGACGCCATCTTCGATGCGCTAGTGGAATCGGGCTTCAAGATGATCGAGATTCCGCTCAATTCGCCGCGGGCGTGGGAGAGCATCGAGCGGATCGCCAAGCGATGCCCGGACGATGTGGTGATCGGCGCCGGCACCGTGCTCGATCCCAATGCCTGCCAGCGCCTGGCGGATCTCGACGCACCGCTGGTGATTACCCCCAACAGCGACCCGCTGGTGATCAGCGAAGCCGCCAAGCTCGAACTGGCGCCGATGATCGGTTGCCTGAGCCCGACCGAGGCATTGGCCGCCGCTCAGGCCGGGGCAACGGCACTCAAGCTGTTCCCTGCCGCCAGCCTGGGTACCGCCTACTTCAAGGACATCAAGGCGTCATGCCGCTCGATCTGCCGATCCTCGCGGTGGGTGGCATCGATACCCACAATATGGGCGAATGGATCGCCGTCGGAATCGACGGTTTCGGCTTCGGCGGCAGCGTCTACAAGCCCGGCTGGTCGGCGGGTGAGGTCGGCGAGAAGGCACGCGCCCTGATCGCCGAATGGCGGCGCATCAAGGAGGGCTTGAGCCAGGCTTCGGAGCTCGAACGCGAGGCCGATGCATGAGCGAAGGTAGCAGCGGAGTTATGAATGACAGCCCCGATCGCTTGATCGCCGTCGACTGGGGGACCAGCAACTTTCGCGCCTTCCTGGTCGATCGCGAGAGCGGGGAATGTCTCGATAGCCGGCGCTCGGAAGCCGGGTTGCGTTCGCTCTCCAGCGCCGAATTTCCGCACTACTGCGCCGCCCAGGTGGGTGATTGGCGCGAAGAGGGCGGCGCGGCGTCGGGCGCTAAAGAAGAGGGCGGCGCGGCGTCGGGCGCTAAAAACGTGCCGGTCTATCTGGCCGGCATGGTCGGCTCCAAGCGCGGCTGGAGCGAGGCGCCGCAGCTTGACCTGCCGGTGAGTGCCGCTGATCTGGCGGCGCATGTCGTGCCCGCACCGGGACTCGACAATGCCTGGATCGTGCCCGGGGTGAAGATTGTCGACGCCAAACATGTCGACGTGATGCGCGGCGAGGAGATTCAGGCCTTCGGTGCGGCTGCGCTATGCCATACCAGGGAGGCGCTGTGTTGCCTGCCGGGCACGCACAGCAAATGGGCCCGGCTGGTCGATGCGCAGCTGGTCGATTTCACCACCGCGATGACCGGCGAACTCTACCATGCGGTGCGCTTTCACACGCTGCCTGGCGAACCGGCCCGCGAATCGGCCGAGTTCGATGCCACGGCCTTCGATCAGGGGCTCGAGGCAGCCGGCCATCCGGCGGGCATCCTGCATGCGCTGTTCGAGGCGCGCAGTCGTCACCTCTATTCAGGGTTGGCGAGCGAGCAGGTGGGGAGCTTTCTCTCGGGGGTGATGATTGGCAGTGAGGTGCTGAGCCAGCGACACATTCATCCCGACGAAGACGAGGTGATTCTGGTCGGTTCGAGCACGCTCAACCAGCTCTATCATCGCGCAATGGCGGCGGCAGGTTTCAAGGTTCGTGAAATCGATAGCGATCAGGCGACCCTGGCCGGTCTGTGTGCGCTGGCGGAACGCCATCGGGCGTTAAATAAATACGAGTCCGATCATTTAGAGAAATTAGCTTTTCCAAAATACCGGGATACTAGCCAAAAGGCGACGTGCAATGCGTCGCCTTTTCCGGAATAGGTGAGACCGTTTTCAGGCTCAGCAGCGCCGAAGATAGCTTTCAAACTGCTCGACGATGGCCTTGGGCGATTCGCGGATGTCGATGCGGCAGGCCTCGTCGGCCTCGGGCGGCTCAAGCGTGCTCAACTGGCTGTCGAGCATGTGCTCGCCGGCAAAGAAGTGCGAACCGCGGTTGTTGAGGCGCTGCAACAGGACTTCACGGCTGCCGTGAAGATAGAGGATCTTTAATTCGGGGGCCCCCAGGCGCAGCACGTCGCGATAATGATGCTTGAGTGCCGAGCAACCGATGACCACAGAGCGGCCCTCGCTTTTATAGCGTTTATAGATGTCGGCCAGCGTGGCCAGCCAGCCTTCGCGGTCAGTAGTCGTTCAAGGGCTCGCCGCGTGACATCTTGGCGATGCTGGTCGGGCTGTGATGATCGTCAGCATCGATGAAATCGGCACCGATTGATGCAGCTACGTCGCGCCCTATGTGCGATTTTCCTGATCCCGAAACCCCCATGACCAGGATGCAATGCGATGTGGTTTCCATATCGGGGAAGCACTCGTTTATTGATGGCAATTTAGCCTCGATATTAGCATTTTTAAGCCGCCAATGGGTGGATTGCTAGCTCGATAACCTGCCGCTTTCTCTTCATCGTGACCCGGTCGGGGGATACGCCGGCCCGTTTTGGTGCACTGCTACGGTTTCGTTGATCCGGCATGTCCCTTTGGGGTGCCAACACGGTGGATCCATCGACTATCGTGTGAACATGGCCGAGCCGGCCGGAGCGTTTGCCGCCTTGGCGGGTATCGGGTCGCTCTCGGTTGGCACGTTCTGTGCTGGTTCACCGTAATGATACGGCGCCCGCCCACGGGTCGCCGGACATCCCTGGAGGTCGTGATGACGCAGCCCACGCCGCAACGCCCGCGCCTGATCTTTACCGATCTGAATGGTTCGTTGCTTGATCACTATAGTTATGACTGGTCGCCCGCCGCGGCGTGGCTGAAGCGACTGAAGGCGGCGGGGACTCCGGTGATACCGGTGACCAGCAAGACCCGCGCCGAGCTGATGGCGTTGCGCGTCGACCTGGGGCTCGCCGATTCGCCGTTCATCGCCGAGAATGGCGCGGTGATCGGCTTGCCGGCGAGCTGGCAACACGCCCGGCTGGACCGTGATCCGCGCAATCTTGATGGCTTGTGTATCAAGAGCCCGAGCGTCGACAACGAGTTTCTGGGGCAGCGTCTCGAGGTGCTGCGCGCACGGCTCAAGCTGAACTATCGCTGCATGCACGAGATGGCCCTTGAAGAGATCATGCGCGCCACCGGACTCGACGAGCCGCAGGCCCGCCAGGCGCGCATCCGCGAGGGCAGTGAGTCGCTGCTCTGGGAGGACAGCGACGAGGCACTGGAAACCTTCCGCGGGGCGTTGCAGAACGATGGGCTGACGCTGACCCGCGGTGGGCGCTTCTGGCACGTCATGGGCGATGTCGACAAGGGACGCTCGTTGCGCTGGCTGATGGCGCGCTTCGAGGCATTGCGCGGCGAGGTGCCCGCGACCCTGGGGCTGGGCGACGGTCCCAACGACACCTCGATGCTGGAGGCGGTGGATCAGGCGGTGTTGATTCGCGGCGAGCATCGCCAGCCGGTCACGGTCGCCAATCCGCAGCTTTATCGAACCTGCAGCTCGGGCCCGGCAGGCTGGGCCGAAGGGCTGGATTACTGGCTCGGCGACAAGCGTTCCCCCGCCCTGTCGGGCGATGGTAAAAGTACCGCTTAAAGCACCGGTAAAAAGTTTCGGTAACCGGTAAAAATTTCGGTAACCGGTAAAAATTGGTAAAAAATACCGCTCCGTTCGAACCGACCGCGATGGCCCGATGACCGCTTCCGATGCCCTGCCCACAGAAGCCCTGCCCATAGACGCACGTCTGCCTGATATCCGGCGCGCCCTGGACACGAATACCCGCGCGCTGCTGGTGGCCGAACCCGGCGCCGGCAAGACCACCCGCGTGCCGCTGGCCTTGCTGGACTCCCCGTGGTGCGCCGAAGGCCGGCTGTTGCTGCTCGAGCCGCGTCGCGTCGCGGCTCGCCTGGCGGCTCGCTACATGGCCGATCGGCTCGCTGAGCCGGTCGGCGAGACGGTGGGTTATCGCATGCGCGGCGAGACCCGGGTCAGCCCCCGGACGCGCTTGGAGGTGGTGACCCAGGGTGTATTGACGCGGCTGATCCAGAACGACCCGATGCTCGAAGGCATCGCGGGGATCGTCTTCGATGAATTCCATGAGCGCAGCCTGGAGGCGGATCTGGGCCTGGCCCTGACGCTCGATGTCCAGACCGGCCTGCGCGAGGATCTACGCCTGCTGGTGATGTCGGCAACGCTCGATGTAAAGGCGCTCGAGGACGTACTTGGCAAGGTGCCGCTCATCGAATGCCCGGGGTTGAGCTTTCCGGTGACCACCCACCATCGTTCGCTCAATACCCGCGACGACACGACGTCTCAGCAGGCCGGTGTGGTGCGTGAGGCGCTGGCCAGCGAGACCGGCGACGTGCTGGTGATCCTGCCCGGCGTCGGCGAAATCCGCCGACTGGCCCGGGAGCTAGCCGGGTTCCCCGGCGAGGTAGTGATCCGTGAATTGCACGGGCGCTTGCCGCTCGAGACCCAGCAACAGGCGCTGAGCCGCGATCCCGACGGGCGCCGGCGGGTCGTGCTGGCCACCGCCATCGCCGAATCCAGCGTCACCGTGGACGGCGTGCGCATCGTCATCGACAGCGGCTTCGCCCGCGAGCCGGTCTTCCAGCCTCGCCTGGGGCTGACGCGACTCGCCACGCGGCGGGTCAGCCGGGCCAGCGCCGACCAGCGACGCGGTCGCGCCGCCCGCCAGGGCCCCGGCGTCTGCTATCGGCTGTGGGCCGAGGAACAGCCGCTGCCGGCCCACGCCGAGCCCGAGATTCGTCAGGCCGACCTGGCGCCGCTGGCCTTCGAGCTGGCGCGCTGGGGCATTGACGAACCCGCGGCGCTCAGCTGGGTGACGCCACCGCCACCGGGGGCGCTGGACGCCGGGCGCAGCCTGCTGCAACGCCTGGGCGCGCTCGATGGCGATTATCACCTCAGCGCGCTGGGGCGGGCCTGTTCGCGTTACCCCGTGCATCCACGCCTGGCGGTGATGCTCGAACGGGCCGCCGAGCTTGATGCGCGGCCGCTGGCCTGCTGGCTGGCGGCGCTGCTCGAGGGGCGGGGCGGCGGCGGGGAGCGCGACCTGGCAACGACCCTGGCCGCACGGCCCGACCGCCAGGCCAAGGGCGCGGACCGGCAGTGGTATCGCGATGCCCGGCGGCTGGCCGAGACGCTCGGTTGCGGACTGGCGGTACACACGCTGGCGCCGCTCGGCGAGCTGCTGGCGCTGGCATATCCTGAGCGCGTGGCGCTGCGCCAGGCGCCGGGACGTTTCAAGCTGGCTGCGGGCAACCTGGCGCTGCTCGAGGACTCGCACCCACTGGGTCACGCCGAGGCGCTGGTCGCGGTGGAGCTCGATGGGCAGGCGCAGGGCGCACGGATATTTCGCGCCGCCGCGCTCGAGCCCTCGCGCCTCGTGGCGCTATTTCCCGAGACCCGCGAATTCCATGCCCGGCTGACCTGGAACGACGACGAAGGGCGGCTGGTCGGCGAGGAGGTCCGGGCGCTGGGCGAGCTGGTGCTGGAGTCTCGCCCGTTGCGCGAGATGCCCGAGGAAGCGGTGCGCGCGGCACTGCTGGCGGCGCTGCGTCGGCGCGGTCGGCTCGCGCTCGACGCGCAGGCCGAGCAGCTATGCGCCCGCGTGGCGTTGCTGCGTCGTGAATACGGCGACGCGTGGCCCGACTGGTCCCGATCCGCGGCTGCTCGAGACCCTGGAGAGCTGGCTGACGCCCTATCTCGTCGGGGTCCGGCGTCTCGATCGTCTCGATGCCCTGCCATTCGAGCGAATACTGCGCGATCGGCTCGAGTGGCAACAGCGCCAGGCGCTCGACGAACTGGCACCGACGCATCTTGCAGGTGCCCAGCGGCTCGCGGATTCGCCTCGACTATTGCGGCGACGAGCCGGTACTGGCGGTGAAGCTGCAGGAGCTGTTCGGGCTCGGCGAGACGCCACGGCTCGCGGGCGGGCGCGTGCCGGTGTGCTGCACCTGCTATCGCCGGCGGGGCGGCCGTTGCAGGTGACCCGCGATCTGGCCAGCTTCTGGGAGCAGGGCTATTTCGAGGTCCGCAAGGAGATGCGCGGGCGCTACCCCAAGCATCCCTGGCCCGAGGACCCTCGAGCGGCGATACCTACCGCGAGAACCCGACGTCGCCGGTCGTGAACGATTCCGATGCCGCCTCATGCCCGGCTCTCTTCGGCCCGGTAGGCGCAAAGCCAGGCATAGAGTTCGCCGAGTCGTGAGTCCCACGGGCTGCGGCGATTGCGGGCCAGCCGATAGTGGCGTCCGGTCTTCACGCTCAGGCGGCCGAGCCGGACCAGACTGCCGCGATGCAGGTGGGCATCGATCTGCCAGCGTGTGCCCAGTGCCACTCCCTGGCCCTGTTCGGCGGCGTCGATCAGCAAGCCGTAACTGGTGAAGCGCGCATAAGGGATGATCGGCTCGGAGGTGTCCTCTTTTTCCATGGCCTGGAACCAGAGCTGCCAGTCGATCCAGTTGGGCTCGATACGCTCGAAATCGAGCAGGGCATGGGCGCGCAGGCCCTGCGGCGTATCCGCCGTGTGGTCGTACTTTCGCCGGTAGCCGGGTGAGGCCACCGGGAACAGTTCCTCCTCGAACAGGTCGTCGACCTGCCAGCCTTCGCCGGGCGTGATGTCGTAGACGATGGCGATGTCCACCTCGTCGCCGATCAGGTCGTCGGTGCGATCCGAGGTGATGACCCGCAGATAGTAGGGATAGTCGGGATGACGGCGCCGAAAGGCGTTGAGTGCGGGCCCGAGCCACAGGTGCGACATTGCGGTGTTGGCGGCGAGGGTGATGCTGCGTGAATCGTCCCTGACGGCGATGGCGTCCAGCGCCTCGACCAGGAAGTGCAGCGAGGCGCTGACCTTGGCGTGGAGTTCCCGGCCGGCGTCACTGAGCGTGAGGTTGCGTCCCTGACGAACGAACAGCGCCACGCCCAGATGGGCTTCCAGTTGCTTGACCTGCCTGCTGACGGCGCCCTGGGTGACGTGCAGTTCCCGCGCCGCGCGAGTGAAGTTGAGATGGCGTGCGGCGGCCTCGAAGACCAACAGGCCGTGTAGCGGCGGCAGGCGGTGTCGAAAGCTTTTCATGACTCAGGCTCATTGATCTGCATGAGAAAGCAGGCAGTGTACAGGCTTTGTGGTGCTTCCTAGACTGGTCGCTTCCCGTCGGTGCCGCGTTCTGCGCGCTATCCGGCGATAACTTTCGCTCATGACATGAAATCATGCGAGCCTGGGAGACCGCGATGACGATGCTTGACTGGCATGCCGAGCGCGCCGAATTGACCACCCTGGAGTTGCAGGAGCGGGCGCCGGAGAGCGAAGGGATCGACCTTCGCGCCGTGCGCGCCTATCGGCTGACACGCGTCCGCGAGGAAATGCGGCGACGCGCCATCGATGCCCTGGTCATCTCCGACCCAGTCAACATCCGCTACGCTACCGGGGCACGCAACATGCAGGTCTTCAGTGCCCGCAACACGCCGGCGCGCTATCTGCTGCTGACCGCCGATCACGCGATTCTCCACGAGTTCACCGGCTGCGAGCATCTGGCGGAAGGGCTGGAGACCATCGACGAGATCCGTCCGGCGACCACGGCCAGCTTCGTCGCCGCGGGCGAGGGGATCGCCGAGCGTGAGCGCCAGTGGGCACGGGAGGTTCATGACGAGATCGTGCGCCAAGTCGGCAGCCCGCGGCCGCGCGTCGGGATGGAACGGATGAATGCCGGGGCGGCGCTGGCCCTGGCGGCGCTAGGTGTTGAACTGCTCGATGCCCAGGCTTCGCTCGAAATTGCCCGCTCGATCAAGTCCGATGAGGAACTCAAGTGCGTCGTTGCCTCCTTGCGGGCGACCGAGCGAGGAGTGGCCAGGCTGCGCGACGCCATCCAGCCGGGGATTACCGAGAACGCCCTGTGGGCCGTGCTCCATCAGTCGATCATCGCGGAGAACGGCGATTACTGCGAGACACGGCTGCTCAGTTCGGGCTATCGGACCAACCCATGGTTCCAGGAGTCGGCCGCCAAACCGCTTGTCGCCAACGAGCTGGTGGCGCTGGATACCGATGTCGTCGGCTGTCATGGCTATTTCTCCGATTTTTCGCGAACCTTCCACGTCGGGCCGGATCAGCCTTCCGCCGAGCAGAAGGCGCTCTACCGCCTGGCCTACGAGCAGGTCAGTCACAACCTGTCGATCCTGCGCCCCGGCATGACCTTCAAGGAATACTCCGAGCAGGCCTGGGACATCCCGCCGCGCTTCCATGCCAATCGCTACTATCTGTCGGCGCATGGCGTCGGTATGACCGGCGAGTATCCCTACCTCTATCACCGCAGCGATTACCCCGAGGCCGGCTACGACGGGGTCATCCAGCCGGGCATGGTGCTGTGTGTCGAGAGCTATATCGGCACGCAGGGAGGGCGCGAGGGCGTTAAGCTGGAAGAGCAGGCCGTGGTGACACGCAACGGTCTCGAGGTGCTCTCCCGCTTTCCCTTCGAGGACGCGCTATTGACATGATCGGCGCCCCCGCGCGCCGGAATCGTTGACCAACGACAACAAGGAGTGCAACTGATGAAAATGCGATTTCTGCTGGCGGGTGCGTTCGCCCTGAGTACGGCAAGCACCCTGGTCCAGGCAGAGGACAAGACTCTGACGATCGGCACCAACAACTGGGCCGAGAATATCGCCGTGGCCAACATGTGGAAGATCCTGCTCGAGGAGGCCGCCGACTACGATGTCGAGCTGACGAATGTCAGCAAGTCGATGCTCTACAGCGGGATGGCCAACGGCGACATCGACCTTTCCCTGGAGATATGGCTGCCGATCACCGACAAGCCCTTTCTCGAGCCCTACAAGGATCGACTAGAAGTCCACGATACCTGGTATGCCGGCACCGGCCTGGGGCTGGTCGTGCCCAGCTACGTCGACATCGACACGATTCCCGAGCTCGAGGCGCATGCCGATGAATTCGAATACCAGAGCAAGTCGACGATCTTGGGCATCGGCACCGGTTCGGCCATCGCCGGCCTGACCGACGATGCCATTGACGCCTACGGCCTGCCGCAGGAGCAGATGAACAGTTCCGAGGCGGCCATGATGTCGGCGCTCGACAATGCCTACAGCGCGCATCAAGCCATCGTCGTGACGCTGTGGAACCCGCACTGGGCTTTTGCGCAATACGACCTCAAGTACCTCGACGACCCCAAGAATGTCTATGGCGACAGCGAGAACATCCACTGGTTCTCGCACGAAGGCTTCGCGCAGGGTAACCCCTGGTTGACGGCGGTGCTGAATGCCTGGGAAATGGACGACGAGACCCTGGGTGGCCTGATGGCGACTATCGAGGAAACGGGCGATCCCGTCGAAGGCGCCAGGCAGTGGATAGACGGGCATCAGGCGTTGGTGGATAGTTGGCTCCAGGCTGGAAAAAAGGACAAGACGTAATTGCCCCTGGTGTAAGATGCGTTGTGCCGGCGCCCCGTCAGCATTGCGAGGCGGGGTGCTCGCGCGCCCGACGATAATGTAGGGTGAATAGCCTCGGAACGTGATATAGATCAAAAAAGAATAATTATATAACGATAAATTGCGTTATGCTGTGGCCACCCGATCGCGTAAAGAGGAACCATCCATGCGCAATCCCGTCGTCAGCTCACTTCTTCGACGAGCCCACCAACACCTTCAGCTATGTGGTTCGCGATCCCGACAGCCGGGCCTGCGCGATCCTCGATTCGGTGCTCGACTTCGATTACGCCGCGGGTCGCACCGACGTGCGCTCGGCCAACGCGATCGTCGATTTCATCGAGCGCGAGGGGCTCAGCGTCGAATGGATCCTGGAGACCCACGTTCACGCCGACCATCTTTCCGCGGCGCCCTACCTGCACGACAAGCTGGGCGGCAAGACGGGCATCGGTGCGCATATCACCGAGGTGCAGGAGATCTTCGGCAAGGCTTTCAACGCCGGCACCGAATTCGCCCGCGACGGCAGCCAGTTCGATCGGCTGTTCGAGGAGGGCGACACCTTCGCCATCGGCAACCTCGAGGGCCGGGTACTGCACACGCCCGGCCATACGCCGGCCTGTCTGACCTACGTGATCGGCGATGCCGCCTTCGTCGGCGACACCCTGTTCATGCCCGACTACGGCACCGCGCGCTGTGACTTTCCCGGTGGCGATGCGCGTACCCTGTACCGCTCGATCCACAAGGTGCTGGCGCTGCCCGACGAGACGCGGCTGTTTCTCTGCCACGACTACAAGGCGCCGGGGCGAGACAGCTACGCACACGAGACCACGGTGGCCGAGCAGCGTCGCGATAACGTGCACGTGCATGACGGTGTTGGCGAGGAGGAGTTTGTCACCCTGCGTCGCGACCGCGACGCCACCCTGGGCATGCCGCGGCTGATCCTGCCGTCGGTACAGGTCAACATGCGCGCCGGCCACTTCCCGCCGGCCGAGGATAACGGCCAGGTGTATCTCAAGGTGCCGATCAACCACTTCTGAATCAACTGTTGCTGAGAGAATGAACGGAGGGACGCGACTTGGACATGATGGCGAGCCTGCAGGGGCTGATTGGCGGAGTGCTGATCGGTCTCTCGGCGGTATGGCTGATGGCTACGTTGGGCCGGATCGCCGGCATCAGCGGGATTCTCTCGGGGCTTTTGTGGGAGCGGCCCGACGGCGACAGCGCCTGGCGACTGATGTTTTTGCTCGGGCTGGTCAGCGGTCCGCTGTTGCTGATGCTGACTGGTGGCGGCCTGGGTAATGTCGCCGACTCGCCGGGGGCGGTGATTGGCGCGCCCGCTGGCGGGGTGGGGACGATGCTCGTCGCCGGATTGCTGGTGGGGCTGGGCACCGGGATCGGCAGCGGTTGCACCAGTGGCCATGGGGTCTGCGGCATGGCGCGGCTGTCGCCGCGTTCGCTGGCGGCGACCCTGATGTTCGTCGCCGTGGCGATGGCCACGGTATATGTCATGCGGCATCTCGTCGGAGGAGCGCCATGAAGACGCTGATGGGATACCTGGCTGGGCTGTTGTTCGGATTGGGGCTGGCGATCGGCGGCATGACCGACCCGGCGCGGGTGATCGGCTTCCTCGATGTTGCCGGCGACTGGGACCCGACGCTGATCTTCGTGCTCGGCGGCGCGGTCGTGACGACGTTCATAGGCTATCGGCTGGTCTGGAAGCGCGGCACACCCTGGCTGGGCTCACGCTTCGCGTTGCCCAACTCGGCGCGACCTGGACGCGCGGTTGCTCGGCGGGGCGGCGTTGTTCGGGATTGGCTGGGGGCTTTCCGGCTACTGCCCGGGGCCGGCGGTGGCGTCGATCGCCGGGCTGAGCGTACCGCTGGCGGCGATGCTCGTTGCCATGGCTGGCGGCTGGTGGCTGGCACGGCGCGTGTGACTTTCGCTGACAAACTCTCCACTGCAAAGGCTCTCCACTGCAAAAGCTCTGCTCTGCACTAACTTTTTCACCAAACATTCTCTCCCCACAAACTCTCAAAGCCGGGGCGTGGGGTGGTTGTCTGCGCGATGAGACGCCATCCTGTTGCCCGCCTTGGCGGATGATGTGCATCGGCTGTCGCTTTTCGTCAATTGATGATAGCGGTCAGCAACGACACTGGGCGTAACGTCTACGTCTAGTGGAGATAGTCATGCAATCCAAGAGTCATTCTCACCTGCGCGGTCACCGGCGCCGGCGACACCGCCGCCAAGAACCCCAACGTGCCGGTCACCCCCGAGCAGATCGCCGACAACTGCATCGAGGCGGCCAAGGCCGGCGCCAGCGTGGCGCACATCCACGTGCGCGACCCCGAGACCGGCGGCATCAGCCACTCGCAGGATCACTTCCGCGAAGTCATGGAGCGGGTCCGCGAAGCCGACACCGACATCGTCATGAACATCACCGCCGGCGGCGGCGGCGACTGGGTGCCGCGATGCCGACGACCCCTACCGCGGCGGCCCGGGCAGCGACATCCAGACCCCGGCCGAGCGCCACGCGCCGGTCGGCGAGCTGCTGCCGGAGCTGTGCACCCTGGACTGCGGCAGCCTGAATTTCGGCGACTCGGTCTACATCAATACCGCCGACTGGCTGCGCGAACATGCCCGGCTGGTGCAGGCCGCGGGCGTCAAGCCGGAGCTGGAATGCTTCGATCTCGGCCATGTCTGGTTCGCCCGCCAGCTGATCGAGGAAGGGCTGATCGACGGTGACCCGCTCTTCCAGCTGTGCCTGGGCATCCCCTGGGGCGCCGAGGCCGATACCGAGACCATGCTGGCGATGCGCAACCAGCTGCCGGCGAACGCCATCTGGGCAGCCTTCGGCATCGGCCGCACGCAGATGCCGATGGTCGCCCAGGCGGCGCTGCTGGGTGGCCACGTGCGGGTCGGCCTGGAGGACAACCTCTATCTCGAGAAGGGCGTGCTGGCGCGCAACGGCGAGCTCGTCGAGAAGGCCGCCGGACTCATCGAGTGGCTCGGCTCGCGGGTGATGACGCCCGCCGAGACCCGCGCACACCTGGCGCTGCGCGACCCGAATACCGGGCAGATTGTCGAGAAAACGCTCGACGAAAGCCGCCGGAGGTGAGGCATGAATCAGCAGCTAGCGGTAATCGGTACCGGGGTGATCGGCAATGGCTGGATCGCCCGCGCGCTGGGCCGCGGCTGGGACGTGGTGGCCTTCGACCCGGCGCCCGGCGCCGAGGCCCGCACCCGCACCGCGGTGAGCCAGGCCTGGCCGTCGCTCGAGCGCCTGGGGCTGGCCGAGGGCGCTGACCCGGCGCGGCTGAGCTTCGTCGACAGCCTCGAGGCAGGCCGTGGCCGGCGCCGACCTGGTCCAGGAAAACGTCCCCGAGCGCCTGAGCTCAAGCGCGAGATCCTCGCCAGGCTCGATGCCGCCGCCGATCCCTCAGACGCTGATCGGCTCGTCGACCTCGGGCTTCAAGCCCAGCGAACTGCAACGCGACTGCGCGCGACGCGCCGGGCCGGGTGATCGTCGCCCATCCGTTCAACCCGGTCTACCTGCTGCCGCTGGTCGAACTGGTGGGCGGCGAGGCCACGACCACCAACGGCCAGACCGAGCGCGCCCAGGCGCTGTATCAGGACCTGGCGATGCGCCCGCTGGTGGTGCGCCGCGAGATCGAGGGCCATATCGCCGACCGGCTGATGGAAGCGCTGTGGCGCGAGGCGCTGCACCTGGTCAACGACGGCGTCGCCACCACCGAGGAGATCGACGCCGCGGTGGTCTACGGCTGCGGGCTGCGCTGGTCGCTGATGGGCACCTTCCTGACCTTCCACCTCGCCGGCGGCGACGGCGGCATGCGCCACATGCTCGAGCAGTTCGGCCCCGCGCTGAAGCTGCCGTGGACCAAGCTCGAGGCACCGGAGCTCACCGACGCGCTGATCGACAAGGTGGCGGACGGCTGCGAGCACCAGGCCGCCGGCCGCTCGGTCGCCGAGCTGGAGGCGCGCCGCGACGAATTCCTGGTACGCCTGCTGGCGCTGGTCGAGGAATACTGGCCCGAAGCCGAAGGGCTCAAGGGTCGTATATGACGGATCGGATATGACGAAATGGCTATGCCGGAGGTGGCCATGAAGGAAGCGAGCACAGCGCCTGCCGCGCAGCGCATTCTGACCACCGCGGTGGCGGCCGAGTGGGTCGACTACAACGGTCACATGAACGATGCCGCCTACGCGCTGGTGTTCTCGCAGGCGGTGGATGCGCTGATGGCGACGATCGGCCTCGACGACGCGGGGCGTGAACGCCACGCCTATACTCTGTATACGCTGGAGACCCATCTGTGCTATCGCCGCGAGGCGTATCGCGATCAGCCATTGACGGTCGAGGTGGTACTGATCGACCGTGATGCCAAGCGCCTGCATGCGTTCTTCAGCATGCTCGATGCGAAGGGGCGAATGCCTGGCGACCAGCGAGCAGATGCTGATGGGCATCGCCACCGACAGCGCTCGGCCGGGGCCATTCCCCGAACCGGTGGCGGCGCACATCGTCGGCTTGCCACTGTGCGGCGATGAAGATCGCCCGGTGCTGGCCGGCCGGCGCATCGCCATCCCCCGGCGGGAGGCGTCAACTTGAGGTAGACGAGCGAGCCAGGAGGCACCATGTCAGCTACCGGCGCGGACAACAGCAGCGAGATCGGCGTGGAGGAGTTCATCCAACGCTTCAAGGATGGCTTGCAGACGGTGAACGATGCCGAGGACATGCTCACCGCACGGCGCCGCTATGAGGCGCTGTGCGAAAGCTTTGCCCCGCCGGATCCCGATTCGCTGAGCGTCGAGGATACCGACCTCGACGGTGTCCGGGTGCGCCGCCTGTGCCCGTCAGGCGTCAACGCGGGGGCCGCGGCCGATGCCCGCGGCAATGCTGGATGTATCCTCTACATTCACGGCGGCGGCTGGAATCTGGGCTCGGTCAAGAGCCACCACGGGATTGCCGCGGATCTTGCGACTCGTCTTGAGCGCGAGGTGATCAGCGTCGATTACCGGCTGTCGCCCGAGGCGGACTATGCTCAAGCGCTCGACGATTGCCATGCGGTGGTCGAGCTGGCCCGGCCGGTCGCGCTAATCGGCGACAGTGCCGGCGCGCGGCTGGGGCTGGACCTGGCGCGGCGGCTCGGCTGGCAGCAGCCGCTGGGGCTCATCTATCCGCCGGTGGGCACGCCTACGCCGGAAACCCTGGGCCCGGACGCACCGCTACTCAGCCGCGAGGAGGTCCTCGCCAACTGGCGTGAGGTCGCCCACGCGGTGTCCAGTCTGTGCGAGGCGCATTCACCGGCACCGCAGATAGTCGCCCTGGCGGTCGAATACGATCCGCTGACGCGGCCCTTCGAAGCGGCGATCGCCGACTGGCGCGCCGCCGGTGCCGAGATCGATTACTTCTGCGCGCCGGGCATGGTCCATGGCGCACTGCATGCGCACGCTCGGTTGCCGGCGATGCGCGCTGCCTGGCGGGACTACTGTGAGGCCTTGAAGGCCCGCCTGGACTGAGCTGGGCACGGAGAATTCACGGCCTGTAAGGCATTTAAGACATTCTGCGGGCCCGATTTGCCCGGGCAGCTAGACTGGGTAGCAGTGTGGCGATTTCTGGCCCGGTTCGGTGCGACTGACCTTGGGGCCGAAATCCCGAGTCGGTTCCATGCGTTATCAAAAGCGTCGCTGGGCGGCGAAAGGTCATGGCAAAATCCTCCCTCGCGGCCCCCGGCCCGCTGATCGCGATCGGCGGCGCCGAGGACCGCACCTCGGACCTGGCGATCCTCAACCAGGTCTTTTCCCTCGCCCCGGCGGGCAACACCGAAGTCGCGGTAATTGCCACCGCGAGTTCGATTCCCGAGCAGATACTGCCCATCTACCAGACAGCCTTCGAGCGGCTGGGCGCGAGCGAAGTCCATACCCTGGCGATCGCGGATCGTCAGCAGGCGGCCGAGGATGACATCGTGCGGTTGATCGAGCGCAGCGGGGTAATCTTCTTCACCGGCGGCGATCAGTTGCGGTTGACCTATGTGATGGGCGGTTCGCCCTCGCTCGAGGCGATTCGCGCCCGCTCGCGGGCCGGCGCGGTGGTGGCCGGCACCAGCGCGGGCGCGGCGGCTCTGCCGAATACCATGATCTACAACAGCGCCACCGAGGATGCGCTGCGCAAGGGCGCGGTCGACATGACCGCCGGGCTGGGGCTGGTCGAGGGTCTGATCATCGACAGCCACTTTCTCAAGCGCGGCCGTTTCACCCGGCTGATGGAAGTCGGGGCGGCCAACCCCCAACAGCTGGGGGTCGGGCTCGGCGAGGACGCGGCGGTGATCATTCATCCCCACGGCATGCTCGAGGCGATCGGTCCGGGCCATGTGATCATCATCGACAGTCGCGAGCTGGCCAGCTCGAATATCGCCGAGCTGGCGATGGGCGAGCCGGTGGCGATCGAGAACATGATCCTGCATGCCTTGATCAGCGGTCACGGGTTCGACGTCGAGGCACGGCGCTATCTCGGCGTCGACGCGCTCCAGGCCTGCCTCGCGGAGACGGCGATGAATATTCTCGAACATCGGGCGCTGCGCGGGCCGAACTACTACAGTCGCTACCTGACTATCTTCATGCGCCTGGATATCGGCGAGCTTGAGCAGTGGCCGAGCGACTGTGTGCCCGGCATCGTTGCGCGAATCACCGAGCAGCTGCCCACCCTCGAGGAGCATCGCTGCTCGCTCGGTCGTCCCGGCGGCTTCCTGGAGCGCCTGGCGCGCGGTACCTGGGCCGGGCATGTCGTCGAGCACGTGGCGATCGAACTGCAGAACCTGATCGGTTTCTCGGTAGGCTACGGCAAGACGCTGGACACCCATGAAACGGGCATTTACAACGTCGTCTACCGTTACCGGGACGAGGCCTGTGGGCTGGCTGCCGGCGTCGAGGCGGTGGCGCTCGTCGAGCGGCTGTTCGATGGCCGGGCGATCGACATGCCGGCGATCCTGGCGCGGCTCCAGGCGGTGCGCGACGCGCACATGCTGGGGCCGTCCACCGCTTCGATCGTCGCCGCGGCCAGCCAGCGCGGTATTCCCTGGGCGCGACTCAGCGAGGACAGCAGTTACGTCCAGCTCGGTCATGGTCATCGCCAGCAGCGCATCCAGGCGACCGTGACGGGGCGTACCCAACTGCTCGGCTATAGCATCGCCGACGACAAGCACTGGACCAAGCAGCTGCTCGGCGATGCCGGCATTCCGGTGCCGCGCGGCTGGGTCTGCGACTCGTTCGAGGCGGCGCTCGAGGCCGCGCGAACGCTGGGCTATCCGCTCGCGGTCAAGCCGCTGGTGGGCAATCATGGGCGTGGCGTGAGTACCGACATCCACGACGACCAGACGCTGCTACGAGGCCTTCGAAAGCGCTGCCCAGCGGCATTCGTCGGTGATCGTCGAGCAGTACATTCGCGGCGACGACCACCGCCTGCTGGTGATCGACGGCAACCTCGTTGCCGCGGCGCGACGGCGTCCGGCGCATGTGGTCGGCGACGGCATGGCTACCCTGCAGGCCTTAGTGGATGCCGAGAACCGCGACCCCCGGCGTGGCGTAAACCACGAGAACCTGCTTACCCGGATTCAGTTGGACGCCCAGTCGCAGCGCTTGATCGAACAGCAGAACGTGACCCTGCAGAGCGTGATCGCTGCCGGCGAAATCGTCTATCTCAAGCCCACCGCCAACCTGAGCACCGGCGGCACGGCCACCGACGTGACCGACGAAGTCCATCCCGAAGTCCGCTACACGGCGGAGCGTATCGCGCGGTTGGTGGGGCTCGACATCATCGGCATCGATCTGCTGGCCGAAACCCTCAGTCGGCCGCTGGAGGAGCAGGCGGCGGCGGTGGTGGAGGTCAACGCCGGCCCGGGGTTTCGCATGCACCTGTCGCCGACCCACGGCCAGGGCCGCGAGGTCGGCCGCCACGTGGTGGACATGCTGTTCGCCGAGGGCGACGACGGACGCATCCCGATCGTCGCGGTTACCGGCACCAACGGCAAGACCACCACGGTCAGGCTGATCTCGCACCTGCTGCGCCAGGCCGGGCGCAAGGTGGGCATGGCCTGTACCGGCAGCGTCGAGATCGACAACCACGTGATCATGCGCGGTGATTACAGCGGCCCCCAGGCGGCCGCCACCGTACTGCGCGAACCGACCGTCGAGTACGCGGTGCTCGAGGTGGCGCGCGGCGGCATCATGCGTCGCGGGCTGGGTTTCGACGCCTGCGACGTGGGCGTGCTGCTGAATATCGCCAGCGACCATCTCGGCGAAAGCGATCTACACAATCTCGACGATCTGGCACGCTGCAAGACGGTGGTCATCGATGCGGTACGCGAAGGCGGAACCGCGGTGCTCAATGCCGACGATCCACGGGTGCTGGCGGCCCAGGAGTGGGCACGCGGCGACGTCATCTTCTTTACCCTGGACCCGGATTCGCGCCTCGTGCGCCGTCATGTCCGCGATCACGGCGTGGCCTTTACCATCGTCAATGGCTGCATCGTGATGCGCCAAGGGCAGGTTCAGGCCGAGATCATCCCGGTCCTCGACGTGCCCATCGCCTTCGAGGGCCATGCCCGCTTCAATGTCGCCAATGCACTGGCGGCCAGTGCCGCCGCCCACGCCCTGGGGCTGGGCATCGCCGATATCCAGCGTGGCCTGCAGACCTTTCATCCCACCCATGGCCAGAACCCCGGACGCACCAACCTGCTCATGGCCGATGGGGTTCAGGTACTGGTCGATTACGGTCACAACGTCGCGGCACTCATCGCCCTCGACGAACTCATCGGCTGCCTGCCGGCGCGGCGACGCGTCGCCGTGGCCAGCGCGCCGGGCAACCGCCGCGACGAGGATCTTCTGGCGCTGGGCGCGCAGCTCGCCACGATGCACGACACGCTCTACATCTACGAGACCGACCCGCGTGGGCGGGGCGCGGGCGAAACCGCCGCGCTGCTGTGCCGTGGCGCCGAGTCGCTGGCCGCAGCTGGGCAGCACGCGGAGGATGGCCACGCTTGCCGCGTCGCGCAGGTCATGGATGAGAACCAGGCCATTGACGCGGCCTTTGCCGAGGCCCATCAGGGCGATCTGCTGGTCCTGCTGATCGACGATATCGACAGTGTCATCGAACGCCTCAAGGGGCGCCGGTTCGGCGTCGCTGCGCCGGACGAAGGTCATTGAGGCGCTGCCCGGCGAAAGGCCGGCGTCAGCCAGCCCCGGGAGCGGATGATTTCCGCGCGATGCCTGATTGCCGTTACACTAAGGGGATTGGTTCATGGCGGATGCCGAGCGATGCATTGTCCCTTTTGCGGTAAGAACGATACCAAGGTCACCGATTCGCGGCTGGTCGCCGAGGGCGATCAGGTGCGCCGACGTCGCCAGTGCGCCGGCTGTGGCGAGCGCTTCACTACCTACGAGACCGCCGAACTGATCATGCCGCGGGTGATCAAGGCCGATGGCTCGCGGGAGTCGTTCGATGAGCGCAAGCTGCGCGACGGCATGCTGCGTGCGCTGGAAAAGCGCCCGGTGAGCGCCGAATCGACCGAGGCCGCCGTCGAGCGCATCCGCCAGCGCCTGCGCGCTCGCGGCGAGCGAGAAGTCGAGGCGGGCGAGATCGGCGAGGAGGTGATGCGCGCCTTGAAGCGCCTCGATCAGGTCGCCTACATCCGCTTTGCCTCGGTCTATCGGCGCTTTCAGGATATCGACGAGTTTCGCGCCGAGATCGATCGGCTGGCCCAGGAGCCCAGTTTCTCGCCCAACGAAGAAGAGCACTGAGCGTCAACGCATCGCCACGCGCTATCGCCCTTTAGAGCCACCCTAGTGTCAAGGATCACCATGGCCCAGACGATCCCCGAAGCCTTCATGGCCCGCGCCCTCAAGCTGGCGCAGCACGGCCTCTATACCACCGATCCCAACCCCCGCGTCGGCTGCGTGCTGGTCAAGGGCGGACGGATCGTCGGCGAAGGCTGGCATGCGCGCGCCGGCGAGCCGCATGCCGAGATCCATGCGCTGCGTTCGGCCGGCGAGGCGGCACGCGGGGCGACTGCCTACGTGACCCTGGAGCCCTGTGCGCATCACGGCCGCACCGGGCCGTGCGCCGAGGCGCTGATCGAGGCCGGAGTCACCAAGGTCGTGGCGGCGATGAGCGACCCCAACCCCGCAGTGAGCGGGCGCGGGCTGGCGCTGTTGCGCGAGGCCGGCGTGGCCGTCGAGCTCGGCCTGCTGGAAAGCGAGGCGCGGGCGCTGAACCCCGGGTTCATCGCACGCATGAGTCGCGGCCGGCCGTTCGTGCGGCTGAAGATGGCGATGAGTCTCGATGCCCGCACCGCGATGGCCAGCGGTGAATCGCAGTGGATCACCGGCCCTGCGGCGCGGCGCGAGGTGCAGCGCCTGCGCGCGCGCTCGAGCGTGGTGATGACCGGTGTCGAGTCGGCGATCTTCGACAACTCGCGGCTCACCGTGCGCGCCGAGCAGCTGGGCATCGAGGGCGAAGAGGGCGAGGCGATCGCTGCCCGCCAGCCGCTGCGGGTAATCGTCGACACGCGCTTGCGGCTGCCATTGGCGGCGGCCTGCTTGAGCGAACCGGGACGTACGCTGGTCGTCGCCTGCAGCCAGGACGCCGAGCGCCGCGCCGCGCTGGAAGCGGCCGGCGCCGAGGTGCTGATCATGCCCAGCGGGCGCGATGGCCGTGTCGACCTGGCGGCACTGCTCGATCATCTGGCCGCCCACGAGGCATGCAACGAGCTCCTGCTCGAGACCGGGGCGACGCTCGCCGGGGCAATGCTCGATGCCGAGCTGATCGACGAGATGCAGCTGTTCGTCGCCCCCACGCTGCTGGGCGGCGAGGCGCGCCCGCTGTTCGCCATACCCGGACTCGAACGCATGGCCCAGCAGCGCCCGTTGCAGATCGACGACATCCGCGCCGTCGGTCACGACTGGCGGATCATCGCTCGCCCGCAACGCGGCGTATGACGCCCCTCGGGGGGCTGGCGCACGCGCCTGCAGACAGGTACCCTGACCGCCGACCTGACCCGGCGAAGTGACAAAGGCGCACGAAACAGTCGCCATTTGCCGACAACGCCGCTCGAAAAGACCGGAGATTCCATGGCGCTTTCTTCTTCACAGTCGGCTTCTTCACCGTCCTTCTGCACAGCCCGACGACGGTTCGCCGTCCGCCCAGGGCCTGGCACGTATCGAAGCGCTGGTCGAGGACATTCGCCAGGGCAAGATGGTGATCCTCATGGACGACGAGGATCGCGAGAACGAAGGCGACATCATCATGGCCGCCGAGAAGGTCGAGGCTGCGCACATCAATTTCATGGCGCGTCATGCGCGTGGCCTGATCTGCCTGCCGATGACCCGCGAGCGCTGCGAGCGGCTCAACCTGCCATTGATGGTGCGCGACAATGGCTCGGGTTTCGGCACCAAGTTCACGCTGTCGATCGAGGCCGCCGAAGGCGTGTCCACCGGCATCTCCGCCGCCGACCGGGCGCGTACCGTGCAGGCCGCGGTGGCGCGCGACGCCAAGCCCGCGGATATTGTCCAGCCCGGGCATATCTTCCCGCTGATGGCCGAGCCGGGCGGCGTGCTGCGCCGCGCCGGGCATACCGAGGCAGCCTGCGACCTGGCGGCGATGGCCGGCTTCGAGCCCAGCGGCGTGATCTGCGAAGTGATGAGCGATGACGGCAGCATGGCCCGGCGTGCCGAGCTCGAGCGCTTCGCCGCCGAGCACGACCTGAAGATCGGCACCATTGCCGATCTGATCCACTACCGCATCCATACCGAGCAGACCATCGAGCGCGTCGAGTCGCAGCCGGTCGAGACCGCCTTCGGCCCGATGACCCTGCAGGTGTTCCACGACCGTATTCAGGGCGCCCATCATCTGGCGCTGGTCAAGGGCCAGCCGACCCCCGACACGGCGACCACCGTGCGCGTGCATCTGGCCGACAGCCTGCGCGATCTGCTCACCCTGCAGAAGCCCGAGCACAGCCACTGGACCGCCCATCACGCCCTGGCGAAGATCGCCGAGGCCGAGGCCGGGGTGTTCGTGCTGCTCGACGACGGCCGCGCCTCGCTCGACTTCAAGTCGCAGCTGGATATCTTCCTCGAGCGTCGCCGCGCGCCGCGCACCAGCGATTCCGATGGCGCCGGCAACTACCTGATGATCGGTACCGGCTCGCAGATCCTGCGTCAGCTGGGGGTCGGCAGGATGCGCCTGTTGAGTTCGCCGTGGAAATTCTCCGCGCTGTCGGGTTTCGACCTGGAAGTGGTCGAGCGGCTGGATGCCGATTCCGCCGCTGCGGGCGAGCCGCTAGAATAAGCCCCTTTTTTCCGGGGCCTTTTTTGTCAGGACCCTTTTTTGCCAGGACAAGGCTATGCAACCGATTTCTCAAGTCGAAGGTTCCTTCACCGATGTCGACGGTCGCTACGTGATCGTCGTGGGGCGCTTCAACCACCACGTGGTCGACAGCCTGGTCGAAGGCGCCGTCGATAGCCTGGTGCGCCACGGTGTCGACGAGGACAACATCGATATCGTCCACGTCCCGGGTGCCTGGGAACTGCCGCTGGCTGTCAAGCGCGCGCTGCGTGTGGTCAAGCCCGACGCGGTGATCGCGCTGGGCGCGGTGATCCGCGGCGGCACGCCGCATTTCGAGTATGTCGCCGGCGGCTGCAACAGTGCCCTGGGCGCGCTGCAGCTGGAATTCGAGACGCCGGTCGCCAACGGCGTGCTGACCGTCAACTCCATCGAGCAGGCCATCGAGCGCGCCGGCACCAAGGCCGGCAACAAGGGCGCCGAGGCGGCCATGGCGGCGATGGAAATGGTCTCGCTGATGAAGCGTTTCGGAGGCCAGGCATGAGCCGCCGTGAGCAGTCGACGAGCAGCGCCCGCGAGGCGCGTCACGCCGCCCGCGAACTGGCCGTCCAGGGTCTCTATCAATGGCAGATGACCGGTAAGTCAGTGACCAGCGTTGAAGCCGAGTTCCGCAGCCAGATTGCCGACGAGGATCTCGAGGACCACGAGAACTGGCGCAAGGTGATGGAGATCGCCGATCTGGCGCTGTTCCATGATCTGCTGCACAACGTGGCCCGCAACTGCGGCGAGCTGGACGCCGCCATCGCGCCGCTGCTTGACCGGCGCATCGTGGATCTCGACTCCATCGAGCTGGCGATCCTGCGTCTCGGGGCCTACGAGCTGTCGCATCGTCTCGAGGTGCCGTATCGCGCGGTGATCAACGAAGGCGTCGAGCTGGCCAAGTCGTTCGGTGCCACCGATGGCCATAAATACGTCAACGGCATCCTCGACAAGCTCGCCGGACGCTTGCGGTTGACCGAGGTCAACGCACGCCGTCGCTGACGTGCCCGTTCCCATGCTGAGCGAATTCGAGCTCATAGCCCGCTATTTCGCGGGGCCCGGCGGGGCCGCCGTGCCTGGCGCCGGTGTCGTCCAGGGCCCGGGCGATGACTGCGCGGTGCTGGCGCCGACTCCCGGCTGCCAGCTGGCGGTCAGCGTCGACACCTCGCTGGCCGATGTGCACTTTCCCGCCGATGCGCCGGCCGTGGCGGTCGGCCACCGGGCCTTGGCGGTGGCGCTCAGCGACCTGGCGGCGATGGGCGCGCGGGCACGCTGGTGCGTGATGGCGATCACCCTGCCCGAGGCCGATGACGCCTGGCTGGCCGGTTTCGCCGAGGGTTTTCATGCGCTGTGCCGGGCCTGCGACGTGGTGCTGGTCGGCGGCGACGTGACCCGCGGGCCCTTGAGCATCTCGGTGACCGTGCATGGCGAGTTCCCGGCCGGGCAGGCATTGACCCGCGGCGGCGGTAAAGCCGGCGACGTGCTGGCGGTGACCGGCGCGCTGGGCGGCGGCCGTGGCGGTCTCGAGGCCTGGTATGCCGGGGTGCGCGAGCTCGACGACCCGCTGCTGGCCGCCTATCTGCTGCCGCAGCCGCGGCTGGCGGCGGGTGAGGCGCTGCGCGAGCTGGCGCACAGCGGCATCGATATCTCCGACGGCTTGCTGGTCGATCTCGATCATCTGTGCACGGCCGCCGGGCTGGGCGCCGAACTCGACGTCGCCAGCCTGCCGCTGAGCGCCGGGCTGGTGGCGCGGCTCGGCGAGGCGCGCGCGCGCGAGGCGGCGCTGTGCGGCGGCGATGATTACGAGCTGTTAATCAGCCTGCCGGGCGAGACAATTCGAAACCGCCCGGCGACGCCTGGCTGACACTCGACGTACCGCTGACCGCCATCGGTCGCCTGTGTCAGGCGCCGGGCATCGCGGGGTCGATGCCGGCCTGTTGCGCAACGGTTGGCGGCATTTCCCGGAGGGCGCGTCATGAATCGAGCGCCTGCCAGCGTCTGGCGTCGGCCGACGCACTTCTTCGCCTTTGGCCTGGGCAGCGGTGCCGTGCCGTTCGCCCCGGGGACCTTCGGTACCCTGGCGGCGATTCCCTTCTATTGGCTGATGTCCGATCTCGAGCTGTCCTGGTACCTGGGGCTGACCCTGTTCGCCGGCCTGATCGGCATCTGGCTGTGCGGCAAGACCTCGCGGGACCTGGGCGTCCACGACCATTCAGGGATCGTCTGGGACGAGTTCGTCGGTTACTGGCTGACCATGGCCGCGGTGCCGTTCTCGTGGGAGGCGGCGCTATGGGGGTTCGTGGTGTTCCGGATCTTCGACATCATCAAGCCCTGGCCGATTCGCTGGGTCGACCGGCGCATCACCGGCGGCTTCGGCATCATGTTCGACGACGTGCTCGCCGGGGTCTTTGCCTGGAGTACCATGCATCTGTGGTTCTGGCTGCATTAACCTGAACCCACCTCTCGTCTATTTTTCAGCGCTTCTAAGGTCTAGCCTCGGTTCAAAGTCGTGAAGGGGAGTCGCATGCGCAAGAGATGGCTGGCGGTCGTGCTGGTGCTGGTTGTCGGCGTGGCGGGTTACCTGGGCGCCCAGGCCTATTCGAGCCATGTCTTCGAGCGCGAACTGGCGAGCAGCGTGGCGCGCATCAACGATGCCGGCCGCTGGCAGGTCGAGCGCAACCTCGGCGAGCGCGGCTGGTTCCATTCGCAGGGGCGTATCACGCTGCGCCCGGCCAATGGGCCTGGCGGCTGGCGGCTGTCGCTGCCCTATGAGGCACGCCACGGCATCTTGGATACGCGTCTCGATGGCACGCTGCAGGTCAAGTTGATGCGCGGCGATGATGCCGGCGAGGGGAGCACGCTGTTCGGCGATACGCTGGCCAGCGCCGAACCGCGCTGGACCGCGACGCTGGATCATTTTGGGCGCAGCGCCAGGTGCATGTCGCGCTCGCTGCCTTCGAACTGGCGACGCCGGCCGGGCGGCTCGCCTTTACCGGTGCCGAGCTGGATCTCGATGGTCGCCTCGGCGATCTGCATCTTACCGGCCAGGTCGCCCCGCTGCGGCTTGTCCAGGATGATCGACAGCTGATCGCGGGGCCGCTGTTCATCAACAACCGTTACCGCTTCGATGCCCACGGCGATTACTATCATCAGCGCGATGAACTGATCCTCGACTCGCTGGAATACCGCGATCCGCGTCGCGCGCCGCTGCTCCTGAATACATTGCGCTACGCTGACGAGGTGCGGCTCGAGCAGGACTTGCAGGTGGCCATGAACCTGTCGCTGGAGCAGGCGCGGGCCGCCGACCAGCCGCTGCTGGCCGGCAATACCGAGCTTGCCCTGGAGCGTCTCGATGGCGAGGCGGTGCGCGAGCTGATCGGTGAGCTACACGCACTGCTGGAGGAGACCGGCGGCGATCTTGCTGGACTCGATGCGGGCGAGCGGCGGGCGTTGCTGGCGCGTCTCGAGCCGGCGATCCTGGCGGCACTGGGCGATTCGCCACGCCTCACCCTCGAGGCGCTGAATCTGTCGAGTGCGATGTTCGGGGTCGACATGCGTGGCCACGGCGAGCTGACGTTCGACGGCACCAACAGTCAGGCGTTGAAGATCGCCGACCTGGCCCAGGCGGAGACTCGTGCGCCCTGGCTCGAACGTTTCGACGGGCAATTCAACGCCTATGAAGTACCACCGCTGCTGTTGATGCAGCTCGGCCTGCCGCTGGATACCCGGCAGCTGACGCTGAGTGTGGCCGACGGCGAGCTGCGCCTCAATGATCATGCGTTGAGCGAATTGCCCTTATAAGCTTGAACTTCGCCTGTGCTGCCCGCATTGCATGCTGCATGAAGGCCAATCATGGCCCGGCCGACACTAAGGTGAACGATGAGCGAATTCGATCAGGATCCCGATCACAACGCAGCGGACATTCTCGGCGACACGACCCAGCAGCAGGAGACGCCGGGCCACCATGGCGCCATGGTTCCCACCAACGAATACCTGCCCGAGCGCATCTACCTGCTGCCGATCCACAATCGGCCATTCTTTCCGGCTCAGGTCCAGCCGCTGGTGATCCAGCGCCAGCGCTGGCAGGAGACCATACAGCGGGTCGCCAATACCAATCATCAGGCGGTGGGGGTGGCCTACGTCGGTGATGCCGGCAGCGGTGAACTCGAGCCCACCGATTTCCCCGAGATCGGCACCGCGGTCAAGGTCCACAAGATCCAGGGCGAGGATCAGCAGATCCAGTTCATCGCCCAGGGCATGCGGCGCTTTCGCATCGTCCGCTGGCTGTCGAAGAAGCCGCCCTACCTGGTCGAGGTCAGCTATCCCAAGGAGCCGATCGACGCCGAGGACGAGGAGGCGCGCGCCTACGCCATGGCGATGATCAACGGCATCAAGGAGCTGGTGCCGATCAACCCGCTGTACGGCGAGGAGCTCAAGCAGTATCTCAACCGCTTCAGCCCCAACGAACCGTCGCCGCTGACCGATTTCGCCGCGGCCATCACCACCGGCCAAGGGCGAGGAATTGCAGGAGATTCTCGAGACCCTGCCGGTGCTGCAGCGGATGGAGAAGGTGCTGCCGCTGCTGCGGAAGGAGATCGAGGTCGCCCAGCTGCAGAGCGAGATCAGCGAGGAGGTCAACGAGCAGATGCAGGAGCGCCAGCGCGAGTTCTTCCTGCGCGAGCAGATCAAGGTGATCCAGAAGGAACTGGGCATCTCCAAGGACGACCGCAGAACCGACGTCGATACCTTTCGCGCACGGCTGGAGCATCTCGAGTCCCCGAGCCGGTCATGTCGCGCATCGACGAGGAGCTGAAGAAGCTGTCGGTTCTCGAGACCGGCTCGCCGGAATACGGTACCACCCGCAACTACCTGGACTGGCTGACCGCGGTGCCCTGGGGCGTCACCTCCGACGACCAGCTCGACCTCGAAGCACGCCCGCCAGATGCTCGATCGTGACCATGACGGGCTCGACGACGTCAAGGAGCGGATCGTCGAGTTCCTGGCCGTGGGCACCTTCAAGGGCGAGGTTGGCGGCTCGATCCTGCTGCTGGTCGGCCCGCCCGGGGTCGGCAAGACCTCCATCGGCCGCTCGGTCGCCGATGCGCTGGGCCGCAAGTTCTACCGCTTCAGGGTGGGCGGCATGCGCGACGAGGCCGAGATCAAGGGCCATCGGCGCACCTATATCGGCGCCATGCCCGGCAAGCTCGTGCAGGCGCTGAAGGAGGTCGAGGTCGAGAACCCGGTGATCATGCTCGACGAGATCGACAAGATGGGCCAGTCGTTCCAGGGCGATCCGGCCTCGGCGCTGCTGGAGGTGCTCGACCCCGAGCAGAACGTCGACTTTCTCGACCATTACCTCGACGTGCGCCTGGATCTGTCCAAGGTGCTGTTCGTCTGCACCGCCAACCAGCTCGACACCATTCCGCCGGCGCTGCTCGACCGCATGGAGCAGTTCCGGCTGTCCGGCTACATCGCCGAGGAGAAGGTGGCGATCGCCAAGAACCATCTCTGGCCGCGGTTGCTCGAGCGCGACCGGATCCCCAAGAAGCGCATCAACCTGACCGATGCGGCGTTGCGCCAGGTGATCGAGGGCTATGCCCGCGAGGCCGGGGTGCGCCAGCTCGAGAAGCAGCTGCACCGGATCGTGCGCAAGGCGGCGGTCAAGCTGCTGGAGAGCGACCAGACAGAGCGTCAAGGTCGTCGGTCAACAACCTCGAGGACTATCTGGGTGAGCCGGTGTTCCGCAAGGAGCAGGTGCTCAAGGGGGTGGGCGTGGTCACCGGCCTGGCCTGGACGGCGATGGGCGGGGCCACGCTGCCCATCGAGGCGAGCAAGGTGCATGCGCTGACCCGCGGCATCAAGCTCACCGGCAAGCTCGGCGAGGTGATGCAGGAGTCGGCCAACATCGCCTACAGCTATACGCTGAGCCACCTGGGCGACTACGGTGCCGACCCGGACTTCTTCAACGAGGCGTTCGTGCACATGCACGTGCCCGAGGGCGCCACGCCCAAGGACGGCCCCTGGGCCGGGGTGACCATGGCCACCGCGCTGTTGTCGCTGGCCAGGAACGAGAGCATCGACCGCGCGCTGGCGATGACCGGCGAACTGACCCTGACCGGCCAGGTGCTGCCGGTGGGCGGGATTCGCGAGAAGATCATCGCCGCCCGGCGCAGCGACATCTTCGAGGTGATCCTGCCCGAGGCCAATCGTCGCGACTACGATGAACTGCCCGGATTTCCTCAAGGAGGGCATGACGGTGCATTTCGCCAAGCATTATCGGGACGTCGCGCGGCGAGTCTTCGGCTGAGCCGCTGACATCCCAACTGCCGATACGCGCCACCGGCTCCGCCGGGGCGCGTTTTTTGTGCGCCGGCTCTTGCCTTCCCGGCGCTCGCTGCGATCATGTGGGCCTGTCTTTCGCGCCGCCGCCGAGCAGGGCTGATCAGAAGTCCCGGTCAATGCGCCGGCGCCTCACCATGAGTGAATACGCCATGATTGCGAGAGCCTTGCGGGTCGCGCTGCTCGGTTTGGGGGCCGCGTTGAGCGTGCCGGCCCTGGCCGCCGAGCCGCCCACGTTGACCGTGTATACCTACGACGCCTTCGTCTCCGAGTGGGGCGCGGGCCCCAAGGTCAAGGAGGCCTTCGAGGCGCAGTGCGATTGCCGCTTGCGCTTCGTCGCCCTCGACGGTGCTGTGGGTATCCTTCAACGGCTGCGCCTGGAAGGCGAGGACAGCGCCGCCGACGTGGTGCTGGGGCTGGACATGAACCTGATGGCCAGCGCCCGTGAGACGGGATTGCTGGCGCCCCACGACATCGATCTGTCGCCGCTGTCGCTGCCCGTCGAATGGAGCGACGATACCTTCGTGCCGTTCGACTGGGCGCCGTTCGCCTTCGTCTACGATACCCAGGCGCTCGCCGACCCACCGACCAGCTTCGAGCAGCTGATCGATGCCCCCGACGATCTCAAGATCATCATCGAGGACCCGCGCACCAGCACCCCGGGGCTGGGCCTGCTGCTGTGGATCAAGCACGCCTATGGCGAGCGCGCCGACGAGATCTGGCAGGGCCTGCAGCCGCACATCCTGACCGTCACCCGCGGCTGGAGCGAGGCCTACTTCTCGCTGTTCATGAACGGCGAGGCGCCGATGGTGCTGTCCTACGCCACCTCGCCGGCCTACCACATGGCGGTCGAGGACACCGACCGCTACCAGGCGGTGGCGTTCGACGAGGGCCACTACCTGCAGGTCGAAGTCGCGGCGATGACCCGCCACAGCGAGCACCCCGAGCTGGCCCGCGAATTTCTCGAGTTCATGCTCAGCCGCGAGTTCCAGAGCGAGTTGCCGTTGACCAACGTGATGTACCCGGCGGTGGATATCGGCGACGCGCTGCCGGATGTCTTCTCGAAACTGATCGACCCCGAGGTCTATACCTTCTCGCCGCAGCAGGTTCACCAGCACCGTCGTGAGTGGCTCGACGAGTGGCTGCGCGCCAGCACCCGTTAGTGAGGGGTGATACGCGGAAACTCGACACACCGCTGTGGTTGGGCTCCCTCGCCTGGCTGGCGGTGGTCGGGATCGGACTGGCCAGCCTGGCGGCGCTGCTCTCGCGGGTCACGCTGGGCGATGCCGTTGCGCTGTGGCACGACCCGTATCTGCTCGGCGTGGTGCGCTTCACGCTCACCCAGGCCACGCTGTCGACGCTGATCAGCGTCGCCTTGGCGCTGCCGGTGGCGGTTGCCCTGGCGCGCCGCCCGCGCTTTCCCGGCCGGCGGCTGCTGGTGCGCGGGATGGAGCTTTCGCTGGTGATCCCCACGCTGATCGCGCTGTTCGGGCTGGTGGCGGTGCATGGCCGCCAGGGCTGGGCGGCGCCGCTGTGGCAGGCGCTGACCGGCAAAAGCGCGGATTATCTCTATGGCCTGTCGGGAATCGTGCTGGCCCATGTGTTCTATAACCTGCCGCTCAGCGCCCGTCTGCTGCTGCAGGCGCTCGAGCGCCAGCCCGAGGCCAACTGGCGGCTGGCCGCCCAGCTCGGCCTGACCCGGCGGGCGATCTGGCGGGCGCTGGAGTGGCCGGTGATCCGGCGGGTACTGCCGCGACTCGCGGCGCTGGTGTTCACGCTGTGCTTCACCAGCTTCGCCATCGTCATGACGCTGGGCGGCGGGCCGCGGGCGACCACCCTCGAGGTCGCGCTCTACCAGGCGCTCAAGTTCGAGGGCGATCTGGCCCAGGCGGCCTTGCTGGCGCTGGTCCAGCTGACCATCTGCCTGTCGCTGTGGGCGCTGGCACTGCGCCATGGCGATGCCGCGCAGCTCATCGCCGTCAGCGCGCGACGCATGCCGCTGGGGCGTTGGTGGCGGCGCGATGCGCTGGGCGTTTCGCGCTACCTGGATGCGTTGTGGCTGGCGGGGCTGGCGCTGTTGCTGTTGCCGCCGTTGGCGGCGGTGGTCATCGCCGGGCTGGGCGGCTTGCCGGAACTCGTCTCGCGCGGTTCCTCGCTGTGGCCGGCGACCGCGCTGAGTCTTGTCATGGCCACCGCGGCCGGCGTCGGCGCGCTGCTGGTGGCGCTGATGCTGCTGGCGGGCAGCGCCCGATTGCAGCGCCGGGAGCGCGATGGGGCGGCCGCGCTGATGGAGGGCGGCGGCCAGTTGATCCTGGTGATACCCGCGCTGGTGCTGGGCACCGGGCTGTTCCTGTTGCTGCGACCGAGCCTGGGTGGCGGCTGGCAGGGCTATGCGCTGGTGGTGCTGGTCAATGCCTGCATGGCGCTGCCGTTCGCCATGCAGGTGCTCAGGGGGGCCTTGTTCGATGCGCCGGTGGCCCAGCGCCGCTTGGCCGACCAGTTGGGCATCCATGGCCTCGCGCGCTGGCGCTGGCTGGTGTGGCCGCGCTTGCGCCGTCCGCTGGGCTTGGCGCTGGCCTATGCGATGACGCTGTCGCTGGGCGATTTCAGCGTGATCGCGCTATTCGGTAGCCCCAGCCGGCCGACCCTGCCGATGCTGCTCTATCAACAGCTGGGTGGCTATCGCTGGCAGGGCGCCGCCGCGACGGCGCTGGTGTTGCTGGTGGTCGTGGTGGCGGTGTTCGCGCTGCTCGAGCAATGGTCCCGGCGCCTGCCGCGTTATCGCCAATCCCGTTACTGGCCGACCGGAGCCCAACGTCATGCTTGAGTGTCGCGAGCTGAGTTTTCATTACCGGCGTGCCGATCCCGGCGAGACGCCGGATTTCTGCTTCGATCTGACGCTTGCGGCGGGCGAATGCCTGGCGGTGCAGGGCCCCTCGGGGGGCGGCAAGAGCACGCTATTGAGTCTGATTGCCGGCTTTCTCGACCCCTCGTCGGGCTGGCTGGGCTGGAACGGCGCTGACTGGCACGACCTGCCGCCCTGGCGGCGTCCGCTGACCACGGTCTTCCAGGAGCACAACCTGTTCGAGCACCTGCCGGTGTGGGCCAACGTGGGGCTCGGCCTGGCGCCCGATCTCAAGCTTGATGCCGCCGCACACCGGCGCATTCGCGACGGGCTCGACGGCGTGGGGCTCGGAGGGCTGCACGATCGCCTGCCCGATGCGCTGTCGGGCGGCCAGCGTCAGCGCGTGGCGTTGTTGCGCGCGCTGCTGCGCGAGCAGCCGCTGCTGTTGCTCGACGAGCCGTTCAGCGGCCTGGACAGCGACAACCGCCAGCATCTGTGGATGCTGGTCCGCGAACAGCAACGTCGCGGGGTGGCGGTGCTGCTGGTCAGCCACGACAGCGAGGATATCCGTGCGCTGGCCGGTCGTCGCTGCCGGCTCGAGGCGGGGCGGCTGGTGTGACCTCTCATCGAACGTGGCGTGCCGCGGCGATGAGCGAGCCGCGTTGCTCCGCTTTCAGCCCCTGATCTCTGCGATGACTTCGCCGGCGTCCTCGCTGACGCCCGTTTCGGTGAAGCCGAGGCTGGCGTAGAAGTCCCGGGCGACCCGGTTGGTGGGCACATAGCAGATCGTGATCCGTTCGAAGGGCCCCTTCGAACGGATTTCGTTCAGCACGCACTGCATGGCCTTGTGGCCGATGCCTCTTCTCTGGTGGTGGCGGTCGATCATCAGCCGGAAGATATGGTAGGCAGGCGGTCTGTCACCGTGGTCGAAGGACTCATACATGACAAAGCCCACAACGCTTGCGTCGCAATAGATGGCGCGGGGCTGGTAGGCCGGGTGGAATTTCGATTCAGCGATGGAATACAGGTTGTCGGCGACATAGCGGCACTGCGACGCCGTCACCTCCAGCGCGATGATGGCGTCGAAGTTCTCGCGGGTGACATCCTTCAGTGCTATGTCCATCGATGAGGGCTCCAAGCGGGACATGAGGTTGTGTACCCCGTCCTCGGCGTTCCCCGGGTCAGCCCGGGGGCGCGCCGGCGAAGGCACCGCGATGAAAGGCTGCCGCGGCCTCGACCTCGGTGATGCCACGTTGGCCGGGTTCCGGTGGTTCGTCGCCGGTCAGCACGCGCAGCACCGTCCTGACTCCGCGTGACAGCGAGATCAGGTTGTAGCCGCCCTCCAGCACGAAGACCAGGCGCCCCTCGCAGTGCCGGCGGGCCAGAGTCTTGAGGATGCCGGTCATGGCGGCGAATCCGTCATAGGAGACTTCCAGGGCCAGGTCATGGGTGTGCGGATCGAAACCGGCCGAGACCAGGATCAGGTCGGGCTGGAACCACTCGGTCGCCGGTACCAGGATCTCGCGAAAGGCCTTGAGGTAGGCGGCATCGCCGGCGTCTGCTGGGAGGGGAACATTGACGTTGGTGCCATCCCCGTGGCCCATGCCGATCTCTTCGAGGCTTCCCGTGCCGGGATAGAAGGGGGCGGCGCGATGCAGGTCGAAGAACAGCACATCCGGGTCGGCCCAGAAGATATCCTGGGTGCCATTGCCGTGGTGGGCATCCCAGTCAACGATCATCACTCGCGTACAGCCCAGTGCCGTGCGGGCATGGGCGGCGGCCACCGCCACATTGTTGAACAGGCAGAAGCCGCGGGCGCGCACTGGTTCGGCGTGGTGACCCGGCGGCCTCACCAGCGCGAAGCTGCTCTCGGCTCTCCCCGCGACAACGGCCTCGACGGCAGCGATCGCCGTGCCGGCGGCCACCTCGGCGGCGTCGACGCTGCCGGGTGACACGGCCGTGGTGTCCACATCCAGCCAGGCACTCTGGCCGCGAAGCACGAAGATATGATCCAGGTAGGAGCTGGTGTGTACGCGCCCCAACTGCTCCCGTGTCGCCGCCATGCCCGACTCGAAGGTGACGCCGGCCACCGGCTCGAGCTCCAGCAGATGTCGGATGGCGGTGAGCCTGGCGGGGTGTTCCGGATATTTCCAGGGGACGCCCAGCCCCGACAACAGTCCTCGAATACGATCATCCATGCGACCCGGTAGGAAAGGCACCTCGATATCCGGCTCATGGGCCAGCATCCGCTCATCATAGAAGGCGATCACACTGTTCGGTTCAGTCATTGACTAAGGCTCCCTGTATGCGCGGGATAAAGGCGGGGCGGGGCATGTCTCTGGCTCAAGCATATCAGGGCCCGGCACCGGAGGGGTTGACGAATAGCCCCGCTGGTCTGGCGGCCGGGGTCATGACAGAATCGAGGCACTTGACATCGAGTTCGCCCGGGCCTTGCCCGCTTCTCTCCCGCTTGACTCGCAACCGGAGCGTGCGGGGCCACGGGCGGCATGCAGCACTTCACGAGGACACCATGCCCGAGTATCGTTCCCGTACCACCACCGCCGGCCGCAACATGGCCGGCGCCCGCGCCCTGTGGCGTGCCACCGGGATGAACGACGACGACTTCCACAAGCCGATCATCGCCGTCGCCAACTCCTTCACCCAGTTCGTGCCCGGTCACGTCCATCTCAAGGACATGGGCCAACTGGTGGCGCGCGAGATCGAGAAGGCCGGTGGGGTGGCCAAGGAGTTCAACACCATCGCCGTCGACGACGGCATCGCCATGGGTCACGACGGCATGCTCTATTCGCTGCCGAGCCGCGACATCATCGCCGACAGCGTCGAGTACATGGTCAACGCCCACTGCGCCGATGCGCTGGTGTGCATCTCCAACTGCGACAAGATCACCCCGGGAATGCTGATGGCGGCGATGCGCCTCAACATTCCCACGATCTTCGTTTCCGGCGGGCCGATGGAGGCCGGCAAGACCAAGCTGCTCGATCACGGCCTCGACCTGATCGATGCCATGGTCTCGGCCGCCGACGACACGTACAGCGACGAGGAGATCGCCGAGATCGAGCGCAGCGCCTGCCCGACCTGCGGCAGCTGCTCGGGGATGTTCACCGCCAATTCGATGAACTGCCTGGCCGAGGCGCTGGGCCTGGCGCTGCCCGGCAACGGCACCGCCTTGGCGACCCACAGCGACCGGCGGCGGCTGTTCGAGCAGGCCGGGGCGCGCATCGTCGAACTGGCCAAGCGCTACTACGAGGGCGAAGAGGCGCACCTGCTGCCGCGGGCGATCGGCTCCAAGGACGCCTTCAAGAACGCCATGACCCTGGATATCGCCATGGGCGGCTCGACCAACACCATCCTGCATCTGCTGGCGGCGGCTCAGGAAGCCGAGATCGACTTCACCATGGCCGACATCGACCGGCTGTCCCGCGAGGTGCCGCAGCTGTGCAAGCTGGCGCCCAATACCCAGCAGTATCACATCGAGGATTGCCATCGCGCCGGCGGCATCATGGGCATCCTCGGCGAGCTAGACCGCGCCGGGGTACTCAACACCGCGGTGCCCACGGTCTACGGCGACAGCCTGGCCGAGGCGCTGGATAGCTGGGACATCATGCGCAACCCGACGCCCGAGGTGGTCGAGTTCTTCAAGGCCGGGCCCGGCGGCGTGCGCACCCAGCAGGCGTTCTCGCAGTCGGCGCGCTGGCCGAGCCTCGACGGCGATCGCGCCGCGGGCTGCATTCGCGATCTCGCCCATGCCTTCTCGCAAGGAGGGCGGGCTGGCGGTGCTCTACGGCAACATCGCCGAGAACGGCTGCGTGGTGAAGACCGCCGGCGTCGACGAGTCGGTGCTGGTCTTCGAGGGCCCGGCGCACGTGGTCGAGTCCCAGGATCAGGCGGTCGAGCATGTGCTCGAAGGCCGGGTCAAGGAAGGCGAGGTAGTCGTCATCCGCTACGAGGGGCCGAAGGGCGGGCCGGGCATGCAGGAGATGCTCTACCCGACCTCGTATCTCAAGTCCAAGGGGCTGGGCAAGGCCTGTGCGCTGCTGACCGACGGGCGCTTCTCGGGCGGCACCTCGGGGCTGTCGATCGGTCACGTCTCGCCCGAGGCGGCGGCGGGTGGGGCGATCGGGCTGGTCGAGAACGGCGACCTGATCCGCATCGACATTCCCAATCGGCGCATCGATGTGCAACTGAGTGACGCCGAGTTGGCGCGGCGTCGCGAAGCGATGGAGGCGCGCGGGCGCGAAGCCTGGAAACCGGTGATCCAGCGCGTGCGCAAGGTGTCGGCGGCGCTCAAGGCTTATGCTCTGCTGGCGACCTCGGCCGACCGCGGCGCGGTACGCGATCTTTCCAAGCTCGACTGAACGGGCCGTTTCGGCACCCGGAGGCTGTTGAAGATTGTAAAGCTGTCAGCCGCAAGGCCTGGCTCGCAAAACCTTCGATGCGCGAGAAAGGCCCGCGGCGCTTGCCGCGGGCCTTGGAATCCATTCAGTCATAGCGTCTTGACCTGTCACTTTCTGGTCATCGCTTTCGTTCATCGTCGCTGTCTTTGATTCTTTCATTGGCTACAGCGTTGGGTATCAAGCGGCCTGAAGGGCCTCCTCCTCAGCGGCCTCGGCCTCGAGTGCTTCGAGCAGGCATTCTGTGACATACCATACGTTCAGTAATGCCAGACTTTCTTCGGAACAACACATCGTCGTTGTCTCCTTCATCGAGTGGATGAAACCTGCACTGCCCACTTAAAGTGGGCAGTAATCAGTATGGTTGCTTAGACCAAGGTCGACATGGCATTTCTTTGAACGTTTTTTGATCGGCAACATAGTTTCGTGCATAAGCCCGCAGGCACGATGGCGTGTAAAAGGCAAGGAGGAAGCAATGAAGGAGTCGTTCAATGTCGCTCTGGTGGGCTACGGTTTTGCCAGCCAGACATTTCATATGCCGCTGATTCGCGCCACTCCGGGGCTCGAGCTGGTGGCAGTCTCGTCAAGCGATGCTGCCAAGGTGAACGCCGAGCTGCCTGGGATTGCGGTGGAAGCCGGCCCGCAGGCGCTGTTCGCGCGCAGCGATATCGACCTGGTGATCATTCCCACCCCCAACGAGACCCACTACCCGCTGGCCAAGGCGGCGCTCGCGGCTGGCAAGAATGTGGTGGTCGACAAGCCCTTCACCATTACCTTGAGCGAGGGGCGCCAGCTCAAGAAGCAGGCCGAGAATGCCGGCAAATTGCTGTCGGTGTTCCATAACCGGCGCTGGGACAGCGATTTCATGACCGTGCGCGACCTGCTCGAGGAGGGCACGCTGGGACGCGTGGTGCACTTCGAATCGCATTTCGATCGCTTTCGACCCGAGGTTCGCCAACGCTGGCGGGAGCAGGCCAAGCCGGGGGCGGGAATCTGGTACGACCTGGGCCCGCACCTGCTCGATCAGGCGCGCGCGCTATTTGGCATGCCCCAGGCGATCCTGCTCGATCTCGCCCAGCGCCGTGACGATGCTCAGGTCGACGACGACTTCCATGCCCTGCTCGACTACGGCAATTGTCGCGTCATCCTGCATGCGGCGACACTGGTGGCGGCCGAGCCGCCGCGTTTCACGATCCACGGGACCGCCGGCAGCTACGTCAAGTACGGGCTAGACCCACAGGAGGATCGCCTGAAAGCCGGCGAGACACCGGCACCGCAATGGGGTGAGGATTCGCGCAACGGCACCCTGACCCTGCGTGACGGGGAGGGGGAAGGCGCGCCGCTGGTCAGTCGCGAGCAGCCGACCCGTCCGGGCGACTACCTGGCCTATTATGCCGGTATCCGCGACGCGCTACGCGGTCAGGGTAGCAATCCGGTGCCGCTCGACGAGGCGCTGGCGGTCATGCAGCTTATCGAGGCGGGGCTGGACAGCTCGCGTCAGCAACGCTGGGTGCGCATCAAGGAGAGCTCGCTACGCAAGCCGGTGTAAAAGAATTGGATAAGCTATTGTTACAAAATAGTTAGCTCGATATTTGTTGGAATGTCAGTTTTTTTCTAGGCTGATAAATACGTTCGCTCGTGACCGAATGGAGTCTGAGCGCGGAACGACTTCGCAATGATCAGGAGGATCGAATGAAGGCACTGCATAAAGCAATCTTGGCAACTCTCTTGCTGGCACCTGCAGGTGGTGCGCTGGCCGCCGATAATGGCGAAATGGATAACGGCATGGAGAGTGGCAAGATCGGCACGGCCAATACCCAGGACAACAGCTTCAAAGCAGAAGGGGGCACGGCGTCCGGCTTCGTCTACGACTGCGAATACATCGAACTCCGATGAAATTACCGCTGGCCCGGATGACGAGATTAGTACCCAGACCGGGACGGCCAATACCAAGATTGGCAGTACCAAGCCTCAAGGTGGTAGTGCCAGCGAAGGCGGAACTGGAGAGGTTCAAGGGGAGCCCGCGACCGGCTACGACGACGACATGAGCACCGAGACCGGAACCGCTAACACGGAAGTGGGCAGCACCAAGCCGCAGGGTGGAACCGCCTCCGAGTAAGGTATGGCCAGAAGCGACAATCCGCTTCGGAAATTGCAATAACGCCACCGCCCGTCATCGATTTGACGGGCGGTTTTTAGTGCGCATCCCCTCGTGATGTTACCACCAGGACTCGCTCTGACGCTCTGTGCGCAGTTTTTCGCGGGCGATGAACAACGCGGCGATGGCGCGGGCTTCATGAAAGTCCTCGCGGGCGAGCAGCGCAGGCAATTCATCGATGGCGTGGGTTTCGACCACCAGCGGCTCGGGCTCGTCACCGGGCAGCCGTTTCTCGTACAGGTCGGTGGCAAGCATCACCTGCATGCGATGGTTCATGTAGTTGGGCGCGAGCGATAGTTCGATCAACGGCTCGATGCGCCGCGCGCCCATGCCGCACTCTTCCATGAGCTCACGGTTGGCGGCGGTGATGATGTCCTCGCCCGGGTCGACCAGGCCCTTGGGCAGAGTCAGCGCATAGTCATCGAAACCGGCGGCATACTCGTGAATGAGCAGCACATGATCGGGGTCGGGCATGGCGACGATCATCACTGCGCCGCTGCCGCTGCCCTTGAGGCGCTCGAAGGTCCGCTCGGCGCCATTGGAAAAGCGCAGCTCGAGACTTTCAATGATGAACAGGCGACTGCGCGCGACCTCCTCGCGGCCGAGAACCTGAGGCTTGTGGAGCGATATTGGCGGCATGGCGGGCGTATCCGTACAATGAACTGATCGTGTCCGTCTCTTTTACCACTGCCCCGGAGCCCTTGGCCAATGCTTGATTGGCGCGCTATCGATACCGTCTTGCTGGACATGGACGGGACGCTGCTTGACCTGCACTTCGACAGCCATTTCTGGCTCGAACACCTGCCGCGGCGTTACGTCGAACTCCATCACCTCGACGAGGCGACCCAGGATTCCCTGCGTGAGCGGATCATCCGCGAGCAAGGCACCCTGAACTGGTACAGCCTGGCCTACTGGCGTGAGGAGTTGGGCGTGGATATCGTGGCGCTCAAGCGCGAAGTGCAGCACTTGATCGGGCTGCGCAGCGATGCGATGGACTTCTTGACCTGGCTCAAGCAGCAGCATCCGCGGGTGGTGCTGGCGACCAACGCCGACCGCGAGAGCCTGGCGCTCAAGCTGCCGCTCACCGGACTCGAGCAATATCTGGATGCGATCGTCTCGTCGGCCGATGTCGGCGTACCCAAGGAGCGTCAGGAATTCTGGTTCGCGCTGCAGGAGATCGAACCGTTCGATCCGCAGCGCACGCTATTCATCGACGACAACCCGGCGGTGCTGGAAAGCGCTCGCGAGTTCGGAATTTGCCATCTGCTGGGCATCAAGCAGCCCGACAGTCGGCGGCCCGAGCGTGAACTCGAGGAATTTATTGCCCTGGATCGCTTCGCGACCTTGTTACCCGCCCCCTGAGTCGCCATCTAGCTACCCTATAACCGACTGTGTAACAGGCTATGCAACAGGTACGTATCGACAAGTGGCTGTGGGCGGCGCGCTTTTTCAAGACGCGCGGCCTGGCCAAGAAAGCCATCGAGGGCGGCAAGGTCCAGTACAACGGCACCCGGGTGAAGACCAGCAAGATGGTCGAGCCCGGTGCGTTGATCAAGCTGCCCCAAGGCTGGGATTACTGGGAAGTCGAAGTAGTGGCCGTCAGCGACCAGCGCCGTGGCGCTCCCGAGGCACGCGCACTCTATAGCGAGACCGCGGACAGCCAGGCGCGTCGCGAACGCGAAACCGAGAATCGCCGGCTCGCCAATCAGGCGATGCGCGCGCCGCCCGGGCGCCCCGACAAGCGTGAACGGCGCAATATTCAACGTTTCCAGCGCCAACGCCCCGGCGAAGACGACTAACCAGCGTTCTCTTTCATTTCTTTAGTTCCCGATTCCGAGTGACGACGATAGCCGATGACCGATCAGATCCAGCGTTTCCTTTTCGATGACACCAATGTGCGCGGCGAGATCGCCAGCCTCGAGCGGTCCTACGCCGAAGTGCTCGAGCGCCATGCCTACCCGCCGGCGGTGACACGGCACCTGGGCGAGATGCTTGCCGCCGTGGCGTTGCTCACCGAGACCGTCAAGCTCGACGGCACGCTGAGCATCGAGGTGCGCGGCGAAGGTGCCCTGAGCCTGCTGATGGCCGAATCGAACCCCGGCGGTGAGCTACGGGCGATCGCCCGTCTCGATGAAGACGCGCCGTTGCCGGCCGACGATGCCGATTTCCAGTCGCTGGTCGGTGAGGGGCGTATCGTGATTACCCTCGACCCGCGTGAAGGCAATCGCTATCAGGGCATCGTGGCGATCGAGGAGCCTTCGCTGGCGGGTTGCCTCGAGGCGTATTTTGCGCGCTCCGAGCAGCTCGCCACGCGGCTGTGGCTATCGGCCGACGGTCAGCGGGCGGCGGGACTGCTGTTGCAGCAACTGCCCAACGATCAAAGCAACCGCGACCCGGATGCCTGGGAGCGCACCGTGCATCTGGCCAGCACCGTCAAGCCCGATGAGTTGCTTGAACTTGGGCAACGCGAATTGCTGCACCGGCTGTATCACGAAGAGACCGTGCGAGTGTTCGATCCCAAGCCGTTGCGTTTTGCCTGCAGCTGTTCGCGCGAACGCATCGCCCAGGCGCTTCTCAACCTGGGCGCCGAGGAGTTGCGCGAGATCCTCGACGAGCAGCAGGCCATCGACACTCAGTGCCATTTCTGCCACACCCGTTATCATTTTTCGGCGGCGGACATCGAGTCGCTGATCGAATCGCCGGACGCTGGCGCGCCGACCGTGCATTGAAGAAGGTCACCGCTGCGTGACGGGCGGGGGCTTTTTGCCATACTGTTTCAGTCTGTATACCGATTCGATCCTAGAGGCGGTCAATGCCCACGACGGTATCCAGAGACACACTTTTGGCTAACGAGAGAGAACCGGCCCCCGGCCCAGGACCCATTATCCATGACAATCAATCAAGCTGCGCCCCAGGCGTCCAAGGAACAGCGCAACCGAAACCACGTCAACTTGAGCGCCGCCGAACTCATCGAGCGTGCCACCGCTCGCGGCGAAGGCCGGTTGGCCGACAACGGTGCGCTGGTCGTCAATACCGGGGCGCGCACCGGGCGCTCCCCGAGTGACCGCTTCATCGTCGACGAACCTTCCACCGCCGAGCTGATCGACTGGGGCAAGGTCAACCAACCGTTTAATAGCGAGCGCTTCGATGCGCTGTGGGAGCGCGTCGAGGACTACCTGGCAGAAGGCGAGAATTATACCGCCGAGTTGCACGTCGGGGCCGACCCCGAGTATTACCTGCCGATTCGCGTAACCACCGAAACTGCCTGGCACTGCCTGTTTGCCCGCAACCTGTTCGTGCTCCCCGAGGGCTTCAATCCCAAGGGCAAGAACGAATGGACGATCCTCAATGCGCCGCACTTCACCTGTGAGCCGGAACGCGACGGTACCAACACCGAGGGCGCGGTGATCCTCAACTTCGCCCGGCGCCGGGTACTGATCGCCGGGATGCGCTATGCCGGCGAGATGAAGAAGGCGATGTTCTCGGTGCAGAACTTCCTGCTGCCCGAGAAGGACGTGCTGCCCATGCACTGCAGCGCCAACGTCGGCGAGGACGGCGAGACCACGTTGTTCTTCGGCCTCTCGGGGACCGGCAAGACCACGCTGTCCGCCGACCCTTCGCGCTATCTGATCGGCGACGACGAGCACGGCTGGGGCGAGGGCACGGTATTCAACATCGAAGGTGGTTGCTACGCCAAGTGCATCGACTTGTCCGAGCGCAACGAGCCGCTGATCTGGCAGGCGATTCGCTTCGGCACGGTGCTCGAGAATGTGGTACTCGATGCGTGTCGCCATCCCGACTATGCCGACGACAGCCTGACCCAGAATTCGCGTGCCGCCTATCCGCTCGAACATATCGAAAAACGGGTCGCCGCCAATCGCGCCGGCGAACCCAGCGCGATCATCTTCCTTACCTGTGACATGAGCGGTGTGCTGCCACCGGTGTCGATCCTCTCCAGGGAAGCGGCGGCCTATCACTTTCTGTCGGGCTACACGGCCAAGGTCGGTTCTACCGAGATGGGCTCATCGGCCGGTCTCGAGGCGACCTTCTCGACCTGCTTCGGCGCGCCGTTCTTCCCGCGTCCGGCACGCGAGTACGCTGACCTGTTGATCAAGCGCCTCGAGGGTTTCGGCTCGCGGGTCTATCTGGTCAATACCGGCTGGACCGGCGGTAGCCATGGCCAGGGCGGTAGCCGCTTCAGCATTCCCACCACCCGGGCGGTAATCGCCGCGATTCAGTCCGGCGCGCTCAAGGATGTCGAGACCCATAAGCTCGAGGGGCTCAACCTGGCGGTGCCGACCAGCGTGCCGGGGGTCGATCCGCAACTGCTCGATCCGCGTCAGACCTGGGACGACAAGGACGCCTACGATGCACAGCGCCGGGAGTTGGTGGCCAAGTTCGTCGACAACTTCCAGAAGTTCTCGGGCGTCGATGAAGCGATCGTGGCGGCGGGGCCGACGCTCGGCTGAACGTGACGGTCTGCTGAACCGCGCCCTTGTCGCGTGGTCGATAACAGGGAGCGCTGCGGCGCTCCCTGTTTGCGTCTTGCCTGCACTCAACGCCGTCGTTGCGGCGGGTGGCGGAGGACGCTGATCAACGTGGAGATCCGATCATGCACAGACGTCACTTTCTGGGACTGTTGGGTGTTGGAGGTCTGGCCGGGCTGTTGCCGGGACTGGCGCTGGCGCGTCCCCAACTCGACCTCAAGCGGGCGGCGGATATCGAGCCGCTCGAGTTGAGCGAGGCGCAGTGGCGCGAGCGGCTCAGCGATGCGCAGTTCGAGGTGCTACGCGAGGCAGGGACCGAGGCGGCCGGCTCGAGCCCGCTCAACAGCGAAAAGCGCCCCGGGGTCTATCGTTGCGCCGGCTGTGACCTGGCCTTGTTCGACAGCGAGACCAAGTTCGAGTCGGGAACCGGCTGGCCGAGTTTCTACGATCATATCGAGGGTCATCTGCTGACCGAGCGCGACTTCGTGATGCTGATCCCGCGTACCGAGTATCACTGCGCGCGCTGCGGAGGGCATCAGGGCCATGTCTTCGAAGACGGCCCCGAGCCTACCGGATTGCGCTGGTGCAACAACGGCGTGGCGCTGCGCTTCGAGCCGCGCCAGGCCTGAACCGCTTAGAAGTCTTCCCAGTCATCGGCCCCCGGTAACCACCGGGGCTTTCGATCCGGCCTTGCCACCCAGCTTGGCGGTAGATCGCTGGGATGTTCGGTGTGTCGTCAGTTCCTGAAGCCTTCGACGATATGCCGGGCCAGGCCCTCGACCACCGGCGAGTTCGCTCCCGGGGCGCGCAGCAGCACGATCGACGAGGCGGGCAGCGACGGAAAGCCCTCCGCTTCGCCGAGGATGCGCATGTCCGGCGTGACCAGGCTCTTCATCCATGCCGAAACCGCCAATCCGGCGCCCACCACGGCCTGCAACGTGGCCAGGCTGGGGCTCGAGTAGGCGACCCGGTACGGGCGTCCGGCCATGGTCAGCGCGTTGCAGGCATGGCTGCGGCAGAAACAGGGTTCCTCGAACAGCGCCAATGGTAGCGGAGACTGTTCGTGGGGGGCGTGGCTGCCGGCGACGACCCAGACGGTTTCATCCTGGTGCAGGATCTCGCCGATCTCGTGGCCGACCTCGCGGGTCACGATACTCAGGTCGAGGCTGCCCGGTTGGCGGCTCAACAGCTCGGAGGAAGGCGCGCACTGCACTTCAACATCCACCAGCGGCCAGCTCTGCGAGAACGACTTGAGAATGCCGGGCAGATAGCGCATGACGTAATCGTCGGGGACGCCGATACGCACCCGCCCGACCATGTCCGGTTGGCGCAGCGTGTTCAGCGCTTCGCCGTGCAGGTCGAGGATGCGCCGGGCGTAGCCGAGCAGGGTGGTGCCCTCGCTGGTCAGGCGCATCTGACGGCCCTCGCGCTGAAACAGTGGCCGCTGGATGACATCTTCCTCGAGGCGCTTGATCTGCATGCTGACCGCCGACTGGGTGCGATTGACGGCCTGGGCGGCGCGCGTGAAGCCGCCGTGGTCGGCGATCGCGACGAAAGTCCGCAACAGTTCATGATCGATGGTCTGCAACATGGCTAGCATCACTCAGGTTGATGTGGAACATCAAAAACATTCGTTGGATTGATTTTAGCCCGCCCGCGACACTGCTTCCATCACTACACGGTTGGAAAACGGGAGGGCGTTGTCATGGCACTGTTCAAGGGCGGTTTGCACTTCACTCACGGCGTCGATCTTGAGGGCGCGCAGGAAGACCTCAAAGCGGATACGTCGAATTGGCTGCAGCGTCTGGACCGGCGTCTGCGGCGCTGGCAGCAGGTGCGCAGCGAGCGGCGTCAGTTGTGGTCGTTGAGCGATGCCATGCTCAAGGATATCGGCCTGACTCGCGCCGACGTCGAACGCGAGTCCAGTCGACCGTTCTGGGATGACGGCGAGCCGCGGCGCTGAATGCTTGGCGGTGCGTCGAGGGTGTTTGTGGTACCTTGTCGCGAACTTTTTTCCGCTGGATCGCCAGCCGCCGGACCGCCAAGGATTTCATGGACGCCCAAGCCAAGATCACCGCCCGCCTTGCCGGGGAACTCGCCGTTCGTCCCAATCAGGTCGCCGCCGCCGTGGAAATGCTCGACGGCGGCGCCACCGTGCCGTTCATCTCGCGTTACCGCAAGGAGGCCACCGGTGGCCTCGACGACGGCCAGCTGCGCGAACTCGAGGAGCGCCTGCGCTACCTGCGCGAACTCGAGGAGCGCCGCGCCGCAGTGCTCGCCAGCATCGACGAACAGGGCAAGCTCACCGATGCACTGGCCGCCCAGGTGCGCGACGCCGACACCAAGCAGCGCCTTGAAGATCTTTACCTGCCCTACAAGAAGAAGCGCCGCACCAAGGCCCAGATCGCCCGCGAAGCCGGGCTCGAGCCGCTCGCCGATGCGCTGCTCGGCGACCCGACGCGCGATCCGGAGCGCGAGGCCCAGGGCTATCTGCGCGCGGCCGAAGGCGACGCTCCGGCCATCGCGGATACCAAGGCGGCACTCGACGGCGCCAAGCAGATCCTCATGGAGCGCTTCGCCGAGGACGCCGAGCTGGTCGGCCGGCTGCGCGATCGGCTGTGGGACGAAGGTGAGCTGTGCGCGCGGGTGATCGATGGCAAGCAGCGCGAGGGCGCCAAGTTTTCCGACTACTTCGAGCACGACGAGCGTCTCGCCAAGGTACCTTCGCACCGCGCGTTGGCGATGTTCCGCGGCCGCAACGAGGGCGTGCTGGCGCTGAACCTCAAGCTGCCCGGCGAGGACGAGGCGCCGGTGCATCCGGCCGAGATAGCCATCGCCAAGCACGTCGACATTCACGACGAAGGACGTGCCGCCGACCGCTGGCTGCGCGAGGTGGTGCGCTGGACCTGGCGGGTCAAGCTCTATACTCATCTCGAGACCGAGCTGATGGGGCGGTTGCGCGAGCGCGCCGAACTCGAGGCGATCGGGGTCTTCGCCGCCAATCTCCAGGATCTGCTGCTCGCTGCCCCGGCCGGCCAGCAGGCGACGCTGGCGATCGATCCGGGCTTGCGCACCGGCTGCAAGGTCGCCGTGGTCGATGCCACCGGGCAATACCTCGAACAGGCGGTGATCTATCCGCACGCGCCGCACAAGCGTTGGGACGAGGCGCTGGCGACGCTGGCCCGGCTGGCCGACAAGCACGCCGTGAGTCTGATCGCGATCGGCAACGGTACCGCCAGCCGCGAGACCGACAAGCTGGCCGGCGAGCTGGTCAAGCGTCTGGCCGCGCAGGACGCCTCGCGGCGGCTCGCCAAGGTGATGGTCAGCGAGGCTGGCGCCTCGGTGTATTCGGCCTCCGAGCTGGCGGCGCGGGAGATGCCCGATCTCGACGTGACCATTCGCGGCGCGGTGTCGATCGCCCGGCGCCTGCAGGATCCGCTGGCCGAACTGGTCAAGATCGAGCCCAAGTCGATCGGCGTCGGTCAGTACCAGCACGATGTTTCGCAGGTGCAGCTGTCGCGCAGCCTGGAAACGGTCATCGAGGACTGCGTCAACGCCGTGGGGGTGGATCTGAACACCGCCTCCGGGGCGCTGCTCTCGCGGGTCTCGGGGCTCAACCCGGGGCTCGCCGAGAACATCGTCGCGCGGCGCAACGAGCGCGGCGCGTTCCGCAATCGCCGTGAGCTGCTCGAGGTCAGCCGCCTGGGGCCGCGCACCTTCGAGCAGTGCGCCGGTTTCCTGCGCATCATGAACGGCGACAACCCGCTCGACGCCAGCGCCGTGCACCCCGAGGCCTACCCGGTAGTGGCGCGCATCGCCGAGCGCGGCGATCGCCAGCTGGCCAGCCTGATCGGCGACAGCAGCTTCCTGAAATCGCTCAAGCCCGCCGACTACGTCGACGACAGCTTCGGCGTGCCGACGGTCACCGATATCCTCAAGGAGCTCGACAAGCCCGGCCGCGACCCGCGCCCCGAGTTCAAGGCCGCCGAGTTCCGCGAGGGCGTGGAGACGCTCAAGGATCTCGAGCCGGGAATGATCCTCGAGGGCAGCGTGACCAACGTCACCCACTTCGGCGCCTTCGTCGATATCGGCGTCCATCAGGATGGCCTGGTGCACATCTCGGCGCTGGCCGAGAAGTTCGTCGATGATCCGCGCCAGGTGGTCAAGGCCGGTGATATCGTCAAGGTCAAGGTCATGGCCGTGGATATCGAGCGCGCGCGGATCGGCCTGTCGATGCGCCTGAGCGACGAGCCCCAGGCCGAGGAGGGCGCGGCACCTGCCGGGGGAGCTCGGCGCCACGACAACGACGGTCAGCGTCGAGCCAAGGGAGCGCGCCGGAGCGGCGCTACGGACAAGCGGGCGGGGGGCAATAGCGCTGGAAATGGCTCCGGGAGCGGCGGCATGGGAGCGCTGGGCGAGGCGCTGCTCAAGGCCCGCAACAAGCGCTGAAGTGGCGCTGCCGATCGTTAGCCTTGAAAGGGCTGTGCCAGGCACCATAATCTGACTTTACCTCCACCGTCGCGGCAAGCGGCGGTGAATCGCTTGCAACCGGGGGTGTTCAACTTGTCCGAGCAACTAGTCAAGGCCGTCGAGCGGCTCAAGGGATTGGCCCGTGAAGGGCGACTGGGTCGCTTGCGTCGCGGCATCGAGAAGGAAGGCCTGCGTGTCGACCGTGGAGGGGCGATCGCTCAAACGCCGCATCCCCGGTCGCTGGGGTCGAAGCTGACCCACCCGCACATCACCACCGATTACTCCGAATCGCTGCTCGAGTACATCACGCCGATCTACTGCCGGCCCGAGGATGCGACGGCGTTTCTCGCCGATCTGCACCGCTTCAGCTACCGTTACCTGGGCGACGAGCTGATCTGGCCGGCGAGCATGCCCGGCCGCCTGGACGGCAATGACAGCGTGCCGATCGCCGATTACGGACGCTCCAATGTGGGTACCATGAAGTCCGTGTATCGCAAAGGCCTGGATATCCGTTACGGGCGGATCATGCAGTCGATCGCTGGCGTCCATTACAACGTCTCGCTGCCCGAGGAGGCCTGGCCGTTGCTGCGCGAGCTCGAGGGCGCGCAGGACAAGCCGCTGAACAGCTATCGCTCGGGACGTTACTTCGACATGATCCGCAACTTCCGGCGCAACAGCTGGTTGCTGCTCTACCTGTTCGGCGCTTCGCCGGCGCTGGATCGCAGCTTCTTGACCGGCGCGGTACCCGACAAGCTCAAGGCCCATGCCCGCGATACCCTGGTGTCGCCGTATGCCACGAGCCTGCGGATGTCCGATCTGGGCTATCAGAACAAGGTCCAGGCGCAGCTCAAGATCTGCTTCAACTCGCTGTCCAACTATGTCGGCACCCTGCGCCACGCCATCAGCACGCCGTGGCCGGCCTACCAGCGCCTGGGGGTCAACGAGGGTGGCGAGTGGCGTCAGCTGAATGCCAATATTCTGCAGATCGAGAACGAGTACTACAGCGATATCCGCCCCAAGCGCGTGGCGCGCCACGACGAGACGCCCACCCAGGCGCTCGAGGCGCGCGGCGTGGAATACATCGAAGTGCGCTGTCTCGATCTCAACCCGTTTTTGCCGCTGGGCATCGACGAGACGCAGATGCGTTTTCTCGACACCTTCCTGATGTGGTGCCTGCTCGCCGAGAGCCCGTGGATTCCCGACGAGGAGTGCGACCGGCTCGACGATAACCGCCAGGCGGTGGTCGAGCGCGGGCGTGATCCTTCGCTGACGCTGGCCATCGACGCCCGTGAAGAGCAACTGGCGCGTCGCGCCGAGACCATCTTCGAGGAACTGCGCGAGGTGGCCGGGCTGCTCGACACCATCGAGGCTTCGCAGACTCACCGGGCAGCGATCGACAGCCTGGCGCCGTTGCTGCGCCACCCCGAGCGCACTCCCTCCGCGCGTCTGCTCGACGTGCTGCAGGAAAGCGGCGGCGAATTCGTCGACTACATGCTCGAGCTGGCCGACGAGCAGGCCACGCATTTTCGTAGCGAGCCGATGGACAGCGCGCGCGAGGCGCTGTTCAGCCAGCTCAGCGAAACCTCGCATCAGCAGCAGGGCGATATCGAGGCCGGCGATCGTGAAAGTTTCGAGGCCTTCCTCGAGGCCTATTTCGCGCGCGCCCGGGAACCGCATCCCGCCTCGGCAGTCTGAGCGATTCATTCGGGCCCGCCAGGCGGGCCCGAGCTTTTTTAGGATGGGCATTCATGGGCGGGGACGCACGAATGGCGGCTAGCTTGAGCGGAACGTGGACGCGGCGGATGACGGTTCGCCACTGGAGTCTGGCCGGCCTGGCCTTCTGCGCACTGATGATGGCGGTGGCGTTGGCGCTGCAGTACGTGGCGGGACTCGAGCCGTGCCCGCTGTGCATTTTCCAGCGTGTCGCGGTGATCGCCGCGGCGCTGGTCTTTCTGATCGCGGCGATCCACAACCCGCGCGGCTGGGGCGGCAGCGTCTATGGCCTGTTGGGGCTGGCGGCGGTCGGCGGCGGCATCGCCGTGGCCGGACGCCACGTCTGGCTGCAGTCGCTGCCGGCCGATCAGGTGCCCAGTTGCGGGCCGGGACTCGACTACATGCTGGAAGTGATGCCGATGTGGGACGTGCTGTCACGGGTGCTGTCGGGCTCCGGCGAATGCGCCGCCGTGGAGGGCGTATGGCTGGGCGTGACCCTGCCGCAGTGGACTTTGGTCGGATTCGTGATTCTCGCGCTGGTGCCCATCTTGCTGATTGTGCGTGGCTTTCTGGACGGGCGTGGCGGCTAGCCGAGGAATCTTCCATGCCCAGGATTGACAGCCACGCGAGCAGGAGGGACGCTGAGCGTCCGCAGGCTGCATGAATGCATGGAGGCAGGACAATGCTGGAAGATTGCAAGACCGCTCAGGAGCGCTGGGGCGGCGTCCATCGGCTGATCGATCGCTGGTTCGAGGAGCGTCGCGAGATGCTGGTCGCCATGCTGGAGCTCCAGGAAGCTTGCGACGCGGACCCCGAAGCGATCACCAAGGAGCAGATCGATCGCTTCAGCGAATTGCTGATGGACTACATCAGCGCCGGGCACTTCGAGATCTATCCGCAGCTGCGTGAAGAAGCCGAGCAATTCAAAGATCATGAGGCGCTGAAGCTTGCCGAGAAGCTGCTGCAGCGTCTGGAGATGTCGACCGCCATGGTGCTCGAATTCGATGAGGATTACTCCACGCCGACGCGTTGCCAGCACTATCTGTTTCGCCTGCCGGCGTGGATGGATCGTCTGCACAAGGCATTGACCGAGCGTTTCGCACTCGAGGATCAGCTGATCAGCCGCCTGCATGCCGCACATTCGCCGCCGCCGGCCCCCGAGGTGGCGCCCAGCGCCACTTACTGAGACGGCGCATTATTATTGCAAGGGCGCCATTGCAAGGCCCCGTTGGCTGACCGCCGACGGGGCCTTTTCAGTTTGCTGTCATGTCACTTTTCGTCATGTGACGTTTTTGCGCTGGCCGCGCAGTCGCGCCCCGATACGCGCGCCGAGGTAGAGCATGCACGGTGTCAGCAGCAGCGTCAGGCCAGTGGCGAAGCCCAGCCCGCCGGCGATGGCGCTGGACAGCTGGGTCCACCACTGGGTCGAGGGCGCGCCGAAGCCCAGGCTCGGCGAGAGCAGGTCGACGTTGACGCTCAGCACCATCGGCAACAGGCCTAGCACGGTGGTGATGGCGGTCAACAGCACCGGCCGCAGCCGCCGGCTGCCGGCCTCGAGCGCGGCGTCGAAGGCCTCGAGGCCGTCGCCCAGCAGCTGATTGTAGGTGTCGATCAGCACGATGTTGTTGTTCACCACGATTCCCGCCAGGGCGATGATGCCCATGCCGACCATGACGATGCCGAACGGCTGCGCATTGAGCAGCAGGCCGAGCAGTACGCCGGCGGTGGAGAAGACGATCGCCGAGAGCACCAGTCCGGCCTGGTAAAGGCTGTTGAACTGGGTAACCAGGATGATTGTCATCATGAAGATCGCCACGCCGAAAGCCATGCCCAGGAAGCGGCTGGTCTCGGCCTGGTCCTGCTGCTCGCCGGCGAAGCTGTAGCGAACCCCCTCGGGGAGCGACTCGAGTGCGCCACCGAGCGCACGCAGGCGCTCGTCGACCTGGCGGCCGGGTTCGACATCGGCTTCCAGGGTCAATGCACGCTTACCGTCGACACGGTGCAAGGTGCCGACCTTTGGCGCCGGCTCCAGGCGCACGAACTGGCTGATCGGCACCTGGCCGCGTGCAGTGGTGACGGTCAAGCGGCGCAATTGGTCGAGGCTGCGCCAGGCGCCGGGCAGGCGTACCCGGATATCGACCTCGTCGTCGGCATCGGGCGGTCGGTAGGTGGCGAGCTGCAGGCCGTTGGTGACCAGCTGTACCGCGCTGCCGACGGTGGCGACATCGGCGTCGAAGCGAGCTGCCGCTTCGCGGTCGACGCGCAGCCGCCACTCGACGCCGGGCAGGCTGCGATTGTCCTGAATGTCGCGGAAGCCGCCGAGCTCGCGCATGGCCGCACGCAACTGCTCGGCCGCGCGCTCGATTGCCGCCGGCTGGCGCGCGGTGAGCTCGATCTGGATCGGCTTGCCGCTGGTCGGACCCTGTTCCTGCTCGCGGAACTCCAGGCGCACCCCGGGCAGGTCGTCGGTGCGTTCGGCCATCTCGGCGAGAATCCGCCGCGCGGGGCGGCGCTGCTCCCAATCGATCAGCTGGAAGGTCAACTGACCGATCACGTCGGCACCGAGCTGGCCATCGGGAATCGCGAAGGAGCGCGCGTAGAGCGCCTTGATCTCGGCCATCCCGGCGACGCGCCGTTCGACGCGCTGGACCACGGCATCCTTTTCGGCGACCGATAGATCGCCGCGCGCATGGACCAGGATCTGGGCGCTGTCGGGCTCCACCGCCGGAAAGAATTCCACGCCGTGGTTGAAGCGCGCATAGCCGATGTAGACCAGCGCCATCAGCAGCAGCGCTCCGACCAGCGTCAGCGCGGGGTGGCGCAACAGGCGCGCGAGTACCCGGCGGTAGAGCCTTCCCCCGGCGCTGGCCTGGGTGCTGCCCGAGGTTTGCCCGCGGCGCAGCAGATGGCCCAGCGTGGGCAGGAATACCAGCGCCATGGCCAGCGAGGCGAGCAGGCACAGCACTACCGTGGCCGGCAGGTATTTCATGAATTCGCCGACCACGCCGGGCCAGAACAGCAGCGGCAGAAACACCGCCAGGGTGGTGGCGGTAGAGGTGATCACCGGCCAGGCCATGCGCCCCGCCGCACCGGCCCAGGCGGCGCGTGCCGGCTGGCCCTCGGCGAGATTGTGGTCGGCCTGTTCGGCGACCACGATGGCGCCGTCGACCAGCATGCCGGCGACCAGGATCAGCGCGAACAGCACCACGATGTTGAGAGTGTAGCCGATCGCCCAGATCAGCAGGATACCGGTCAGGAAGGCACCGGGAATGGTCAGCCCGACGAGCAGTGCCGAGCGCAGCCCCATGGTCGCCAGGATCACGATCAGCACCAGCACGACCGCGGTCAGCACGTTGTTGAGCAGATCGTTGAGCAACCGATCGACGGTGGTCGATTCGTCCATGATGATGCGCACGTCGAGCGTCTTGGGCAGTTGCGGCTCGGCCTCGGTGAGCAGTGCCTTGACCGCGTCGATGGTGGCGATGATATTGGCGCCGGTGCGCTTGGAGACCTCCAGTACCATCGCCGGCTGGCCGTTGATGCGCGCGTAGCCGGCGGGGTCCTTGAAGGTGCGGTGGATGGTCGCGACGTCACCGAAGGTGACCACCTGGTCACCATCGACCTTGACCGGCATGCCGAGCAGGTCGTCGAGATTCTCGATCACCCCGGGGACCTTGATCGCCAGACGCCCGGCGCCGTTGTCGATGCTGCCGGCGGCGACCAGCTGGTTGTTGCGCGAGACCAGGGTAAGCAGGGTGCCGAAATCGATGCCGTAGCTGTCGAGCACCAGCGGGTCGACGACGATCTCCATCAGGTGCTCGCGTTCGCCGGCGATGTCGACCTCGAGCACCTGGGGAATGCTCTCGATGGCGTCCTGCAGGCCGCGTGCCGCGGTCTGCAGTTCGGCGGCGGACAGCGGGCCCGCCAGGCCCACCGAGAGTACCGGGAAGCGCGACACGTTGACTTCCATGACCCGCGGTTCCTCGGCTTGTTCGGGCAGCGAGCTGCGCGCGATATCGACCTTCTCGCGCACGTCGGCGAGTGCCTGGCGGGGATTGAAGCCGGCATCGAACTCCAGGGTGATCGAGGCAAAACCTTCGCTGGCCTGGGCGGTCATCTTCTCGACGCCCTCGATGGCGCGCAATTCCTGCTCCATGGGACGCACCAGCAGCCGCTCGGCGTCCTCGGGGCTGACGCCTTCGAGGGACAGCGAGACGTAGATCATGGGGATCGCCACGTCGGGGTTGGCTTCCTTGGGAATCGCCTGATAGGCAAGCCCGCCGGCCAGCAGCAAGAAAGCCAGCACCAGCAGGGTGGTGCGCGAACGATCCAGCGCAGCATCGATCAGTGCGCGCATCAGCGCTGCTCCGCGTCGAGTGAGTCGGTGCCGGCCGCGGCCTGCTCGGCCGGCACCGCCTCGACGCGTTGGCCGACATCGACGAAGCCGCCGCCCAGGCTGATCAGGCGCACCGCGTCGGGCAGGCCGCCGACCCAGGCGTGATCGGCATCGGCACTGATGATATCGACCGGCCTGAAACGCACCGTGGCATCATCCGAGACGGTCTTGACGCCCATCCGGCCACGTTCATCGAGTACCAGCAGGGCCGGCGAAAGGCGGTGGGCCGGCCTTTCGGGCAAGACGATATCGAGCGTCGCACTGGCGCCGGCGATGCGCAGCCGCTGCGGGTTGGCCACGCTGACCACGAGTGGATAGCTGCGGGTGGCGTCTTCGGCGCGGCTGGCGAGGAAGCTGACCTGACCTTCGAGCGCCTGACCGTCGAGCAGCGTGACGGTGACCGGTAGGCCTTCACTGACCTCGGCGGCACGCCGCTGGGGTAGCCATGCCTTGGCCTCGAGATGGGCGATATCGACCAGCAGACCAATTTCCTCGCCGACTTGCAGATAGTCGCCGCGATCGATCTCGAGCCGGTCGAGGACGCCGGCGAAGGGGGCCTCGATGTGGGTATCGGCGAGTGCTTCACGCAGCCCGGCAAGCTCGGCACGACTCTTTGCCACTTCGCTCTTGAGTCGCAGCAACTCGTTGTTGGAGACCAGGTTGCGACCGCTGAGCTTTTGTCCGCCGGCGAGTTCCGAGCGACTCAGTGCGAGTTGTGCTTCGGCGCGCTCGATCTGCGCCGGCAGGTCGCCCGGGTCGATCTCGACGAGCCGCGCGCCGGCGTCTACGCGGGCACCCCGGGGTTGCGGCAGGGCGGTCACCTCGCCGGCTCGGCGCGCGCGCAGGGTGACGTCCTGGCGCGATTCGAGGTACCCCTGGAGGAGGACGTGCGGGGTATACGCCTGGGCCTGCGAGGTCTCGACCTCGACCCGTGGCAGGCTGGGCTGAGCGTTCGTTGGCTCGGCAGGGGGCTGGCGGCGAAAGCGCTGCATGTCGCCGAAGGCCAGCCAGGCCAGCAGCGCCACGCCAAGCAACAGGGCTAGCCACGCAGGTGACAGCGAGAATCGCGAACGCATAGACAGTACTTATCCCCGGACCAAGATGGCCAGGGCCATCGTTCATGTAAACGCAATTGCCCCGGCCGTAGCCGGGGCAATCAGTGTATCAGGCAACGCTGATTCGGGAAGTCAACGGTGACTCTTGAAGCGCGTCAGCAGCACTCCGGCTCGGCCACGCGGGCGGTGCGCGGTGTCGAATCGGCTGGCTGGCTGGCGGGGAGATCGACGAGCTTTAGGATGCGATGGGTCTCGCGGCGCACTTGCCTGAGCCGGGCTGCATCCTGACGCAGTATCTTGGCGCGGACCGGGACCAGCTGCTCAAGGCGGGCTTGCCATTCCGGCGAGGCGAAGCGCTCGGGGAAGCAGCGCTCGATCAGGTCGAGCATGATCGAGGTGGCCGTCGAGGCGCCGGGCGAGGCCCCCAGCAAGGCGGCCAGTGAGCCGTCGTTCGCCGTCACGATCTCGGTACCGAACTGCAGCACGCCGCCGTGTCGGGAGTCCTTCTTGATGATCTGGACGCGCTGGCCGGCGACTTCGAGTTGCCAGTCGTCGGCCTTGGCATCCGGATAGAAGGCACGTAGCTCCTCAACGCGCTGGGCGTGGGAAAGCCGGACCTGATCAAGCAGGTATTTCATCAGGCTGAAGTTGCTGCGCGCCACGGACAGCATCGGGCTGAGATTGGACCTGCGCACGGTCTTGACCAGATCGAAGACAGAGCCGTTCTTGAGGAACTTGGTGGTAAAGCCGGCAAACGGGCCGAACAGCAGCGAAGGCTTGCCGTCGACATTGCGGGTGTCGAGGTGCGGCACCGACATGGGCGGTGCCCCGACGGCAGCATTGCTGTACACCTTGGCCTGGTGTCGCGAAACGACTTCGGGCTTGTCGCAGCGCAGCCACTGTCCGCTGACCGGGAAGCCGCCATAGCCCCTGGCTTCGGGAATGCCGCTTTTCTGCAGCAGCCGCAACGAGGCCCCGCCCGCACCGAGGAAGACGAAGCGTGAGCGCAATTCGCGGCGCTCTCCATCGCTGGTCTCGATCTCGAGGCTCCAGGAGCCGTCGGCGTTGCGTTCGAGATCCTTGATCGTCTGCCCGGTGCGGATGTTGAAGCGATCGCTGCCCTGGTCGTTCAGGCGGGTCAACAGCTGGTTCGTCAGGGCCCCGAAGTTGACGTCCGTGCCGGTTTCGACGCGGGTCGCGGCAACCGGTTCGTCTGCCTGGCGTCCCGCCATCAGCAGTGGCGCCCAGCGGGCGATGGTCGCGGGGTCCTGGGAATACTCCATCGACTCGAAACAGTGGTGATTGCTCATGGCTTCATGGCGAGCGCGCAGGAATTGCACGTTCTCCTCACCCCGCACGAAGCTCAAGTGTGGCACCGGCGAGAGGAAGTTGGCGGGGTCGCCGAGATCGCCATGTGCGACCAGCGAACTCCACAGTTGCTTGGATTCCTCGAACAGGGTGTTGATATGGATGGCCTTGTCGATGTTGAGCGAGCCATCGGCGCCGGGCGGCGTGTAGTTGAGTTCGCACAAGCCAGCGTGCCCCGTGCCGGCATTGTTCCAGGCAAATGAGCTTTCGTTGGCAATGGAATCCAGGCGCTCGACGAGCTCGATACGTGCCGTGGGCTCCAGTTCATGTAGCAGGGTTGCGAGCGTGGCGCTCATCACTCCACCACCTACGAGTACGACGTCAACGGCCTCTTGCATGGTTGGTTTTTCATCCCTTGGGCTGATTCAAATAAGCCCATTATACCGGCCGACATGGAAAAAACGAGCCAGCCAAAAGGTATGGGTTATGCATCAAGGGCTATCCATAAGTAAAATTTTGGCTTTTGGCTGGACGAAAAAAATCCACTCAATCAATAGCTTGAGTGGATCGTTGGGGCTGCTGTCGATGCCGCGATGCAGCATCGTTAGGATGATTATATTTCGCTATCTCAGACTGATTATTCGCCAGCTGCGCTCGCGAGCGACCCGCTCGAGGATCGCGTCGGGGTCCACGGCTACCGGGTTGTCGACTTTCTCGAGCAGCGGCAGATCATTGTGCGAGTCGCTGTAGAACCAGGCATCATCGAGGCTCGCGTCGCGGCTGGCCAGCCACTCCTCGAGACGTACGATCTTGCCCTCACGGAAGCTCGGCGTGCCCGAGACGCGGCCGGTATAGCGCCCTTCGAGGATTTCCGCATTGACGGCGATCAGCTCGTCGACACCCAGGCGCCTGGCGATCGGCCCGGTGATGAAGCGGTTGGTCGCGGTAATGATCAGCAGGGTGTCGCCGCGCTCCCGATGGCGCGCCAGCAGCTCTTCGCCCTTGGGCAGGATATGCGGCTCGATCTTGCTGGCCATGAACTGTTGGTGCCAGGCGGCCAGCTGTTCGGGGGTGTTCTCGGCGAGCGGTTTTAAGGCCAGCGCCAGATAAGCGTGGATGTCCAGCGTGCCGTTTTGGTAAGCCTCGAGGAAGCGCTGGTTGGACTCGCGGTAGCTGACCGGGTCCACCGCACCCTGTTCGACCAGAAACTCGCCCCAGGCATGGTCGCTGTCGATGCCCAGCAGGGTATTGTCGAGATCGAAGATGGCCAGGCTCAAGAGTGTTCTCCTCGCAGATCGGTAGCAGGCGTAGCCGGCAGAGTGCCAGGGCGGCGGCGATTATTGCAGAACGGCTGGCGCTTGCCCACCGCCGGGGTTTTCGAGCGCGTATTGATGCGCTTTCAACGTTTATGGAAGAATGAATCCAATATTGGATTTATAAGGTGAAGCCCGTGATCGACGCTGACGGCTTCCGCCCCAATGTTGGTATCATTATTACCAACCTTGAGGGCCAGCTGCTTTGGGCGCGTCGGGTTGGGCAGAATGCATGGCAGTTTCCTCAAGGAGGCATCAAGGGTTACGAGTCACCGCAACAGGCGCTCTATCGGGAGCTGGAGGAGGAGATCGGCCTTACTCCCGATGACGTCGAGGTGTTGGCCTGTACCCGAGGGTGGCTGCGCTATCGCCTGCCCCGGCGCATGATACGCACACAATCGCGGCCGATCTGCATCGGCCAGAAACAGAAGTGGTTCCTGCTCAAGATCCGCTGTCAGGACAGTCGTATCTGCATGGACACCACGGCCAAGCCGGAATTCGACGGCTGGCGATGGGTCAGTTATTGGTATCCGTTGGGGCAGGTCGTGCCCTTCAAACGAGAGGTTTACCGTCGTGCCTTGCGGGAGTTGGCGCCCCGGGTCCAGCGACTCGCCCTGGGCGAGGGTTGAGGCCAGGGCACCTCCCGATCCTTCGACTATAAGAAGAATGCCCATGCTCGATGTACTAAGACGCATCGTCCAGGAGGTCAATGGAGCACGCAGTCTTGAGGCCGCGTTGGCCACCATGGTGCGACGCATCCGCAAGGCCATGCACACCGATGTGTGCTCCATCTATCTGTTCGATGCCGCCCAGGACCGCCTGGTGCTGATGGATACCATCGGTCTGAATACCCAGGCCGTGGGTCATGTCTCGATGCGCCTCGGCGAAGGCCTGGTCGGCCTCGTCGGTCAGCGCGAGGAACCGCTGAATCTCGAGGATGCTCCGGCGCATCCGTACTTTCGCTATTTCGAGGAAACCGGCGAAGAGCGCTTCTCGAGCTTCCTCGGCGTGCCGGTCATCCATCAGCGTCGTGCACTGGGTGTATTGGTTGTCCAGCAGCAGGAAAAACGCCGCTACGACGAGGGCGACGAAGCCTTTCTGGTGACCATGGCGGCGCAGCTCGCCGGGGTGCTGGCGCATGCCCTGGCCACCGGCGCCCTGACCCGGCCGACGCGGGCCGACGGCATGGCGACCTTCAAGGGCATCGCTGCTTCGCCGGGCATGGTGATCGGCAAGGCAGTGGTCATCGCGCCGCCGGCCGATCTGGACAACGTGCCCGATCTGGTGCCCACCGATATCGACCTCGAGATCCGCCGCCTGGGCGAGGCGATCGAACGGGTGCGCCACGAGATCCGGCGCGCCGGGGAGCGTCTCGTCGGGCGGATTTCCAGCCAGGAGCTGGCGCTGTTCGATGTCTACGAACAGATGCTGGCCGATGCCGCCCTGGGGCAGGAGGTCGAGAAACGCATCCGCGAGGGCCAGTGGGCGCCCGGTGCACTGGCCGACGTGGTGCGCCGTCACGTTCAGTACCTGGAGCGCGTCGACGACGATTATCTGCGCGAGCGGGCCGCGGATATCCGCGATCTGGGGCGCCGCGTGCTGGCGCATCTACAGCAGGAAAGCGGTGAGGGCTTCGATGGCTTTCCTGAGCGCTGCGTGGTGATCGGCGACGAGCTCAGCGTGGCGATGCTCGGTGAGGTGCCCCGCGAATGCCTGGTGGGGCTGGTCTCGTTGAAGGGCTCGAGTACCTCGCACGTGGCGATCCTGGCCCGAGCGATGGGCATCCCCACCGTACTGGGCATGGTGGATCTGCCGCTGACCCGCTTGAACGGTGCATCGGTAATACTCGACGGTCACCGCGGTCGCCTGCTGGTGCGTCCGGACGAAGACCTGACCCGGCATTATCAGAAACAGATCGACGAGGAGTTGGCGCTCGCCGAGGTGCTCGAACATGAGCAGCACCTGCCCAGCGAAACACCGGACGGTTACAGCGTCCCGCTGATGGTCAATACCGGCCTGGCGGTGGACGCAGTGGCGGTACTAAAGCCGCGTATTGCCGGGGTCGGACTGTACCGAACCGAAGTACCGTTCATGATCACTGAACGCTTCCCCGGCGAACACGAACAGACCAAGCTCTATCGCGAGCAGCTGGAGGGCTTTGCGCCGTTGCCGGTGGTCATGCGCACGCTGGACATCGGCGGCGACAAGGACCTGCCTTACTTTCCGATTCACGAGGCCAACCCGTTTCTCGGCTGGCGCGGAATTCGCGTGACTCTCGATCATCCCGAAGTGCTGATGGTGCAGCTACGGGCGATGCTGCGCGCCTCGGCCGGGCTGGATAATCTGCGCATCATGTTGCCAATGGTTACCAACGTCGATGAGGTCGATGCTGCGCTGCGCTTGCTCGACCGGGCGCTGGCCGAGCTCGACGAGGAGGGCGTCGTGATCGAGCGACCCCAGATCGGGGTGATGATCGAGGTTCCGGCGACGCTCTATCAGCTCGAGGCGTTGTCCCAGCGGCTGGATTTTTTCTCGGTGGGCAGCAACGACCTGACTCAGTACCTGCTGGCGGTGGATCGCAACAATCCGCGTGTAGCCAGTCTCTATGATGCCTGTCATCCGGCGGTATTATCGGCGTTGACCCGACTCGCGGAGGAGAGCCGCCAACTGGGCATGCCGACCTCGGTATGCGGCGAACTGGCCGGCGATCCCTGTGGCGCGCTGCTGCTCACCGGGATGGGCTTCGACGCATTGTCGATGAATGCGCCGAGCCTGCCGCGGGTACGCGCGGCGATTCGCCGCGTGCCGATGAGTGCGGCTCGGGCACTGGTCGACGAGACCCTGCGGTTCACGACGCCGGCAGCGGTGCGCGCCCATCTGCAGGCGCGTTTCGCCGAATGGCAGCTGACCCATCTGCTGCCGCCGCGCGACGACACTTAACGCTTGTCCGGCCGGGGTGGCGGATCACCGCTCTTGGCTTTGGCGGCTTAGCGTCAGCCTCGGCACCTGCAAGCGACAGCTATTTTGTCCGGCCGTGACGCCGCCGGGTTCGAAACGCCGCTCGACGATGACGATCTCGCCGGGCGCCCGCCATTCGAGCAGCGTACTGGCACGTGTGCCGTAGTCCTGGCCGAGGATGAACGCGGGCGAGAGCTGGCGCTCAAGCGCCAGGCCCACGCCGGTATCCGGGAGGCGCCTGTCGGCGGCTTGCCGGGTATCGCCCAACAATGCCCAGGCATCGTTCAGCCAGGCATCGCTCAGCCCAGCATCGCTCAGCCCAGCATCGCTCAGGAAGTGCCGGTCGGGGTCGTCGAGCAGCCCGGCCAGGCGCTGGCGGGCCTGGGTCAGCTTGGGCCAGGGCGTATCGAGGCTGGCATTGGACAGGCCATGCAGGCCGGGCTCCACCTGCGTCAACCGCGTGCCGCGGGGACCGTGATGAAGGTGCCAGAGCGTATTGCCGTCGCAGACCAGCAGGTTGAAGCCGGCATAGGCGTGCGCCGCCTGGCGCGCAAGCCATTCCAGCCAGTTACCTGGGTCGTCACAGAGCAGTGCCTGATGCACCAGGTGGCCCCGGCTCGGCCCGCTCGCCTCGGTCTTGAACCCGGGCGCGCGGACATTGGTGATCGCGGCCACGCGTCCAGCGGCGTGGGCGGCCAGCCAGCTGCCGCCGGCCTCGAGGTCGCGACCGCCGACAATCTCGGTTGAATCCCGCCACCTTGCCAACGGGGCGGCGGGTCGAGCATGGCGCTCGTCGCGGTTGGCGGCAAGGCGCAAGGGGGTGGCGCTACCGGGGCGCCAGTCGAAGACGATCAGACACATGGCTTTTTCTCGAATGCTAGGGCGTAGCGGCGGCATGACAGGCGATGGACGCTGAGCGTACACTCTGGCCATTGTCGAGCACAGGGGTAGGGATGCAAGACGTCTCCAGGGATAAACGTGCAGTCCGAACTGCCATGCCGAGCGGCAGGCCGCAACGTCTGTCGGCATGGTTATGGGGCGTCGAGGCGTGTCTGACGCTTACCTGTCTGCTGGTGGCGGTGCTGCTTGGCGAGCGCCTCAATGCCAATATCCGCGACGTACTGATCATGGTCTGGCTGGCGGGCAGTCTGATCGTTGCCCTGATAGGCTGGCGCAGCGCCCGCCAGCAGCAGCGTCTCGAGCGTTATCAGGCCGCGGTCCGCCTCAGCCAGCTGGTTCGCGCCTCCGATGTGCCCGGTCATTTGCCGCTCGATCTCGATGCAGTGATCAAGGTGCTGGAAGGAAGCTTGCCGCGACGACAGGCCGAGAGCCGTATCGAAGATCTGCTCGAGTCCCTGCCGCAAGCCGCCTTCCTGGTCAGCAGCAACCGCCTGGTGGCGGTCAACGACCGTCTGGTGCAGCGCCTGGGGCGCTCGCGTCGGGACCTGCAGAATGTGTCGATCGATGCGCTGGATGCCAGCGAACCCTTTCTTGGCGAGTCCGCCGACTATGCCGTGCTGAGCGATGCCCATGGGCTGCGCCATGCGTTTCGTCTCGACCGCCGTCTGGCTGCGCAAGGCCAGGCGCTGGGAGTACTGCACGACGACAGCGAATCGCATCACCAGCTTTATCATCTCAGGCAGGAACGTGACCGCGCACGGCAGGAGTCGCAGCTCAAGTCACGCTATCTGGGCCAGATACGTCGCGAGCTCGAGAGTCTCGATGCCGCCGGGGTGCGTGCCGAGGAAACAAGCGCCTCACCGCTGGCCGAGCGGCTCGCGGGGCTGGTTTCGTTGCTCGAGCGCATCGCCGAAACCGAGGCCGACGAGGCGGTGTTACAGGCCGGACGCCTGAATAACGCTGACGCGGGCAAACGGGTGCTGATCGTCGACGATGGGCCGGTCAATACTGCCCTGGCGCGGCGGGTATTGGCCGAGCAAGGCTTGCTGGTGGATACCGCACGCAGCGGGGAAGAGGCCCTCGAGCTGGCGATGGAGCACAGCTATGCGCTGGTCTTCATGGACATCTACATGCCGACGCTGGACGGTATCGAGACCACCCGTCGCTGGCGCCAGCGGGAAAGTGCCCAGGGCGGGCGCAGCGTGATGGTGGCGCTGACCGCCAATACCAGTGCGACCGATCGTGCGCGCTTCTTTGCTGCGGGCATGGACGACTATCTGGCCAAACCCTACCGTCCTCAGGCGCTGGTCGACGTGGTACAACGCTGGCTCCCCGGCATGGTCTCCCCCTCGACCATGTCCTGATTTACCATCTTGTTAGGAAACGACATGCTCGATTATCCGCAGATCGATCCGGTAGCCATTGCGCTTGGACCGCTGAAAGTCCACTGGTATGGCCTGATGTACGTGGTCGGCTTTGTTGGTGCCTGGTGGCTGGGACGGCTGCGCGCGGCGCGCCTGGGGCTGAAGCCCGACGATATCGGCGACATGCTGTTCTACGGCGCGCTGGGTGTGGTGCTGGGTGGACGCATTGGCTACGCGCTGTTCTATGGCCTCGAGCGTCTGCTGGCCGACCCGTTATGGCTGTTTCAGGTCTGGGACGGTGGCATGAGCTTCCATGGCGGCCTGATCGGGGTATTGATCGCTGCGCTGCTGTTCGCTCGCAAGCATCGTCTGGCGTTCTTCCAGTTGACCGATTTCATTGCCCCGTTGGTGCCCATTGGCCTGGGCGCGGGACGCATCGGTAATTTCATCAATGCCGAATTGCCGGGGCGCGTCAGCGATCTGCCCTGGGCGATGGTCTATCCGGGCGGCAGCCAGCCGCGCCATCCCTCTGCGCTCTATGAATTCGCCCTCGAGGGTGTGGTACTGTTCGCCATCCTCTGGGTGGTATCGCGTACGCCGCGGCGTCGCGGTATGATTTCCGGTTTATTCCTGGTGCTCTACGGCATCTTCCGTTTCGCGGTCGAATTCGTCCGTCTGCCCGACCCGCAGCTCGGCTTCATCGCCTTTGGCTGGTTGACCATGGGCATGCTGCTATCCCTGCCGATGATTCTGGCCGGCCTGGTGCTGATGGCCTGGTCGAAGAGTCAGCCGGTAGATGGTGGCAAGATCGAGGCGCGCGAAGCGACATCCTGATTCTGCAACAGGCGAGTTATGCAGCCCTACCTTGAATTGATGCGCCGGGTGCTTGATACCGGCGTCAAGAAAGCCGACCGCACCGGGGTCGGCACGCAGAGCGTCTTCGGTCACCAGATGCGCTTCGACCTGGCCGAAGGTTTCCCGCTGGTGACCACCAAGAAGCTGCATCTGCGCTCGATCATCCATGAACTGCTGTGGTTCCTGCGCGGTGATACCAACATCGCCTACCTGCACGAAAACGGCGTGCGTATCTGGGATGAGTGGGCCGACGAGAACGGTGACCTGGGCCCGGTCTATGGCTACCAGTGGCGTAGCTGGCCGCGCCCCGACGGCGGCCATGTCGACCAGATCGCCAAGGTCGTCGAACAGATCCGCCACAATCCCGACTCACGCCGGCTGATCGTCAGTGCCTGGAATCCGGCGCTGGTCGACGAGATGGCACTGCCGCCGTGCCACGTGCTGTTCCAGTTCTATGTCGCCGAGGGCCGGCTGTCCTGTCAGCTCTATCAGCGCAGCGCCGACATTTTCCTGGGGGTGCCGTTCAATATCGCCAGCTACGCGCTGCTGACGCAGATGATCGCCCAGGTCTGCGATCTGGCGCCCGGCGAGTTCGTGCATACCCTCGGCGACGCCCATCTGTACCTCAATCATCTCGAGCAGGCCGAGCTGCAGCTTACCCGCACGCCGCGCGCGCGGCCCAGGCTGGTGCTCAACCCCGAGATCACTGATCTGTTCGCGTTTCGCTTCGAAGACATCGCCATCGAGGGCTACGACCCGCATCCGCATATCAAGGCACAGGTGGCAGTATGAACGACACGACTGCGGAAGAATCGGTGGTGTCGGTGGCGATGATCGCCGCGGTGTCGCGCAATGGCGTGATCGGTGTCGACAACCAGCTGCCCTGGTATCTGCCCGAAGATCTCAAGTTTTTCAAGCGCATGACCCAGGGCAAGCCGCTGGTGATGGGACGCAGGACGTTCGCGTCGATCGGCCGTGCGCTGCCCGGTCGCTTGAACATCGTCATCACCCGTGATGACGGCTTCGAGGCCGAGGGAGTGCGTGTCTGTCACGACCTGGACGAGGCGCTGGCGCTGGCCGATCATCAGGCGATCATCGATGGTGTCGAGGAGGTCATGGTCATGGGCGGAGGCGAGGTCTACGCTCAGGCAATGCCGCGGGCCTCGCGGCTCTACCTGACCGAAGTCGATGTCGAAGTCGACGGCGACGCACGCTTTCCGCCCATCGATCGCTCGTGCTGGCATGAAGCGCAACGTGTGCCGGGCGAGGAAAGCGGCCAGCAGGGCCGTCCCGCTTATGATTTCGTCATCTATCATCGCCGCTGAGCGTGGGGCGGCACGGATCGGCGTTCGCCTTCTTGCCGCGCGGTGGGGGCAGGGCGATAGAACGATAGCAAAAATGGCTGAATCCGGCGCAGGCTGAAGCTGGCTGAACGCTGATGCTAGCTAAACGAAAGGATTGGAGGTTGTCCTGATGACGCAACGCGTAGCCGCGCTCTTCGACTCCCTGGAGCAGCTCGTCCGGCATGAGCGACAGGAGATCGCCAGCCTGCGGCAACGGCTGGCCAGCCTGGAGAGTGAAAACCAGCACCTGCGCCATTCGCTGGCGACGCTGGCCGAGTCTGCTGAGCAGTCCGGCGATACCGAATCGCCCGCCCCGGTGAGCCATGCCGAGCGTGGCTACCCATTGCCGCGTCGAGTGATCTCGCCTGCACCTGCGGCCGAACCCGGGGCCGAGGCCGAACGGGAACCAGCCGGTGCGCTCGCCGAAGGGCGGGACTCCCAGGTCGGCTCCGCCAAGCGAAGCGCCATCCCCGCAGGCGCTGCTCGATGAATGGTATCGCCGCTATACCGATACTTTTTTCAAGGGGCACACGCGGCCATTGAAGATCGGCATCCACGAGGATCTGGTCGCCAGCGAGCCTTGGCCCGACAAGCTGGTGCGGCGCGCGCTGGCCTGTTACGTCAATCTTCCGCGTTACCTCAAGGCGGTACGCGCCGGCGCCGAACGCGTCGATCTGGCGGGTGAGCCGGCGGGGGCCGTGACCCCCGGCGAGGCGCGTCATGCCCATAAAAAGCTCGAGGCGTTGCAGGCCCAGCAGCGTAGGCGCGACAAGTCGCTAGAGCGAGAGGAGCGGCAGAGTCAGGGCGCCCGGCTCGACCGTAAGCTCGGCGACCTGTTGGCCAAGCATGGCAAGCACTGAGACTATCGGTTGACCGGCTTACGTTAACCAGCCGTTGGAAAGCGCCGGGCACTGCCTTTATCAGGCGTCTTGCAATCAGCCGAACGGCTGTCACCATGAACAGCGTTCGCATATGTCACTTGGCGGTCATGAGCAAGCGCTAGGGTAATTGCGTGCCGCGGTGCCGGCATGTTCGGTACCGGCAATGGTAGGGGAGTCTTGGTCGCTAGACGGGTTGGTGTGGCGAGATTAAAAACAGTGTTTTTTCTTGTTGCGTTCCGCCAAACCCCAGTATAAGGTTCTCCCTGCGAGCATTGGATAATAACAAGGCTTCGCTAAGGCAAGATCGCTTCATAACAGAATTTCAGGGGCGTGCCTGGCAAGCCAGTTGCATCTGCAAATAACGATCGAACAGTAAGCTAGTTAAGGAACTATCGTGATGAAAAAGACGCTCTTAGCGACTGCAATTGCCGGTGCCATGTGCGCCTCCGCTGCCCAGGCTGCCACTGTCTACAATCAGGAAGGCACCCAGCTCGATATCTACGGCAACCTTCAGTTTGCTTACTCCAACGTGAATAACGCGAACGGTGATTCCGAAGATCAGATCCAGGACAACGGATCGACCATCGGCTTCAAGGGCCAGCACATCATCAACCCGGGCCTGACCGGCTACTTCAAGTACGAACTGGAAGCTGATGCCGACGAGATCAAGAATGGCAACGGTATCGATACCGGCGACCAGGCCTTTATGGGTCTGCAGGGCAACTTCGGTGACGCCCGTATCGGTTCCTGGGATCCGCTGATCGACGACTGGATTCAGGATCCGGTCTCCAACAACGAATATTTCGATCTGACCGACAGCAACTCGCTGATCACCGGTGCTGACGGCGCCAACACTCAGGAAAACACCAACACTGATCGCGAAGGTGACAAGGTTCAGTACATGTCACCCTCCTTCGGTGGTCTGCAGTTCGCCGTGGGTACCCAGTACAAGGGTGATGCGGAAGCCGAGAATGTTTCCAACTCGGGTAACGCCTCATTCTTCGGTGGTGCCAAGTACACCATGGGGGCCTTCTCTGTCGCGGCTGTCTATGACAACCTCGACAACTACGATGGCGAAATCACCGGCTCTCAGTACTACAGCGATCTCAATGGCGATGGCCAGCGTAACGTCGATGAAGACGGTAATCCGACTGAGCCGGCGGTTGGCGATTTCGATGCTGGTGACCAGTATGGTGTGACCTTCGAGTACACCATGGAGCAGCTGCGTGTTGCCCTGAAGTACGAGCGTTATGAGTCCGGCAACACCGACTACCTGCCTGACGAGAACCGTTATGCGCTGGGCGCTCGTTACGGTTATGGCTACGGCGACATCTACGGTGGCTACCAGTATGTCGACGTAGGTGGTTCAGACATCGGTGACACTATCCAGGAAGGCACCAGCTCTATCGGTGACAACCTCGACTCTCGTAACGAAGTCAACCTGGGTGCCACCTATAATATCTCTCCGGCTATGTACACCTTCATCGAAGCCGCCTGGTACGATCGCGCCAACGATGAGAATGACGGCGTTGCCGTGGGTGCCGTCTACAGCTTCTAAGCTGTCGGCTTAACCCCATCACGCTAGCCGTGATGAAAACGGCCGAGGTTAAGGCCGGATAGAATACAGCTTCGGCTGACATAACCGCCCATCAGGCTCCCCTGATGGGCGGTTTTTATTATGGCTGGGACGATCTTAGCGAATATGGGTCAACGACAAAAAGCCCGCCGAGGTGGCGGGCTGGTAACGTTGCTTTCTCGTTAAAGCAATGGTGAGCGGGTGATCAGGCGTCTGGGCCACGCTCGCGCTTGCCCGGCGCGGGCCGCAATTCCTCGAGTACCGCTAGTTGGTCGTGGCTGAGCACTTCGCCGAGTGCCTGCTTATGTTCCTCGCGTAATGCCTGCCACGCTTCACGGCGCGCTTCAGAGCTATCGAACTTCTGATCACGCAGCTCGCGGGCTTGGCTGAAGAACTGCTCCCTTGCATCGGCGAGCTGGCTCTGCTCGGCGTCGCTGAGGCCCCAACTCTTGAACAGGGCGCTGAACAGCTCGCCGGGCTTGTCGTGCGCCATTTGCTCATGCTGCTGATGATTGCCAGGCCCGCCTCGCATGGCTGAATGCATCATTATTGGCCGATGCGGCGACATCATCGCATGCAGGGCATCGAGCTGTTTATCGTCGAGAATCTCACCGAGGCGTTGGCGGTGCTCCTCGCGCAGACTGTGGCGCTGCTCGCGATAGTTGCGCTGTTCGTCAGCGAAGGCTTGGCGGGTGTCATCGTCAAGCTGCCAACTGTCGAACAGTGCTTCGACGCGTGGATTAGGGCCTTGCGGGTCATGGCCTTCAGCCGGGCCGGGTGCGGCCTGGGCCAGCGAGATCGTGCCGCCGGCTAGCAGCGCGGCGACAAGGGGCGCGGTGCATAGCGAAGCGGTGAATCGGGTCTTTAACATGACAGCGTCTCCTTGAATGGACGCTGCCAGTTTCGCGTAGCGTCGCGCAATCAGTGCGAAGGCAATGCGCAAGGATTGCGCAAGCTGCGCGGCGTCTGCCCGGCTCTCACTCCTCGGGTTGGTACTTGTAACCCACGCTGTAGACCGAGCGGATTATCTCGCGCTCGGGCCACACCTCGGCGATCTTGCGGCGCAGTTTCTTGATGTGGCTGTCGACCGTGCGCTCGGAGACGATGCGATGATCGCGATACATGTGATCCATCAGCTGGTCGCGCGAGAAGATCCGTCCCGGCGCCTGCATCATCACCTTGAGCAACTGGAACTCCACCGCGGTCAGGCCCAGGTCGTGGCCGTCGGCCAATGCCCGCCAGCCGTCATCGTCGAGTTGTAACCGCGTGGTAGCGCTTTGCTCGGCCGCCATCGGCGCGGCTGCTGCCTGTGCCCGGCGCAGCACGGCCCTGACCCGGGCGACCACCTCGCGCGGGCTGAACGGCTTGCAGATGTAGTCGTCGGCGCCGAGTTCGAGTCCCAGCAAGCGATCGACCTCCTCGACCCGCGCGGTGAGCATGATCACCGGCAGTCGCGGCCAGCGTTGGCGAATTTCCCGGCACAGCGTCAGCCCGTCGGTACCCGGCAGCATCAGGTCGAGCAGCACCAGTGCCGGCTCCGGGTCGGCCGCGTCCAGCCAGGGCAGCACCGCATCGCCATGCTCGATAGCTTGGCTTTCGAAGCCGCTACCGGTCAGATAGTCGGCGATCAGCCGGGCGATCTTGGGCTCGTCCTCGACGATCAGGATGCGTTCGTTCACCGTGCGTCTCCTTGAGTGTCTCCTGCTAGCGGGGCCGCACCGGCCAAGGGCATACTCAGCGTCCAGCGCAACCCGCCCAGCGGCGAGGGCGACGGCACCAGCTCGCCGCCATGGGCCTTGACCAGGGCGGCGGCGATCGACAGGCCCAGGCCGCTGCCGCCGCTACGCCGGTTGCGCGAGGCCTCGACACGATACAGGCGCTCGGTGAGCCGCGGCAGCGCCTGTGCGTCGACCCCGGGCGAGCTGTCCTCCCAGTCGATCGTGACTCGTTGCGTATCGTGCTTGAGCATCACACGCAGGTGCCCCGGGGCATCGGTGTAGGCGCGGGTATTGGTCAGCAGGTTGTTCCACAACTGGTGAAGTCGCTGCGGATCGCCGAGGATCGGCGCCGGCCCGGTAATCGAGACGTCGAGTGAGATGCCGGCATCGTCGAGCCAGCCGCGGGCATCCTCGAGCCGGGCGCGCAGGCTCTCGGCAATATCCAGAGGCACCAGATTGGCCTCGAGCATGCCGGCATCGCTCTGCGCCAGCAAGCGCAGGTCGCTGACCAGGCGTTCGAGCTGGCCGACCTCCTGGGCCAGCGAATTCAGGCTGTCGGCATCGGCGCGGCGGATGCCATCCTGCAATGCCTCGATCTCGCCACGCAGCACCGCCAGCGGGGTGCGCAACTCATGGGCGATGTCGGCCACCCAGCGCTGACGCGAGCGGCGATTGGACTCGAGCGTTTCGGCGAGCAGGTTGAAGTCATGGGCCAGCCGCGATAACTCGTCGCGGCCGCGTTCGGCCAGGCGCACGCTGTAGTCGCCTTCGGTCAGCCGCCGGGTGGCTTGGGCCATGCCGCGGGTGCGCCGGCCCAGCCACCAGGAAAGCCCGCCGGCGAGCAGCAGCGAGGCCAGTGCCAGCGAGCCGATGATAATCGACAGGTTGCGCTGCTGGCGCTCGAGAAAGATCCGGTCCATGCGCGCCATCAATTCGCGCGGCGGACGATAGCTGAGCTCACCGATCTGCTGCCCGTCGCTGACGATCGTCACGCGCTTGAGGGGGCCCGCCAACGGGCCGGGGCCTTCATCGTCGGGATGAGGCGGCGGACCGATCAGCGTCTCGCCGCTGGCATCGCGAACGATGAAATCGCGCGGATTGCCCAGTTCGCGCTGGAGCGCCGGCGACGGACGCTGCTCACCGGGCCACAGCTGGTGGCGCACCAGTCGGAACCAGGCGCGGGGGTCGTCGCGCAGCCACTGCCAGTCGCCGCCGCGGTTCGCCCACTCGTCGCCAAGCGCCTCGGCAAGGGTCGCTGCCCGGTTGGCCTGGGTGCGCTCGAGATAATCGATGAAGCCCTGGTCGAGGCTGCGCGAGACGAACAGGAATATCAGCCCGCAGATCGCCACGTTGACCAGCAGGATGGTGACGAACAGCTTGAGCCCCAGCGGCGATATGGCGGGGCGGATCAGACGTTTGTTCATGGCTGCGGCTCGTTCATGGCAGGCGTGCCGGCAAGGCGCTCGCGCAGGTTCTCGACCATCAGATACAGGCAGGGTACCAGTACCAGCAGGATCAGCGTGGCGAACAGGATGCCGAAACCCAGCGAGACCGCCATCGGCACGATGAAGCGTGCCTGGCGCGAGGTCTCGAAGATCATCGGCGCCAGTCCCAGGAAGGTGGTCAAGGTGGTCATCATGATCGGTCGCAGACGGCGCGTGGCGGCAGCGACAATCGCCTCGCGCGCGCCCATGCCCTCGCGGCGCCGTCGGTTGGCGTAGTCGATCAGCACCAACGCATCGTTGATCACCACCCCCGATAGCGCCAGCATGCCCAGCAGGCTGATGATCGACAGGCCGAAGCCCATCAGCACGTGCCCGGCCACTGCACCGATGATCCCGAACGGGATCGCCGCCATCACCAGCAGCGGCTGGATATAGCTGCGAAACGGGATCGCCAGCAACACGTAGAGCGCGGCGAGCGTCGCCCACATCGCGGTCTTGAGCGTCGCCAGGTTATCGGCGGTTTCCTCCTGGCGCCCGCCGAGCCCGATCTCGAGTCCGGGGAAGCGGTTCTTCAATGCTGGAAACGTCTCGTCCTGCAGGGTGGTGAGGATGCTGTTGACCGGCGCATCGTCGCTGACGTCGGCACTGACATCGATTACCCGGCGGCCATCGATACGGGTCAGCGAGGCGGAGGCACGGCCGTGTTCGATGTTGGCGACCCTCGAAAGCGGCGCCCGACCGCCGTCGGGGGTGAGGATCGACAGTTGCTCGAGCTCGCTAAGACTGTCGCGCTGCCCGGGCGGCAGACGCACCTCGACGCTGATCTCGCCGCGTCCGCGCTGCTGCTTGAGGGCGGTGGCGCCCTGCAGCGGGCCGCGTAGCTGACTGGCCAGATCGCTGCCGGTCAACCCCAGCGCGCGCCCTTCGGGCGAGACGGCAAGCGAAAGCTGCGGCTTGCCGTTGCTGATACCGCTGTCGACGTCGGTGACGCCTTGATAATCGCCGAGTGTGGCCGCCAGTGCGCTCGCCGCGGCCTGCAGGGTGGCGCTGTCGGAATGCGCCAGGCGCAGCGTCAGCGCCGCGCCGCTGCCCGGGCCGCCGGCGTCGCTGGCGAAGCGGATCGCCTGCGCGCCGGGCAGTGCGCCGGTGGCCTCACGCCAGGCGCGGGCCAGTCGCGACGGTGGCCATTCGGCAAGACTCTCGGCGGCGAGTTCCAGGCGCACCTCGAGGCTGTCGCCGTTCTGGCGCGCCCGGGTGCTCTCGAAACGCGGGCCATCGTCGCGCGCAGCGAGCGACGCGGCGCTTGCCAGCAATGCGTCGCGCACCGCACGGTCGGCGGCGATCGGGCTGCCGGCGGGTAGCGTGACGTTGGCCTCGACGCGATCGGATTCGACCCGCGGCATCAACGAGAAGCCCAGCCGTCCGCTCATGGCGTAGGCCAGCGCCACGCAGAGAATCGCCACACCCAGCGCCACGGTTAGCAGGCGCTGGTCGAGGGTGCGTTGCAGGAACGGCTCGAAACGCCGTTGGGTGAAATCCGCCAGACGCCCCTGCATAAAGAGTCGCAGCCGTTCCAGCGGGCGCTGCCAGGCGGGTAGTGTGCGTCGCTCGCGGCTATGGGCAAGATGCGCGGGCAGAATGAACAGCGCTTCCAGCCACGAAATCGCGAACACCGTGACCACCACCAACGGGACCACACTCATGATCATGCCCAGGAACCCCGGCAGGAACAGCAGCGGCAGGAACGCGACGATGTTCGAGAGCACCGCGAAGCTGATCGGCACGGCGATCTCGCGGGCGCCGCGTACCGCCGCCTCGCGCACCGAATGGCCCTGTTCGCGATAAGCGTAGATGTTCTCGCCGACGATGATCGCGTCGTCGACGACGATCCCCAGGGCGATGATGAAGGCGAACATCGACATCATGTTGAGCGATACGCCGAGCCCGGGCAGGAACAGCAGCGCGCCGAGAAATGCCGTGGGGATGCCCAGGGTGACCCAGAACGCCAGGCGCGCCTCGAGGAACAGCGCCATCAGCACCAGTACCAGTGCCAGACCCATCCAGGCGTTCTTGAGCAGCAGGTCGAGTCGCTCGCGATAGATCTTGGAGCTGTCCCAGCCGAGCGTCAGCTCGATGCCCTGGGGCAGGCCGGCGCGCAGCCGCTCGAGCTCACCGCGCACGGTCTCGGACAGCCCCAGCGGCGTCTGGTCGCCGACCTGGTAAATCTCCAGCGAGAGGCCGGGTTCGCCGTTGTATTCGACTTCGCTGTCGCTTTCGGCGAGCCCTTCGTGGACTTCGGCGATATCGCCCAGGCGCAGCACGCCGCCGTCGGCGGTGGTGAGTATCGGCAGCCGGGCGAAATCGGCGGCCCGCTCGCGACGACCTTGGTAGCGCACCAGCCACTCGCTGTCGCGGGTATCCAGGCTGCCACCGGCAAGGTCGATGGCCTCATCGCCGACCAGTGCGGCCAGCTCGGCGTGGGTCAGGCCATAGCGGCGCATGGCCTGCTCGTCGAGCAGCACCTGGATTTCACGATCGCGACTGCCGGCCAGCTCGACCTTGCTCACCGCCGTCGAGGTAAGCAGTTCGGTGCGCAGATTCTCGGCGGTTTCCTGAAGCGTCAGTGCATCGACGTGGCCGTGCAGTTGCAGGTCGAGCACCCCGCGTGAATGCCCGCTGATACTGAAGGTCGGCGCTTCGGCCTGGTCGGGAAAGGTGCGAATGCTGTCCACCGCCTGCTGGATCTCCTGGTAGACGCGCATGGTATCGACACCGCCGATCAGCTCGGCGACCACGCTGCCGCTACCCTCGCTGGCGGTGGCGGTGATCTCGTCGATGCCTTCGATATCGGCCAGTTCCGACTCGATCGCCAGCAGCAGGCTCTGCTCGATCTCTTCGGGCGTGGCGCCGGCATAGACGACGCTCACCGAGACCGACTCCAGGGTGAAATCGGGGAACACTTCCTTCTTGATCTGCAGGCTGGCCATCAGCCCGCCCAGCAACAGCACCACCATCAGCAGATTGGGCGCCACGCCATGCTGGGCCATCCAGGCGATCGGGCCGCGGCGCGTCATGAGCCGGCTCCGGCGTCCGGTTCGTGTTCAGCCTGTTCGGCGAGCTCTGGGTCACGCGACTTCGCCGACGACGCTCAGCGCCATGCCGTCACGGGGCTGGGCCAGCGCGCTGACGATGACCCGGTCGGCGTCGGCGAGCATGGCATTGGCGGCGATCAGCACCCGGTTCTCGCCGCGGTGCACGACGTCCACCTCGATGATCTTCAGCCGGTCGTCGTTATCCAGCGTCCACACGTGACCCTCGTCGCGCAGCGCGGCATTGGGCAGCGCGAGCAGGTCGTCGCGCGGAATTGCGTCGAAGGAGGCGGCGACTATATCGCCAAGGCGCAGCGCCGGGCCCGACCCTGCGAGCGCCAGCGGATCGTCGACACGCACCAGCAACTGCGCCATCAGGCCGTTTTCCTCGAGGCTAGGCAATACCGAGTACACCCGCCCTTGACGACTGGCGCCGGGCGGCCAGGCATCGCTGGTCAGCGTCACTGCGCTGCCGGCGGTGTCGCCCGTGGCGCTGTCGAGCCAGCTCAGCGCCTCGTTGGGCAACGACACGCGTAGCCAGAAGTGCGACACGTCGACCAGGCTGAGCAGCGCGGTATTGGCGGCGACCGAGCCGCCCGGGCCGACCAGACGCTCCTCGATCATGCCGCGGTAGGGTGCCTCGATGCGGGTGCGTGCCAGCTCGAGCTGGGCCGATTCGAGCGCCACCTGGGCACTGTCCACCGCGGCCTGGGCCGCCTTGAGCTGCGGCTCGCGTAGCACCAGCGCGCGTCGCTCGGCGGGCAGCTGACGGTTGAATGCCTGGTAATCGCTCTGCGCCTGGAGCTGCTGGCCGCGTTCGATGGCCAGGTCGGCCTGAGCCTGGGCCAGCTCGGCCTCGGCGCTGCGCACGGCGAGCCGGTAGTCGTCGGCGTCGAGGGTGGCGAGCAACTCGCCGGCGGCGACCACCCGGCCCGGCTCGACGCCCGCGGCGAATGCCTCGAGCCGTCCGCCGACCCGCGTGGCGACCTGGGTTTCGCGGGCCGCTATCACCCGGCCATAGCCGATGATCTGTGGCGCAACGGGACCGCGCTGGATGTGGGCCAGTTCGACGCTGGGCGGCGGCTGGCTGGCCGCGGGCCGGCGCTCGACGTGGGGTTGATGGCTGAGCAGCCAATAGCCGATCGCCACGGCCAGCGCGATCACCGCCATGGCGATCAGCGGGGCCAGGGCGATACGCCCAGTGTATTGCTGCGTCGCCCGCGCTGTACGACGCGTACGGGCAGCAGGGTGGCAAGCCGGGCAAGCGGTGCGGGAGGGTGTCGCGCGATGCGCCATGGTGAACTCGTGTCGGATCGGTAAAAACGTATCATCGCCGAGCGCAAGGCAGGCAGTCGGCAAGAAATGTGCAAGCCCGGTGCAAGCTGGCCGGTTCTGGCCTACAGCGAGAGAAAGAACAGCGTCAGCGGCGGCGACAGCAGCGACAGGAGGAACCCGCTGACCACGGCAATCGGCACGCAGGCGACCCCGCCGTGCTGCTGGATCACCGGCAACGTGAAATCCATCGACGTCGCGCCGCCGAAGCCGATCGCCATCGGCGTCCAGCGTCGGATTACCAGCGGAATCAGCAGAAAGGCGATCAGCTCGCGGGCCAGGTCGTTGAAGAACGCCACCCCGCCGAGTACCGGCCCCAGTTTGTCGCCGACCAGGATCCCCGACAGCGAATACCAGCCGAATCCCGACGCCAGCGCCAGCCCCTCGTTCCAGCTCAGCGCCAGCAACGGCGCGGCCAGCAGCCCGGCGGCGAGCGAGCTGACGGCGACCGTGACGGCGATCGCCAGGCCATGACGGTTGAGCAGGATCTGCTTGAGCGGCATGCCGGAGTTGCGTAGCTGACAGCCGATCAGCGCGAGCAGCGCATAGAGCACCCACTCGGCGAGTCGTTCGGCGAGTGCCGGGGCCGTGGTCCAGCCCAGCCGGGCGCAGCCGACGCCCGCGACGATCCCCAGCACCACCACGCCGGCCAGCATCAGCGAGCCGCGCATCGCGGCAAGCTTGCTGGTCGGCGCGTCCTTGACCACCGGCGAGGTGCCGGCGCGCAGCCGGCTGCGGCGCGACAGCGCGTACAGCGCGAGCAGGTTGATCGGGGCGATCACCGCGAGCAGCATCGCCGCCTGGCCGCCCATGCGGCCGAGCTGGCCGGCCAGGTCGTCGAGCCCGGTCAGGCTGACGCCCATCAGCGCCAGGATCACGTAGATCGAGCCGTTGACGCCATGATTGATCGCCGCCTGCAACCCGGCATGGCGCACCGGCACCAGATAGCCGAGGATCAGCGGTAGCAGGATGATCAGCAGCCCCGAAACCATGCCCATTTCCTTGTCGGTTGGCACGCGGCTCGCTTGGCCGCGCAATCAAGCCGGCTAGCTTACCAGAGCGGCCGACCGGGCAGGTCGTGTCAGTAGTGACAATTGCTGATATCCCATCAGCGCGGCTGATCGGCAGAAGGTGTTCGGTCGAGCGAGGTCAACGCCAGAGTGCTGACAAGCTCGCCGTCGCGTCGATATTCCGCGCCCAGCAACAAGCCCGGGAGATCCGGGGTGAACCGTATCATCAGGTGTCGAGCGGGCTTGTCGGGCCGCCAGGTATCGACGCTCACGCTGCTCAGGCGGCCGCTGGGCGAGGAGCTCTCGCCGCGCTCGGACACGCGATAGTTCAGGGTGACGAGATCGCCCCGGTAGTCGCGATAGCGCAGCGTACAGGGGCTGCTGCTGACCCCGACGCAAGCGGCCGAGAGCGCCTGGCGCGAAAGGATGAGCAGCGCCGTCTGCCGGTCGGGAAGCTCAGCGAGCTGTCGTGCGTTGAGGCGATAGTCGCTGCCCATGCCGAATAGCCGATAGCTGCTGGTGTATAACAGCGCCTCGAGATGATCGCCGGCCAGTCGGAAGCGGCTCGACTCGTTGCCTTCGGCGAAAGCGATGCGTGCCTGCATGGCGCTTTCCCACTGGCCGTCATGCCGGGTCAGCTGATGATGGATGGTCGCATCCGGCCAGCCATCGATCTGCAGCCGATAGGTCGCCGCGAAGGGCTCGAGAGGCGCCGCGGCCAGCGTCGGCAGGGCGATGAGCCACAGTAGCAGGAGGAATGTAAGGCGGTATCGGAACCCGGAAATACCCATGGCGGGGAGGACGACCTTGAGGATTTAATGGTGCTGGCTGAGACCGCAGGCGGGCAGGCTGCGTTCCCCTCGCCGTGCCTCGGCGGCGGTCGGGTTGCCTGCTAAGCTTGAGGCGGAGTCCGCGAATGCCCGTGGCCGCGCAAGATCATCCTTTGGAGACCCCGACATGGCCAAGATTCTGTTGATAGCAGGCGATTTTGTCGAAGATTACGAGATCATGGTGCCGTTTCAGGCGCTGCAGGCGATGGGCCATAGCGTCGATGCCGTCTGCCCCGACAAGCGCGAGGGCGACAGCATCAAGACCGCCATTCACGATTTCGAGGGCGACCAGACCTACAGCGAGAAGCCCGGCCATCTTTTCACTCTCAACGCGACGTTCGGCGAGACCGACCCGGCCGACTACGACGCGCTGGTGGTGCCTGGCGGGCGGGCGCCGGAATACCTGCGTCTCAACGAGCGGGTGCTCGAACTGGTGCGCCACTTCATGGAGGCCGACAAGCCGATGGCGGTGATCTGCCATGGCGCGCAGATCCTGGCCGCCGCGGTGTCGCTGGAAGGCCGCAAGGTCTCGGCCTATCCTGCCTGCGCGCCGGAAGTGCGCCTCGCCGGGGGCAACTTCGCCGATATCGCCGTCGATCAGGCGGTGACTTGCGGCAAGCTGGTCACCGCGCCGGCCTGGCCGGCGCATCCTGAATGGCTCAGGCAATTCAATGAACTGCTGAGCTGACTCAGCGCTGCCGCCAGGTCGGCTCAGGGCCGGATGCGATAGCCGGTGCGAAAGATCCACGCCACGACGGCCAGGCATAGCCCCAGGAACAGCAGGATCATGCCCAGGCTGGCGGCAAGGCTGACGTCGTTGATATCGAAGAAACTCCAGCGAAAGCCGCTGACCAGATAGACCACCGGATTGGCCAGGGTCAGCGTCTGCCAGATGGCAGGCAGCATGTCGATGGAATAGAAGGTGCCGCCGAGGAAGGTCAGCGGCGTGATCACCAGCAGCGGCACCAGCTGCAGTTTCTCGAAATTGTCCGCCCAGATGCCGATGATGAAACCCAGCAGGCTGAAGGTCATCGCGGTCAGCACCAGGAACAGCAGCATCCAGAACGGATGGGCGATCTGCAGCGGCACGAACAGGCTGGCCGTAGCCAGGATCAGCAGCCCCAGGACGACCGACTTGGTGGCCGCGGCGCCGACGTAACCGAGCACGATCTCGAAGTGCGAGATGGGCGCCGAGAGCAGCTCGTAGATGGTCCCCGAGAACTTGGGAAAGAAGATCGCGAACGAGGCGTTGGACACGCTCTGGGTCAGCAGCATCAGCATGATCAGTCCGGGGACGATGAACGCGCCGTAGCTGACGCCCTGGATCTCGCTGATGCGCGAGCCGATCGCGCCACCGAAGACCACGAAGTACAACGATGTCGAGAGTACCGGCGAGACGATGCTCTGCAGCAGCGTGCGCCGTGCGCGGGCCATCTCGAAGCGGTAGATGGCGCGAACCGCGGTAAGGTTCATTGGCGCTCCTTGACCAGATTGACGAAGATATCCTCCAGCGAACTCTGCCGGGTGTGCAGGTCCTTGACCTCGATGCCCGCCGCGTTGACCGCGTTGAGCAGGCCGGTGATGCCGGTCTGCTCCTGCTGGGAGTCGTAGCTGTAGACCAGCTCGAAGCCGTCGTCGGCGAGCTCCAGCGGGTAGTCGGCGAGCGCCGGTGGAAGCGCCGCGAGCGGCTGCTGAAGCTGCAGGGTCATCTGCTTGCGGCCCAGCTGACGCATCAGTTCGCGCTTCTCGCGCACCAGAATGATCTCGCCCTTGTTGATCACACCGATGCGATCGGCCATCTCCTCGGCTTCCTCGATGTAATGGGTGGTGAGAATGATCGTCACCCCGGCCTCGCGCAGGCGTCGCACCACGTTCCACATGTCGCGGCGCAGTTCGACGTCGACCCCCGCGGTGGGCTCATCGAGGAACAGGATCTGCGGCTCGTGGGACAGCGCCTTGGCGATCAGCACCCGGCGCTTCATGCCCCCGGACAGCGTGATCAGCTTGTTGTCGCGCTTGTCCCACAGCGCCAGGTCCTTGAGCACGCGCTCGATATGCGCCGGGTCGGCGGGCTTGCCGAACAGCCCGCGACTGAAGCTGACGGTGTTCCAGACGCTTTCGAAGGCGTCCGAGGTCAGCTCCTGGGGCACCAGGCCGATGCGCTCGCGTGCCGCGCGGTAGTCGCGGACGATGTCGTGGCCGTCGGCCAGCACGCTGCCGCCGCTGGGGTTGACCAGCCCGCAGATGATGCTGATCAGGGTGGTCTTGCCGGCGCCATTGGGGCCGAGCAGGGCGAAGATCTCGCCGCGGCGAATCTCTAGGTCGATCGGCTTGAGCGCCTGATAGCCGGAGGCGTAGGTCTTGGTCAGGTTGCGAACGCTGACGATCGCCGGCGCGACGTCGCTCGGGGCGGACGCCGCGCGCGATTGCTGCGTCACGGTCAGGCTTTCGTTCATGGTGTGTTCCGGGCGGACTTGCTGGGGCGTTGGCGGTGCAGGCACCTGCTTTTCAGATTTGCGCGACACCCTAGCACCTCGGCGGTGGCCCGCTTCGGGCCGCCCGCAGGCGCTTCAATCAGCCGGCGCCGGGGTCGATGGTCTCGACCTCTTCGCCGTTGTCGAGCGCGGTGATCAGTGCGGCGACCTGATCGGCGGCGTCGCGTACCGGGGTCGGCGCGGCCATGTGCGGGGTGATGCGCACCCGCGGATGGCTCCACAGCGGGTTGTCGCGGGGCAGCGGTTCTTCGCTGAAGGCGTCGAGCAGCGCGCCACGCAGCCGGCCTTCCTTGTCGCCGGGGCCGAGCGCGGCGAGCAGGGCGTCCTCGTCGATCAGCGTGCCGCGACCGGGGTTGATCAGGCTGGCGCCGTCGCTCATCAGCGCCAGCGTGCGGGCGTTGACGATGCCACGCGTGCTCGCGGTATCCGGCAGTAGCGTGATCAGGGTGCACACCGTGCCGAGCAATTCATCCAGGCCCGCGTCACCGTGATGGCAGCGGACGCCGTCAAGATCTTTCGGCGAGCGGCTCCAGCCATGCACCGGGAAACCGTCCTCGGCTAGCGCCTGGGCGACATGTGCGCCGATCGCGCCCAGACCGAGCACTCCGACCGGCCAGTCGGCCTTGTCGACCAGCGGCGACTCGTGCCATACGGCATTCGTCTGCTGGGCGAAGTAACGATCGAAGTCGCGCTGAAAGTACAGCACACCAAAGCGCACGTAATCGGTCATCAGCGGCGCCATGCCGGCATCGCGCAGCTTGACGATCGGCACGTCGCGGGGCAGTCCGGGATTGTTGAGCAGCGCATCGACGCCGGCACCGAGATTGACGATGCCCTTGAGCCGGGTCTGGCTTTCGAGCAACTCAGCGGGTGGTTTCCAGACTGCCAGGTAGTCCGCCTGCAGGTGTTGGGCGTCGGCGTCCTCGCTGGTGAGCACCTCGGCGCGAGGCAAACGTTGGGCCAGCGCGTCGCGCCAGGTGGCGGCATCATCGATATGCACCAGTATGCGCATTGACTCTCCTCTCTCATGAACGGGTAGCGAGTGGTTGTCGCGGCGACTCAGTAGACCATTTCCAGCATGGGGGGCGGTGACTCGTTGAGCAAGCGGGCGACCAGCTCGAGGCCACGATCGAGACGCTCGATATCGGGTTCGGCGCCGAGGCTCAGACGCACCCGGCGCGGCGGCGGGGTCTGCTCGACCATGAACGGCTGCGAGGCGGTCAGTGCCAGGCCTTCCTGTTCGGCCTGCTGGCGCAGCTCCTCGGCACGCCACGCGGTGGGCAGCGTCACCCAGATGTGCAGGCTCGAGGACCGTGCGGAGATTTCGTGGCCCTGCAGGCGGCGTGCGGCGAGGCGCTGTCGTTCGGCGAGCAGGCTGCGCTGCTGGGCGGCCAGCGACTCGACGCTGCCATCGGCCAGCCAGCGATCGGCGATCTCGAAGATCAGCGGCGTGGCCATCCAGCTGGTCGCGCGCAGCCGCGGCAGGGCATGGTGGAGCTGGCCGCGCGGCACCGTCAGGTAGCCGGCGCGCAGCCCCGGCACGGTGATCTTGGTCAGGCTGGTGACGTGAAAGCTCTGGTTGGGCAGGCGGGCGGCGAGCGGGGTGAGGCCTGGCGCTTCGAGTAGCGCATGCACGTCGTCCTCGATCAGCCACACGCCATGGCGCTCGAGCACCGCCGCCACGGCATCGCGCCTCGCCTCGCCCATGGTCGCCCCGGTGGGGTTGAGCTGGGTCGGCGTGAGGCACACGGCACTGGGCTGAAAGCGCCGACAGGCGGCGTCCAGCGCCTCGGGAATGATGCCTTCGGCGTCGATCGCCACCCCGCGCAGTTGAAAGCCCAGGGTGCGCGACAGCGCGATCAGGCCGTGATCGCTGAGCGCTTCGGTGAGCACCACGTCGCCGTGCTGGACTACCGTGGTGATCGCCACCATCAGGCCGTGGGCGGCGCCGTTGCAGAGAATCCGCTCCTCGGTGTCGCCGGGGACGCCGAGCCGTTCGCGCAGCCACTGGCCGGCCCGTTCGCGCTGATACACCAGCCCGGCAATCGGCCGGCAGGCCGAGATCACCTCGGGCGAAGCCGACTCGGCGAGTTCGGCGAGCGTCTCGCGAAAGCGCAGATGATGCGAGGGCGGACACACCGGGTGAGCGATCGATAGATCGATCAGCACCGCTTCGGGGCGTGTCTCGCCGGTGCGCAGATATTCCGTCTCGCGCTTGTCGTCGAGCGTGTTGATCCAGGTGCCGCTGCCGACCCGCGCCTGGACCAGGCCCATCCTGTCGGCCTGGGCATAGGCCCGCGATACCGTTTGCACGCTGACGCCCAGGGCTTCGGCGAGCTGACGGTGCGGCGGCAGGCGCGTGCCCGGGGTCAACTCACCATGCCGGATCGCCTCTGACAGCGCCCGGGCGATCGCCAGGTATTTGGGGCCCTGCGGCGACAGGTAGGGCGTCAGGTCAATTGTCATGATTCAATAAAGCCTTTGACGGCTGGCTCAGCCTTGGTGCTAGTATCGGCCGAGGACATTGGCAGGTAATTGTCATGCTTTCAACAAAGCCAAGTCATGACAATTTCGGTGTCGGCTTGTTACCAAGCGTCCAGGCAAGCGGCTCGGCCTCGTGCATGACGGCGAGGGCCGAATTTGGCGATTCGTGTTGGGACGAGGTCCATGATCCAGGTGACCCTGCCGTTCACGCGTGAGGAATATGCTCAGCGTCTGTGGAAAGTACGTAGCTCGATGGCCAGCCGGGGCATCGATGTCTTAATCATCAGCGATCCCTCCAACATGGCCTGGCTGACCGGCTATGACGGCTGGTCGTTCTATGTGCATCAATGCGTGTTGCTGGGACTCGAGGGCGAGCCGGTATGGTATGGCCGGCGCCAGGACAGCAACGGCGCGCTGCGCACCTGCTGGCTGGACCCCGACAACATCTCCTACTATCCGGATTACTATGTCCAGAATCCGGACATGCATCCGATGGATTATCTGGCCCAGTCGATCATGCCCGAGCGTGGCTGGGATCGTGGCGTGGTGGGCATGGAGATGGACAACTACTATTTCTCGGCGAAGGCCTACCAGTGCCTGGTCAAGGAACTGCCCCATGCGCGCTTCGCCGACGCCAATTCACTGGTCAATTGGTGCCGGGCGATCAAGTCGCCGCAGGAGATCGAGTACATGCGGGTCGCCGCGCGCATCGTCGAGTGCATGCATTCGCGAATTCTCGAGGTGATCGAGCCCGGCCTGGCCAAGAGCAAGCTGGTCTCGGAGATCTACCGTGTGGGCACCGAGGGTTGGACCGATGGCCAGGGCACGGTGTTCGGTGGCGACTATCCGGCGATCGTGCCGCTGTTGCCGACCGGCTCCGACGCCGCCGCGCCGCACCTGACCTGGGACGACACGCCGTTTCGCAAGGGCGAAGGCACCTTCTTCGAGATCGCCGGCTGCTACAAGCGCTACCACGCGCCGCTGTCGCGCACGATATTCCTGGGTACGCCGCCCAAGGAGTTCGTGCGCGGTGAATCGGCGCTGCTCGAGGGCATCGAGAACGGCCTCGAGGTGGCCAAGCCCGGCAATCGCTGTGCCGACATCGCCATGGCTTTGGGCGCGGCGATGGACAAGTACGGCTTCGACCGCGGCGGTGCGCGCTGCGGCTATCCGATCGGCATCAGCTACCCGCCGGACTGGGGCGAGCGCACCATGAGCCTGCGTCCCTCCGACGAGACGATCCTCGAGCCGGGCATGACCTTCCATTTCATGCCCGGCATGTGGATGGACGACTGGGGCCTGGAGATCACCGAGAGTATCCTGATCACCGAAAACGGCGCCGAGCCGCTGGCCAACTTCCCGCGCCAGCTGTTCGTCAAGTAGCGCCAGCCGTTCGTCAACAAGTAGCGCCAGCCGTTCGTAAGCAGCGCCAGTTGTACGCCAACAAAGGAGGCAGCAGTCATGAGCCAACGCATGCGGCCCAGCCCGATTTCAGCGACCGTCGACTTCGAGGCCGACGGCGTCCAGCACGGCTTTCTCAAGCTGCCGATCTCCACCGACGAATCGGCCTGGGGAGCGGTGATGATTCCGATCACCGTGGTCAAGAATGGTGAGGGCCCCACGGCGCTGTTGACCGGCGGCAATCACGGCGATGAATACGAGGGCATCACCGCGCTGCTCAAGCTCGCCAACTCGCTGAAGGCCGAGGACGTGCATGGCCGGGTGATCATCGTGCCGATGATGAACGTGCCCGCCGCCCAGGCCGGCCGGCGGACCTCGCCGATGGATGGCGGCAACCTCAACCGCAGCTTTCCCGGCGACCCCGACGGCGGCGTCACCGAGCAGATCGCCGATTACTTCACCCGCTACCTGGTGCCGCTCTGCGACATGGTGCTCGACCTGCACTCCGGCGGGCGTACCCTCGATATCATTCCATTCGGCGCCTCGCACCAGCTCGACGACAAGGCGCTGCAGCGCCAGGCCGTGGAGGGCGCCAAGGCGTTCGGCGCACCCACCGCGATGCTGATGTTCGAACTCGACGCCGCCAAACTGTTCGACACCGCGGTGGAGAGCCAGGGCAAGGTGTTCGTCGCCACCGAGCTCGGCGGTGGCGGCTCCACCAATCCGGAACGCATGGCGATCGCCGAGCGGGGGGTGCGCAACTTCCTGGTTCACTTTTTTGATGGACGGGGCCTGATCGACGGCGAGCTGGAAACGCCTGCCGAACCGCAGGTCTTCGTCGACATGCCCGATGCCTCCTGCTATGTGCAGAGCGAACATACCGGCTTGCTCGAACTGACCCTGGCGCTCAACGACGAGGTTCGCGAGGGCGAGGTGATCGCGCGCATCTACGACATGACCCGCACCGGCGCCGAGCCGGTCGAATACCGCGCCAAGCGCAGCGGCGTGCTGGTGGCGCGGCGCTTCCCATCGCTGGTCAACATGGGCGACACCATCGCGGTGATCGCCGAGGTGGTCGATTCCCTCGACGCCTGAGCCTCAACGTCCGCCGGTACCGCCGGCGGCATCGACAACGGACCCGCATGAAGCTCGATCGCTACGATCTCAAGATCCTGGAAATCCTCGCCACGGACGGGCGCATCACCAAGTCGCGGCTGGCCGAGGCGATCAACCTGTCGGTCAGCCCGTGCTGGGAGCGGGTGCGCCGGCTGGAAGCGGCCGGGGTCATCGAGGGTTATTCGGCGCGCATCAATCCGCGGGCAATCGTCAAGCGCAACCCGGTATGGATGCAGATCGAGCTCAAGGCGCATAATGCCGAGAGCTTCCAGCGCTTCGAGAACGCCATGCGCGGCGAGCCCGAGGTCACCGAATGCGTGGCGGTGGGTGGCGGCGTCGACTATCTGGTCAAGGTCGAGGCGTCCTCCATCGACGCCTATCAGCGACTGATCGATGAATGGCTGACCTCGGAGCTGGGCATCGAGCGCTATTTCACCTATATCGTCACCAAGACCGTCAAGTGCCAGGCACCGCCGATGACCTTCGACGAAGACGCCTGAGCAGTCCATCCTGACGTTATCGTATCGGATCCCTCAGCATGCCCTCATCCCAGCCCGACGACGCCAGCTTGACCGCTGGCGACTACGACGATCAGCGTGGCCGACCGTTGCGCGACTTCGGCGACCCCGCCGAGCAGCCGGTCACCCTGACGCTCAACGACACCGCCATGGTCACCCTGCTGGCGACTCCCGAGTCGCTCGAGCCGCTGGCGCTGGGCCATGCCTTTACCGCCGGCTGGATCGAGCGCGCCGCCCAGGTCGAGGCGATCGAGCTGTCGCGCTTGCGCCACGGCCTGAGCGTGCGCCTGTCGGTCGCGCCGCGCATCGCCGAACGCGCGGCGCGGCTGCAGCGCGGCGGGCCTTCGGTATCCAGCTGCGGCGCCTGCGGGGTGGCCGAGGAAGCGCAGCTGATGTTCGGCCTGACCCGCTTGCCGGCGTGCCCGCCGCTGGCGGCGGAGGCCCTGCAGCGGGGACTTGAGGCGCTCAATCAGGGCGGTCGCGCCGGGCTGCACACCGCGCTGGGCCTGGATGCGCGCGGCGAGGTGCGCTTTACCGGCGTGGATATCGGACGTCACAACGCGCTGGACCGGGTGATCGGCGCGGGGCTCGAGGCCCGCGCCATGCCCGCCGCGGTGCTGTTGTCCAGCCGCTGCAGCCTGGAACTGGTACAAAAGAGCGTGCGCGCCGGCATCACCACGCTGGCGACCCTGGCGCTGCCCTCGGCGCTGTCGGTGGAAATCGCCCGCGCCTGTGAACTCAATCTGGTCTGCTGCCACCGCGGCCGCCGGCTGGAACTGCTCAGTGGCGGCGGATGAGGCGGCACCGCAGCGCCGCCGAAAAAAACCGCTCCGATGCCGCGCTTTCCAGAAAAATCCCGCCTCGCCGCTGCGGCGAACAGAAACACCCCTGGCGCTGAATCCTCTAGTCTGGCAGGCAGACGGGTAGCGATACCCGATCATGTCTTTTCGAGGTTCGTTTCAGGAGGCTGACCATGAAGCTCAGCGATCTGCGGTTATTCCGCCAGTATGCCTATATCGACGGCAAGTGGACCCACGGCGATGAGGGACGCGAGGAGGCCGTGATCAATCCGGCCACTGGCGAGACGCTGGGCCACATCCCGCTGCTCGAGGCGGAGCAGATCCGCGGCGCCGTCGATGCCGCCGACCGGGCCTTCGTGCATTGGCGCGGGCTGCGTGTCGACGAGCGCTGCGACCGGCTGCTTGCCTGGTACGACCTGCTGCAGGCCCATCGCGAGGACCTGGCGACGCTGATGACCCTCGAGCAGGGCAAGCCGTTGCCCGACGCCCGCGGTGAGGTCGAGTATGGCGCCAGCTTCGTGCGCTGGTTCGCCGAGGAGAGCAAGCGCACCTTCGGCCAGACGATTCCCAGCCACATCCCCAATTCGGCACTGGGCACCCTCAAGGAGCCGGTCGGTGTCGCCGCGCTGATCACGCCGTGGAACTTCCCGCTGGCGATGATCACCCGCAAGGCCGGCGCGGCGCTGGCCGCCGGTTGCCCGGTGGTGGTCAAGCCGGCCGGCGAGACGCCGTTCACCGCGCTGGCCCTGGCCGAACTCGCCGAGCGCGCGGGTATCCCCGCCGGGGTATTCAACGTGGTGCTGGGCGACGCGCCGACGGTTTCCGAGGTGCTGTGCAAGGACACCCGGGTCATGGCGCTGTCGTTCACCGGCTCCACCCCGGTCGGGCGGCTGCTGCTCGAGCAGTCGGCGAGCACCGTCAAGCGCGTGTCGCTGGAGCTCGGCGGCAATGCGCCGTTCATCGTCGGCCCCGATGTCGATCCCAAGGAAGCCGCGCTGGCGGCGGTGGCGGCGAAGTTCCAGACCGCCGGGCAGGACTGCCTGGCCGCCAACCGCATCCTGGTCCACGAGGATATCCACGATGAGTTCGTCGAGCACTTCGCCGAACGCATGAAGGCATTGACCGTGGGCAACGGGCTGGACAGCGAGATCGATCTTGGCCCGCTGATCCACGAGCGCGCGGTGGAGAAGGCCACCGCGATCGTCGATGACGCGCTGTCGCACGGCGCGACGCTGGTGCATGGCGATCAGTCGCAGGCCCCGGGGCGCAATTTCTTCATGCCCACGCTGCTCACCGACGTGACTGCGGAAATGCAGGTGTGGCGCGAGGAGAACTTCTCGCCGGTGGCCGGTATCACCCGCTATCGCAGCGACGACGAGGTGATCGAGATGGCCAACGACACCGAATACGGGCTGTCGGCGTACCTCTACACCTACGACGTGCGGCGCATCTGGAAGATCATGCGTGCGCTGAAGAACGGCATGGTTTCGGTCAACACCGTCAAGATGACCGGGCCGCCGATCCCGTTCGGCGGGGTCAAGCAGTCGGGGCTGGGCCGCGAGGGCGGCACCGCGGGGATCGAGGAGTTTCTCGAGACCAAGTACTACTGCATCGGCGGGCTGGGAACACTATCCGGAAGCTAGCTGCGCTCGGCCAGGCGTTGACTTGAGCCAGTCCGATCGTGACATGCTCATTTACAACAGTCCACTCGTACGCGAGCCCGGTCCGCTGTCCCGCCAATGCTTCGCCTAGACAGCGTGTCTCGGCCGGGCCAGCGCTCGCCCAGTTTCATCTGTATAAGACGAATTAATCACCTGTGTTTATTTAGGAGCGTGCCGTGAGCACCCATCAGGATCTGATCGATCGCGACCGCAAGGTCACCTTCCATGCTTCGACGCATCTGCGCGACTTCGCCCATGGCGACGCGCCGGGGCGCGTGATCACCGGCGGCAAGGGCATCTCGATCGTCGACAAGCAGGGCCGCGAGATGATCGACGGCTTCGCCGGGCTGTACTGCGTCAACATCGGCTACGGGCGCACCGAGATGGCCGAGGCGATCTACAAGCAGGCCCTCGAGCTGTCCTATTACCACACCTACGTGGGCACCTCGAACGAGCCGTTGATCGAGCTCTCGGAGAAGATCCTCAAGCTCGCCGGCATGGGTATGTCCAAGGTCTACTACGGCATGTCGGGTTCCGATGCCAACGAGACCCAGCTCAAGCTGGTGCGCTACTACAACAACGTGCTCGGCCGCACCGAGAAGAAGAAGGTCATCGCGCGCAGCCGCGGCTATCACGGCTCGGGCATCGCTTCGGGCTCGCTGACCGGGCTGCCGACTTTCCATAATCATTTCGATCTGCCGATCGACGGCATCCTGCACACCGAGGCGCCGTACTATTACCGGCGCAGCGATGCCCAGGCGGGGATGAGCGAACGCGAGTTCGCCAAGGACTGCGCGGCCAAGCTCGAGGCGATGATCCTCGCCGAAGGCCCGGACACCGTCGCTGCCTTCATCGGCGAGCCGGTGCTGGGCACCGGCGGCATCGTCGCCCCGCCGGAAGGCTACTGGGACGAGATCCAGCAGGTCCTGGCCAAGTACGACGTGCTGCTGATCGCCGATGAAGTGGTTACCGGCTTCGGCCGCATCGGTACCGATTTCGGCAGCCACTACTTCGGCATGCGTCCCGACCTGATCACCGTCGCCAAGGGCCTGACCAGCGCCTACCAGCCGCTGTCCGGGGTGATCGTCGGCGACAAGGTCTGGCAAGTCCTCGAGCAGGGCACCGGCGAGTTCGGCCCGATCGGCCATGGCTGGACCTATTCCGGCCATCCGCTGGGCGCCGCCGCCGGTCTGGCCAATCTGGCGATCATCGAGCGTGAGGGGCTGACCCAGAACGCCGCCGAGACCGGCGCCTATCTGCAGCACCAGATGCAGGCGACCTTCGCCGAGCATCCGCTGGTCGGCGATGTGCGCGGCATCGGTCTGCTGGCAGCGCTCGAGTTCTCGCCCGACAAGTCAAACCGCGCGCACTTCGCGCCGGGGCTCAAGGTTGGCCCGCGGGTCAGCGCCGCGGCGGTCGACGAGGACTTGATTGCCCGCGCCATGCCCCACGGCGACATCCTCGGTTTCGCGCCGCCGCTGGTGATCACCCGCGACGAGGTCGATGAGGTCGTCGCCCGCGCCAAGCGCGCGGTGGACAAGGTGACCGATGAGCTCGTCCGCTCCGGCGATCTCAAGGTTTGAACTGACTGCGCACTCGCGTTCAAGCCTCTAAGCTGAACAACGCATCGATAACGCCGCAACTCGCTTGCGGCGCTATTGTTTATGACGAGCAGAGCTTTGCGAGGTAACCCATGACCCAACCCAGCCACGGCGTGACGCTGGCCTCGATCTACCGGGCGCGCGCCAATCTCATCGGCCAGGTCGTGCGCACGCCGTTGATTCGCTCCCAGGCGCTGTCGCGGCGTTTCGACGCCGAGGTGTTCCTCAAGCTGGAGAACCATCAGCCGAGCGGCGCCTTCAAGCTGCGCGGCGCGACCCACATGATCCGCACGTTGATGCAACAGCGGGGCCCGGATGCGCTGGCGCGCGGCGTGACCACGGCATCGACCGGCAATCACGGTCGTGCGGTGGCGCTGGCAGCGTCGAATCTCGGCGTGCCGGCGGTGATCTGCCTGTCGCGGCTGGTGCCCGACAACAAGGCGCGGGCCATCGAGGCGTTGGGCGCCGAGGTGCGGCGCGTCGGCAACAGCCAGGACGAGGCGTTCGGCGAGGTCGCGCGACTGGTCGAGGAGCAGGGCATGACGCTGATTCCGCCGTTTGACGATCCGTTGATCGCCAGTGGCCAGGGCACCATCGGCGTCGAACTGCTCGAGGATCAGCCGGATCTCGACCGGGTCTTCGTCGGGCTTTCCGGCGGTGGCCTGCTGGGCGGCATCGGCGCGGCGCTCAAGGCGATCCGCCCGGCTACTCGGGTCACCGGGGTCAGCCTCGCTCAGGGCGATGCCATGTGGCAGAGCCTTAAGGCCGGTGAGCCGGTGGAGGTCGAGGAGGTCGAGAGCCTGGGCGATTCGCTGGGCGGCGGCATCGGGCTCGACAATCGCTGCACCTTCGCCTGGTGCGTGAGGTGATGGACGATCATTACCAGGTCAGCGAGGCGGCGATCGCCCGCGCCATGGTCACTCTGCTGGAAGACGAGAAGATGCTCGTCGAGGGCGCCGCGGCGGTGGGCCTGGCAGCGTTGGACGAGCATGCCATCGACATTCGCGGTCAGCGCGTGGCGTTGATCGTCTCGGGCAACGGTGTGGCGCTGGAGACCTTCGATCGCGCCCGGGCGCTTGCCAAAACCAGCTAGGCTTGCTGCGCTTGGGGGAACATCGCGCAAAATCCAGTCAAGGCTCAGTCAAGAAAAGGACGCCCATCCATGCAGCTCTATCAACGCGACGCCATCGAGTCGGCGGTCACCATCGACGCGGCCGCCCTGGAGGCGGTGGAAAATGCCTTTGCGGCACTCGGCCGCGGCGATGTCGTGCAACCGCCGATTCTTTCCATGGCGATCGAGGAATCCAACGGCGAGGTAGACGTCAAGACCGCGCACATTCGCGGCGGTGAACGCTTCGCGATCAAGGTCAGCCCTGGCTTCTTCGACAACCCCAAGCTCGGCCTGCCGAGTCTCAACGGGCTGATGATGGTGTTCTCCGCCAAGACCGGGCTGGTCGACGCGGTACTGTTCGACGAGGGCTACCTGACCGCGGTACGTACTGCGCTGGCCGGGGCGCTCGCCAGCAAGCACCTGTCACGCGAGGACAGCCGGCGGGTGGCGGTGCTCGGCGCCGGGGAGCAGGCCGAGCTTCAGGTGCGCGCGCTGCAGCTGGTCCGCGACATCGACACCGTCGACGTCTGGGCGCGCAGCCGTGAATCGGCCGAGGCCTATGCCGAGCGCGTACGCGGCCTGGGGCTTTCCGTCAACGTTCACGACACGGTACGCGAGGCCTGCGAACAGGCCGACATCATCGTCACCGCGACGCCGTCCCGCGAGCCGATCCTGACCGCCCAGGACCTGCCCGAGGGCGTGCACGTCACCGCCATGGGCTCGGACAGTCCCGACAAGCGCGAACTCGACGAGGAAGTGATGATCCGCGCCGACGCCTTCGTCTGCGACACCCGCGCCCAGAGCGAAACCAACGGCGAACTCAAGGCATTTGTTCGGCAAGCTGAGAACGCCTCGGCCAGTTCCGGGAGCGGTTCGGCCGGCTTCGGGGCCGATGGAAAGCCTCCGTTCAAGGTCTACGAACTGGGCAAGGTGATCGCCGAGGGTCAGCGGCTGCGCGTCTCGGACGCCAGCATCACCGTCTGCGACCTGACCGGCACCGGCGTGCAGGACACCGCGATCGCCAGCTTCGCACTCGCCCGGTTGAGCTAACTTGAACCGAGCACCTGCGCCGAACCCGCTTCATCGATCGATCCATGAAACAAGGAGGTTTCGATGCGCCATTCAGCCAAGCCGCCATTCGCGGCCACGCCGACCGCACAGGCCGGCGGCGACAGCCACGTCCCCGCGCCAGAGACGCTGCATTTCGAGGCGCGCGGGGGCTTTCCCAATTCGCCGTTGCCGGTGCTGATCTATCGCCAGCTGCTTGCCGGCTCGGGGGATGAGCTGGCGACGGCCTTCGAGACGCTGTTCGAGCGTCATCGCTGGCCGCCGCAATGGCGCTACGGGCTCTACGATTTCGATCATTTTCACTCCACCGCCCATGAGGCGCTGGGCGTGTTCAGCGGCAACGCACACATTCGCCTGGGCGGGCCGCAGGGCGATGAGCTCGATATCGCCACGGGCGACGTGCTGATCCTGCCGGCAGGCACCGGCCACGCCTGTCTGGAATCCAGCGCTGATTTCGAGATGGTCGGCGCCTATCCGCCGGGCCAGGTCTGGGAGGTGGAGCGCGGCGACCCGGCCGAGCTGGCCGCCGCCCAGGCACGGGTCGCGCGGGTGGAATTGCCCGCCGACGACCCGGTGGGTGGCGAGCTGCTGAAACTGTGGCGCTGAGCGCAGGTAAGCGCTCAGCGTGCCGCGAGGCCGGTGGCTTCATCGAGCCCCAGGTGGATGTTCATGCTCTGCACCGCGGCGCCGGCGGCGCCCTTGCCGAGGTTGTCGAGCCGGGCGACTAGCGCGAGCTGTTCCTCGCCGCCGTAGACGAACAGGTCCACGCGGTTGGTATCGTTGGCGCCCTGAACGTCGAAGAAGCCATGATCGAGGCTGGCTTCGTCGGCCAGCGGCATGACGTTGACGAAGCGCTCGCCGGCGTAGTGTTCGAGGTATGCCTCGCGAATCGCCGTGCCGCTGGCGCCCGGCGCGAGCCGGCTGACGTGCAGCGGCACGGTCACCGCCAGGCCCTTGAGAAACGGCCCGACCACCGGGTTGAACACCGGCGAAAGTGTAAGCCCGCCATGCACGCGCATTTCCGGCAGGTGCTTGTGGGTCATGTTCATGGCGTAAGGCCGCGGGGCGCTCAGGCGACCGGCTTCGGCGGCCTGGTATTCCTGGATCAGCGTCTTGCCGCCGCCGCTGTAGCCGGTCAGCGAGAACGCCGAGAGCGGGTAATCGGCGGGCAGCAGGCCAGCGTCGATCAGCGGACGTACCAGCATGATGAAGGCGCTGGCGTGGCAGCCGGGGTTGGCGATGCGCTTGCTTTGGCGGATGCGCTCGCGCTGGCCGGGAGCCAGTTCCGGCAGACCGTAGGTCCAGTCCTCGGCGGTACGAAACGCGGTGCTGGCGTCAATCAGGCAGGTGTCGGGATTGTCCAGCAGCGCGACCGCTTCGCGCGAGGCGGCGTCCGGCAGGCACAGAAAGGCCACATCGGCAGCATTGAGTAAGCGAGCGCGCTCGGTGCTGTCCTTGCGCTTGGCAGGGTCGATGCGCAGCAACTCGATGTCGTCGCGGGTTTCGAGGTAATCGAGCAGGCGCAGGCCGGTGGTGCCTTCCTGCCCATCTACATACACGTTGAATGCCATCGGGAAACTCTCTCGCTAACAGCGGCTATCGAATGCGTTTGGTCGCTATTGTGCGCGGTTTGCCCGTCGCTTGTCATTTTCCCGGTATGTTCGTGCCAACACCGGCGGGGCAGCTTGCCGAAGCCCGCTAAAACGACCAGTCTGAAGGCGGAATTGACCAATACGACTGGGACGGATGCCATGAAACGCGCGCTTGCCTTCGATGTCTACGGCACCTTGATCGACACCCACGGCGTGGTCGAGGAGCTGAGCCGGCGGGTCGGCGATCGCGCCGGCGAATTCTCGCAGCGCTGGCGCGAAAAGCAGCTCGAATACGCTTTTCGCCGCGGCCTGATGGGCGCCTTCGCTGATTTCTCGCAATGCACCAGCGAGGCGCTGGAGTTCGTCGACCGGGCGCTGGGCACGCGACTGACGGACACCGACAAGGAGCGGCTGATGGCCACCTATGGCAAGCTGCCGGCGTTTCCCGATGTGGCGCCGGCGCTGGAGCGACTGGGGCGGATGAAAATGCAGCGGGTGGCATTCTCCAACGGCAGCCGCCAGGCGGTCAGTCAGCTGCTCGAACAGGCCGGGGTCCTCGAGCATTTCGACGATATCGTCAGCGTCGAGGAGCTCAAGCGCTTCAAACCCGACCCGGCGGTCTATGCGCATCTGCATCAGCGCCTCGAGGCCGACGCCCAGGACACCTGGTTGATCTCCAGCAACCCCTTCGACGTGATCGGCGCCAAGCATGCCGGCCTGCATGCGGTGTGGGTGCGGCGCAGCGCCGAGGCGCCGTTCGACCCCTGGGGCGGCGAGCCCGACATGACCGTCGCCGATCTCGGCGAGCTGGCGTCGGCATTCAGTCACTGAACCAGGCGTCGGCGAGCCACGGGTTCACTGCACCCATCCGCACCACCCAAGCGAACAGAGGAGACAGCATGCCTGGGCATATCGTGTTCGACGTGAACGAGACGCTGCTCGACGTTGCGGCGCTCGATCCCTTCTTCGAGCGCCTGTTCGGTGACGCGCATACGCGTGTCGAATGGTTCCTGACCCTGGAGGAGGCATGGCTCACGGCAACCATCATCGATCGCTACCAACCCTTCGGTGAACTGGCCCAGGGCGCGCTGACGATGACCGGTCGACGGCGCGGCATCGAGGTCAGCGACGATCAACGCCAGGAATTAGTGGAAGGACTCAAGACGCTGCCACCCCATGCGGACGTACTGCAGGCACTGCAATCGCTGCGTGAACACGGCTTGCATCTTACCGCCCTGACCAACGGCAGCCTGGATACAGCCAAGCAACAACTGGAATCGGCCGGCCTGACGGATTGCTTTGACGCCATCATGGCGGTGGATGAGGTCCAGCGTTACAAGCCTGCGCCCGAGCCCTATCGCATGGTCGCTGAGCGTTTGGGCATCGCCACGGCCGAGATGACGATGGTCGCGGCGCACGCCTGGGATATCGCCGGCGCGGCGAGTGCCGGTTGCCGGACGGCCTTCGTGACACGCCCGGGCAAGGTACTCAACCCGGCGGGCATTCAGCCCGACCTGCAAGGGGGCGGCATGCAGGAAGTGGTCGAGAAAATCCTTGCTGACTCGACCTAGTCATAGTTCAGCCGTCAGCCTGGGTGATAGCGCCCCAAGGTCGAACGGCGATTTCAGCGACTGGGTTACCCCGGTAAGGACGCTATAGGCGGTGTCGAGTTGGATTGGCGGTATCCCCGACGCATCGGCTAGTTTGTCTTTTTAGGCGCAGGTGGCCGCAGCCATTTTGATCCGCGCATGGAAAAGATCCGCGCATGGAAAAGCCAGGTATGGCATTCAAGTTCAGGGAGATTAATCATGCATATTGCTCACAAATCGATTTTCGTCACGGGCGCCGGTAGCGGTATCGGCCGTGCTACCGCCGTGGCCTTGGCACGTAAAGGTGCGCGGTTGACGCTATCGGGGCGGCGCCAGGAACCCCTCGAAGAAACGGCGCGCCTGGTACGAGAGGCGGGCGGTGAAGCCTTGGTATTGGCCGGCGATGTCAGCGACGAAACCTGGCAGCAAAATACCCTACGCCAGATCGTTGCGCATTTCGGCGGTTTGGATGGCCTCATCAATAGTGCGGGGAGCGTGAGCGCGGGCGAGCTCGAAACGATCGAACCCGACGATATGCGCAAGCAAGTGGAAGTCAATCTCATCGCGCCGATGCTGCTCATTCGTGCCGCCTTGCCCAGCCTGCGCCAGAGCGAAGCAGCCGTAATCGTCAATGTTTCGTCCTCCATCGGTCTGGTCGGGATGCCTTTCTATGCACCTTATGCCGCGACCAAGGGCGGGCTCGCGCGGTTTAGCGAGGCCTTGCGGCGGGAGCTCTCCGGTGAGCGCGTGCATGTCATGAGCGTATACCCCAGTGCCACGGATACGCCGATGATGGAGACGGCCGACTCCAGCGATAAAGCCGGCTACGAGACGCCCGAAGCGGTCGCCGACGCGCTGGTGGCCGGTCTTGAAGACGACGCTATCGATGTGATCCGTGGTGGGGATGACTTCATCGATCTGGTGAAAACCAATCATGACGATCCGCGCAAGGCCGACAGCCTGATCGAGGAAAAGAAAGCCGGTCTCGAACAGCGCGCCGCGAGCCATCGCAGCATGTGATCCCCCTAATTTTGAACGCTGCTTGGACGCTGCCATGTAGTGCGCCAGGGGTCAAAACGCTAGCTTAAAGCGCTAGACGGGAAAGCGCGGGCATTGGCCTGGGCCGCCAATAGCTGCCACGCTAAGCGTGAGCCTGGATGCTGAGAATATTGAATGTCCGCGGACCATTACCCCCTACGCCGGCCTGATCGGTCACGGCGCAAGCGACGTGTCGGCATAGTGCTGGCCGTATTGGCGATACTTCTGGCGCTGTTGCTGGTCGCCTGGCTGTGGGCGTTGCCGGCTTTTATCGATCAGCGCCTCACACAGATGCTGGCCGATCGGACCGGGCGCCAGGTGACTATCGACAGTGTCACCCTCACGCCATGGCGCTCGCGGGTGACGCTCGAGGGGCTGAGCATCGCGGGACAGGGCAATACGCCGGTATTTTCAAGCCGGCGGGTGGTAGCGACGCTTGACTGGCAATCGCTGTCGGCGTCGGGCTGGCGCTTCGAGCATATCGATTTCGACGCGCCGCGCCTGCAGTTGATCTGGCGCGCGGATGGGGAGTGGAATCTGGCGCAGCTGTTCGGTGGCGGCAGCGGCGGTGGGCAGGGCACTCCGCTGCGCATCGCTCGGCTGACCGCTAGCGATGCCCGGCTGGACTGGATCAATCGTCGTCCCGACGAGCCATTGACGCTGACCCTGGAGCATCTGAACCTCGAGGCCCGTGGCTACGACAACACCGCGCAGCGGCCCTTCAGCCTGAGTGGCCAGGCGGACTGGAACGGCGGCACTCTGAACGGCGAGGGCGAGATGGGCTTCTCGCCGTGGACGCTGGATATCGACCTGACCGCCGAACAAGTGCCACTGACGACCCTATCGGGCTACCTGGCGCACGTCGTTCGCGCCCAGCCAAGTGCCGGAGCGTTAGGCGCACAGATTCGCCTGCGTGCGGGCCGGGCCAGCAACGACGGCACGCGAGTCAGCGGCCATGGGCAGGTCGCTGGGCTCGAAATGCTCGATGCGTCAGGTAAGCAACCCATCGCACGCGCCGAGCGCTTCGCCGTGGATGGGCTGACATTTGCCAGTGCCCAGCCCGAGTTGACCGCCGAGCGGGTGACGCTGGAAGGCCCTTGGCTCGATGTGACCATCGATGAACAACTCGATACTAACCTCACTGCCTGGCGCCCGCCGAAGTCATCAAGCGATGGCTCGGGAGGCGCAGACGGGGGAGATGGCATGCGCTATGCGATCGACACGTTGGCCATCGAGCGCGGCGCGGTAGCGTTCAGCGATCGTCATCTACCGCGCCCGTTCACGATCGATTTCTCGGCATTGAACGGCGAATGGCGCCAGATCAATTCCGCCCAGGAGGGCGACGGCCGGCTGACGCTCGAAGGGCAGGTGGCCGATGGCTCGCCGATGCGTATCGAAGGCGCCTTCGACCCGCTGGGCAAGGCGATGCAGGGCAACTTGAACCTGCATTTCGAGCGCCTCGACCTGAAGACCTTCGCGCTCTACCTGCGTGAGTTCGGCGGCTATGCGGTCGAACAGGGCCAGGCCACGCTGGATCTGGAGTACCGGCTCGAGCAGGGGCGGCTCAAGGCGCAGAATCATCTGGTCCTGCATCAGCTCCAACTCGGCGAGGAGGTCGACGCCTCGGCCACCGACCTGCCGCTCAAGACGCTGGTCGGCGTGTTGAAGAGCGATGATGGCCTCATCGAACTCGACATACCCATGCGCTTGCCGCTGGATGACCCCGGCTCGGTGGATTTCGGCAGTGTCGCCGGCCAGGCGATCCGCGAGGCGCTGGAGAATCTGGTCTCCTCGCCGCTCGAGACGCTTTCCGAGGTGGTCGGAGGTGGTGGCGAAGATAGCGATCGTTCGGACGATGAAAGCAGTGAAAAAGGCGCGGGCAGCGAGAACGGGGCGAACAACGCCCAGGATGAGGCTGAATCGACCGATAACAGCGGGGGCGACTCGGCGACGCTCTACGAGCATGCCCGCACCCGCGAATGAGCGCTCGGTCAAGATAACGCTGCACGCCCTGCACTATGCCGCCCGCTATGCACTAGAGTGAAGACACCGGTCCATCGGCTGCGCACGAGGTGAGCATGCTGCCGAGTCCCTTGCCACTCAGCCGCCATCGCCCTCTGCTCTGGCTGGTCTGCCTGTTGTGCGCGGCGTTGCTGGCCTGGGCGGCGAGCGCCCAGCAGTCGCCCCAGGCCCAGCGTCATGCACTGGTGCTGACCTTGCACGGGAGTGTCGGTCCGGCGACCAGCGATTATTTCCAGCGCGGCCTGGAAAAAGCCGAGCGCGACGACGCGGCGCTGGTGATACTGCGCCTCGACACGCCCGGCGGGCTGGATGTGGCGATGCGCGACATGATCAGCGCGATGCTCGCATCGACGGTGCCGGTGGCGGTCTACGTCGCCCCGGATGGTGCGCGTGCCGCCAGTGCCGGTACCTATCTGCTGTATGCCAGCCATGTCGCGGCGATGGCGCCGACCACTCATCTGGGCTCGGCAACGCCGGTGCGCATCGGTGGTGGCGATCAGCCCGATGAAGGGCCCGACAACGATAATAAAGGGCAGGGCGGCAAAGGCGACCCCGGCGACGGCCAGGCCGAGGAAGAAGGCCCGCGACGTGGCGATACCGCCATGCAGCGCAAGGTACTCGAGGATGCGGTGGCCTACATCCGCAGCCTCGCCGAGCGCCACGGGCGCAACGCCGAATGGGCCGAACGCGCGGTGCGTGACGCCGTCAACCTGACCGCCCGCGAGGCGCTCGACAATAACGTCATCGAGGTCATCGCCCGTGACGTCCCCGAATTGCTGGAGCGCATCGACGGTCACGAAGTGGTGATGGCCAACGGCACGCGCACCCTGCAAACCGCCGAGCTGACGATCGAGCGCTTCGATCCCGGCTGGCGCACCGAACTGCTGAGCGTGATCAGCGATCCCAACATCGCCTACCTGCTGATGATCGTGGGCTTCTACGGTCTGGTCTTCGAGCTGATCAGTCCCGGCATGCTGGTGCCCGGGGTGGTCGGTGGCATCAGTCTGTTGCTGGCGTTGTTTGCTTTCCAGGTACTGCCGATCAACTACACCGGAATGGGCTTGATCCTGTTGGGGCTGGCGCTGATCGTCGGCGAAGCGATGATCCCCAGCTTCGGCGTCTTGGGGATCGGCGGCATCGTCGCGTTCGTGGCGGGTTCGGTGATGCTCATGGACGATCGCAACCTGGCCGTGTCGCTGCCGCTGATCGGCGGTGTGGCGCTTATCGCCTCGGGTTTCATGTTGTGGGTGATGCTGCGCTTCTTGCGTCTGCGCCGCCGCCCGCCACGTGCTGGACAGCGCGAGCTGGTCGGTGCCGAGGCCACCGCATTGGATAATTTCGCGACGCGCGACCCCCGCGAACATACCCCGGTATGCGGCCATGTGCGGTTGCGCGGCGAACGCTGGCGCGCGCGCAGCCAGCAACCGGTGCATGCCGGGCAGCAGCTGCGCGTGACGGCCGTCGACGGGCTGACCGTCGAGGTCGTTCCCGCATCCGGTCGATCCACACCGGACGTATCCACGTCGGACGTAGCCACGCCGGACGTAGCCACGCCGGACGTAGCCACGCCAGAGACTCATCCACGGCCGAACCCAGGAGGTTTGCCATGATGCTTTCCTATCTCGTGCCGATCGTGCTGCTGCTATTGCTGATCGCCGCCTCGATTCGCATCCTCCCCGAGTACAAGCGCGGGGTGGTTTTCTTCCTCGGCCGTTTCCAGGCGGTCAAGGGCCCGGGGCTATTCCTGATCATCCCGGTGATCCAGAAGATGCAGGTGGTCGACCTGCGGCTGATTACCCTCGACGTGCCCGAGCAGGACGTGATCTCCCAGGACAACGTCACCGTGCGCGTCAATGCGGTGCTGTATTTCCGCGTCGTCGACCCCGAGAAGGCGATCATCCAGGTCGAGCACTTCGCCACCGCGACCAGCCAACTGGCCCAGACCACGCTGCGCTCGGTACTCGGCAAGCACGATCTCGACGAGATGCTCTCCGAGCGCGACCGGCTCAACGACGACATCCAGGAAATTCTCGACGTCCAGACCGAGAGCTGGGGGATCAAGGTGGTCAACGTTGAGATCAAGCATGTCGATCTCGACGAAAGCATGATTCGCGCCATCGCCCGTCAGGCCGAGGCCGAGCGCGAGCGGCGCGCCAAGGTGATTCATGCCGAAGGCGAACTGCAGGCCTCGCAGAAGCTGCTCGAGGCGGCCAATGTGATGTCGGCCAACCCGGCGGCACTACAACTGCGCTATCTGCAGACCATGAGCGACATGAGCGCCAAGAACGCCTCGACGATCGTCTTCCCGCTGCCGCTGGATGTGATGGAGGCGTTTCGCGCGATACGTGGCGAGCACGCCGCGCCAAAGCCGACCGACGATTCGGCTGCGCCAACAACGCCGTCACCAAAGCCAGCGTCGCCGTCCGACGGCTGAGGGTCGCCCTCTGCGAGCCCGCGAGGTGGGGAATCGACAACAATCCGGTTTGAAGAATGCCATACCCATGGGAAACATCGAGGAGGCGGACATGAAAGCATGGATACCGGCGGCAATGACCTCACTGATCATTGCCGTCTCAGCGGGCGCTGGAGCAGCGCCGAACGAGCCCGCCGGGGGTGTCTTTCCGGGCATCGAGCAGATCAGTACTCAGGAATCGGTCAACGAGGTGGAGGCGCGATTGCGCAAGGCCCTGGAGTCGCGAGGGCTGACGCTGTTCACAGTGATCGATCACACGCAGAACGCTAGCGGCACCGGCCTGGAATTGCCGCCCACGCGGACAGTGATCTTCGGCAACCCCAAGGTCGGCACGCCACTGATGCAGTGCCAGGGCAGTGCGGCGCTGGATCTGCCGCAGAAGATGGTGATTCGCAAGGACGGTGACCACACGCGCATCGAATGGAACGCGCCGGCCTACCTGGCCGAACGTCACGGATTGCAGGGCTGTAAGCTGCCACTCGAGAAGATCGCCGGGGTGCTTGATAAGGTGGCGCACGAGGCGGCGGGGCGCTGAGCTGAACGACACCCTGTACTGTGATTGAATGGCTCGCTGACGCTCGGCTGGCAGCTTGCCTCACTGTGCGAATATCGTCAGTCTGGCCGATCATCGGCGTATCGCTTCAGCGAGGTGGGTTTGTTTTCGTCATCCTGGTTTTCATCGCTCAGCCTGCGTCAGCGCGGCCTTTTGCTGACGGCGGCGGGGCCGCTGATCATTTCCCCCGATGCACTGCTGGTCAAGCTGATCGGCATGGCCGACAGTCAGGCGCTGCTGTGGCGTGGGCTGCTGACCGCGCTGGGCTTCGCGGCGATCCTGTGGCTGCGTTGCGGGCGTAACGCCTGGCCGGCAATGCGCCGTTGTGGCTGGACCGGGGTCGGGGTGGCGGCACTGTTCGGCCTTTCCAACGTCGGCTTCGTGCTCGGCAATCACTACACCAAGGGCGGTAACGTGCTGATGATTCTCGCCGGCACGCCGTTGATCGCCGCGCTGCTGTCGCGGCTCTTCCTGCACGAGCGCCTGCCGCTGCGCACCTGGCTGGCGATCGGCCTGTGCCTGCTCGGCACCTCGCTGATCGTGTTCGACGATGCCGGGCCGGGCTCCTGGGTGGGCAATACCTTCGCGCTGATGGCGGCCCTGGCGATGGCCTCGAACTTCACGCTGTGTCGCACCCGTCCCGGCGTCGACATGACGCCGATGCTGGTGCTCTCGGGGCTGCTGGTCGCCGGGGCGTCGCTGTTGGCGGGGCTGGTCGTCGGCGACGCAGTGATCATGCCCTCGGTCTCCCAGGCCGGTTACCTGGCGCTGCTGTGTCTGGTGCTGCTGCCGCTGGGCTTCACGCTGATCCAGCGTGGACCGCTGTATCTGCCGGCGGCCGACGTCAGCCTATTGATGCTGCTGGAAACCGTCACCGGCACGCTATGGGTGTGGTGGCTGCTCGGCGAGACTCCCGCGCCGCTGGCCTTCGTCGGCGGTGCGCTGGTGCTGGGTACGCTGGTGATCAAGGCACTGCTCGACCGTCAACGCGAACGGGGCCGGGCGCGGGGCCGGGGTGAAGTGGCCAGCGATAGCTGTTAGAATCCGCCACTCGCTGTCGATGGCTTTTAGACCAAGGTCGCAGTCTTTCGGCGGCAACCTGAAGACATTTTTGGCTATCAACCACTGGATCGATACGGCCATGCCCTCGATTGCCGCCTGCAGTCCACCCTAGCGCTACCGACCTGCCTTTCCGCGTGCCCGGCACGCTGTTGCGCGATGCGAGTATGCCCTTACATGCTTTGCTCGCCGCTCCTTAGTTGTACCCGACAATTAGTTCCCGACAACCTAGCGTAAATGCTTCGCCATCCATGGACCGGTCGTGATCCGGTCAGCTGCCACGGCCCGTCGTGAGCGGCTGGTCGCCGCGTCCCCCGATAACAACGGAACCGAGAATGATTCGATCTATAAGACAAAGCTGGTTTTCGAACATAAAGAATGACTCGCTGGCCGGCATCGTCGTTGCCCTGGCGCTGATTCCCGAGGCGATCGCCTTCTCGATCATCGCCGGCGTCGACCCCAAGGTCGGCCTCTACGCCTCGTTCTGCATCGCCGTGATCACCGCCTTCGCCGGCGGCCGGCCGGGGATGATCTCGGCCGCCACCGGCGCCATGGCGCTGCTGATGGTCACTCTGGTCAGGGAGCACGGCCTGCAATACCTGCTCGCCGCGACGCTGCTCACCGGCGTGCTGCAGATCGTCGCCGGCTACCTGCGCCTGGGCGAGCTGATGCGCTTCGTCTCGCGCTCGGTGGTCACCGGCTTCGTCAATGCCCTGGCGATCCTGATCTTCATGGCCCAGTTGCCCGAGCTGACCGGCGTCACCTGGCATGTCTATGCCATGACCGCGGCGGGCCTGGCGATCATCTACCTGTTTCCGCTGTTGCCCAGGGTCGGCACCATGCTGCCGTCGCCGCTGGTGTGCATCGTGGTGCTGACCATTGTCTACATGGTCAGCGGCATGGACATCCGCACCGTCGGCGACATGGGCGAGCTGCCCGACACGCTGCCGTTCTTCCTGTGGCCGGAGGTGCCGCTCAACCTCGAGACGCTGACGATCATCTTCCCCTACGCGGTGATGCTGTGCGTGGTCGGTCTGCTCGAATCGATGATGACCGCGACCATCGTCGATGAGCTGACCGATACGCCCAGCGACAAGAACCGCGAATGCAAGGGCCAGGGCCTGGCCAACATCGGCGCCGGGCTGTTCGGCGGCATGGCCGGCTGCGCGATGATCGGCCAGTCGGTGATCAACGTGAAATCCGGCGGGCGCACCCGCCTGTCGACGCTGATCGCCGGGGTCGTGCCTGCTGCTGCTGGTGGTGTTCCTCGGCGACTGGGTATCGCAGATTCCCATGGCCGCGCTGGTGGCGGTGATGATCATGGTCTCGATCGGCACCTTCAGCTGGGAATCGCTGCGCGATCTGAAGAAGCATCCCATGAGCACCAACATCGTCATGGTGGCCACCGTGGTAGTGGTGGTCGCCACCCACAACCTGGCGATCGGCGTGTTCGTCGGCGTGCTGCTGGCCTCGCTGTTCTTCGCCAACAAGGTCGGCCAGGTGCTGTACATCGGCAATGCCATGAGCGAAGACGGGCGTACCCGCGAATACCGCGTGGTCGGCCAGGTGTTCTTCACCTCGGCGGATCGTTTCACCGACGCCTTCGACTTCAAGGAAACCGTCGAGCGGGTACGCATCGACTTGACCCATGCGCACTTCTGGGACATCACTGCGGTCGGCGCGCTGGACAAGGTGGTGATCAAGTTCCGCCGCGAGGGCACCGAAGTCGAGGTGATCGGCCTCAACGAGGCCAGCGCGACCATCGTCGATCGCTTCGCCATCCACGACAAGCCGGAAGCCGTCGAGAAGATGATGAGCGGCCACTGACGGAAAGGAGAAATCTTCATGTCACGACAGATTCTGGCCTGCATCGACGGTTCGGGCTTTTCACCGGCCGTTTGCGATGCCGCGGCCTGGGCTAGCCTGAAGCTGGCGGCACCGCTGACGTTCGTGCACGTCATCGACAGGATGGTGGCCCCCGTCGCGCACGATTCGAGCGGGCAGATCGGCCTGGGCTCGAGGGAGCACTTGCTGGAAGAGCTCGCGGCCTTGGACGAGCAGCGCGGCAAGATTGCCCAGCAGCAAGGCCGGCTGATGCTCGAAGCCGCCTGCGACCGGGCCAGGGAAGATGGTGTGGCCGAGCCCGCGATCCGCCAGCGCAACGATGAACTGGTCGACGCCTTGGCGGAACTGGAAAGCGAAGCCCGGCTGCTGGTTCTTGGCAAGCGTGGCGAGTCGGCGTCGGCCGCTAGCGAGCATCTGGGCTCCAACCTGGAGCGCGTGGTGCGCGCCCTGCAGATCCCGATCCTGATCACCACAGCCGAGTTCACGCAGCCGAAACGCCTTCTGATCGCCTTCGATGGCAGCCCGACCGCCAGGAAGACGGTGGAAAAGGTGGCTGACAGCCCGTTGTTGAAGGGGCTGGAGTGTCACGTCGTGCTGGTCGGGGAGGATACCGCGTCGCATCGTGAGCAACTGAGTTGGGCGACCCAGCTTTTAGAAGAGAGCGGGCTGACCACCCATGGCGCGATCCAGGCAGGGGAGGTCGAGCCGACCCTGCGCGCCTACAAGCAGGCGCAGGGCATCGACATGCTCATCATGGGTGCCTTCGGGCACTCGCGTATCCGTCAGCTTTTGGTGGGCAGCACCACCACCGACATGATCCGCCATGCCAGCGTTCCCGTGCTGATCATTCGTTGACCACTACGCCTGGCCCGGGCGGGCCAGGCCAGCCCAAGCCAACCCGCGAGAGGCCCGTATGCATAGCCCGCCATCCTAAACAAACCGAGTGCGAAACTCGCTAGAGGGACGATACACGACGACTGGGAACCGAACAGAAGGAAAAGATCTTGGATACGTTGCCCAAGACGACACACAGCTATCTTGACGAGAAGAACTCGACCCACGCGATTGCCAGAGACCTCTTGGCCAAGGCCGACATTCGCATCGACGGTGACCGACCCTGGGATTTTCAGCTGACCGGGCCGGATACCATCGAAAGGGCCTTCTCGGAGGGCAACCTGGGGCTCGGCGAGAGTTACATGGAAGGTGGCTGGGAAGCCGAGCGGCTCGACGAATTCTTCTATCGCCTGTTGCGCGCGAACCTGCCCGACCAGATCTCTCCCAGAAAGCTCGTCTTCCACGCATTGCGGGCCAAGTTTCTGAATCTGCAGAACATCAAGCGAGCCTGGCAGGTCGGGGAAGCGCATTACGATCTGGGTAACGATTTCTATGCGGCCATGCTCGATTCACGGATGACCTATACCTGTGGCTACTGGAAGCACGCCTCGAACCTGGAGGAGGCGCAGCAAGCCAAGCTCGACCTGATCTGTCGCAAGCTGGAACTCGAGCCGGGCATGCGTGTGCTCGATATCGGCTGTGGCTGGGGCAGCTTCATGGCCTACGCCGCCGAGCATTACGGGGTCGAGTGTGTGGGGCTGACGATCTCCAGCGAACAGGCGGAATATGGCAAGCGCCTCATCGATCCCGGTCTACCGGTCACCTTCCTGCTCAAGGACTACCGTGAGATGACGGAGAAGTTCGACCGGATAGCCAGTGTGGGCATGTTCGAGCATGTCGGGCGCAAGAATCATCGTGAATACATGGAAGTAGCCCATCGCTGCCTGAAGGACGACGGACTCTTCCTGCTGCACACCATCGGCAAGAACGTGCGCGACACCACTCCCGATCCATGGATCGACAAGTATATTTTCCCCAATGGCGACTTGCCGTCGATCGGTCAGATCGGTGATTCGCTGGAACATCTCTTTGTTGCCGAAGACCTGCACAATTTCGGCGCCGACTACGACAAGACGCTCATGGCCTGGCATGCCAACTTCGAAGCGGCCTGGCCTCAATTCGCCGAGCGCTATGGTTCCCGCTTTTACCGCATGTGGCGCTACTACCTGTTGTCTTGTGCCGCCGCCTTTCGCGCTCGCGATATCCAGTTATGGCAATGGGTACTGAGCAAGCAGGGCGTGCTGGGAGGCTATCAGCGGGTAAGCTGAGCGGGACCTTTCTTTAAACACGGCTCAGAATGAGAAATCGGCGTTTTGATAAAGGCTGAAGTAGCCGGGCAGTCATTCTGAAGCCGGCGTTGTGCGGAGTCGAGAAACGAAAGCGGGAATTAGCCAAGGGAGCTTTTGTTTGTCATGAATTACCAGCATGTCATTAAGCAGTACCCGGGTATTCTCGCGCTTTGCTTTGTGGCGGTATTTTCAGGAAGCCTGGGTCAGACTTTTCTCGTTGGCTTTTTCCAGCCCGCGATTTCTGAAGCCTTTGCCTTGAGTAGCGGCCAATTCGGCATCGCCTACTCAGTGGTAACGCTGCTCTCCGGCTTTCTGATCTTCTTTGTGGGGCCTGCCTTGGATTGGGTGCCTGCCCGCCGGTTTGCAGCTTTTATCGTGCTGGCCATGGCATCGGGCATGCTACTTCTAACCTTGTCGCCATGGGCGGTTACGGCACTGATGGGGCTTGGGCTGATTCGATTTTGTGGGCAGGGCCTGTTCACTCATCTCGGCACGACGATTGTCGCCAAGCAAGTCTCCCAAGCCCGTGGCCATGCGCTCGCATTAGTCACCCTGGCAATGCCGCTTGGCGAGGCAGTGCTGCCTTCCGCCATTGCGGGCGCCTTGCTCGTTATCAGTTGGCGAGAGGTATGGTGGGTGATGCTGGCGACGCTGCTGGTCGTCTGGGTGCCCTTGCTGAGCCGGGCCAGCCTTTGGCCCGAGCCAACTCAGACGCGCGACCGTGCCAGGGCCAAAGGCGACAGCGATGCTGCCCCCCGGCCTTTAAGAGACGCGCGGCTTTGGCGTCTCAGCTTGATGATGCTATCGATCGCCATAGTCAACACCGGGATTTTCGTATTCCAGGCTGATCTGGTTGAAGAGTTTGATGCCACACTCTCGGCTTTTGCTATCGGTTTCGCGCTGGCAGCCACAGGACGCGTGTTCGGTGCCCTGATTGCAGGCCGCCTGGTTGACAGGTTGGGTGCGGCAATGATGGCGCGTTTGTATTTATTGCCGTTGGTGGCGGGCTTGCTGATCGCGGTAGGTCTTGAAAATACCTACGGGATTTTTGCCTATATGCTCCTGTCGGGATTGGTTACCGGTATGCAAGAGCCGACCATAACCAGCCTGCTCATCCAGCTATGGGGAAGCGATAACCTGGCGACGCTGCGCTCGGTTTTTGCAGCAGGAATGGTGTTCTCTTCAGGCTTGGCGCCGGCTGCATTTGGTGTCCTGCTGGATGCCGGTGTGGCGTTCACGACAATTTTATTATTGATGGTGGCCATGATCGTCGTGGGTTGGCTCCTTGCGTGGCAACCTCTGAACCAGGCGGCTCGTGGCAGTATTGAAGAATAAAGGGGCTAGCTATTAGTGCATAGTGCTTGATGGCGGCCGGCTTGCTGGTTTATGGCGCTCACTCCGCGCAGTCGATGCACTTGAGCACGGTTGGGTCCCATTGCAATCGTTTCAAGGAAATCCACTCGCCACACTCGATACATTCGCCGAATTCATCGGCATCGAGTCTCAACAGGGCAGATTGGATTTTACGCAAGGTATCTTGCCGTCTTTGCTCTTCGGCTTTAGCCATCGCCTGAGCTTGCAGGGCATCCATCCGTGAAAGGCGCCCCACCGATGTCTGGTCTAGCATGACTGTTTCCCGCGAGCCGGTGCTATCAGCGCTCTCTTCGAGCAGCTTGGCTCGCATGTTATTTAGCTGGGCTGTGATTTTATTGACGTCGATCTCGGGGTGGTTCATCACACTCTCCAATAGAGCCTCCAATACAGTCGCGCCTGACCCACTGTTATCAGCAAGGCATGTCGAAATCCTAGGAGATCTTTGCACGGCTGTGTAGCTGCTGGCCGTGTAGTAGCCGTCGTTGATACATTCTGATGGCTATTCAGGCCGCACGGGATGCGTTAGAAACGAAGCAAGGCACTAACAAAGGATGAGCACGATGAGCGAACAAGTCATGGCGTGCATCGACGGCTCCGGCTATGCGCCGGCGGTCTGCGATTATGCGGTGTGGGCCAGTCAGCGATTGGCCGCACCGCTGGTGTTCATGCATGTGCTGGATAACCACCCGCCCCCGCAGGCCGGCAACCTGTCCGGCAATATCGGCCTGGGCAGCCGCGAACACCTGCTCGACGAACTCGCCCAGCTCGACGAGCAGCGCGCCAAGGTTGCCCAGCAGCAGGGCCGGTTGATGCTCGACGAAGCGCGTCAGCGCGCCCAGGAGGAGGGCGTCGCCGAGCCCCAGATTCGCCAGCGCAACGGCGAGCTGGTCGAGACATTGAGCGAGCTCAACGCCGACATCAGGCTGCTGGTACTGGGCAAGCGTGGCGAATCGGCGCACCTCGCCAGTGAGCACGTGGGGTCGAATCTTGAGCGGGTGGTGCGGGCGATGCACCGACCGATCCTGATGGTACCCGAGCACTACCGGGCGCCCGAGCGGGTGATGATCGCCTTCGATGGAAGCAAGACCACCCGCAAGGGTGTGCAGATGGTCGCCGAGAGTCCGCTATTCAAGGGGCTGGCCTGCCATGTGGTGACGGTCGGTGCGGACATCGCCGATATCCAGGCCCAGCTCGACTGGGCGGTCGACACGCTCAACGATGCCGGCATCAAGGCCCATGGGGCGATTCGCGCCGGCGAGGTCGAGGCGAGCCTGCACGCCTACCAGCGCGAGAAAGCCATCGACCTGCTGGTGATGGGCGCCTACGGTCACTCGCGGATTCGTCAGTTGCTGGTCGGCAGCACTACCACGGCGATGCTGCGCAACGCCGACATTCCGCTGTTGCTGCTACGTTGAGCGTGTTTTCCTGACGGTGATATCGATACTCAAGGAGCTACTGCATGATCCAGCGTCATGATACCAAGACCCGCATGAGCCGGGCGGTGATCCATAACGGTGTCGCCTATCTGTGCGGCCAGGTGGCCGGGCCCGAGGCGCGTCATGGCGACATTACCGCACAGACCGAGAGCATGCTCGCGCGTGTCGATGAGTTGCTCGGCGAGATCGGCTCCGACCGCCGGCATCTGCTGTCGGCGACGATCTACCTGAAGGACGGCGCCGATGTCGAGGCCATGAACGCGGTATGGGACGGCTGGATCGACGCGGGGCACGCGCCGGCGCGCACCTGTGTGACGGCGGCGATGCCGGCCGACGAGCTGCGCGTGGAGATCACCGTGACCGCGGCGATCAAGGCCGAACGGACGCAGCCGACACCGCAGACCCGGCTGTATTGAGCGGCCGGGCCGCGCCTGGCTACAGCGCGCTCCCGTCGGTGATTGCCGGCGGTGACGGCTGAAACTGCAGCATCGGCGCCAAGCGTTCCGACTGCACTTCGCCGACCCGGCACAGCTGGTCGGCGATTTCGGCGTACTGGCGCAGGATCGGCTCGATCAGCCGATACTGGGCGGAGTCGCTGCGTGCCTCGTCGGCGGTGTCGGCGAGCCACTCGAAAAGCCGCGCCAGGCGGTGGTAATTGGGATCGCCGCGTCCGGTATTGCCGCGTAGCGCATCGAGCCCCAGGCAACGCTGTACGCTGCGCTTGTTAGGGTCGAGGCTGTCCTTGGCGAGCAGCATCTCGGCCTGATGGACGAAGCGCTCCATCAGTTGGGCGGTCTCGAGACTGCGCTGTTGGCGTTGCTGGCCGCGCCAGGCTCTCGATCAGCGTCTGCTGCTGGTGACGTTGCTGGGCGATGATCACCACCAGCAGCACGATCAGGCCCATGGCGGCGATCAGCGCCAGGCCATAGACCCCGAACAGCGCCAGGGTTTCCGGCGCCAGCGGCCAGCCCGGTGCGCTGGCGACGATGCCCAGCCCGCCCAGCAATAACGTGGCGATTACCAGCAAAAAGATCAGCGTTGTCACACCCGGCTCCCGGCTCCGGCGAGGGGAATTCACCTCATCTCTGGTTGTTATCGGCGGCGTGGTTGAAAACTTGACAACGTCGCGCGTCGCTGGCAGCGCTCAGCACAACCCGCCGTTGACGGCCAGCGTCTGGCGGGTGATGTAACCGGCATCGGGGCCGCACAGGAAGCTCACCGCTCCGGCCACCTCGTCGGCGCTACCCAGGCGCTGCATGGGGATCGCCCGGCGCGCCTCGCTGAAATCGCCATCGGCGGTCATGTCGCTGTCGATCAGCCCCGGCGCCACGCAGTTGACGGTGATGCGGCGCTTGGCGAGTTCCACGGCCAACGCCTTGACCGCGCCGATCAGGCCGGCCTTGGCGGCGCTGTAGTTGACCTGGCCGCGGTTGCCGATCAGCCCCGAGACCGACGACATCACCACGATGCGCCCCGGTGCGCGGCGGCGGATCATCGGCATCACCAGCGGCTTCACCACGTTGTAGAAGCCGTCGAGGCTGGTGTCGATCACGCTGTCCCAGGCCTCGTCGGTCAGCGCGGGAAAGGCGCCGTCGGCGGTGATGCCGGCGTTGCAGACCACGCCGTAATAGGCGCCGTGTTCGGCGATGTCTGCCTCGAGGCACTCGCGGGCCAGAGCGCGCTCGGTGACGTCGAAGCACAGCACGCGGGCCCGGCGACCCAGCTTGCCGGATCTCCTCGGCGACCGCCGTGGCGTCCTCGACCCGGCTGCGGCAATGCAACACCACGTCGAAGCCGTCGCGTGCCAGGCGCAGGGCGATCGCCCGGCCGATGCCGCGGCTCGAGCCGGTGACCAGGATCGTGCCGGGATGCGGAACGTTGAGGCCGAGGCGTTGTCACGGGGCATGGGCGGTGGCGTCCTGTGGCGGTTGATAGATGGTCAGCCGGCCCTCGGCCAGCGGGACGTCACGCGCCTCGTCCGCCGCGACGATCTCGCCGCTGAACTGGCCCAGGCCATTGTCGGCGACGAAATCGCAGCGAATACGCACCTCGAGTGCCGCGCCGAGCGTGAAGTACGGGGTGCGACTGGTATATCGCCGGCTGCCCACCAGAAAGCCCACCGCCGGCGACTCGCCGCGTTGCGCTGCCTGCCAGCCGGCCCAGGCCGCGACCGCCTGGGCCAACCATTCGACGCCCACCCAGGCAGGAATGCCTGGTGCAGGCCCCGCGGCGTCGGCGAACAGATCATCGGCGCGGGGCGTGAGTCGGGCGGTCAGGCCGTGCTCGTCGGCGGCGATCAGCGTGTCGAGCAGGCACATGCCCGCCTGGTGCGGCACGAACTCGGCGATGGGCCGGGGCAGGGCGAGGGCGATGTCGGGGGGCGAGGCGTAAGTCATTCAATCCTCCCGGCTCAGCAGCAGGCTGGCGTTGTTGCCGCCGAAGGCGAAGGAGTTGCTCAGCGCATGGCGCGGCGGCCGGGCGGGCATGGGGTCATCTACCAGCGCGAGCGGCGCCAGGTCGGGATCGTAGGCACCGTCGTAGACGTGGCGCGGCAATCGGCCATGCGCCAGCGCCAGCCAGCAGAATGCCGCCTCCAGCGCGCCGGCGGCACCCAGCGTATGGCCGGTCAACGCCTTGGTCGAACTGCACGGTGGCGAGCCGGCGAACAGCGCACTGACTGCCAGCGCCTCCATGCGATCGTTGTGCGGCGTACCGGTGCCGTGCAGGTTGAGATAATCGACCTGCTGCGGCGCGATGCCGGCCTGTTCGAGCGCGCCGCGCATGGCCGCCAGCGCGCCGCTGCCGTCGGGGCGCGGCGCCGAGATATGGTAGGCGTCGGCGCTCTCGCCGACGCCGGCCAATTGGATGCCGCCGGATTCGGCGGTGACCATGAACAGCGCCGCCGCCTCGCCGAGATTGATGCCATCGCGATGGGCGGAAAATGGCAGGCACGGCCGGTCGCTGACCGCTTCGAGACTGGCGAAGCCGTTGACGGTCAAGCGGCACAGGCTGTCGGCGCCACCGGCGATCACCGCGTCGCACTCGCCGGAAAGCAGCAACCTTCGGGCGCTGGCCAGCGCCCGGGCACTCGAACTGCAGGCGGTCGACAGCGCATATACCGGACCGACCAACCCCAGCCGTTCGGCAACGAAACGCGCCGGTGCGCCGAGTTCCTGGCGGGCGTAGCGAAAGTCGTCGGGTAGCGGCGCCTCGCGGCCAGCGGTTGCCAGCGCCGCCTCGGTCTCGCCGATCCCCGAGGTGCTGGTGCCGATCACCACCCCGATGCGCTCGCGGGGGTAGCGTGCCAACGCCGCCTCGAGGTTTTCTCCGAGCTGTTCGCCAAGCCGCTCGAGAGCCAACGCCAGCAGCCGATTGTTGTGACTGACGTAGTCGGCGGGCCATTCGGCCGTCGCAGGCAGTGGCGTGTCGACCCGGCCCAGCGGCAGCGGCCGGCCCGGCGTGAAGGCCTCGCTGATGGCGAGCCCGCGGCGCCCATTGAACAGCGCCTCGGCGATGCGCTGGTTGTCGTCGCCCAAGCTGCACACCACGCCGGGTGGCGAAAGTCGGCAGGGCGTTCTGCGGGGCGCGGCGTCGCTCATGGGGCATCCTTCAGCGGGGAGATACGTAAACGGTACTGGCCCTGACGATCGTCGAGCAATACCGGCTCGCGCTTGCCGGCCTGGCTATCGGCGGGGCTGACGCGGGCGATCAGTCGACCGTGGTGGTGGATCTCGCGCGCTTCGTCGGTCAACGTCAACCGCCACGGCGTGCCGGCGAACGCTTCGCGCAGCGCCTCGGCGGGCCATAGACACCACTGCAGCCGCGCCGCCAGCCAGTCGGCCGGGGGCAGGCGCTGCTCGATCTCGGCGAGCGGCACGTCGCCGGCGACGTAGCGACTGCCGTCGGCGTCTTGAACCAGCGTCACCAGGCGCTGGCCGTAGGGGGTCAGCAGCGCCGCGCGCAGTTCGCTGCCATCGAGGCGGATCAGCGCGATCAGCGTCTGCGGCTCTCGCGGTTGTCATCGCGCTCGAAGGTCAACTGGCGCTTGAGCGTCGTCGGCTCGGCGAGCGCCGGCTGGCTTGGCGCGGGCGGCACCGGCGGGGCCAGCGAACAACCGGCGAGCAGCGCCAGCAGCAGCGCGACGACGAGCAACCGGGAATAGACCGTGCGTTCATCTCAGCGCACCGCGGCGGACGCGGCGTCGTCCGGCGACGTGGGGGGCTGGCCGCCTGAGGCCGCGGATGGCCGCCTGATGCATGACCACAGAGTTCGGCGAGCACATCGAGACGCCGCCGCGCGCGGCTGACGAAGGGATTGGCCTGGTCCCAGGCGTAGCCGGCGAGCACCGCGCTGATCATCCGCCGCAGATCGGCGGGCGGGTCGCGGTGGAAGATGATCGACTGCAGCCGGCCGTCGTACCAGGCCTCGACGAAGGCGCGAAAGGTCGCCACCCCGGCGCGCAGCGGACGCTCGAACTCGGCTTCCCAGTCGGGCGCCTCGCCGGCGAGCTGGCGGACCACCAGCGGCGCGGCCATGTCCGCCGAGCGCAGCGCGATGGTCACCCCCGAGGAGAACACCGGGTCGAGGAACTCGCCGGCGTTGCCGAGCAGCGCATAGCCCGGGCCGTGCAGGCGTTCGACGTCGGCCGAATAGCCCGTGAGCGCGTTCACCGGACGCAGCGGCTCGGCGCCGGCGAGCAGTTCGGCGAAGCGCGGCTCGGCGTTGACCAGCGCCCGCCAGCGGCCGGCCGGGTCGTGAGCCCGCGGCTTCCAGGGTGGCGATGTCGCCGACCACGCCGACCGAGGAAG
>CAVZBU010000006.1:0-7785 GCA_963773565.1 uncultured Gammaproteobacteria bacterium | reverse complement strand
CACCAACGAGGTCAAGCGCTACCTGCAGGGCGGTTACGGTCAGCCGCCGGCCGAGGTCGACGCCGAGATCCGCCGCCGGGCGATCGGCAACCAGCCGGTTGAAGAGGGGCGCCCGGCTGACCAGCTGGCCCCCGAGATGGCGCGTTTGAGCCGCGAGGCGGGGGAGCTGGCCGAGGCTGAGGAGGACGTGCTGACCTTCGCCATGTTCCCCGAACTGGGACGCGATTTCCTGCAGGGGCGGCGTGATGGCACCCTCAGCCCCGAGCCGTTGCCCGCGCCCGAGGCCGCGGCGGGGCGTCCGGCGACCGAGGGCGTGCCGACCGAGTTCGTGATCGATGTGCACGGCGAGTCCTACGAAGTGCAGATCACCGGGGTGGGACGCAACACCGGTGGCAAGCGCCAGGTCTATCTGACCCTCGACGGGATGCCCGAGGAGGTGGTCTTCGAGGCCAAGGACGATTATGTCGGAACCGCGGCGCCGGGACGTGCCAAGGCCAGCGCGCCGGGCCACGTCACCACCTCGATGCCGGGCAATATCGTCGATGTGCTGGTCGCCGTCGGTGACAGCGTCGAGGCCGGCCAGCCGGTGCTGGTCACCGAGGCGATGAAGATGGAGAGCGAAGTCCATGCTCGGGTGACCGGCACCGTGCAAGCCGTTCACGTGTCGCGTGGCGATCGCGTCACGCCGGGTGAAGTGCTGATCGAGATCGAGTGAGACAGCACTCCAGGCGGCTTCGGGCGAGTGATTGGCAGGCTTCGTGCAACGCTGCCTGCCGACTCACGACGTATCGTTGGACTTGCAACTGGCGCAGGGCAGGCTAGTAGTTAAAGGTGAGCATTCGTCCGCCCACCTTGGAGAAGACAGCATGGATGACAAGCACCGTAGTGACGAGTTGGCCCACATGGTCGATCAATGGTACAGCCAGGCGCGTCGCGTCGATGGACGCAGCGCGCTGATGGGCGGTGCGCTCGGGCTGCTGCTGAGCAGCCGCCACGGGCGCGGCGTGCTCGGCAAGGCTCTCAAGTATGGCGTCGTGGCCGGGGTCGGAGCGCTGGCCTGGCAGGCGCGCAGCGAATGCGAGCGCAACACTTCGCGTTCGACAGAGCGTGCGAGCCCGTTGGCTAACGACAGTGAGCCTGCCGCCGGGACGCCGGCCGCCGGAGCGCCGGCCGCCGGGACGCCGGTGGGATCTTTCGCGACGCAGCGCGAGGACAGCGAGCCGCCGCAGGTACCGTGAGCACTTCAGCGGCTTGATGACCGGGCGGCTGCCGACAGGATTCGGTGGGTGCCCGGTAGTGGCGTTGTGTCTGCCATGACGCGATGGCCCGCAACGCCATGGGACCGTTCTTTGCTTGCCTATCCGGCTTTCCTCGGGCGCTTGTCTGCCGCGGTCAACCAGCTGGCCAGGATATCGTGAGAGCTGAGTTCATTCGCGATGCGGTGTGGCACTGATCTTGTGCAACGACAGGTCGGCGCCCTCGAATTCCTGCTCTTCGCTGAGGCGAAGGCCGACCAGCGCCTTCAGGCCGCCATAGATGACGCCGCCGGCAATGAGCGCCAGCACGATCCCCAGTAGCGTACCGACGAGCTGCGATATGAGGCTGATCCCGCCCAGGCCGCCCAGCGCACGCTGCCCGAAGAGGCCCGCGGCGATCCCGCCCCAGGCGCCACAGATGCCGTGCAGAGGCCAGACGCCGAGTACATCGTCGATCCGCCAGCGGTTCTGTGTCTGGGTGAACAGCACCACGAACAGGGCGCCAGCGCCGGCGCCGGTGGCCAGCGCACCAAGAGGGTGCATGAGATCCGAGCCCGCGCAGACCGCCACCAGACCCGCCAAGGGCCCATTATGAATGAACCCAGGATCGTTGTGGCCCAGCGCCATCGCCGCGAGAATCCCGCCGACCATCGCCATCAGCGAGTTGACGGCGACCAGGCCGCTGATGTCGTCGAGCGTCTGGGCGGACATCACGTTGAAGCCGAACCAGCCGACCGTCAGCGTCCATGAGCCGAGCGCCAGAAAGGGGATGCTCGACGGCGGATGTGCGGCCACCGCCCCGTGACGCGGGTAGCGCCCACGTCGCGCGCCCAGCAGCAGCACGGCGACAAGTGCGACCCAGCCGCCGAAGCCATGGACCACCACGGAACCGGCGAAATCGTGAAAGGGCTGGCCAAAGGTGGCCTCAAGCCAGGTCTGGACCTGCCAGTTGCCGTTCCAGACGATCCCCTCGAAGGTGGGGTAGGCCAGGCCCACCAGTAGCAGTGTGGCGGTGAACTGAGGGTAGAAGCGCGCCCGTTCGGCGATACCGCCGGAGATGATCGCCGGGATCGCCGCGGCGAAGGTCAGCAGGAAGAAGAACTTGACCAGGTCGTAACCGTGATTGATGGATAATTGCTCCGCGCTTTCGAAGAAGCCATGGCCATAGGCGATGGGGTAGCCGACCATGAAATAGGCCAGCGTCGAGGCGGCAAAGTCGGTGATGATCTTGACCAGGGCATTGACCTGGTTCTTGGCGCGAACGGTGCCGACTTCCAGAAACGCGAAGCCGGCGTGCATGGCCAGCACCATGCAGGCGCCCAGCAGCAGGAACAGGACGTCGGCGCTGGAGGGGTTGTGAGTCATGGCGTATGTCGTCGTATCGAGGTTGAGTCGCGGTGGTCGAGCGGATGGCGTGCACTACGAAACCTGGCATGCACATTTTATGCCATTTTAGAACCCTTGTTTATCAATGGCTTGAAGCGCGGTCGACGTTCCTGGCGCATTTGGCGCACTTTTTAGGTGCATTCCGCCATTTTGGTGCACTGTTTAAGTGCTGTTTATCTTCTCGGTGTGCCACTTTGGCGCACCCCGCCCAGTATCAGATTTTTAATTATTGTTGACTGCATCGAGCTCGTGATGGCGTTATGCTGATCTTGCAGTGCAGCAAAATCACCACGGGAGCTTTTCACCATGTTGCCTCTTTATGCCTCCATGGCACAGGCGGCGTCGGCCTTCTGGGATCCACTAGGATTCGGGCGCGCCGCCGTCGACTATTGGCGTGACACCGCCGAGCGCAGCGTGCTCTACCTGGATGTCATGCGACAGCGGGGAAACCAGTACCTCGAGCACATGGAAAAGACCCGCCCCAGCGTGCTGGGTTTCGAGACCGAGATGCTGTTCGACGGTCGGGATCTACCGTGCCCGGTCAATTACGAGCTGATGCGCGTATTGCCGCCCGAGGGCGTGGTCATCGACGAAGACATGCGTCCCTTCGTCGTCGTCGACCCGCGCGCCGGCCACGGTCCGGGCATCGGCGGGTTCAAGCCCGACAGCGAGATTGGCGTGGCTTTGCGGGCCGGCCATCCCTGCTACTTCATCGGCTTTCTGCCGTTCCCGGTACCCGGGCAGACGGTGGAAGATGTCGTCGAGGCCGAGGCGCACTTCCTGCGCCAGATCATCGAGCGTCACCCGCAGACCGACGAGAAGCCGATGGTGGTCGGCAACTGTCAGGCCGGCTGGCAGCTGATGATGGCGGCGGCGCTCGAGCCCGACTGCTTCGGGCCCATTCTGATCGCCGGCGCGCCGCTGTCCTACTGGGCCGGCGAGCGCGGCAATGCGCCGATGCGCTACTCCGGCGGAATGCTCGGCGGCAGTTGGCTGACCGCCTTCGCCAGCGACCTGGGAGCGGGTAACTTCGATGGCGCCTGGCTGGTGCAGAACTTCGAGAAGCTCAATCCGGCCAATACGCTGTGGAGCAAGCAGTACAATCTGTTCGCCAATGTCGATAGCGAGGCGCAGCGCTATCTGGAGTTCGAGCGCTGGTGGGGCGGTCACGTGATCCTCGACGGCGCCGAAATCCAGTATATTGTCGACAACCTGTTCATCGGCAACCGGTTGAGCAGCGCCCAGTTGCAGACCCGCGATGGTCGGCGCATCGATCTGCGCAACGTGCGCTCACCGATCGTGGTGTTCTGCTCGCAGGGCGATGACATCACCCCGCCGCCTCAGGCGCTGGGCTGGATTTCCGATCTGTACGGCAGCGTCGACGACATCCAGGCCAACGGCCAGACCATCGTCTACTGTGTTCACGACACCACCGGCCACTTGGGCATCTTCGTGTCGGGCAGCGTCTCGCGCAAGGAGCACACCGAGTTCACGGCGAACATGGATTACATCGATATCCTGCCGCCCGGGCTCTACGAAACCACGGTCAACGAGCGTCCCGCTGGCGGGTCCGCACCGCAGCATGTCGATGGCGATTACCTGCTCGAGTTCACGCCGCGCGGCATCGATGACATCAACGATATCGTTCAGCCGATTCATGAGGACGAGCGACGCTTCGCCACGCTGGCCAGGGTCTCGGAGATCAACCTCGGTCTGTACCAGCGCTACATGCAACCCTGGATGCACGCGATCATGACCCCGGAGGCGGCGCGCTGGATTCGCCGCATGCATCCCATCCGGCTGGGCTACAAGCTGTTCTCGGATCGCAACCCGGCCAGCGTACCGCTGCCGGTGATGGCCGATTACGTCAGGGCCAACCGCGCTCCGGTGGGTGACGACAACCCGCTCCGGGTTGCCGAGGGCATGGTCTCGGATCAGATCGTCAATGCCCTTAACACCTTTCGCGATGTGCGCGACCAGGGCATCGAAAGGCTGTTTCTGAGGACCTACGGCCAGCCTTGGCTGCAGACCCTGGCCGGGCTCGGTGTCGACCGGGGCGAGCTACCCAATCGTCGGCCGGGGCTCGAACCCGAACACAGCCGCTTCATCGCCCAGCGCATGGAGGCATTACGCGGGCGGATTGCCGAGGGCGACAGCCATCATGCGGTGATGCGTGCGCTGATCTTCGTGCTCGGTGGCGCGCCGTCCACCGACGAGCGCAATTTTCAGCGCCTCAAGGAAACCCGCGCTCAGATCGAGCCGGATATCGGCCTGACCGCGTTCAAGGCGCTGGTCCGCGAGCAGTTCTTTATCCTCAAGCTGGATGCGCTGGCGGCGTTGGAGGCTCTGCCGACGTTGCTCGAGGGCCAGAGTGCGGACGCCATTGATGCGCATTTTGCGCATATCGTGCATGTGGTCGAGGCCAGTGCGCCGCTGTCCGAACGCACCCAGGCGCGCCTCGATCGGGTGCGCGCGCTGTTCGAGCAGGCCAAGCCGGATGTGGCCTTGTCGGCGGCTAGCGAGCCGACTGGCCGGGTTTCGCAAGACGTGACACCGGTTGAGGGCGTGGCAGGCCCCGAGTCCTCGGTCGTGGAGCAGCACGGGACGCTATCAAGCGCCCAGCCTGCCGCCGTCGAAAGCGGCGGTAGCGCTTCTGGCGACGCTTCTGAGCGCGCCTCCGGCGATGGCGCGGCTAGCGAGGTGCCTGAGGCTGGCGGTTCGCCCCAGTCCAGACAGGCCGAGGGGCGTGATGCGAAGGCCGCTCGGCGCGGGGCTGGCAAGACCTCTGGCAAGCGTAACGACAAGTCGTCGAAAAGCGACGACAGCTGACCGAGCGCGCCGGCTCGGCCGGCGTGCTGGGGCGATCGAGAAACGCCCTGACCCGCACTGCGGGTCAGGGCGTTTTGCATGGTTCGGAATCGTCTGATGTGAATCCGATTCAGCGAGCAGCCAGCCAGTCTCCGGCGTCGGGGGCATAGATGTCGTAATCTTCCGCCAGGTAAGCCGAGCTGATCATGAAGTCGGCACTGGCGGCGTTGCAGGCGACCGGGATGTTCCACAGCGCGGCCAGTCGCAGCAGGGCCTTGACGTCGGGGTCGTGGGGCATCGGCGAGAACGGATCCCAGAAGAAGATCAGCAGATCGAGACGCTGTTCGGCGATCCGGGCGCCGATCTGCTGATCGCCGCCCAGCGGTCCGCTCATCAACCCTTCGACCGTGAGCCCCAACGCCGCCGCGACGCGCTTGGCGGTAGTGCCGGTGCCCACCAGCTGGTGCGCGGCGAGTGTCTCGCGCCAGCGTCCCGCCCATTCGAGCAGTTCCGCTTTCTTGGCGTCATGGGCAATCAACGCGATGCGCTTTGTCGCGGGCAGCGTACGATGCACCTGACGCCTGGGGCGGTCGGGGTCGCTGACGGGGCTGCTCATGTCAACGCTTCCAGATCGAGGATCTTCATCGAATTGGTACCGCCGTGGGCGTTCATGTGGTCGCCGCGGGTCAGGATCACATGATCGCCGGGCTCGGCGATGCCGCGGTCGCGGAGTAAGCGCATGGCGCGCGCATCGAGATCCTCGGCAGGGATATCGGTAGTGTCGAACGGCAACGAGACCACGCCGCGATACAGCGCCATGCGCCGCTGCGCGATGGGGCTATGGGCGAGCCCGACGATCGGCAGTCCCGAGCGGATGCGCGAGGCAATCAGCGGTGTGTAACCGGTGGCGGTCATGCAGGCGATCGCCGCCACGCCGGCGAGGTGGTTGGCGGCGTACATTGCCGACAGCGCCACCGTTTCGTCGATGCGGGTGAAATCCTCGTGGATGCGATGCTTGGATTCCTGGATGCTGCGTTCGCGCTCGGCGCCCAGGCACAGGCGCTGCATCGCCTCGACGGTCTCGACCGGATAATCGCCGGCAGCGGTCTCGGCGGAGAGCATCACCGCATCGGTGCCGTCGAGCACGGCGTTGGCGACATCGAACACCTCGGCGCGGGTCGGCAGCGGCGAAGTGATCATCGATTCCATCATCTGGGTGGCGGTGATCACTGCCCTGTTGAGGCTGCGCGCGCGCTGGATCAGGCGCTTCTGCACACCGATCAGCTGGGCGTCGCCGATCTCCACGCCGAGATCGCCGCGCGCCACCATCACCGCCTCGGAGGCACGGATGATGTCGTCCATCACTTCAGGGTCGGCGACCGCCTCGGCGCGTTCGATCTTGGCCACCAGGCCGATCTCGGCACCCGCCTCGCCGAGCAATTCGCGGGCCAGCTGCATGTCGGCCGCCGAGCGCGGGAAAGAAACGGCAAGGTAGTCGACGCCAATATCGATGGCGGTCTTGAGGTCTTCGCGATCCTTGTCGGTGAGCGCCGCCGCCGACAGGCCGCCGCCCTGCTTGTTGATGCCCTTGTTGTTGGACAGCTTGCCACCGACGCGCACTTGGGTGTGGACCCGCGGTGGCTCGACCTTGACCACTTCCAGTTCCAGGCGACCATCGTCAAGCAACAACACATCGCCGGCACTGACGTCGTCGGCCAGCGTCTTGTAGTCGCAGCCGACTTGGGTGGCGTCGCCGGCATCGCGCTCGAGCGACACATCGAGAATGAACGTCTGGTCCTCCTCGAGCATGACCGGGCCGTCGGCGAAGCGGGCGATGCGAATCTTCGGGCCTTGCAGGTCGCCGAGTGCGGCAACGCTGCGGCCGTGACGCTCGGCTGCCTCGCGTACCGCGAGCAGGCGGCGGCGATGATCGTCGGGCGAGCCGTGGGAAAAGTTCAGCCGTACCACGTCGACACCGGCGTGGATGAGTTCATCGAGCACGCCCTCGCGATCACTGGCGGGGCCCAGGGTAGCGACGATCTTGGTGCGGCGAAGGGGGACGTGGCCGTGCAAGGCGTCCGACATGAGAAGCTCCTTACTACTCGGTACTGTCTCTATAAAGTGGCAACGATCGACCGTCATGCAAAGCTTGCTTGTTGCGCAGCAGTCTGCTGTAAAGCCTTGGCGATTCGTGCCTTCGACAACATGTAGTCATTTTACTACATCATAGTACAGCACGTTGTCGCCCGAGGTGAAAGCCGCCCGGCCCGCGTTTCGATGTACTCTCCCGGAGGCAGGCCGGATACGGACCGGCCGCCGATGGAGGCTTGCGCAA